>NZ_VJYB01000002.1:0-128107 GCF_030400225.1 Lactobacillus sp. UCMA15818 | reverse complement strand
TTCTAGGAACAAGCATAACTTATCTCATACATTTCAGTATTCGACAGCGGTTTACTCTATTTACTATGGTTTAGCCCAAACCAAGTTTTAATATATTTTTACTTGCATTTACATCTCTATCTAGCTGCGTATAGCATTGAGGACAAGTCCAAGAGGTTTCTCTATTTATTCCGTATAAACGTGTTTCATAAGTTTTCTTAGTTACCGACCCTATAAAGTTGCCTGCAGTGCGGTAATAATTGCAACCTTGTAAATATCATTTTCATTAGCACCACGTGATAAATCAGATATTGGCTTATTCAAGCCTTGTAAGATTGGACCAACTGCTTCAAAACCACCGAACCTCTGTGCTATTTTATATCCAATATTCCCCGATTGTAATTCCGGAAAGACAAATACATTTGCTTTCCCTGCAACTTCAGAATTTGGTGCCTTCTTTGCTGCAACAGATTCTACAAAAGCAGCATCAAATTGTAATTCTCCATCAATCTGCTCACTTGGTGCCAATTCTTTTGCCAATGCAGTTGCCTTCGCTACTTTTGTTACTTCATCAGATTTGGCCGAGCCTTTTGTTGAAAAGCTTAACATAGCAACTTTGGGATCAATATCAAAAAGTCTTGCAGTCTGAATGCTTTCGACTGCAATTTCTGCTAATTCCTGTTCATTTGGATTAATGTTAATTGCACAATCGGCAAACAAATATTTCTCGTTCTCTCTTGTCATTACAAAGGCTCCACTTGTTCTTGTAGTTCCAGGTTTAGTCTTAATAATCTGCAAAGCAGGTCTGACTGTATCACCGGTTGGATGAACAGCACCTGAAACAAGTCCGTCGGCTACTCCCATGTATACAAGCATCGTTCCAAAGTAATTAACATCTTTCAGCATTTTTCTTGCTTGTTCTGGTGTGTTCTTTCCTTTTCGCCTGTCAACAAAAGCTGCAATCATCTCTTCAAATTTGTCACTTGGGTAAGAGGTCACATCTATTACAGATATTCCAGCGGGCAGCCTGCTGACACCAGCTAATTCCTTCACTTCATTTTCGTTGCCAAGAATCACACTGCTAATCAACTTATCTTCAGCTAATCTAACTACGGCCTTAACTACCCGAACATCATTTCCCTCAGGAAAAACTATTTTTTTATTCTTACCCTTAATCTTCTCAACTAAACTTTCAAATAATTCCATAATTAACCCTCCACTTTACTAATTTATTTTTTCTGGCAACTGCCAATCAATTGGTTTCTCTCCCATAGCAACAAGTGCCGCATTGGTTTTCGAGAATGGTTTTGATCCAAAGAAACCGCGGTGTGCTGAAAAAGGACTCGGATGTGCTGAAGTTAAAATGACATTCTTCTTCTGATCAATTAACTCAATCTTGTCCTGTGCAGCTTTTCCCCAAAGTATAAAAATAACAGGCTGCTGTCTTTCTGATAAGCCTTGAATTGCCTTATCGGTTAATAATTCCCATCCCTTGCCCCGATGAGAAAATGCTTGCCCCTCTCTTACAGTCAAGACCGTATTCAACAACAATACTCCCTGCCTAGCCCATTTCTCAAGATAGCCATGATTAACCGGCCTAATTCCCAAATCACTCTCAAGTTCTTTATAAATATTCTGGAGAGACGGTGGAATCTTAACACCCGGTAAGACTGAAAAGCTACAACCATGTGCTTGATTAGGTCCATGATACGGGTCTTGTCCTAATATACAGACTTTGACTTGTGAAAACGGAGTCCACTCAAATGCTTGAAAAATATGATACATATCTGGATGAATCTCTTGGTTTGCATATTCTGTCTTTAAGAAACTATGTAAATTCAAATAATAGTTCTTTTCAAATTCAGGTCCTAAAATCTCCTGCCAGTCATTATTAATAAGCGTTTTCATTTGCGACACCTCGGATTTATTTTATCATATTTGCTCTCAAAAATATTGCCTTTCATTAATTTTTTATTGATTATATTTTTTGAAGGATTAACTCACTTGAAATGTCAAATTAAGTTAGAAATAACTTAGTTGCTTATCTGTGATATTTTTCATGAATATCTCAATTGGTGTTTTGTAATTTAGTGATTTCCTCGGTATATGATTACGTCGGCTGCTGACTTGTTGAACCACAGTATTTGGTAAGCTACGAAAATCCATGTCCTTTTTGAGACCATCTCGTCTAATCAATCCGTTGTTGTTTTCATTTAAGCCACGTTGGTTAGGAGCTCCAACTTCGGCAAAGTAAGCACTAATATCATGTTTATTCGCAATCTCTTTCCAGCCAGTGAATTCTTTACCATTATCAAAAGTAATTGATTTGAAAAGGTGTTTTGGCTGTTGAGACAACCATTGATCAAGGTGTTTGTTAACACATTCAGCTGATTTTTGTTGAATGTTCAAAATAATTTCAACTTTGGAAAGACGCTCAACTAAAGTCATAACTGCACCTTGGTGAGCTTTGCCTTGGACTGTGTCTGCTTCTAAGTGACCAAATTCATGTTGAAAATGAGGGTAATCCTGATATCGTTGGTAAATGCTTCTGCCAAGTCGGCCAGCTTTACCACGTCGTTCAACATAACCATTTGGATGCCGCTTACCTTTCATTGGCAATAATTTCTTATTGAAAACTCCCCTTTGAAAAAAGCGGTATAAAGTTCTCATACTACAACTGATATGAATCTTTGCGCGACCAATAATTGTATCAGGGGTCCAACCTAATGAGACTTTCTGCTCAATATATTTGACTTCATCTTCTGGTAATGTAATTACTTTTCGACCACAGTGAGCCTTGTTAATTCGGTAGTTTTCTTGGAATTGGCTAATTGAATGTCCGGTATCTAAGAAACGGTAAACACGATAAACAGTTTCACTAGAACGTTTAAGAGCTTTAGCAGCTTGGTAAGCTTTAATACCTTGTTTCCAAAAATTATATATGAAGGTTAATTCTTGTGTGGTAAGATGTTTATAGGTCATTTGTGGTTACCTCTCTTTTGATTAGGGATATTCAAAAGTCTACCACAAATGGCTTTTTTATTTCTAACTTAATTTTACAAACGACGTCACTAAAAAAAAATCACTATTCATGGTAAAATGTTCATAAAGTCGAATTAATAATGGGGGAAAAAAGTATGATACAAATTATTGCTTCTGATATGGATGGAACTCTACTAAATGATCACATGGTTATTTCAAAAAGAAATGCTGCTGCAATCAAAGCTGCACAAAAAGCTGGTGTCCATTTCGTTGTTTCTTCAGGACGCGGGTATACAGAGATTAAACCTTTAATTGAAGAAGCGGGATTTAATTGCCCTATGATTACATTAAATGGCGCTCAGGTGTTCGATGAAACCGGCAATCTTCTGAGCTCTGCTGCGATTAATGATACGCTTGCAAGCAAAGTTTTACATCTATTGAAGAAAAAAGGCTTATATTTTGAAATCGTTACATCAGCTGGTATTTACTCTGACAGCAAAACAAATCGGATTGAGAATTTTGCTGAATTATTAACACGAGTCAGCCCCGAAACACCATACAAACTAGCCGTTTCTATGGCTGCTGCACGTTTTGAATTAATGAATGTCAATTACACTGATGATTATTTGAAAATTATTGACGACCCTTCATTAAAAGTCTATAAATTCGTCACGTTCAGTAATGAAGGACCAAAAAAACTAGATCCAATCAGAAAAGAATTAAAACAATTCGATTCACTGGTTGTTACCTCATCCTCAAGTTCTAATATTGAAATCAATCATGTCAATGCACAAAAAGGTGCAGCCCTTCAAGCATTTGCAGATTTGATGAATATCCCTATGGATAACGTGATGGCGATTGGTGATAACAATAATGACATGTCAATGCTAAAAGTTGCAGGAATTAGTTATGCAATGGATAATGCAATCACAGAAGTTAAACAAACTGCTAAGCGCTTGACCAAAAGCAACACTGAAGATGGTGTCGGTATAGCTATTGAAGAAGTCTTAAAGGAAAAATAGATTTTAGACTTGAACTCAAGGGAGGTTTTGAATTGCGTAACTTGTATGCCCATCGACACCGTCTTAGCACTCAAGGTGCAACTAAAATCGTAGATGAAAAATCGAAAGCAATCTACCTTGTTGTCGGCAATTGGGGCAGACATCAAGATGTTCTATCTGTATATGCAATCTCTGGCGAGTTGTTGGCACAAATCAAACAGCATGGATTCGGAATCTTTCCCAAATTTGAACTTTTTCGTAATAATAAAAAGGTTGGCTCTCTCCGGCGGATCAATTTTGGCAACAAGGACCTGATCCTTATAAAAGGATTAAATTGGGTAGTGATGGGTAATCTTATCAACTTTGCTTATAAGATTTATCATAAGCAAACCTTAATAATGTCATTACAGGAAGTTATGCTACCTTCTGGCAAATTCTTAGAATTAGCGATTAACAATGAGATTGATGAACCGGTCTGTTTATCTATTGTTGCAATTCTAGATTATTTTGCCAGTTCATCTCAAAAAAAGCCACATTCTCGTTATCGATTACAAGTCAGATATGATTAAATTCTAAAAGGAGAAGAAGTTTGTTAATTAGAAAAGCCACTAAAGATGATTCAAGTGCAGTTGTTTCTTTATTCAATATTATCATTGATGAAATGGACTTGGATATAGTCAAAACGCTGGACCGTTCCAAACTAGATATCGTCTTCCAAAAATCATTTGAAACACCAGAATTTTTAACCGACTGGGCTCAAACTACAGTTGCAGTCGAAAACGATAAAGTAGTAGGATTTTTATATGGTTATCCCTGCGAAAATGAGAAAAAAGTCAATACACTAATGCATTCCTTCTTACAAGATGCTGGCTTACCTCCTTCAATTGTAATATTTTCTGACCCTGAAACATTTCCTAACGAATGGTACTTAAATTCAATCGCTGTTGATCCCGAGTATCAAGGGCACGGAATTGGAAGTAAATTGCTAGCCGTTACTCCTAATATAGCGGCAAATCAAAATAAGAACAAGATTGGCTTGAATGTAGATTGGGAGAATCCACGAGCAGAAGCCTTATACTATAGTTATGGTTTTAGAAATGCAGGCTTAATAATATTAGGTGACCACAATTACAATCACCTGCAAAAAAGTGTAGGTAAGAATTCATAATCTAATAATCTAAATTTTGATTAGAATTTAAAGCTTCAAACAGAGCAGGAGTGTGACATAAGTGCACTGCCTTAAAAAAGTTGGACGAAGATTTTTGACTTATGGAACACATTTATACAGAAATAAAGGTTGGGTCAAAATTTAACTCTTGGCCCAACCCTCTTTGCTTCTAAAAAAATATATAGACTAGTGTTCATTAGTTTATCTCATTAAAGAGTACTGTCATTTTTTATTCGTAACTGACTGCATTTCGTTCATCATTTGCACTAAATCATCATCAGAAACAATTGATTGATTATCAGCAATTGATTTAAACTTGATAAAAATATCCTTTGTAGTGTTTTTATCTATCTCATACCCCATTTCCTCTAACTTAACAGTCACAGCATGCGAACCAGATAATTTTCCCAGAGGTATTGATGAATGGGCAACTCCTACACTTTGTGGAGTTAAAATCTCATATGTTGCATGATTCTTCAAAAAACCATCTTGATGAATTCCAGATTCATGGGAAAATGCGTTTGCTCCTGTAATAGGTTTATTATTAGGTATTTGCATATTAGATTTTTGACTAACCATTTTAGCAGTTTCAAAAGTTTTATTTAAACAAATATTTGTCGCTGCCTGATAGAAATCACCACGCACCATCAGCATAGTAGCAACCTCTTCAAGTGCAGTATTTCCAGCACGTTCTCCTATACCATTGACTGTTCCTTCTATCCTAGTTGCACCATGACGAATCGCAGACAATGCATTTGCTGTGGCCATTCCCAAATCATTATGGCAATGCACTGAGAATGTTACTTCATCAAATTCAGGAATATTATCCTTTAAATAATCGAATAATTCACCAATTTCTTCAGGATTAGTGTACCCAGTAGTATCAGGAATATTAATCACATCAGCTCCCGCAAAAATTGCGGTACGAATTGTTCTGACCAAAAAATCCCATTCAGTTCTAGTTGCATCTTCCGGAGAAAATTCAACATGTGTAAATTTTTGATGAGCATAACTAACGCAATCATTGATGGTTTCAATTACTTCCTCTTTAGTCATATGTAACTTTGCTTCACGATGAATTGGACTTGTGGCAATAAATACATGAATCTGACCATTCGGAGTGTCACCTAAGGCATCAATCACAGCATCAATATCCTTTTTTACACAACGTGCAAGACCAGTTACCTTACAATTAGTTATTTCTTGCCCAATTTTTCTAACCGATTTGAAATCATTCTTTGAAGCAACAGGAAATCCTGCTTCAATTACATCTACACCCCAGCTAACTAATTGTTTAGCTATGCTTATTTTGTCCTCAATGGAAAAATTGACACCGATTGTCTGTTCACCATCACGTAAAGTTGTATCAAAAAATTGTATTTTTTTCATATCTTATAACCTCCTAATTTATTAAGAAAATTTGTAAATAAAAAACGCCCTATTCATTAAGAATAGGGTGTTCATTTACTGCTCAAGCCCCATTCTAACTACAAATAGGACTCGACATATTGTCGGAGTCCTCCATCATAGTAGTAGGGCAAATTCAATTACATAACTATTTGATTGAATATACATACAAAGGACTCTCCTTTCATTTATTAGTTACATCTTAGACTATTTTAATCAACAGGTCAACAATTATTTATATTTTAATTTTCAAAGAATTAATTTATGTTGTTTAGCAAATCTTTTTTCCTACCCAATCTTTATCCTAATTAAGAGATAGCTTGTAAAATACACCATAAATCAACAAAGGAGATTAATCAAAAAATAAATTTTGAATCGTCTTCTCCCTGTATTTAATCAAGATTGTATTTCTATCAAATTTATCTAGAAATGACAAGATTATTAAATTATTATGTTAGCCTTAACTTAATATCTTAACTGTAACCGTTTTTCTTCCCCAGCTTTGAGCTTGTCCAACAGTTGAAAAGTGTACGTCAATAATATTTCCCTTAATCGCACCACCTGTGTCTCCTGCCACTGTGACACCATATCCAGAAACCCAAACAATACTTCCTAGTGGAATAACACTAGGATCTACAGCTATACAACTTGGATACTGACTTAAATTAATTCCTGTTGCACTATAAGAACTCAAACCGCTTTGTGCAACTGAATAACCAGTTGATTGCATAACAAGTGTCTTTGAGCTGCTACTTGTCGTTGTCGTTGTTGCTACATTAGTAGTTGTTGTTGAACTAGTCGAACTAGCACTAGATGCTGTTGAACTCTGACTAGAAGAGGCAACTGCTGCTGAAGAACTTGATGCAGACTCCTCTGAACTACTGCTTGCCTGTTGTGCTGATTGTGAACTTGCACTGGCCTCAGCTGCTGCTTCCTTTGCCCATGAAACCTTGTTAGCAAGAGTTGCTATTGTTGCTTGGTTATTTTTAACCAGTTGCTTCAAAGAATTCAATGAAGCATTCATCTGATCTTTTTTCAAAGCTAAGTCTTTTGCTTGTGTATCAAGACTTGCTTGATATGTTAACAATTGTTTACGATCATTTGAAATTGTATTCACACTTTGTTTAACAGCATCCAAACTATCATTATAAACAGACTGTAAGCGTGTCAATGCTATCACATTTCCTAACCATTGAGATAGATCACTAGAATTCTCCAAGACTTGAAGCGTAGCATTTGTACCTTCCCTTAATTGGAGTTCCCTTAATCTGGATTTAGCATCAGCAATCCGCTTTTGCTTTTCTTCTTTTGCCGCTGTGAGTTTTTGCTTAACCGCTGCAATATTAGAAGAAGTATCCTTTTTCTTTTCATTTAACTGCTGAATTTCTTGATACACCTGATTAACAGCAGTAATCTTCTTAGATAATTGATCATTGTTAGTATTTAATGTTTTTTGAGCACTACTCTGCTGTCCCTGTAAATTATCGACAGTATCAGCAGAAACCCCACTTGTCATGGTCGTCATTGCAAGTGCTATTAATATGATGTACTTTGTGCCGACCCCAATTATTTTCATAAGAATTAACCCCTTTACCATTGAATATTATACGCAATTCGCTAATTTCATTGGTTGCAGACATCTTACAAAATATTACTTATTTGTTTCATTATTACTTTTTTCTTAAGAATTGTAATAAAAAGGACACGATAACCTGACTACATATGATATAAGTGTAAAAAATTAATTTTAAATAAATAGAGGAACTGGGTTAAAAGTTAATTTTTAACCCAGTTCCTCTATTTATTCCGTATAAACGTGTTTCATAAATCAAAAATACATGCTATTCAACTAGACTATTAATAATGTTTTAATTGAATGCAAACATACATGATTGCCTAGTCTCAGCCATAATTCTTCAAAGTCCGTTGTATTTGACGCTCTTGATCCTTACGCTTAATGGTTTCTCTCTTATCATAGTCATTTTTACCTTTACCAACGCCCAATAAAACTTTTGCAAATCCACTTTTAATATACACTTTCAAGGGTACCAAAGTTACTCCCTTGTCTGAAGTCATTTTACCTAAATCAGTTATCTGCTTTTTGTGAAGTAATAACTTGCGGTTTCTAAGTGGATCATGGTTAAATTGATTGCCTTGTTCATATGGGGAAATATGAATATTCATCAACCAAACTTCTCCGTTACGAACTTGTGCAAACCCATCTTTAAGATTTATTCGTCGTGCACGGACTGATTTAATTTCTGTCCCAGTTAAAACAATCCCTGCCTCAATCGTATCAATTATTGCGTAATCATGACTTGCCTTTTTATTTTGAGCCAGTGGAGGATTCTCATGTCTCTTCTTTACCATTACGAACACCTCCTAACTTAGTTATCAGTGTCTTTTCTTTAATTTATCCTTAAAGGGACGGTATCCATGTTGTTTTTCTCTACTTTTTGACTGTCCTTTTTTGTTATCATATTTACGATTCCCCTGATATTTTCTATCACCGTTACTTCTTCTTGAGTCACTGCCGTTACCAGCTTTGACAAGCAAATCTGTCTTAGGCGCGTCCTCAGGATTTAAAAGAGTGAAATCAACTTCCTTTTGATCAACATTGACATTAACTAGCTTAACCCTTATTGGTTGACCAATTCGATAAGTCCGCTTGGTATGGCGTCCAACTAAGACCATGTGCTTATCCAAGTATTCATAGTAATCGTCCTTCATTTCACTAATATGGATAAGTCCTTCAACTGTGTTAGGCAACCCGACAAACATTCCAAATTTCATTACAGAACTAACAACTGCATCGAATTCTTCACCTACATGATCAGCCATATATTCAGCTTTCTTCATTGCATCAGTGTCACGTTCCGCATCAATTGCACGACGCTCCATTTGTGAGCTATGAAGAGCTATTTCAGGAATTTCTTGCTTATACTCTTCCTTTGTCTCATCATTAATTCCATTTTGTTCATAAAAACGAATTAGTCGATGAACCAAAAGATCAGGATATCTTCTGATTGGAGATGTAAAATGCGTATAATCCTCTGCTCCAAGTCCAAAATGGCCTAAAGGCTGATCTGAATACTTTGCTTGTTGCATGGAACGGAGCAACATTGTTGAAACCATTGCTTCTTCGGGTTTACCTGCAACTTTTTTCAAAATTGTCTGCAACATCTTAGGCTTTACATCATTACTGCTGCCTGTTGCTTCAATTCCCAAACTAGACAATGCTTCAAAAAATGAGAGCATCTTTTCCGCTTTTGGAGTTTCATGGATACGGTAAATAAAGGGAACACGTAAATGATTGAAGTGTTCAGCAATTGTTTCATTTGCTGCAAGCATAAATGATTCGACTATTCTTTCACTAGTACCGCGTTCACGCAATTGAATATCAGTTGGATGCCCTTTTTCATCAACAATAATCTGTGCCTCAGTATCTTCGAATTCAATTGCCCCACGTCTTTTTCTCATTTTGAGCAAGATTTTGTGAAGTTCATTCATCGTTTCAAACATTGGAACCAGGTTCTCATAGCGTGCCTTTGTTTTTTCATCACGTGATTCAAGAATCTTATTGATTGCAACATAGGTCATTCTTTCCGTTGTTTTAATAACACTCGGAAAGATTTTGTGATTGATCACGTTACCTTCAGTATCTATCTCCATTTCGCAACTCATTGCCAGACGTTCAACTTTGGGATTTAGCGAACAAATTCCATTTGATAACTTATGAGGTAACATCGGAATTACACGGTCTGTCAAATAGACCGAAGTTCCTCTGTTAAAGGCCTCATCATTCAATGCTGTACCTACTCTTACATAATGAGATACATCTGCAATATGTACTCCTAAGTGATAGTTTCCATTATCCATCTTCCATGCGGTAACCGCATCATCAAGGTCTTTAGATTCAATACTATCAATTGTAACCAAGTCTTGCTCAGTTAAATCAACTCGTCCTTTACGCTCATCATCAGTCACATGATCAGGAATTTGTTCAACCTCTGTCATAACCTCAGTGGGAAATTGAGTTGGAATATCATGTTGATAGACGACTTGCAAAATATCAATTCCTGGATCACTGACATTTCCAATTACTTTTATAGCAACACCCTTAAGAATTCCTGGGAGATGTGCATCAGGATACGCAGTGATATCCGCTAAAATCACTTCTCCTGCAACAGGATTGAGACCTTTGTCTTCAACTAAAAAAGTATAGTGCGCCAACTTACGATCTTTCAGCTTTACCGTTCCAATAATTCCTGCAGGATATTCTTCCGCCTCATCTACAACAAACTCACCAACGACTTGTTCAATCGCATGCTTAACAATTCCAACGACTTTACCCTCAGGGCCCCTGCCAGTTTTTTCATCAGCTTTCCTAAGTGTAACAACTTCAACTTCATCACCATTCAACGCTGCCATTGTTTGCGTCGGATTAATGAAAAAATCTGGGGTATCGACATCTACAGTTACAAACCCAAAGCCACGATCATTTGCATGAAAAACACCAACAAATTTTGGGAGAGAGTCATCCTTAGCAATTGTAAATGCACCATTTTGATTAAGTGTAACTTCTTTATCATGTTCTAATTGTGCCAATGCCTGCACTACAAATTTAAACTGAACAGCTGTTGTCATGGCAATCGCTTCAGCTAGTTCTTGAACTTGAAAATCACGGTCTGGTGATTCTCTTAATTCTCTTAGTATTTTTTCTTTAATAATATTATTTTCCATTAATTTCCTCGTTTACTTACTTGATTATCTATTAAGAGCCATTCTTAATCCAAAAAAAAAGTAAAACTCCCCTGCACAGAGTCAAGCAGAAGACCTTACTTTTTATCAATGCGATGAAATATAAACCAAAGCCAATGAAAGTAGAAAGAAGATGACCCCCAACACAGCTGTTACCTTCTGCATAAATGCCTCAAATCCGCGAGGCTTTTGCTTGCTAAATAAATCAGCCGCACCACCTGACAAAGCGGAAGCAGCATTATCGTTTTTTGCAGGTTGCATCATTACTGCAATTATAATTAATACTGAAACAATCATCAAAATAGTTAAAATTAAATTATACAAGTTCATACCCCCTTACTCCATAGGTAATCTACATCTATTATAATGTAGCATAAATAATCTTTTATTTCCAGTCAGTTATAACACTTATACACCACGATCTTTTAATAATAATTCTTCTGAATATATCTAGATTCACTTCACAGTATAACATTATCTTGCAATATACTTTCTAACATTCCGGATGTCAAGTTATTCAGGCTTATTTCTGTATTTAATTATAAAAGTATCCGTTCAAAGTCTCCAAAATAATTAATCAAGCATAAAAAAGAGACCGAATCAAAATTTAGCTTTTGATCCAGCCTCGCTATTAGATATTGTTTTTGTATTTTCTTCTTGTTAAGTTGTCTTACTAATTCAAAACTAACAAGCAAAAAACACTCTTTTATTTAATTACTTGCCTTCAATTTCTTGACGAGCTTGTTCACTCAAGTTATAGAATGAATGAATACCCTTGTATTGAGCTACGCTTTCGCTCAATTGGTCTTCAATTCTCATCAATTGGTTGTACTTAGCAATTCGGTCTGTCCGACTCATTGAGCCAGTCTTAATTTGACCTGCATTTGTAGCAACAACCAAATCAGCAATTGTTGTATCTTCAGTTTCACCTGAACGATGAGAAACAATCGCTGTATAGCCAGCTTCTTTAGCCATTTCGATAGCTTCAACAGTTTCTGTCAATGTACCAATCTGGTTAACTTTGATGAGGATTGAGTTTGCAGCACCCATCTTAATACCCTTTTTCAAGTATTCTGTGTTTGTAACAAAGAAGTCATCACCAACAAGTTGGACTTTCTTACCTAATTCACTAGTAATTGTCTTCCAGTCATCCCAGTTATTTTCATCAATAGGATCTTCAATTGAAATAATTGGATACTTGTCAACTAAACCTTCAAGATAGCTGATAAATTCTTCTGTAGAGAATTCTTCACCTGTTGACCAGCGTAACTTGTATTTACCAGTTTCGCCATCCCAAAGTTCTGATGAAGCAACATCAATTGCGATTGCAACGTCACTACCTGGCTTGTAACCAGCAGCTTCGATTGCTTCAATCAAAAACTTCAATGGTTCTTCGTTGTTTTCAAAATCAGGAGCAAAACCACCTTCATCACCAACAGAAGTTACTTTGCCAGCTTTAGCAAGTAATTTTTGTAAGTTATGGAAAGTTTCTGAACCCATACGAATCGCTTCTTTGACAGACTTGGCACCAACAGGCATAATCATAAATTCCTGGAAGTCAACCTTGTTGTCAGAATGAGCCCCACCATTAATAACATTCATCATAGGTGTTGGGAGAACGTGTGCATTGAAACCACCTAAGTAGTTGTAAAGAGGCACTTGTAATTCATCTGCAGCAGCACGTGCAGCAGCAATTGATACAGCCAAAATAGCATTTGCGCCTAATTTACCTTTGTTAGGTGTACCATCTAAAGCAATCATAGCTCTATCAATAGCAACTTGATCTGTAACTTCGTAACCAACAATTTCTTTTGCAATAATGTCGTTAACATTAGCAACAGCTTTTTCTACACCCTTACCCATGTAACGCGACTTGTCACCATCACGTAATTCAACAGCTTCATGTTCACCAGTAGATGCACCTGAAGGAACAATTCCACGGCCAAAAGCACCTGCTTCTGTATAAATTTCTGCTTCAACTGTTGGGTTACCACGTGAATCTAAGACTTCGCGTGCATAGATTTCTGTAATACTAGACATAATATACTCTCCTTTGAGTTTTAGATTGGCTTGAGTTTCTCGCCCAAACCTATTTTAAAGGTTTTCTTAACAACTTTCAATTGTTAGTCGTAAAAAATATCAATTATTTGTTAAAGTTGACCAATGCCAAATATGATTCGGGAACTAATGACGCACCACCAACAAGCCCACCATCAATATTTTCCTTGCTCATAAGTTCCTTAACATTAGCTGGTTTTACAGAACCGCCATATTGAATACGAACTTTGTCAGCAACAGTTTCATTATAGAGCTTTGCAACAGTTTTACGAACAACTGCACAAATCTCTTCAGCTTGATCTGATGAAGCTGTCTTACCTGTGCCAATAGCCCAGATTGGTTCATATGCAATTACAGAACTTGCAACTTGCTCACTTGAAAGACCCTTTAATGCTGCGGTTACCTGTCCTTCAACCCATGCTTCTGCCTTACCAGCCTCACGAGTTGTAAGAGTCTCACCACAACAAATAATTGGTAAGAGACCGTTTTTGAAGATTGCATGGGCTTTTTTATTGATATCTTCGTCAGTTTCGTGGAAATAATCACGACGTTCTGAATGACCGATAACTACATAATCAACGCCCATTTCTTTAAGAACTTTTGGAGAAGTTTCACCAGTAAATGCACCTTCATCTTCGAAGTAGCAATTTTCAGCAGCAACTTTTAATTCTGAACCCTTTGCAGCTTCCAAAAGTGCTGGAAGATCAACAGCTGGTGCAGCAATAACTGATTCAACTTTACTTGCAGCTGGCAAGTCCTTTTTCACAGCATTAACAAATTCAGCAGTCTGTTCTGGATTCAGGTTCATTTTCCAGTTACCTGCAATAATTGGTGTACGCACTTATATCATCCTTTCAATTTTGCCTATTATAGATTTATTTATCTGAAACAGCAGCAATTCCAGGAAGTGTCTTACCTTCGAGATATTCGAGGGAAGCACCACCACCAGTTGAAATATGTGTCAATTGATCAGCAACACCTAATTGTTGAACAGCAGCTGTTGAATCGCCCCCACCAACAATTGTTGTAGCATCGCTAAGGGTACCTAAGAACTTACCAACTTCAAGAGTTCCTTCAGCATAATTACTCATTTCAAATACACCCATAGGTCCATTCCAAACAACTGTTTTAGCATCTTTAAGAACATCTTTGAATAAGGCGATTGACTTAGGTCCAATATCAAGTGCCATATACCCATCAGGAATGTCACCATCAACAATTTTATTAGGTACATCATTATCAAATTTTTCAGCAACAACTGAATCAATTGGTAATACTAATTTGTCTCCAGCTTTTGCAATAATTTCCTTAGCAAGTTCAATCTTATCAGATTCAACCAATGAATTACCAATGCTCATGCCTTTAGCAGCATAAAATGTGTAAGTCATACCGCCACCGATAATAACCTTATCAGCCTTTGCAAGAAGATGATCAATAACACCAATCTTATCTGAAACCTTTGCACCACCTAAAATGGCAACAAATGGATGAACAGGAGTATCAACGGCATTGCCCAAGAATTTGATTTCTTTTTCAAGTAAGAATCCAGCAGCAGCTTGGTCCATGTTACTTGCAATTCCTACATTAGAAGCATGTGAACGATGAGCTGTACCAAATGCATCGTTTACAAACAAATCGCCAAGTGATGCCCAATATTTTCCTAATTCAGGATCATTCTTAGATTCTTTTTTACCATCTAGGTCTTCAAAACGTGTATTCTCAACTAACAAAATATCGCCATTATTCATCTTGTTAATTGCTTCTTCAAGTTGTGCACCACGAGTTGTTGGAACAAATGTAACTGGTTTTTTAACCAAATCAGCTAATTTTTCGGCAACTGGACGAAGTGATAATTCCTTCTTATCTTCTTCAGTCTTGACACGACCAAGATGTGAAAATAAAATCGCTTTCCCACCATTTTCAACAATATATTTAATTGTTGGTAATGCCGCAACAATACGGTTATCATTTCCAATAACACCATTTTTAATAGGAACATTAAAGTCAACACGAATTAAAACTTTTTTACCCGTAACATCTAAATCAGAAACAGTTAGTTTAGCCATGAATTGTAATCCTCCATTTTTTTAAAATAAAAAGCGAAGAGAGTTGCCTCCCCCCGCCTTAATGAACTAAATCGATTAAAAATTTAGCGTCAGCTAAATCTTAAAGCATGCTAGCAAATTTTTCCAAAGTACGGATCATTTGTGCTGTAAAACCAGATTCGTTATCATACCATGCAACAGTCTTAACAACTTGTCCTTCACCTGAACCAACAACCTGTGTTTGAGTTGGATCAAATACTGAACCAAATGTTGTTCCAATGACATCTGATGAAACGATTCCATCATTATTGTAACCAAATGATGCGTTGCCATCTGTAACTTTCTTAACAGCTGCATTAACTTCATCAGCAGTTACTTCTTTGTCAAGAGTTGTAACTAATTCTGTTAATGAACCTGTGATAACTGGAACACGTTGTGCATGTCCGTCTAACTTACCGTTCAATTCAGGAACAACTAAGCCAAGAGCCTTAGCAGCACCAGTTGAATGAGGAATTGTGTTAGCTGCAGCAGCACGAGCATTACGAACATTGCCACCACGATCTGGACCATCTTGTAATTTTTGTGTAGCTGTGTAAGCATGGATTGTTGTCATAGTACCAGCTTTAATACCAAAAGCATCATTCATAGCTTTTGCTAAAGGAGCTAAACAGTTTGTAGTACATGAAGCAGCAGAAACAATCTTATCATCGTTTGTCAATGTATCATCATTAACACTATAAACGATTGTCTTCATCTTACCAGCTGGTGCTGAAATAAGAACACGTTTTGCGCCGGCTTCAATATGTGCAGCTGCCTTTTCTTCTGATGTGTAGAAACCTGTTGATTCAAGAACCAAATCAACACCATCATTCTTAACCCAAGGAATGTTGCGTGCATCTGCTTCTGCGTATACAGGAATTTCTTTGCCATTAACAACAAGTGCATTGTCTGTAGCAGAGATTTCAGCATCGAATTGACCATGAGCTGTATCATACTTCAATAAATGTGCCAACATAGCTGGAGATGTCAAATCGTTGATAGCAACAACTTCCAAGCTTTCTGAAGTCTCAGCAATACGGCGGAATGCCAAACGGCCAATACGGCCAAAACCATTAATACCTACTTTAGTAGTCATACTAAAATTTCCTCCTTTAGGAAATAAAAAATTTATTTTAAAAAGTGTGTTGGTTAAACACTACTTTTTTAAAATCAAGTTTGCTGCCCCCTCATCTGTAATCAGACAAGTTTGCTTAGGAGCATGTTTCATGTAAGCCACAATTGCCTTAGCCTTTGAGGCACCGCCAGCAACTGCAAGCACACATTTCATCTCAGTGAGATCCTCTAATTGTAATCCAATCCTTGGGATCTTATACACTACCTTACCCAATTCATCAAAAAAGTAACCAAAAGCTTCCCCGACCGCATGTCTTTTTTTAAGCATTTCAATTACAGAAATAGGCATGTCTCGTCTTTCAGCCATCCGAATAGCATCACCTACACTATGAATAGCAGCATCACTATTTCGAATTAACTCAATTACACGCTGAATTGCTGGTTCCTTGAGTAAAGGTTCAAATGCCTCCTCGCTCAGTTGTTCAGGTACATACAACGCACGGTGCTGCCCACCAGTATGCATTGCCATCTGCGAACTAACCGTATTGGCTTGAATATCAACTGCTTCTCCTACACCGCCTCTGGCAGGCACAAAAAGTAATTCACGATCCTCACCAATCCGCTTTGTGAGAGCCTTTGCAATTGCCGCCATCGTAATGCCTCCCATGACAGCAATCACATTCTTACCATTCGGCAAAGCTGCTGCCAACGATTCATCAACAAGCTTGCCCATTTCCTCTATAACTCTTGGCTGCTTGTCAGAATCACCTGCTACAATCAAACACTTTTCAATGCCCAATCTCTTTGAAAGCTCAACTTCTTGGTGTCTCATGTCTGCAAATTGATCCATTAACCCTCTAAGGCCCTGAATAACATCCTGACCTTTTTCAGTAATAATCATGCCAGACCTAGTTGAAGCAATTAAACTTTGCTCGCGTAGAAAATCGGTCTCAGTTCTAAGCACACGCTCCGTCAATCCGAACTCCTGCGAAAGAACTCGCCTGCCAACCGGTCCCATCCAAGAGATATACCGTAATATCATGAACCGTTGCACCATGGTTTCAACCATGTCGGGAGCAATCTTTTCAATCCATTCAAACTCCTGATGCATCATAGTTACCTTCCTAATGGGACCAATATTGTCCAGTGGTGTCGTTAAACGACCCAGCAAGTCAAAAAACAAAAGCACAACAACAATTTCTCTTTAATTGTTCTCATACCTCCATCAACAACTGCATTATAGCAATATTTCATGCCTAATGCAAGCCAGTAAGTTCTTATTAACAATGGTCGTTAATAGACTAAATTTATATCAATAGCGAGCCTAATTATTCTGTTATTCCGAATTTTAACGTAAAAATTATAGAAAACCACTCCAAGTAGCGAACAATAGTATAATTTCATTTACATTTAAAAAATTCAACCATAAATTTAATTTCTTTTTCTTTGTGTTGAACTGCCAATCTTCAGTTCTTCGCGATATTTTGCAACCGTTCTACGTGATATTTGTATTCCAACCTTTTCTAATTTCAGGACTATCTTACTATCTGACAATGGTTTTTGCTGATTCTCAGCCGTCACAATCACATTTATGTGTTCCTTTATTGTGTCTACAGAGATATCTTGTTCCATACTATTTACAGGCCTTCTAAAGAAGTATTTCAGTTCATAGACTCCATAATCACACCGCAAGTACTTCCCATTGACAGCTCGACTAATAGTAGACTCATGCAGGTTTAACTTTTGCGCAACATCTCTTAAAAGTAGCGGTTTCAACTGCTGTCCATCATTCAAAAAGAAATCATGCTGGCGTTCAATTATGACCTCTGCCACTCTGACAATGGTTTCCGCACGCAACTCAATATCTTTAATAAGTTCTTGGAAATCTTTTTGTTTTTCTTTCAAAAATTTTTGAACTTCAATTTCATTTTCTGTTGTAAACTTATTATAGTAATCTTGCTTGAAGACAACTAAAGGTTTTGTCCTCTTGGTTGTTTTGATACTAAAGTCAAGTGTCTCTGGATTTTTTTTTATTATTAAATCAGGATAAACATACCCAATATTTTCTTGTTCAAAAGCTGCCCCTGGCGCTGGGGTCAGTCGCTTAATAAATTCAACAACCTTTGAAACCTGTTTTGTATCTATGGACAAATCAACTGCAATTTTGTCCCAGTCCTGATCAACCAAATTTTCAAACTCATTTTCAATAATTAATTGTGCTGCAGCAGGAGCATTTTCGATATTTTGAATTTGTAAAAGCAAACACTCTTTCAAAGAACGTGCGCCAACGCCAGGTGGATCAAGTTGCTGCAGCAAAGTCAGCGCATCCATCATCGTAATATAATCAACACCAGTTTTTGCAATTAACTTTTCTAAATCAACTTTCAAATATCCATTCTCATCAAGTTGTCCAATTAAATAAATAACCCAACTTCTGAGATTTGTTTTTCTCATCGTTAAATGAACCTGTGACAATAGATAGTCATAAAGCGACTGACCTTTATTATCCGTAATCATGTCAAATTGGCTTGCCTTGAGCTCTGACATACCAGTCGAATTACCAGTATAGCTCATCGTTTCTTTGATAGAAACAAATGGATTATCCAATTGTTTTTGTTTTAGATATTTCGCAAGATCTTCAGTACTATAGCGCAATATCTGAATTGACTGCTGCATCTGTTGGGTCATGGCAAATTTTTGAATCTGCTTTTGAATCTGCCCATATCCATAACTTTGATTGTGGGGCATAAAATTTCACCTATCTTTTCAACTTGTAAATTTGAATTCTTTCTTG
This sequence comes from Lactobacillus sp. UCMA15818, assembly GCF_030400225.1. Lineage (GTDB taxonomy): Bacteria > Bacillota > Bacilli > Lactobacillales > Lactobacillaceae > Liquorilactobacillus. The sequence goes on along the minus strand of NZ_VJYB01000002.1, from coordinate 108,799 downwards.
TAGAATAGTATGAGTAATTGCGCCGCTAGTGTAATGGATCGCACGCAAGATTCCGGTTCTTGTAATGTGGGTTCGACTCCCACGTGGCGCATAGTATCTATTGGTGATTATAAAGGTTTACCGCTTACAAAACAACTATTAGCGAACAGCAACGTGCTTAAAATACGTCCAGCAAGTTTTACTATTATTTTGAAGGTGGCAATATATTATTGCTTTTATAGTAATCCACAAAGATAAATTGAGAAAATCTGTACAACCTCAATGAAGCAAGGGAGTGCTTGCAAAACTTGAACATGCAAATCAAGTTTTGGAGGTGCTTTTTTGATTCGTAATTATGCTTACATCTTAAAGCTGAAACATGTTTATTCACAATAAATAGCTGAGCTGGTCAAAGTTTAACTTTTGCTCCAGTCCCTCATTTTTTTAATAATCAGATGCCTGCCTTATAAAAGAAGCTTTAAAATTATTCAAAGCCTCTTTTATAACTGCTGCCTAGATCACAATTATTTCAAGTCCTGCCTTTTTATTTGACCTTTTTTGACCATTAAGTTAAACTAGCAATACAAACGTTTGAGTGCTACACTTAAAACGTTAAATTATAGTTTGAGGGGGTCGTCGTTCAATGAATTTAGTACCTACTGTTATTGAACAATCAGCACAAGGCGAACGTGCGTATGATATTTACTCAAGACTTCTAAAAGATCGCATTATCATGCTTTCTGGAGAAGTCAATGATGACATGGCTAATGCTATCATTGCACAATTGCTGTTCTTAGATGCACAGGATTCAGAAAAGGACATTTACATTTATATCAACTCACCAGGTGGCAGCGTGTCTGCTGGATTGGCAATCTATGATACGATGAACTTTGTTAAAGCAGATGTTCAAACAATCGTAATGGGGATGGCTGCTTCTATGGCAAGTGTCCTTTCAACTGCTGGTACAAAGGGCAAACGTTTTGCATTGCCTAATTCAGAAATTATGATTCATCAACCATCAGGTGGCGCACAAGGTCAAGCAACTGAAATTAATATTGCCGCAGAACACATCTTAAAAACTCGTAAACTTGTCAATAAGATTTTGGCAGATGGTTCTGGTCAAGATATTAAAAAAATTAATCGCGATACTGAACGTGATAACTTTATGACTGCTCAACAAGCCGTTGATTATGGTTTGATTGATGGCATCATGGAAAACAAAAAGAATCTAAAATAAGATAATAAACTGAGAATGTGGAATACGTCGAGAAATGTGACTTATAAAACACGTTTATTCGTAAAAAAATAGAAAGACAGGCTCAAAAAGTTAATTTTTGACTCTGTCTTTCTATTTTTTACCTTAATATCATACCAATTCACTTATTTCAGTGGTCAAATTTTACCGACTTATGTCATACGCCCTTTAATATTTCATTACCATTTCTTAATTGTTCAGCCAATTCATTTATTTTCCGTAATCGATGATTGACTCCTGATTTAGAAATTGGTCCATTTTCTACCAAATCCCCCAGCTCTTTTAAACTAACTTCTGGATGTGCCAATCTTGCACGCGCAATATCTTGAATCTTGGGCGGTAACTTGTTAATTCCATAATTTGCATCAATAAATCCAATATTCTCAATTTGATGCTTTGCCGCATCAGCCACTTTATTCATATTAGCATTCTCGCAATTAACAATTCGGTTGACTGAATTGCGCATGTCGCGCACAATTCTAATGTCCTCAAACTTGAGCATTGCGCTTGTAGCCCCAACTAAGGACAAGAAATCTGCAATTTTTTCTGCCTCTTTTAAGTAAGTAATATATCCACTACGTCTTTCAGTCTTGCGTGCGTTCAACCTATAGCGGTTCATTAAGTCACAAATTACATCATTTTGTTCCTCATATAGTGAATAAATTTCTAAATGATAACGACTTGTTTCTGGATTGTTTACCGAACCCGCTGCCAAAAAAGCTCCTCTTAAGTATGATCTGACTTTTGCATCATCTTCTAAAAAATTAAGAGGGACTCCCGTCTTCAACTGAAAACCATCAAGTATATCAAGATCTCTTAATACTTGTTCACTACCTGTTTTTAGACGAACAATGTACAAATTATTTTTCTTGAGCTTCATCTTTCTTCTCACTAATAATTCGCTTTCAACCTCATAAAACTTTTTCAGCAGCTGGTATATTCGCCGAGCAATTGCAGGATTTTCTGTTTGAACATTTAATACAAAATGATGGTTTACAAGGCTCAAAGATCCGTTCATTCGAATTAATGCCATCAATTCAGCCTTTGCATTTCCAAAATGAACCTCAAGTGTTGTCAATTCTTTTTTCACATCACTGGCGTAAGACATGCAGCCACCCCCTCTAAATTTTCTAGTTCAATTTACTATCCATCCAAGACAACGGGCGACTCGTTAAACCAAGTAATTCATCAACAACCTGTCTACCATTATGAAATACCCCATGATTTCTGAGTTCTAAAAAATTATTGGAAACTACCCTACATCCTAAATTGCGCAGACCATTAAAATCATGCTTGACTTGGTACAAGTACTCATCATATTTTTGCTGATCCATGTAATCATCCGGCACAGGTTCAGTATTGACAAAAACCGTGTCAATAAAATTCATTCCTAAATGCTGGTGTAAGACACGCACATGATCCGCATCTGTAAAGTGCTCTGTCTCACCCTTTTGTGTCATAATATTGCAAATATAAATTACTTCTGCATTCGTTTTGCACACAGCCTCACCAACATTTGAAATCATCAAATTAGGCAAAATACTGGTAAATAGGCTACCCGGTCCTAAGACAATTTGATCTGCTTCCATTATGGCATTGATTACTTCTGGAACTGCTTCAGGGATTGCATTATTTGATCTCGAAACCCAAACCTTATCAATTGTTTTTCCTGCAGCCGAGATCTCCGATTCTCCAACGATTACTGAACCGTCTGTAAATCTTGCATTGAGAACTAATGGATAGTTGGATGCAGGATAGACATGACCTTCTACTTTCATCAACTTTGTAAGTTCCTGAACTGCACTAAAGATCCCACTGTTGTTCATTTCTGATAGTGCAGCAATTATCAAATTACCAATTGCATGTCCTGAGAAAAATTGATCCTTAGAATCGAATCTATACTGAAAAATATTCTTATAGATTTCAGGTAAATCAGATAACGCTACTAGCACATTGCGTATGTCACCTGGAGGAACTACATTGATATAATCCCTAATAATACCAGACGAGCCGCCATCATCAGCTACGGTTACGACTGCCGTAATATCTGCATTTTTTCTTCTTAAAGCTTTCAAAATTACTGGGAGGCCAGTTCCACCACCAATAACAACAATATTCGGACGCCGTTTTCTTAATAAGTGTTTCGTCATGAGCGATTGACTGTCTCCTTCCGCCGTGCAATATCGCGATGTGAAATTCTTACGGGATAATTTTCTTTCAGTGCCTCTCCGATTCTTTTTGATAAGGCTACTGAACGATGTTGTCCTCCAGTACATCCAATTGCAATTGTTAAACTTGTCTTTCCTTCATCCTTGTACCCAGGAATGATTGTCTGTAGTAATGTAATAAATTGCGTATAAAATGCTTCAGTTTTATCAGAATTCATTACATAATCGTAGACATCTTTGTCTAAACCTGTCTTCTTCTTTAAAGCATCAATGTAATATGGATTTGGCAAGAATCTTACGTCCATAACAACATCAGCATCTATAGGCACACCATATTTGAAACCAAATGACATGACCTCAATATGAAATGCCGTCTCTGAACTAGTTTCAAAATTATGGAAAATCTCTTCACGCAATTGTCTAGGTGTAAGCTTGCTAGTATCCACTACAATTTGAGCTTTCATCCGCATATCTCGTAAAAGATCCCGTTCAAGATTGATTCCATCCATTAATCTGCCTTCCATCGCAAGTGGATGAGATCGTCTTGTTTCCTTATATCGAGCAACCAACTCTTCATCAGATGCATCCAAAAAAAGAATTTTTGTATCTATAAAACTATCATTATCTAGATTTCTTAACAATTCAATTATCTCGTCATAAAACGCTCGTGATCTTAAATCAATTACAAGTGCAACCTTGTTAATTTTGCCTGATTCACGAACTAACTCCCAGAATTTAGGCAATAAAGATGGTGGCATATTATCAACGCAAAAATAGCCTAAATCCTCAAAGCTTTGCACCGCTACAGTCTTTCCAGCGCCGCTCATTCCAGTTACTACAACAAGTTTTAATGGCTCTTTCATTTATCCAAACCCCCATTAATTAACCTTTCGCCATTATAACATACCGGGCATGTCATAGCGACTTTTTATCAGTTTCGCCAAATGTTACCCTAAAAAAACAGACAATAACAAATTCAATAATCTGCTACCGTCTGCCCGAAATATTATATTCCTAATCTAAACCACTTTACGCTCAAAGGCATCAGATGAAATTCCTTCAGCAAGAATCTTCTTGCACCATTCTTTGGCGGAGAAAAGTGAATGATCGCGATAATTACCACAACTAGTAATGTCAGTTCCTTGAACATCGTCCCAAGTAGAATCAACAATCTGTGCTAGTGAACCCTTTAATGCTCTTGCAACATCTGCTGTGTCTTGTTCGCCCCAGACAATAAGATGAAAACCTGTACGGCATCCAAATGGTGAACAATCAATCACACCATCCATCCGATCGCGTAGATATCCCGCTAACATATGTTCAATCGTGTGCAGTCCTGCAGTTGGAATTGCATTTTCATTTGGTTGTACCAATCGCAAATCATAATTTGAAACCTTGTCACCCTTTTTACCTTCTTCAACTGTAATTAATCGCACATAAGGTGCTTTGACAGCTGTGTGATCCAGTGTAAAGCTTTCAACTTCTGCCATCATTAAACAACTCCAATCTAATTGTAATTAACCTTAACTCTAGCATTTTACTAATAAAAATCAATACCTATTGATCCTTATATCTATTCAATACCATTTTAAGATATTTACCTGTGTAACTTGCCGGATTCTCTGCAAGGTGTTCTGGTGTTCCGGTACCAATGACTGTACCACCGCCCGCACCACCTTCTGGTCCGAGATCTATTAAATAATCTGCTGTTTTTATGACATCTAAATTATGCTCAATTACCAAAACAGTATTTCCTGAATCAACTAGACGCACTAAAACACGTAACAAGTTCTTAATATCATCGGTATGTAGCCCTGTAGTTGGTTCATCCAAAATATAGAAAGTCTTGCCATCTGACTTGCGGTGCAGCTCCGAAGCAAGCTTCATTCTTTGTGCTTCACCTCCAGATAAGGTTGTCGCTGGCTGTCCTAATTGGACATATCCTAGACCCACATCGACAATTGTCTGCAATTTTCTTTTAATTTTGGGAATCGCACTAAAAAATTCAAGTGCCTCCTCAACCGTCATGTTCAATATTTGTGCAATGTTTTTCCCCTTATATTCAATCGCAAGCGTTTCAGAATTATAGCGTGCTCCGTGACACACTTCGCATGGTACGTACACGTCAGGTAAGAAATTCATCTCAATTTTGATGATGCCATCACCCTTGCAAGCTTCACACCGACCGCCTTTGACATTAAAACTAAAACGTCCTTTACTATAGCCGTGAACTTTTGCAGCATTTGTCTGCGCAAAGAGATCACGTACATTATCAAAAACACTCGTATAAGTAGCAGGATTACTGCGAGGAGTTCTCCCTATTGGGCTTTGATCAATATTAATAACTTTCTCAAGTGCTTCAGTTCCAACAATTGCCTTGTACTTACCTGGCTTTTCAGAATTATTATTTAATTTCTGCGCTAAAGCTCGTTTTAAAATCATATTAACTAATGTCGACTTACCAGAACCAGAGACACCTGTAACTGCAATAAAAGTACCCAATGGAAAATCAACGTCAATATTTTTCAAATTATTTTCACTAGCACCTTCAATAGTAATTCTTTGTCCATTACCCGTACGCCTTTCTTTGGGCACTGGAATATGCTTCTTACCTGACAAATATTGACCAGTCAATGATTTAGCAGTCCGCGCAACTTGTTTTGGTGTCCCTGCTGCCATTACTTCTCCACCATTACTGCCCGCACCCGGTCCGATATCAATCAAGTAATCAGCAGCTCTCATTGTATCTTCATCATGTTCTACAACTATCAAGGTATTACCCAAGTCTCTCATTTTCTTCAACGAATCTATCAAGCGATCATTATCTCTTTGATGCAATCCGATTGAAGGTTCATCAAGAATATATAAAACACCTGATAAATTCGAACCAATCTGTGTTGCCAATCTGATTCGCTGCGCCTCACCTCCAGAGAGAGTTCGCGCTGAACGACTAAGTGTCAGGTATGCGAGGCCAACATTAATCAAGAATGTCAAGCGATCTCTAATTTCTTTTAAAATCGGCTGTGCAATTGCAGTATCTTGAGCATTAAATTTCAAATTTTTGAAAAAATCTAACGCAGCTTCGATATTATCTTCGGATACCTGCCCAATATGTTTCCCGTCAATCTGCACCGCAAGTGCTTTACGATTTAAACGATATCCTTGACAAGTCTGACATGTCAGACTTGTCATGTATTTACGCATTACATCCCTAGTAAAATCACTGTTTGTTTCGTGATAACGCCTTTCAATATTTGGAATGACGCCTTCGAACTTAGCATCAACATCCCTAACTCCTCCGAAATCATTTTCATAGTGGAAATGGAATGTTTTCTCGCCTGCACCATATAATACAATTTCCTGATCTTTTTTAGGCAATTTATCAAATGGTACGTTCATCTCAATATTAAATTCCTGACACATTTGTTCTAGCATCATTGGATAATATTGTGAACTTATCGGATTCCAGGGCTCAACTGCACCTTCCTTGAGCGTCTTTGAACTATCTGGAATTATTAAATCAAGATCTACCTCAAGCTTCATTCCCAAGCCATCACATTCTGGGCAGGCGCCAAAGGGAGCATTAAAGGAGAATAGTCTAGGCTCTAATTCACCAATCGTGAAGCCACAATACGGGCATGCAAAGTTTTCAGAAAACTGTAATAGTTTATCATCGCCAGTATCAGCGCTGGCATACCCATCTGATAGACGCAACGCCGCTTCAAAAGAATCAAATAGACGTGACCTGATTCCTTCCTTAACAACCACACGATCTACAACTACTTCAATTGTATGCTTCTTGTTTTTATCTAGGTCCAGCTTATCCCCAATATCTAGAATTTCACCATCAACACGAACCCTTACGAATCCATCTCGCTTGACCTTCTCAAAAATTTTTTTGTGCTGTCCCTTTTTTTCACGAATAATTGGCGACAAAATCTGTACTTTCGTTCTTTCCGGTAGTGATAGTATTTTATCTACCATCTGTTCAGGAGATTGGCTTGTAATCTCATGACCATCATTTGGACAATATGGTGTCCCTACACGTGCCCATAAAAGACGAAGATAATCGTTAATTTCTGTGACAGTTCCTACTGTTGAACGCGGATTTTTTGAAGTTGTTTTCTGATCAATTGAAATGGCTGGCGATAAACCATCAATCGAGTCGACATCAGGTTTATCCATTTGTCCTAAAAATTGGCGGGCATATGCTGACAAGCTCTCAACATAGCGCCTTTGTCCCTCAGCATATAATGTATCAAACGCAAGCGAACTTTTTCCTGAACCAGATAATCCTGTGATAACAACCAGCTTGTCCTTAGGAATTGTCACATCAATATTCTTCAGATTGTGAGCTCTTGCACCATGAATAACAATCTTATTTTGTGCCAAAGTATCTTCCTCTTTTCTATTTTATGCGGGCCTTTAATTCAATAATGGTATCTCTCAATGTCGCAGCCTGTTCGAAATCAAGTTGTTTAGCTGCTGATCTCATTTGTTCTTCTAATTTAGCCAACATCTCTTTTTGGTCATCTTTCTCCATATCATAAAATTCAAGTTCCGTAAATGACTGCTTCTTTTTACCGCCTTCTGCAGGTTTTGTAATCGAAATCAAATCGCGAACCTTCTTCTTGATAGTTTTTGGAGTAATGTGGTGCTCTTCATTATAATTTTCTTGAATTGCACGTCTTCTTTTTGTTTCATCGATTGCGCCTTGCATTGAATCCGTAATTTTGTCAGCATACATGATCACACGACCATTCTCATTTCGTGCAGCACGACCAATTGTCTGAACCAATGAGCGCTCACTTCTTAAGAATCCTTCTTTATCAGCATCAAGTATTACAACTAGTGAAACTTCGGGAACATCAATCCCTTCTCTTAACAAGTTGATCCCAACTAAAACATCAAAGCGCCCCAACCTTAGATCTCTGATGATTTTTGTCCGTTCTAAAGTTTTTATGTCCGAATGTAGATATTTTCCCTTAATCTGTAATTCCTTAAGGTAATCCGATAGGTCTTCCGCCATTTTTTTAGTCAGTGTGGTTACAAAAACTCGCTCTTTGCGTTCAATTCGTTTGTTAATTTCACCGACCAAGTCATCCATCTGCCCCATAATTGGTCTGACTTCAATTATCGGATCTAATAGCCCAGTTGGTCTGATAATTTGTTGTACTATTTTATTTGTCTGCTCTTGCTCATAAGGCCCTGGTGTAGCCGACATATAGACAATCTGATTTACATGCTGCTCAAATTCATGCAATGTTAATGGTCGATTGTCAATTGCACTTGGTAATCTAAATCCATAATCAACTAACATTTGCTTGCGTGCACGATCGCCATTATACATTCCCCGCACCTGTGGCATTGTCACATGAGACTCATCTACCACTAATAAAAAATCTTTTGGGAAGAAATCTAGCAATGTATAGGGTGGTTCCCCAGATTTTCTTCCATCCATATGTCGTGAATAATTCTCAATTCCGGAACAATACCCCATCTCACGCAACATCTCAATATCATACGTTGTTCTTTGCTCCAGACGCTGTGCCTCTAATAACTTGTGCTGATCTTTTAATTCAGCCAGACGGACTTGCAGCTCTTCTTGGATTCCATCGATGGCCTTCTCCATAATATCTTCGTTTGTCATAAAGTGAGTGGCAGGAAAAATTGAAACATGTTCTCTTTCTGCCACAATTTCACCTGTAAGTACATCAACTTCACGAATACGATCAATCTCATCTCCAAAAAATTCAATACGCAATGCTCGCTCGTCGCGTGAAGCCGGGAAAATTTCAACAATATCACCATGTACACGAAATCTTCCACGTTGAAAATCAATGTCATTTCGTTCAAATTGTATATCGATTAATTGCCGTAGTAATGCGTCTCGTTCCAATTCTTGTCCCACGCGTAAGGATAGCGTATGTTTTTGATATTCGTTTGGATCACCTAATCCAAAAATAGAAGAGACAGAGGCAACAACAATCACATCATTTCGTTCCAACAATGAACTAGTTGCAGAATGTCGCAACTTATCAATTTCATCGTTAATACTTGAGTCTTTTTCAATATAAGTGTCACTCGAAGGTACATATGCTTCAGGTTGATAATAATCATAATAGCTGACAAAGTACTCAACTGCATTATTCGGAAAAAATTCTTTAAATTCACTGTATAATTGTCCAGCTAGTGTCTTATTGTGAGCCAAAACAAGGGTAGGTTTATTAACGTTTTTTATTACGTTTGATATTGTAAATGTTTTGCCTGTTCCCGTTGCCCCCAAAAGGATCTGGGCCTTCTCTCCTTCTAGAATTCCTGAAGAGAGCTCCTCAATCGCTTTTGGCTGATCACCTGTGGGTTTATATGCAGAAACTAGTTCAAATTGACGATTGTCTTGTCGTTCAATCATTCATCCTACCCCCTAATTAATAAATGAAAAAGGCGTGGATAATGGTTTTTATTACCCATTATCACGCCTACTCATTTTACCATATCGAACATACTTTCGTACACCTTTAAGAATTCAATTCTGAATATTTTTCTATCATCTCAGTTCTCATTGTTTTCAGTGCCTTCGTCCAAAAAACATCATATAAGTCTGGATTCTTTAAACGCAAGCATGCCTTCGGTAAAGATTTAGTCATTTTTTTTGAAAGATTTTTAACTTCATTTGTAGCTGGTTCGCAATAAACCAAACTACCCTTATCGAAAATCTGAATCATCAATGGTTCTAACTTAAAATTATTAATTTTTTTCTTCTGCTGCGTCTTGTTTGGGTCAGAGCTGTACACACTACCTTCGTTTAAATTCAGCTCACCAAACAACCCTAATAAATCTCCTACAGCTTTGCCATTATTATTGTATAATCGATAAAGTTTCTTAAATCCGGGGATTGTTGTCTTCTCAATCGTGTTACTCAATTTAATTTTCGGTGTTATCTCACCATCAACCTGTGTCGCAACAAGTTTATACACACCACTTAATACTGGATCAGACGACGCTGTTATTAGCTTTTCACCAACTCCGAAGCTATCAATCGTAGCCCCTTCCTCTAAGACATTCTGAATAACATCTTCATCCAGAGCATTTGAAACAGTGATTGTTGCATTCTCAAAACCTGCTGCATCCAACATCTTTCTGGCTGTTTTTGTCAAAAAAGTAATGTCACCGGAATCAATTCGAATTCCAATATGATCAGTAATTCCCTTAGCCTTTAATTTTTTAAAAATCTCAATCGCATGCGGTACCCCGGAATTCAACACATCGTAGGTGTCAACCAACAACAGACAGTTATTCGGATAAATCCGGTACCAAGCTTCAAAAGCCGCTCGTTCAGATTTAAAAGACTGAATCCAGCTATGTGCCATAGTACCGAGTGGCGTTAACCCAAAAAGCTTTGCGCTCAATACATTTGCCGTACCAATACAGCCACCAATCACGGCTGCACGGGCACCAAACATTGCCGCATCAGCTCCTTGTGCGCGGCGTGACCCGAATTCCATTACGGGCCTTCCCTTAGCAACCATACATATCCGCCTAGCCTTGGTGGCAATTAATGATTCATGATTAATAATATTCAATAACATCGTTTCCAATAATTGTGTTTGAATAAGCGGTCCTCTAACTGTTATTAATGGTTCATTAGGAAAAACAGGTGTCCCTTCTCTAACCGACCATACATCACACTCAAATTCAAATGTTCGTAAATATTCCAAAAATTCTGGCGAAAAAGTTTCAAGTGTTTCTAGATACTCTATATCTGAATCTGTAAACTCTAACTCTCTTAAATATTTGATAACCTGTGCAAGCCCTGCATAAATAACAAGTCCGCCCTCATCTGGTACTTTTCTGAAATATAAATCAAAATAACCTACTTTGCTTGGCTCCTCTTTAAAGAAACCATTGGCCATTGTTAATTCATATAAATCCATCAACAAGGTCAAATTTCGCTGTTCCATCACTTTTCTCCCAACTTGACAAGGCAAAGTCAGATCAAAAATTGCATTGAATCTAAACTCCCTTGTCAGCTACATCTATTTACTCCTAAAAAATCAATATCTAGAAAATAACTCTTTTTACGTTAGATGTCAAGACAGCTGGTTAGTCTAGATAAAGCAAACCTAAATTGGACAATCTCTTTTTAATTTCAAAAAAATCCGCTTCACTATTACATGCTATATTGTGTAAATGAATACCTTGCGTCAGGCTGGAAAGTAGCTGATGATTGCCATTCTCAGCTCGGCTCATAAAATCATTGATATCGTGTAATGTTGAAATCCCGAGTGTTCCTACTATTTGACCATATAGACTGTGGTCCACAATAACATCTTCGATCTCTCCACCCATACTAACCACCGTTTCGAGTTCCAAACGAGTCTCTTCAATCGAATGCTGACAAGCCAGTAAGCCATGATAACGAGCTTCTTTTTTCTGGTATTTATATCCACTGACAGTTGCAATAATGGGCTCACCTTTTGCTCTCAGCAAAGCAATATCCCCCACAATTGTTTGCCGCGACACACCATACTTCTTGGCCAAAGTTGTCGCACTAATTAAATCAGAATTTAACACGTCATCTCTTACACTAGCACGTCTTTGTACGTTACTCTTTTTCAATCTTATCACCTGCTTTTTGTCTGGAAAAACAAACGAGACTGAGTCAAAAGTTAAATTTTGATCTAGCCTCGTTTTTGATTCGGGATAAAAGTGCTCCATAATTGAAAATTCTTCGGCCAACTCCAAATTACTAGCAAAAGATGCACAATGCTCATAATTTTTCTTTAGCGCTCAAATTTTATGTGGCAACCAAAAAAAGCCGACTTTTGGGAATCACTACACTACCAACTTATGTTACACTCTTTGTTGCTTAAAGCTTGATAACTACTTTGCAATAAAGCTTTTAATATCATCCTCAAAAGCCTGACGCTTCCGTAGCGATTCTTCTTGTGTACTACCTTGTGTTCCAATATAGAATTTAATCTTTGGCTCTGTTCCTGATGGTCTCACAGCAATCCATGATCCATCCTCTAACAAGTATTTTAAGACATTTGACTTGGGCAGTTCAATACTTGACACATCACCTGCAGCTGTCGTCTTTCTCGAGTTGGCAAAGTCTTCCATGGTAGCAACTCCAACCCCAGCAAAATCAGCAGGTGCAGTCTCCCTAAATTTAGTCATCAAATCTTTAATCTGCTGTGCACCTTCAACACCGTCAAATGTTAATGAAACAGTTTTCTCTGCAAAATAACCAAATTTAGCAAACAATTCCTGCAAACCATCATAGAGGTTCTTCCCCTCACTCTTATAATAAGCAGCAACCTCGGCCAACATCACGAGTGACTGGATAGCATCCTTATCCCTCACAAATGGACGAATCAAATAACCGTAACTTTCTTCAAATCCGAACATAAAGCTATGATTATTAGTCTCTTCAAAAAGCTTAATCTGCTCAGCAATAAACTTGAATCCCGTTAAAACATCAATCATTTCAACGTTATAGCTCTCGGTAATTGCAGTCGCAAACTCACTTGAAACAATCGATTTAACCACAGCTGCATTTGCAGGCAATGTCCCTGCATTTTTCCGTGCCGTTAAAATATAATCAAGCATGATTGCTGCTATTTGATTACCTGTCAGCAATTGATATTCTCCTGATGGTTGACGGACTGCTGCTCCTAATCTATCTGCATCAGGATCAACAGCAATCAAAAGGTCTGCATCTTCTTCCTTGCCATGCTTAATGGCTAAGTCAAAAGCAGCTGCGTCTTCAGGGTTAGGTTTCTTGACTGTTGAAAAATCTGGATCTGGTGTTGCCTGTTCAGAAACCATTGTAAAGTTTGAGAAACCTGCACCTTGTAGTGCTTTTTCACCCAATATTGCCCCAGTTCCATGTAATGGTGAGAAAATTAATTTGAGTGTTCTTCCTTCTTTTTTAACTAATTCAGGATTAATCGTAACTTTCTTTACTTCTGCTAAGTATGCGTTATCGACCGCGATACCAATAATCTTCATTAAACCGTTTTCAAGAATTTCAGCTTTATCAGCAACCTTAATGGCAAACAGATCTTGTGCCTGTCTCACGAATTCAGTAATCATGTCAGATTCTTTTGGTGGCATTTGTCCACCATCTTCACCATAAATCTTATATCCATTGTATTCCTTAGGATTGTGACTAGCAGTGATCATTATTCCTGCATAGGTCTTTAAATGCCGCACTGTAAAAGACAACTCTGGAGTTGGACGTAGACTTTCAAAAACAAAGCTGGCAATTCCATGTGCTCCTAAAACACGCGCAGCTTCATGTGCAAAATCCTCCGAATGATGACGAGAATCAAAACTTATTGCAACTCCACGTTTCTTTGTTGCTTCATCAAGTGTATCCATCAATAAAGCGAGCCCTTCGGTGGCCTGACGAACAGTATAGATATTCATCCTATTTATCCCTGCTCCAATTATCCCACGCATGCCCGCAGTTCCAAACTCAAGAGGTGCATAAAATGCATCCTCAAGCACTTCTGCATTATCCTTATTTTGCTTTAACTCTTTTGCTAATTCCTTGTCTAACTCAGGATAGTTAATCCATGTTTGATAAGTTTCTTTCCAACTCACAAAATCACTCCCATTGTTTTTCTAGAATCAGTATACTATATTACCAGCACCTTTTTCCAAAAAACGGACAAAATATTCAATTATTTTTCATGTTTCTTAACAAACATCAATTATTATCATTCTAAGTTCAGCTTAAACAATAAAAAAGAGGCTGAATCAAAAGTTAACTTTTGATTCAGTTCCTCTATTTATTCCGAATAAACGTGTTTCATAAGTCAAAACTCTCCGTCCAACTTCGAATTACTCATAGCAAAGTACTCGCGATGTTCGTAATTTCGAGTTAGTACCCAAATTTTCCCGACTTATGACACACTCTCTAATCTTAGATTGTTTTTATAATCATTACTCTAGCAATAGTTACTCGAATTCTAATCCTTTAATGTCTCTAGATAGCTATATGCACCTTGACCGGCAACTCCGCCATCGCCGACAGCTGTCGTTATCTGCCGTAATTCTTTCTTTCTCACATCACCAATCGCAAATACTCCTGGAATTTTTGTTTCCATCTTCTCATTAGTTACAATCCAACCTTGCTCATCTGTTATACCAAGGTCTGTAAAGGACTCTGTCATTGGAACTAAACCAACGTAGATAAAAACACCCTCAACAGACACGACTGATTCAGTACCAGTCTTTTTGTCAAGCGTCTTAACTCCTGTAACTTTCTTGCCATCACCTTCAATACTTGTTAGCACGGTATCCCAAGTAAACTTTATCTTAGAATTTCCAAATGCCCGCTCCTGCAAGATTTTCTGTGCACGTAGCTTATCGCGCCGATGAACCACATTAACTTCTTTAACCATTTGTGAAAGATATGAGCTCTCCTCAATTGCAGAATCACCCCCACCTACTACCACAACATCACGATTGCGGAAGAAAGCACCATCACAGACTGCACAATAAGAAACACCACGTCCACCATATTCTTGTTCTCCTGGAACACCCAGTTTTTTATATTGTGAACCTGTTGCTATTATTAATGCATAAGTTTCAAATATATCACTATCTGTTTTAATTGTTTTTAGTCCATCTTCAGCAACAGATACTTTTTCAACATTACCATAAGCATATTCGGCATTAAACTGCGTTGAACTTTCATACATTTCTTTTGCCAAATCAGGCCCTAAAATCGACTTGAATCCTGGATAGTTCTCAACCTCTGCTGTATTATTCATTTGCCCGCCGTATATTCCGCGATCAAGCATTAATACTGACAAGTTAGCCCGGGAAGCATATAGCGCTGCCGTCATCCCTCCAGGTCCTGCACCGATTACAACCACATCATATTTTTTCGTCAAAGTCATTACCTTCTCTCATTTAAAATCATACCTACAGTATAACTTACTTTTAATAAGTATTCCATTAAAATGTTTCTTCTTCAGATTTCCCTTCGCGCATCATCAAATCTGCTATCGCAGTCTTTATCGCCTCTCCTTGGTAAACCACGTGGTAGATGGCTTCAGTAATTGGCATTTCAATTTTACGATCTTTTGCTAGCTCATACGCTGCCTTAACGGTCGTCAATCCCTCAATAACCATTCCCATATTATTGACAACATCTTCAACCTTGGCACCTTTACCCAATTGATTGCCAGCACGCCAGTTTCTTGAATGAACACTTGTACAAGTAACAATTAGGTCTCCCACACCGGATAATCCAATAAATGTTAATGGATCTGCACCAAGTGCAATTCCTAGGCGCGCAATCTCGGCTAACCCCCTAGTCATCAAAGCTGCCTTTGCATCATCACCATAACCTAGACCGTTTAGAGCTCCTGCACCAAGTGCAATAATATTCTTAAATGCTGCACCGAGTTCAACTCCAATAATGTCACTATTTGTATACACGCGGAAGTAGTTATTCATAAATATGTGCTGAACGCTTTTGGCAGCTTGCAGATTAGATGACGCTGCAGTAATCAAAGTTAAGTCATGCCGTGCGACCTCTTCAGCATGACTAGGACCAGAAAGTGCAACAATTCCCACAACATGTTCCTGCACTATTTCTTCCGCAATAATTTCAGAAATACGCTTATGTGTATCTAATTCTAATCCCTTGCTAGCATGGACAATAATTGGATGAAGATCCATTTTTTCGATTAATAAACCAACTTTATGGGAGACTTCTCTCATAGCTTTAGTTGGAACCGCGAGCAATATCAACTCTGCTTCTTTTAAAACCTCTTCCAGATTGGCAGACGCCACCAACTTCTCAGATAGCTTAACATCCGAAAGATAAGCTTTATTAGTATGCTTCAGATTAAGTTCATTAACTTGTTCTTGTCTTCTTGACCAGATTTTTACTTTTTTTCCATTCATAACCAAAATATTTGCAAGAACACTGCCCCAAGAGCCTGCTCCAACAACCGCAACTTTTTTACACAAAAAAACCACTCCTATTTATGATAAGTTTCATCAGTACCATCCAGATACCATGAATCTAACGGTCTCCAATAACGGCGCATTACTAACCAAACCACAGCACCAAAAAATAATATGACTGATAGCCACTGTGAAACTCTCAACGGTCCAAGCATAAGACTATCTGTACGCATTCCTTCAATAAAGAATCTTCCAAATGAATACCAGATCACATAGGCAAAAAAGACCTCTCCGCGCTTAAACAAATGTTCTCGGTGTCGCAATAACATCAGAAGAACAAAACCTGTTAAATCCCAGACCGATTCATATAAAAACGTTGGCTGATAATATGTTCCAGCGATATTCATTTGTTTAATTATAAAATCCGGTAAATGTAATCCCTGCAAAAAAGATAAAGTAGTTACTCTTCCATGTGCTTCTTGGTTCATGAAGTTGCCCCAGCGCCCTATTCCTTGCGCCATAATCACAGTAGGTGCAGCTACATCAAGCATCAACCATGATGAAAATCCCCTTTTTTTACACAGTGTCACCAAAACTATTACAGCTCCAATCAAGCCGCCATATATTGCTATTCCACCATCCCAGATACGATAAATCTGGCTTAAATTCTGCGAGTAATATCCCCACTCGAAAATAACATAATAAACCCGTGCACAAATTATTGCTACTGGCAGTCCCCAGAGAATTAAATCATAAATATTATCTTCAGCGATTCCTCTTTTTTTTCCTTCGCTCACAGAAAGATATGTAGCAATCACCACTGCACTAGAAATAATAATTCCGTACCATCTGACCTCAATTGGACCTAAGGAAAAAGCAACTGGATTTAACACACCCAAAATTGGCATAAATAAAAAACACATCCTTACTTATCTGAATTCTCTTGAATAAGACTATTCAAATTTTGCTCAAACCGTTTTGTTGCATCATATCCCATCGTTCTGGCACGATAATTCATCGCTGCGGCTTCAATGATAATTGCCAAGTTACGCCCGATTTTTACTGGTATTGAGATCTTAGCAATATCTACATCAAAGACTCTTAGCTTCTGTTCGCCAGTTCCTAAGCGATCAAATTGCTTATCAGGATCCCAATTTTCTAAGTGGACAATCAATGAAATATCGGTCTCAGAGCGAACAGCCCCAGCTCCGAAAAGATTCATGACATCAATAATCCCAATTCCACGAATTTCAAGCAAATGCCTAAGAATTTTCGGCGCTTCACCAATAATTGTCTGTTCATCCTTTTGATAAACATCTACCCGATCATCTGCGATCAATCGATGTCCTCTCTTAATCAAATCCAACGCAGTTTCCGACTTACCAACACCAGAATCACCTGTTATTAGGACACCCAAGCCATAAATATCGACTAGAACACCGTGTAGTGACTTTCTTTCTGCCAATTGTGTCTCTAAAAAATCTGTAACCTTGGAAGACAAGCGAGTTGTGGGTAGCTTTGAACGTAAGACCGGTATATTATGCGCCTTGGCTGCTTCATCTAATTCTTCCGGTACAGGCAAATAACGAGAAATTATAAAGCAAGGTGTAACATCTTCTACACACAATTGCTCCATAATTTCTCTGCGTTTTTGTTTATCCATCTTTCTAGCAAATGAAACTTCTGTCATTCCAAAAAGTTGAATACGTTCTGCTGGATAATAATCAAAATACCCTGTCAATTCAAGACCTGGCCTTGATATATCACTTGTAGTTACCATTTTTGTGCTTAGATACTTGCCACCTGAAAATACCTTCATCCCTGTTGCTCTAACTAAGTTCTCAACACTCACCATATCACTCACTTAAAAAGCCCTCCCAAAAATTTAATTCTTCTAATCAAAAAGCTTTCTCTAACGCTTGAAATAATTCGTTACTACAATATTTACCAAACTAAGAATTAAAGCTAACAAAAAAGCAGCACCGAAGTTCGCAAATGCAAACGAACTACCAACTAAATAAGAAGTCAATTCAAGCATGAAACCATTGATAACAAAGTAAAATAGCCCCAGAGTCATAAAAGTAATCGGTAATGAAAAAAGCAGTAATATTGGCTTCACAAACATATTAAGCAGTCCTAGGATAATTGCTGCAAGAAGCGATATCCAAATACTGGACACATGAAATGCCTGCGGGAAAAAACCAGCCGCTGAAACAAATATTACCGCATTAACCAAGGCCCCACGCCAAAAAGACATCTATAATTCCTCCATAATTTTAATTTAATGGATATCCTTTTCATGAACATCCTTAAGAACCTTCCGTGAACTTTTTCTTTTTTCCTGTGGATTGTCTTGACTCCCTTTTCTAAACAGCACAGAAAATAAACTGCTTTCCTCAGATGGAATTAAGACAGTACACATTAAATAAATACCCACAATCAAAAACGTAATATGCGGTATAACTGCTAAAACGATAAAAATCACTCTCAAAATCCAGGGATTAATACCAAAATACTTAGCTATCCCGCCACATACACCAAAAATAACTCGATTATCTGATCGTCTCATTTTTTTACTAGCCTTCACAGCTGCTTCTCCTCCTAACAAATAAATAGGTCTTCTATCAGAATTTTACAGTGTCATAAGATGTTTAGCAAATTATGTAAAAAGGAGCCTTCAAATTTAATAAAAAATAAATTTTAATATTGTCTAGTATTTGGGTTCAACTCAACAATTTCTCCTCTCTTGAGAAAAATTATCCACTCACAAACATTGGTTACATAATCGCCAATGCGCTCTAAATAAGTAGCAACCAAAGTATAATATGACCCACTAATAACCAAGTCAGAGTCCTCTTGCATTATCGTAACACATCTCTTCCTGATTTTCCTAAGCTCCTCATCTAAAAATAAATCATCCTTTGCAATTCTAAGAGCTCTTTCTTCACTCTTTTTCATATAAGCATCGAGTACACTCTGAAACATTTGGCAGACATATTCACCCATCTTAGCAGTCTCAACCTCTATTTCAGCAATTCTTTGCCTTCCTTTTATATTCACGGTAGCATGACTGATACTCACAGCATGATCCCCAATTCTCTCAATATCAGAGCTCGCCTTTAAAATAGTAATAACATCTCTTAAGTCCTCAGTTACTGGTTGATACAATGCAATTAACTCAAGGGTCATCTTCTCTAAATCATTTTCACAATTATTTATCACAAGGTCCTTTTCAATCACAGACTCTGCAAGTTCCTTATCATGATTCACGAAAGCCTTAGTTGCGCGAAGTACCGCCTCATTGACCATCATACCTAATTCCGCAAATCTAACGTGTAACCTTTTCAACTCATCGTTAAATGTTTTACGCACACTAACGCCTCCTTTTCTTATAATTTTTATCAGAGAAAATATTCCAATTATTTATTAGGTTAGATTCTATACTTTTATTAAAACATACGCAATCCTTAGTAATAATTCACTCTACAAAAAAAGGCCGCAACAAAAAACAATTCTTTGTAACAGTCTCTGGATTAATAACTCATCTAGCTTGCAAGGATTTCTTTACGCTTTTTGTACATCTAATTCTATCGGAAATTTTATTATGAACTTAGACCCAACACCAACCTGACTTTCTAACATAATCTCGCCATTCATTGCCGCAACATACTCCTTAACGACAGATAGTCCCAGTCCTGTTCCTCCGCTATCTCGTGAACGCGAGGCATCAATTCTATAGAAACGTTCAAAAATCCGCTCTTGCTTGTCTTGCGAAATTCCATAACCATTATCTCGAATACCGATGCTCCAACTTTTCTCATCAATTGAACCATCAATCCAAATTTTTCCTTGAAAACTATTATACTTGATTGCATTTTGAATTAGATTATCAATGACATGTCTCAATTTATTCTGATCCATACTAACCACATATTTCTCGGATATTTCCAAAAAGACCATAATTTTCTTTTTTTCCAGCTGGGGCTTAAATGTCTTTAAAAGTTCAGCCACATAGACCCTTAAATTAATTTCCTTCAAATTCAATTCTGTGTTTGCATCAATTCTTGCTAAGGATAAAATATCTTCAACTAATTCTGTTAGTTTCAGACTTTCCTTATGAATAATTGCCAAAAACTCCTTTAGAGCCTGCTTGTCTTCCATTGCACCTTGTAGTAAAGTTTCACTGAATCCGGTTATCGCTGTAATCGGAGTCTTCAACTCATGGCTGACATTTCCTACAAAATCCAACTGCATTCTCTCAATTTCTTTTAACTCTGTAATATCATACAACAGCACCATCACTAAAAGACGGTGCTTGCTGACCGGAACATAAACAACATGCGCATCAACAACCTTATCTGTTAAATCAAGTCGAATTTCACTATGCTGATCTTCCTGTGAAGAAAACGCAGCCTCAATCAGACGACTCAAATCGTATGTTCTAATTTCATTAATGTAGATTTGCCCTTGTAAATTCATTTCACGTCCCATCAAATCACTCATGGCGTGGTTACTCATATAGATCTTCCTGTCCTGATCAAGAATCATTACACCAATCGTAAGATATTCAATCAGCGAAAAGTAACCTCGTTGCTGAACCGTAAAGTTCTTGGTGAAATCATGTTGTCTATTCTCAAGCCTGTTGATTGTCCGCGAAATTTCATATAGTGGATCACTGGGCTCAAGCAAAATATGACCTGGTTTTTTTCCTTCAGTAATATCGTTTAACTTCTGCGAAAGTAACTCCAACTCTTGCTTGCCTTGTTTATATCTAATATACCTAAAACTTACCTCAACTCCAGCCAATAAGGCTGCAAAAATAATAATCAATAGGCCTTCACTGGCACCTAAAATTTCCTTTAAGCTT
This sequence comes from Lactobacillus sp. UCMA15818, assembly GCF_030400225.1. Lineage (GTDB taxonomy): Bacteria > Bacillota > Bacilli > Lactobacillales > Lactobacillaceae > Liquorilactobacillus. The sequence goes on along the minus strand of NZ_VJYB01000002.1, from coordinate 87,597 downwards.
GTACCCTTCTCGGTCGTAAGAATCGAAAGTAGCATATATATAACCGCAATTATTATAATAAAATCAATAATAAATGCCCTAATTATCTTGATTGCTTTCACCTTCAAATCGATATCCAAATCCTCTGACAGTTTCTATATAACTTGGTTTTTTGGGGTTCTGCTCAATCTTCTCCCGCAAATGGCTGACATGCATGTCTACCATTCTAGTTTGCCCAACATAATCAAATCCCCAAACACCATTTAAAAGCTTATCACGACTTAATACCCGGTGTTTTCTTTTTATAAAATATGCAAGTAATTCAAATTCTTTAGGTGTTAGTTTAACTTTCTCTCCATTCTTCGTAACAGAATAATTTACTAAATCGACCGAGAAGTCTGGAAAATGATAAACTTCTTCTGGTTCCACTTCGCTTTCTATCCTATCTTTGGTAGCAAGATTGTTATCAGGAACTTCCTCAGTTCTTCGAGCAATGGCCTTTATTCGTGCTATCACCTCTCGTGGTGAAAATGGCTTGGTCAAGTAGTCATCGGCACCAAGTTCAAGTCCAATAACCTTATCATACTCTTCACCTTTTGCCGTCAAAATCATAATAGGTGTTTTTACTTTTTCCTGTCTTAATCTCTTAGTAATTTCCAACCCATCCATCTTTGGCAGCATTAAATCCAATAAAATAAAATCGAATTTGAAATTACGCCCCTTATCAAACCCAGTCTGTCCATCAAGTGCAGTGTCAACCTCATAACCAGCCTGTTCCAGATTATACTTCAATAATGTTACTATAGACATTTCATCATCAACTACAAGTATTTTTTTCACTACATTCCCTCCAAAGAATTAATGAAACAATATTACCCCGATTTCGTGTGGTGAATTCGCAAAAATTGCACTCTCGGTTAATTTCAATTGACCTTCATATGTTCTAACTTTTAATTTGCAATACGCTGAATTCTTTTGCAACGCCTCATAAAACTCTGACTCTGTTGTGACAGAAATTCCATTACACGTAATGATTACATCCCCGATTTCCAGATTCATCTTTGCAGCAGGGGTTTCAGGTTGAATTGCAACGACTCGAATTCCATCGTGAGTTTCAGCATACCATTTGCCCCTTCTCTTCATCCTTGCATACCTTTGCGCAAAGCGCAAGGTAACTACCAAAAGTAATATGACAAATACAAAGATTCCAGTAACCGGGACCAGGAACCCTAATACCGTTCCAACTACAGCGATAACAAGTTCCTCTCGCGTGTTAACTTTCGCCCCTTGTAACTCTGACTCAACCTTGTTACGCCAAAGTCTTAGTGTCCAAGAAATCCATAACGGTAAAACAAACAATGTAAATGATTGCCCACCAACGTTAAAGACAGGCCAAAATGAAATAACACTGTGTATAAGGTCCCCAGGCACAAGAACAATCAATGGCAGAACTGTTTGGTCTTTCAAAGAATACCTAATTAATCTTCTGCCACGCTTTCCGTTATATACTTTTGGCTGAAAAAAGCCCTGCTTGTAGCTTCTTAACATTATTAATTTCGTCAAATAAAAAATTGATAAAATTGCAAAAACAACACCTGGTTTAATCCCATCCAAAAATTTCAAACTTGCCGGGATAGTTAATTTGTCACTAAGCAGTTGTAAACTAGATATTCCTATTGTACTTCCAGTAAAAAGTAATAACAAAACAGTATTCAAATCTATGTATAATGACAAAACAATACCAATAACTGCAACTCCCATATAAATAAAAATCCACTGTTTTGTAAGTTCCAGTCCTAATAAGATAGTAATGCTCGAACTTAATAATCCTAATTTGAACGCATTTTTTATATAATAGCGTCCCTCAAAAAAATCATTATTTATTGCTGTTCTAAAATATTTCCGTTCATTTTTTATTCTTCTCAAATAACCAAAAAAAATTACCATTAGGCCAAACAAAACAACTGGATTTAGAATAAGCAGCATCCAAAAAAATATAAGCTCCATCTTAATCATCCTCCCAAGCTACTTAATATCCATAGTTTATAGTATAACAATATATTATGATTAGTACAAAAAGTAACAAATTACGCAGCTAGCAAATCTCTAAAATCAAGGACTTGATTAAGCCCAAGAAAAGAGGATGTACTATGGTGAAGTGCATTACAAAATTTGAACACTAACACGATTACGAACATGGCATATACTTTAATTAGCTCAGAATTTTAATTTGTATAACATGTTTACTCAAAATAAAAAAAGTTAGGTCAAAATTTAGCTTTTGACCTAGCCCTTTCAATGATTACGTATAAATTAGTTCTACAATCCATCTTACTCTTATATCATGCTGTCACAATTGTACAACTTCAATAAAAAATATATCCGACAGTTCTAAAGCTTTTATCACCTATTAAATTCACTGCTACTGCTAAATTCTAAGAAAACGTCTCATTGAAATTCCAGAACCAATTGCGCCAATTACAATCCCAATCAAAATGAGCAGCGTGTCAATCTGAAACAAAAAGACACTTGGGGTCAATAGTCTATATCCTGTACTGGCAAGCGAATTTGAAATAATTCCATAGAGCCATACATACCCGAAATCGACAACAAGAATCGGAATAATCGCACCAAATAATCCCGTCCAAGCTCCTTCAAGAATAAAAGGCCACCTAATAAAGCCATTGGTTGCACCAACCAGACGCATAATTGCAATTTCGTTTTTCCGTGATAGAATTGTAATTCTAATTGTATTAGAAATTAAGAAGACGGCAACAAAAAGCAATAACAAGCTTATGGCAATTCCCCATCTTTGAATGTTGTCAACAATATTGAACAGTTTTTTTGCAGAAGCTCCACCATATTTTGCATCGTAAACATGCTTCATCTTCTTTGCTTCTTTAGCAATTTTAACCGTTTGCTCCGGTTTCTTTGCACTCACAACAAAAACATCATTTAACGGATTATCATCACCGCCGAAAAGCTTGAATTCTTTCCCATAACTACCAATTACATTTTTGAGTTCTTGCTCTTTACTAGAAAATTTAATTTTGCTGACTGAATGAAGCTTCACTAGGTCCTGTTTTAGTTTTGCTTCTTGTTTATTAGTCGTCCCACGATTAATAAGAACTCTGACCTGCACATCATTTTCAACATCAGAAGCAACTTTGTTAACATTCATTAGAATTGAAAATAAAATGCCAACCAAAAGAAGGGTCACCGTAACTGCACTAAGCGCAGCAACAGACATCCAACCATTACGTTTTAAGCTCTTCAAGCTTTCAATCACATGTCTTTTAAACGTACTAATCTTCATCTTGGAAAAATCCTCCTTCAGTCTGATCACGAACAATTTTTCCGTCTTCTATTTCTAAAACACGGTGCTTATATTGATCGACAATTTGACTATTATGTGTAGCCATTACAACCGTCGTTCCTTCACCATTAATTCGTTCAAGAATTTCCATTATCCCAGCAGCGGTATCTGGATCTAAATTACCAGTTGGTTCATCAGCAATTACGACTTCAGGTTTGTTAGCAATGGCACGCGCAATTGATATTCTTTGCTGTTCCCCACCTGAAAGTTCATCGGGAAACGCATTTACTCTATCCTTTAATCCCACCAAGTCTAAAACATAATTTACCCTTGTTGCAATTGTTTCTGGATCCTTTTCAATCACTTGCAGTGCATAAGCAATATTTTCAAAAATAGTAAGCTTTGGTAAGAGCTTAAAATCTTGAAAAACAATCCCTAATTCGCGTCTTAAAAATGGAATTTCACTACTTTTAATCTTTTGTAATTCATAATCATTCACTATGATTTCACCAGAAGTAGGATGCTCTTCCCGATACATCATCTTAATAAATGTCGACTTTCCAGCTCCACTGGGACCAATCACGTACACAAATTCACCCTGTCGAATCTTAACACTAAAATCGTTTGCTGCTAAGACTTCATTGGAGTACTTTTTAAACACATGTTTAAATTCAATCAAAAGGATTTTCCTCCTTGTATTTTGATATACCCCAAATATTATATCATTAATACAAAAAGCAATATTGCAGCAACGTTACAATTTAATTTCAATTAGTTTATTATTACGGGTTTCTTAATTGTAACTCGTACTGCAAGAATGCATTTATAAACCCATCTAAATCTCCGTCCATAACACTTTGTGCATTTCCCGTCTCGAAATTTGTCCTGTGATCTTTTACCAATGAATAGGGATGGAATACATAAGATCTAATTTGTGACCCCCAACCGATTTCAAGCTGTTGTCCTTGAATAGCAGCCTTTTTCTTTTCCTGTTCTTCCAGTTTTAGCTGATATAATTTAGACTTTAACATGCTTTCGGCAGTTGCACGGTTTTGAAATTGTGAACGTTGTGCTTGACTAGATACTACGATTCCCGTCGGAATATGGATTAGGCGAACTGCTGAAGATGTCTTATTGATATGCTGTCCACCTGCACCACTGGCACGAAAAACTTCCATCTTAACATCGTCTGACCTCAACTCAACTTCGATATCATCTCCCAATTCAGGCATCACATTGATTGATGCAAATGAAGTATGACGCCTTCCAGCAGCATCAAAGGGTGAGATTCGCACTAATCTATGAACCCCTTTTTCACTGCGCAAATATCCATAAGCATTGGTTCCCTTAATCATTAATGAAACACTTTTGATCCCTGCCTCATCTCCAGCCTGATAATCTAAAACTTCCACTGAGAAATTGTGCTGTTGTGCCCAACGATCATACATTCGCAGCAACATTGAACCCCAATCTTGTGATTCAGTCCCACCAGCACCTGGATGTATCTCTAAGATAGCATTGCTCTTATCGTACTTACCGCTTAACAAGAGTGTTAGCTGATAACTATTCATCTTCTTCTGTGCACTTTCAATTTTTTCATCCAATTCAGCAATGATCTCTTTATCCGGTTCAAGCTGAACTAATTCCAGAAGAATTTTAAGTTCAGCAAGTTCATCAGCCAATTCTTTAAAATTATCATGTTTGATCTTCAATTCATTAGTCTCTTCGATTAATTTTTGAGCTTCATTCTGATTATTCCAAAAATCTGGATTAGCCATTTGCGCTTCATTCTCAGAAATTCTGATATCCAATGCATCTAAGTCAAAGAGACCCCCTAAAGTCTGCGACTTGTTCATTCATTTTTTCGATAATTCGCTTGTAATCACTTATTTCCATTTGTATACCTCTTTTTCTCTATTAATAACTAAAGAGTCTCAACATATGCCAGTAAAACTGAACATGTCAAGACTCACAAGTACTATCTAAATTATTACCGTTTGATATCCTGTCTAATTTCAGCTTTCAAGAATAAGCGGGTAACATCATACTCAATATCCCCAATCATCTGTTCAAACATTCTAAATCCATCCGTCTGATATTCAACTAATGGATTCAATTGTCCATAGCCACGTAGTCCAATAGATTGGCGCAATTGATCCATTTCATCAATATGATCCGTCCATCTTGAATCAACTACTCGTAAAACAACAACTTTCTCAAATTCCAACATTTGCGAAGCATCATATAATTGTTTTTCTTTCGTTGCATAGTTAGCATCTGTACAATCCATCAAGTAATTAACAATTTCTTCAGGCTTTTTGCCTTGCACATCCTTAATTGTAATACTATCTTCATTAACCATCGCACCAATTGCAAAATCAAGAATTGCCTGTAAATTCCAATCTTTCTGTTCCCCTTGTGTATGCATCTGCACAAAATGTTCAACAGTACGCTTAATCATTGCTAGAATAATTGGTTTAAGTGATTTTTCTTCCATAATGACCTGTTGTCTTTGCGCATAAATAACTTCACGCTGTTCCCGCATTACATCATCATATTGCAACACTTGTTTACGCGTATCGTAGTTATTCCCTTCTACACGCTTTTGCGCTGATTCAACTTGACGTGAAATCATCTTACTCTGAATAACAGCATTCTCATCCGTAACTTTAAATCGTTCAAGAATTGCCTTTACTCTTTCAGAACCAAAACGCAACATCAAGTCATCCTCTAATGAGAGATAAAATTGTGTTAACCCCGGATCACCCTGACGGCCTGAACGACCACGCAACTGATTATCAATTCGGCGAGATTCATGACGCTCAGTCCCAATAACAGCTAATCCACCAACTTCACGAACACCAGGCCCTAATTTAATATCAGTCCCACGACCAGCCATATTAGTAGCAATTGTCACTGCACCACGCTGACCCGCATTCATAATGATTTCGGCTTCCTTAGCATGGTTTTTAGCATTCAAGACTGCATGCACAATTCCTGCTTTATCCAAAAGTTCTGACAACAACTCAGAAGTCTCAACTGCAACAGTCCCAACAAGAATTGGCTGTCCTTTTTCATTGCGTTCCTTGATATCATCAATTACCGCCGTAAATTTACTCTCTAGAGTCGGATACAGCAAATCTGGGCGATCCTCACGCAGAACCGGTTTATTAGTAGGAATGGAAATAACTTCCATATTGTAGATTTCACGAAATTCCTCTTGTTCGGTCTTAGCAGTACCTGTCATACCAGCAATTTTCCTATACATTCTGAAGAAGTTCTGATAAGTAATATTAGCCATTGTCTTCGTTTCTTGTTGAATCTCAACATGTTCCTTGGCTTCAATTGCTTGATGGAGTCCATCTGAATAACGACGTCCCTCCATAATACGCCCTGTAAACTGATCAACAATTAAAACCTCACCATCAGAAACAACATAATCTTTGTCGCGTAACATTATAAAGTTTGCACGCAAAGCATTATCCAAATGGTGTGTTAATGCAGTATTATCGGGATCATACAAGTTCTCAAGCCCGAAATACTTCTCAGCTTTCTTGATACCTTCTTCATTCAAAGAAGCAGTTTTTGATTCAAGATCAATCTTAAAATCAGCTTCTTCGGTTAAAGTCTTAGCAAAACGATCTGTTCTAGTATATAAAGTTGTAGACTTTTCAGCCTGTCCCGAAATAATCAAAGGGGTCCTGGCTTCATCAATCAAAATTGAATCAACTTCATCGACTATTACAAAATTAAGTGGCCTTTGGACCATATCCTCGCGATAAACAACCATGTTATCACGAAGATAATCAAATCCTAGCTCACTATTTGTTGAGTATGTGATGTCACATTTATATGCATTTCTCTTCTCATCTGGCGATAGATTCGAGACATTCAGTCCAACTGAGAGACCCAGCCAAGAGTACAACTCACCCATCTCTCTTGCATCGCGTGCCGAAAGATACTCATTAACAGTCACGACATGCACCCCTTGCCCAGCAAGTGCATTTAAATAAACCGGCATAGTAGCCGTCAAAGTCTTACCTTCACCAGTCTTCATTTCGGCAATATCACCCTCATGCAAGACTACCCCACCAAAAATTTGAACCCTAAATGGATATAGTCCAAGGACTCTTTTTGCGCCCTCTCGGACAACAGCAAAGGACTCTGGTAGTAAATCATCTAAAGATGTCCCTGCTGCAAATTTTGCCTTTAATTCTGGTGTCTTTGCTTGTAACTCTTCATCACTTAAGGCTGCCATGTCATCAGCGTATGCTTCAACTTTATCAGCAATTTTTCCCAAGCGTTTTAATTCTCTATTGTCACTTTCGACCCATTTTCTTAGGACATTTGCCATGTCATATTTCCTTTCCAAAAAAATCAATATAAAAATTTATCCTGTTATTTAAAAAAACAGTATACCACAATGTATCTTATCATCAATTGCCTTAATTTGAAACAATTATAACAGATTTTAAATTTCAAAAAAAGACGAGCCTATCTCCGAAGAGAACCGCCCGTCTTTTGTGATTAATTTTCTGTAGATTCAATCAAACCATATCTACCGTCTTTTCTGCGGTAAACAATATTAACACCATCTGTCTCTGAATCTTCATAGATAAAGAAGTCATGCCCCAACATATTCATCTGAAGAACAGCCTCTTCACTATCCATTGGTTTCAATGAGAAATGTTTGGAACGAACAATGTCAAAACCATTCTCATTTTCTTCCTTATCATCTTTTACTTGAACACTTGTGAATCCTTTTTCACGTGACTTGCGATTAATTTTAGTTTTATGCTTGCGAATTTGACGTTCTAGCTTATCTGTCACTAAGTCAACACTAGCGTACATGTCTGCCGACGTCTCCTCGGCCCTCAGTACAAGGTACGGTAATGGAATAGTAACCTCAACCTTGGCGGTCTTATCGGAATAGACCTTTAAATTGACATGAGCCGTCGAGTTAGAAGTATCTTCAAAATATTTTTCTAATTTAGTTAACTTCTTTTGAACATAACTCCTGATTGCCTCTGTGACTTCGATATTTTCTCCACGAATATTGTACTTAAGCATAACAAACCTCTCCTTTCACAACTCAACACCATCACTCACTAAAATAAATCAGCAAGCAAATATATGCTATCTTTATTATAAAAGAAAACGTTACAATTAACAAATATTATCCTTAGCTATCTTGCAAGTGTGATTGATTTTATTTCTCTTGCACCTGCATTCTTCATTATTATTGCGGCATGATACAATGTACGACCCGTTGTATAAATATCATCAAGTAATACTATATTTGTCGCTTCAACTTTTACACCACTATGAGTATTCAATATAAATGGCTGACTCATTGTTAAACGCTCTCGCCTATTCAATTTTGATTGCTGTATTTTCTCACCACTTTTTACTACGAGCAAATCTGTCAACTTCAATCCTGAAAACAAAGCTTCAACTTGATTAAACATCCTTATCTGGAAACTCTGAAAAGAAAGTGGAATCGGTACGTACAACCATCCTTTACTATATTTTTTTTGAATAACTGCTTTTAATTCTTCATTGAAGATATTAAAATAATAATAGTCTCCCATAAACTTAAATCTTTCAAAGTATGTCTTCATTGCTTCGTTATACTCATACAATGCGGTATTCCCTAATAAGTCATCATATATTTTTTCCCATTTCTTGCAGTCAACACAAAGCTCTTTCTTATTCATTCTTCTTCCACAACCAGGGCAGTTAGGATGATTAATTAATATCATGAAATTATTGTGGCAATTCTTGCAAAGAAAGCTTTTCCGTGGCTGCTGTAAAGAAAGTACCCATGCAAAATCAAAATATTCATTGATTCTGCCTTGACACATTAAGCAATAATTCATTTTTTATTTTTTCCTTTCAAGTTAAGTGCAACAATTTGCTTCCTTGCATTAACTACATTCCTTTTTTTTCGACTACACAAAAAAACTACATCTCCGCCAGGACACTGAGTACTTCTACCAACCCTACCAGCAATTTGGACAAGAGATGCACTATTGAAAAGCTCGTCATCCGCACCTAAAACTAAAACATTCAGACCGGCAAAAGTTACGCCGCGCTCAAGAATAGTTGTGGTTACCAAATATTGAAAATCTCCATCTCTCATCTTCTGAACTTTTTCAATTCGTTCCTTATCAGCAGAAAAAACGGTTTCTCCCACACATCTTCCTTTAATAAACTTTTCAATTACAATGTTTACATCTTTTAAAAAATCAATTCGTGATACAAAAATTAGAAAAGGGGCTCCACTATCAATCCAAGTATTTATGGTTTTCCTGATATTATTGCAAATTTTTCCTTTCTGTAATTCCTTTAACCACTTCGACCTGATAATTAGCTTTGGAACAGGCAACTCGTATCCATGATATCTGGAAGGAAGATATTCAACTGCTAATTTTTTCTTCCGTACTTGACTCCTTAAAAAATGAGTGGGTGTCGCTGTTAACATAATTAGTGAACTAACAGGTTTTCTAGCTGAACTAACTGCATTCAGCAGCATTGTATCACCCTTAAATGGAAAAGCGTCAACTTCATCAATGATAAGCATATCAAATGCATTTTTAAAACGTAACAATTGGTGTGTCGTACAGATTACTAATTGTGTATATTCGTATTTTTCTGTCTGATAGCCATGTAAAAGAGCCATTGTAGTGCATGCGAATGCCGCTTTTAATCTCGGGTATAGTTCATTACAAACATCAACTCGTGGTGAAGCAATACAAACTCTTTTGTGTTGCTTAAAGGCAGCGGCCAGACCCGCAAATAATATCTCAGTTTTCCCCGCACCTGTGACTGCCCATAATAAAAGATCCTTGTTATTTTGCTGAATCTGAACTACTTTCTTTGAACATCTTAGTTGGTTTTGAGATAATTCTCCCTCCCACGTCAATGGATTAGAAATATCAAAAAAATGATTAGGTTCTTCTATCGTGTATAATATATGTTGTGTTGTAAGTCGTCCAAGCATTATACATGCGGGACAATAATATTGTTGATTGGGTAAAAATGCACGTTGCTTTATGGTTCTTTGCTTACATCTATTACAAATTATCGTATTTTTCTGTACTTTAAGAGCATCTTTTTTGACAAAGCAAGTTTCATCTTCAATCATGATTTGGTCTGTCTTTTTTAACGTCACCCATCTTCCAAAGAAATCTTCTTTTTGCATTACCACACCACCCTGTCAAAGAATAAATACGCAAAGGAGTTGAATGGCATCGAAAGTTATTTAACTATTGGAAAAGAAAATTCTGCTGAACTAATAATTAAAAAGTCAACTTTTATCTGTAATGTCGCACACACAAATACTGAACAAGATGCGCAACAGTTTATTGAAAAAATTAAAAAGCTTAACCCAAAGGCAAAGCATAACTGTTTCGCTTATTTGATTGGCGATAAAAATGATATTCAACGTCAAAGTGATAATGGCGAACCTTCAGGAACAGCTGGTATCCCAATTTTGGATGTACTTCTAAAAACAAATGTTCGCAATGCAACTGCTGTCGTAACAAGATATTTTGGTGGAATAAAGCTTGGAACTGGTGGATTAATCAGAGCATACGGACGAGCAACGACGTTGGCTTTGAAGAATGTAATTGTTTTGATAAAGCAACAAAATATTACGGTGATAACAATTAGTTATTCTCAACTCGGTCGACTTCAAAATTTTGCCGCAGAAAATCAGCTAGTTGTCGACTCAATTTCTTATCAAGAAAACATTCGACTCTTACTTGCAACAAACCTTGCCGAAACATCTGTAATATTAGCAAAAATAAAAGACTTGCTGAATGGGCAAGTCAAATTCAAACCAAATGGAACAAAGTATATTGAAATACCGCAAAATAAATAAAATCGGAATCTACGACAACACATTGAGCCAAAAGCTGTCTTTTAACCCAACCCCTCATTGCACATTTTTCTTGCCAAAAGAGGCTGTATCAAAGTTAAATTTTGACACAGCCCTTTCTATTTATTACAAATAAAAGTGTTTCATAAGTCAAAATTCTCCGTCTAACTTCAAATTACTCATAGTAAAGTTCTTGCTATGTTCGTAGTTTCTAGTTGATACTCAAATTTCCACGACTTTGTACTATCCGTTATTTCTTATTCTTAGATGAAAATTTATGATCCTTTATCTTCAAAACCTTCCCTATCCACTTCAATACAGGTCTTCTCTCAGGCCCAACTAGCCCAATTGATTCCACAAATAATTCAAGCCCTATCAAGGTTGCAACAGTCAATAAGATTGAACCTCCTAAATTGGAAATCGGATACAGCAATGAAATCATTGAAAATATGAGAGCTATCCCATATATCACAAGAACCGTTTGTGTATGAGACAATCCCATTTCCATTAATCTGTGATGCAAATGATGTTTATCAGCCTGTGCAATTGGTTTTTTATTTAAAAAGCGCCGTAATATTGCAAAAACAGTATCTGTAATTGGAACCCCAAGTATGATCACTGGAATAATTATTGAAATAAAAGTTGCATTTTTGAGTCCATAAAGAGAGAAAGTTGATATCATGAAACCAATAAAAAGAGCCCCTGTATCCCCAAGATAAATTTTAGCCGGATGAAAATTATATGGTAAGAAACCTAACAGAGCTGCTACCAGCATAAAAATCCAAACTGAAACATATGTACTTGTAACCGTCAAGAAGAAGAAGCCTGTAATTCCAGTCGTAAATAAAGCAATCACCGATACCCCAGTGGCAAGCCCATCAAGTCCATCAATCAGGTTAACTGCATTAGTAATGGCTAAAATCCATATTAAAGTAATTGGAAGACTTAAAATCCCCAAATTGAGTGTACCCAAAAAAGGAAGTGTCAAAGTCGTCATTCTTATATTTGCAAAAAAATAAATTATTAACCCCGCAATTGTTATCCCTAATATTTTTTGTTTAGGTTTAAGTTCAAAAATATCATCAATTACACCAGTCAGAATTATTACACATTCAGCTGCAAAGAGCGGCCAAAACTGGCTACTTGGATATTCTTTTCTTAAGATAAAAATATTTGTTATATTAAAGGCCAAAAAAATTGCAAGGCCTCCCATTGTCGGCATCGGTGATTTGTTGACACGCCTAGCATTCGGATTATCAACCGCGCCTATTTTGAACGCCAACCGTCTAACAAGCGGCGTCAAAAAAAACGAAAATGCCAGTGTTGCCAAAAAAGACGTAACAACTGTATACATACGCCGTCCTCTTTCTTTTTTCTTTAATCAAATTAAAGAAGAGCTTAATTATCTACTAGATTATATAACCAATCTTGGTTATTATAACATAAACCCTGATAGCTTTTATAGAGCCCTATAAAACCTATTTTTTTAAATGATAGCTGTACGTTGATACAATAATGTTCTCACGTGAATTTAAAACGGCACGTAATCTTAAACTAGTCTGGTTGTGTAAAATGTTTTGCCATGGTTTACGCGGTACAAATTGTGGCACTAAGACTGTCATTGAGTAATTCTTTTCCGCCGAGTTCTTAGCAATAACATCGCAAAAACGTAAAACAGGGGTTGCTACTGAACGGTATGAAGAATGTAAATCAACAAAGCGTACATCTGGGAATGATTCCTTAAATTCCTTTGCAGTCTCATGTTCCTTTTTGGGGTTCTCATCAAATGAAACATGCATTGCGATTACATAATCACCGATTGATCTTGCATAATTGATAGCTCCAGTCGTCACATGAGTTACTGAACTTACAAGGACAATTACAGTTGAACCATTGTAATCATGAAGTGAGGCTTCTTCACTCAAGCGTAACTGGGAAGCAACCATGATATAATGATTATGAATTTTTTGAAATGCAAATAATAAAACCGGCATAATTATCAAATATGGCCACACATTTTGAAAATGTAGCAAGAACAAAAACACAACTAAAAGAAATGAAATAATTGTTCCTAACAGATTAACAAGGGAATTTAAAATCCAATTGGTTCCTCTTTCTCTGAACCAATGAATGATCATCCCCGACTGAGAAAGTGTAAACGGTACAAAAACACCGACTGCATACAAAGGAATTAATAAGTTGGTTTGCCCATGAAAAATTAAGATTAAAACAATCGCTCCAACCGCAAGTGAAATAATTCCATTTGAATATGCCAAACGGTCTCCTTTGTCCATATACATATGTGGCATAAATTTATCTTTTGCTAAATTATAAGCTAGTATTGGAAATGCTGAGAAACCGGTATTAGCGGCAACTGCCAGTATCATAGCTGTCGAGAATTGTAGGAGATAATAAAAGATTCCCTTACCGAAAACCGCCATTCCTATTTGAGATAAGACCGTTTCTTTGTTATTAGGAAGAACACCCAGATAATAACTCAAGAAAGTAACTCCTGTAAAAAACGCACCTAGAATTACGGCCATCAGAGCTAAGGTATTAGCGGCATTTCTTCTTTTAGGTTTTTTAAAATTAGGGACTGCATTACTAATAGCTTCCACACCCGTCAAGGAAGATGATCCCGCTGAAAATGCCTTAAGAAACAAGATTAAAGACATTCCAGGAACTGCTCCCCCTATTGGTGCAGGCGCATTATATTGAACCTTATTCGTAATAATATTGAATAATCCCCATCCAAGCATCGAAACCAAAATAGTAATGAATAGATAAACTGGAAATGTTAAAAAAGAAGCTGATTCACGCATGCCGCGCAAATTCAAAGTCATAATAAATAAGACAATGATAATTGCAATAGCAATACTATATGTCCTCAAAAATGGAATTGCTGAAGTGATTGCCTCCGTCCCGGAAGTTACAGAAACGGCTACAGTCAACATGTAATCAACTAGCAATGAACCACCTGCAACTAAGCCGACTGGTGTTCCCCAGTTCTTTGTTGCAACAATATATGCACCTCCGCCAGATGGATATGCATGAATAATTTGCCGATAGGACAATGTTATTGCAAACAATAGAATCAAAACAATCCCAGCTGCTGGTAACGCGTACCACGTAGCCGCAGCAGATAAGGCCACCAAAACTGCTGTAATTTGCTCAGTCCCATATGCTACTGATGATAATGCGTCAGAAGACAGCAGAGCCAAGGCTTTGAACTTTGTTAGTTGTTGGTTACCCTCATCTGCAGTTTTTAAAGGTTTTCCAATCAATAATCGTTTTAAATAGCGCCACATTTAATTTCCCCTCTTTGATAAATAAGATAATCAAATTCTATGAAATAGTATTATTTTACTATCTGCTAATTCCCTATTAAAACAATTTATCACACTTTACATTCAGTTGCACCCTCAAAATTAAGTATCAATTTGCGTAAAACAATAATGCCTCTCCAAAAATCATCAAAAATTATATGGTAAAAAAGGTAATCGCTAAACATCATATTCCTGCTCTTGTACAGCCGTAGCTATGAACCCCTTAACCGAGGTAATACTATCATCATATTCTGCCACTCCAACCCTTAATTGGATATCATATTTATTGAGTTCAGGATATTTTACAAGTTGCTCCTCGACATTTTTTTTAATTCGTGCAACAGCGATATTAATTCCATCCTTTTTCGAGAATAATAATATTGCCCACCGTGGTTTGCCGCCTTGACCTGAAATATTATAGATAATATCATTTTCTCGTAAACTAGAAACTATAATCTTTGAAATTTCCTTGATTAACTTTATCCGATTTTCTGGTGACATCATGTTTAAAAGCTGATCATCGTACCGAAATGTAATAACTCCTGTCGAAAGCGGAATTGAAAATCTCTTGTGCGTTCCGATAAAAATTTCTGCATCCTGTTGATAAGCATTCATTGTGCGTAAATTTGTTAAATCATCAAACACAGTATCTTCGCTCAATCTCAGTTTCATTTGCTGGTTTTCCATCTGTACTTTTCTTTGATGATCTGTCATACCATAAATTACCAGCGATAATATCAACGGCATAACCAGCCAAAACATCATCAAAAAACTAACATACTCTCCCTGCAATAAATTCTCATACAACATATAACTGCCTTGTATAAAGATGAAGATCAAGTTGCCAAGTAAACCTGGAAGTAATCCAACAAAATAGCTGATTACAAGCAACAATAAACTAATTCCCAGATAGAAGATATTTATCATTAAAAAATTATGTGAAATTCCCATATATACTGCTACAATTGAAAAAGCCATCAATGTCAACAAAAAATACACATCGGAAATTAAAGTATTATTATTATTCTTCATATTTCTGCCGGACCTTTCCACTTGATTTTTTATTTTTCAACAATAACAAAATTATTGTTACGCCTAAAATAATCGCAATAAACAGTGCCATCAAAATATAAATATATAACTTACCGTTTGTTTGAATATTTTGCTTGATTGCTATCTTTTTGTTGAGAACAGCATTCTTTTTGAAGCGATAATTATAAAGATTATTATTTTGATCAACAATAATTGCATCCCCGCTATGCTGTACAATATTTTTTTGGAAATTTATCTGGGTTGTTGCCATGTAAACATCCTGAGAATGAGCTGCAGTTACGACCAGTAACCCTAGATTTTTATTATAAGGTGACCGCAGTAATTGATCGGTTCCAATGTTTTCACCATATTTCTTTTCAATACTTAATTTTTCATTCGATACAAAACCCTTAAAGCTTTTACTAAACTTAAAATACAAAGAATGATTCAATTCTTTAATAAAACTATTGCTCTTCGGCGTTCCAAAAACAATTAAGTTCTTGTTTTGCAGTACTTTTGTTGAAGGCTTCTTTGTATAGAACTTGATAGATCCTGTATTACTTTCAGCATAGACTCCAATCAAGTTAAAAATATTGGTAATTGTCTGTAAATCATAATTACTGAGTTTTTTTGGCCGAACGACCGCAATTTGATTATAAGTTCGATTCCTAATAAATAAACTAGGATAATTTGAAAATAGCAGATCGTTTTTATCCTGTGATTTGATATATGCTTTCGAATCAGACTCGATATAAGCCCACGGTGTGTCGGCATTATCTGTATTGGCTGTACTTCTTGGTGCCAAATCTAGCGCGACACGAACAACCAAACTATTTCCTAACTTCAGATTAGCAGGCAAAGTTAGTGTAAAAGTATCATTATCCGCTTTTGAAAGACTTAATCTATGACTCCCAACAATTTTTTTATTAATATACACTGTTGCTAACGAATTTTTAAAATTCAAGTTCTTGGCATATCTAAGGTGTAATCTAATTTTACTACCTGCAGAATTAGTTCGGCTGCTTGGTAAACTTATAAAGAATTCAGCTTCTTGATGACCTGCACCAGTCACTTTTTGCCCCTTGCTGGTTAAGCTTGCCGACCCATTATAATTAAGGGTTGATGAATATGTTTGTGTCCCATCACTAATCTTTTCGGTTGATGATTGTGTTTCTTCCATCAATTCTGAATTTGCAACGAACTTTGCAGCTTTTTGCAGTAATTTAAGCTTTTGAGAAGTAACAATCAAAATGTGTTTATCATTATTATAAATTAATTTTAGAAACCCATTATTTCGCACATCATCTACTTTAATTTGGCTTTGATATTTTTTGGGCAAATTTTTATACAATGCAACAATAATTTTATAATTTGCATTTTTTGCCTTAGCATTTCCAAACGAAGTCAATGGTAACTGATCTGTATCAGTATTCAATGTTCTTGTTTGCCCTGCAAGAGCATATGTTGCAGCTGTTAATTCACCATTGCTTGCATTTTTGGGAATAGCAATCACCGATTGTCCCCATGAGATGGTATCGGCACCAGAAAAATGATTGTAAAACGAATTTATTTTAAAGTCTGGTTGTTTTAGATTATATTGAAAATTAACGTTTGAGCCTTTGTACAGTGTTAACCAATTAGCTGGAGTTTGCGCTAAAGCGGTATTATCTTTAGTCTGATTAATAATTTGACCATAGATTTTTAAATTATCAGATCCATTAATCAACCTAACAGGTATCTTTATTTGTTTAGTTTGCATCCCACTCTTAATAGCAGGACGAAAAGAATAAAATTTAACCCCATTTATTGAAATAGTAATATCTGAACTTTGATTAGCTGCTAACTGTGATACTTTATAATTTAAATTCAAAGTTGCCGTCTTCAAATCCCAATAATCAATTTTGGTAAAATACATATTTGCCGTTACTGACTTACCTGATAAGGTAGTTGTATTATTTTGAAACGGCTGAGTGTAGCTTTTTATATCGTCAGCTCTCGCACTCATTAGTGTCATTACTAATGAGATTGCTAGGCTCCCCATTATTATCCATAAAAATCTAATTGTTTTTTTCATCTCATTTATACCTCTTTGTTTTATACCAGCCTGTTTTTTTATGGGATATTTTCTCCCACATGTATACCATTAATCCATAGAAAGCAACTATCAACCACATTTGACTATACACGACATACATTAGAATAATAATCATTAAATTATCAAACGTCATTTCTCCTTTTTCGGTGGTAATCGTAATGAATGTGCTGACAACAAACAAAATTATGGCAAAAAGCCACAGTAGATTACTGAATCCTGTAATATCAATGTGTACAAACCCCGAAACGGATAAAATAAAAGTTATATCTGATATTATTAGAGAGAACATTAAAAGAAAATAGATTGCCAAAAGATATATCAGATCAAACCGTATTGCGCGTCCTTCTTTGACAAATAACAGTTTTAGATTCTTCAATATGACATAAATATTTCCTTTTACCCACCTTGTTCTCTGGTGGAACCATACATCAAAAGTCTGTGGTTCCTGCTCCCATGTAACCGCCAAAGGTTGAAAATTAATGTGATAATTCATTCGATACACTCGAAAGCTAACTTCAGTATCTTCTGCCAAAGCATTCACATCCCAGCCGCCCATTCTCTCAATCAATTCTTTTCTGATAACATAATTAGTCCCAGGAATAGTACACAAGTTAAACAATGCTTTTCTTCCAGATTGTGAAAGCCATTGAAAAGACAGCGTTTCAATGTTTATAAACCTTGTCAGTAATGAAGCATCTTTATTTCTAGTTCTAAACTTGCCGATTACAGCACCCGCCTTCTTATCAACAGCCAACTCCGAAACCAAAATTTTCAATGCTGGCTTCTCAGGTGTATTATCTGCATCATAAACGGCAATCACACTACCTTTGGCTTCTTTAAGCCCAATATTTAGTGCATTTGATTTTCCTTTTCCACCAACAATTTCATCAGTATTAATAACTTTTAAAAAGCGACCTTGATTTTTTTCCTGAATTTTTTGTAACAATTCTGCAGAATTATCTGAGCTATTATCATTAATAACAATAATTTCATACTTATTAACTGGATAGTCAAATGCTAGCAGTGACTCAATAGTCTTGATGATGACAATTCCTTCGTTATGTGCAGGAACTAAAACAGATACAAAAGGTAGTTTGCTAGGTAAAGGAGCTTGATGTGTTCGCAAATAACCAATATAACCAGCAAAAACTAATATGACATTAACCAACAAGACCAGCCAGATTGAAAAAACACTAATAATTAAGAGTGTATCTATTAAGGACATATTATCTACTTCCTCCTAAACTTATCTAAATATACTCGACGTCCCTTAATCAAGAAACCAACTAATCCAATTAACGATATTATGACAATGACTAACAACAATTTACTGCTCCATTTAAAAATATGATTGATTTTTTGAACAAATAATACTTTTTTGTGCTGCTTTTTGTACTGCTTCTGATTATTATCGTTAGTCGTTATATTACGTTGCACACCGTTGACGTAATAATTTCCAAATTGATATGTCAATGTTCGATTGCTTATTCTTATTTTTCTAAGGACCGAATCGGCCGAAAAATCATACCAAGTTAAGTCCATTTTATTTAGATCTTTTTCAATCCTTAACAATTTAGCACGTGTTCTTGGCAAATTAATATTTAAAGCTGTAGGCACCTTGAATTTCATATTTTCATCCGTTAATAATGAATGTGTAGCTTTAATTTTTTCAAAACTCGCTACCGATGCTACATAATACACTTTGCGATAAGTTGCTCCTTTATTGCTTGCGGCAATTTCAGGGTAAATTTTAGGATTTGACAATAACAAAATTTCATTAGCCTGTTTCAACCCTGCATAAGTCAAAACTTTGTCATGGTTCCAATAATTTGGTGCTGCTATTCCCATTGAATACACCTGATTGCGATATAACAGTCGCATGTTTTTTGAAATTACTGTCCTTAAGGATTTATTTGTAACTGAATCTGTTAGATAACCATCCTGCAAGTAAGGGGCCCTCAAATAAATCAGGCCATTATGATTTTCAGCATATTTCAGGACATTAACGTACTTTGCAAAAGCCTTCTGATTCATATTTTGGTTAATAATCGTGGCACTTAATGCAAAATGAATTCCATTTTTATATAACATTCGAATCAATTGTTTTAAATAATTCAAGTGGGCAAACGGAGTAACCTTTGTGATTACTAACATTGGCCGATAATTTTTTCTTCCATGCTGATTGCCTAAGAGCTTTGTTAAAAGTTCCTGCTCGTAAATCAGACCTAGTCCAGTTGTTTTCCAAAACGGTAAATAAGCATTATTATTACTAATCACTCCAAAAGGCATTGTTTTTGCTGGTTCATAGCCTTCTAACTGAAGTTTCCCAAAAGTTAAATAATTTCCTTTAATATTATTAAGAGTTTCCATAGAATCAGTATATGGCAATTGTTCCAATATTCCATTACTTTCAAACATTAACTGCTGCCGTACTATTTTATCGATATCTGCCTGTAACCCCTGTACCTCATCTGTCTGCAAGTTCTGTCCAATATGAATCTTGCTTCCCTGGAAATTCTGACGATCAGTAATGAAAGACTTATTAGTAAAATTAATGGATTTCCAGTTAACTAAAGTAATAACTGCCCTGTAACCGCCTTTTTCTAAGGTTCCTTTTTGATATTTGCTGATAGTAGTCGTTGTCGTTTCCATACCCAAGGCTGTTAGTAGCCGCTGAACTGAATCAATCGTTTTTTCTCCATTGTAATAGGCGTTTTTGCTGTCGTAGACCAAAAGGACCTTGTTAGAAGAACTGTCTGATTTCTGAAAATTGGCAGCCTTTATTGACGGAGACTGTGCTATTAACGAGGAAGCCACTGTCAAAAATAGCAAAATCACCCACCATCTCCTAGTCAATTTTACCCAGTCCATTAGATTTACTCCTCTCACTTTGTATTGGATGAAAAAAAGAGTGTTGCAAAACATCCGCTATAATTTCTAAAAATATTAAATCTAAAGTTAATGGTACCATGATTAGGTGTTTTGCTAAATCAGCATCGCCATCACCAACAATGCTAATTACAAAAGTGCCCATTATTATTGTGACAAAAGCAAGCATTTTAAAACACTTTAAGATTGACTCATCTTCATTATTCTTGAATCCCATGAAACCAATTACTAAATACAAAATGGCTAAAACCAGACAAAGCAAAATATAAAAAGCAATTTTCTTCGGGAAAAATGCCTCCATAATAAGACTAAATAATGTAAAATAATGAGTTTGCTGCTGCGGTCGTATTCCAGATGCCCTTTGATAATCACCGACTGCACGTACTTGAATTAAATAACCATCCCCCGCAGCAATATCTAGCATTTGCCGGAATTGTTTTGGATGAGTAAGATAAAATTTTAAAACCCAAGCAAAATCGACCTTTTTTAGAAGATCTTTTTTAATAACAGCTGACATTTGAGGGACTTCCGAATATGTTTGCCCATATATTTCTCCTTTCAATAAACCAAACTGTCGACTGACTCCTCCTCGTTCTAAATCATTTCCTGGATCCTTTTCTTCAAGTAAGACGCCGCGCGTGACAGTTTGATATTTGTTAATTTGGCTAAAATCACTGGTAATCAGTTCGTAGGTGGCAGCCCCTGCTGCTAATAGAAGAATTATAGAAAACGTCAGCAAATATTTATACTTTTTTTGTTTAAAAACAAAATACAGTCCCATTGTCAAAAGAGCTAAACTTAATGCCAATGGTGCATTTTGTTGTTTTACAGTAATTAGAATTAAACATGCCACAAGATAAATTGTAAAAATAGTAATTTGATGTTTACAATTCTTACCTAATAACATTATTGATGCTGTTAAATATAGCATTGCAATAATCATTATTGGTTCAGCAAAAAAGCTGTTAAAATACAAGGTCCAAGATGAATCAGCAAAAATAAGAACAACTAAAATTGCAATTACATAATTCGTTTTTTTCTTGGTTTTAAATGTTAAAGCGGTAGTTAAAAAATAAATTCCACCTAAATAAAGAAAATAATATACCACTCCTATGAAACGAATATCAAAAATTTTCTTGCTATAAAAAACTTGATTCAAAAAAATCGCTAGCTTAATAAACATTCCTTGCGAAGAAAATAACATTGCCTGATGTTCATTATAATATTGCATAATACCATAATGCAGATGAAGATATTTAAGATATGTATAATGATTAGTTAGCGGATAAATTCCGTTAACATAAATTACCCGCGCAAAATCACCGTTATCCGCATACCCATTAATGGGGGGAACAAACAGTAAATAGCCAACAATTAGGCTTGCTGCCAATGTGGCTAAAAATTGGGGGGTAATTAAAAAATTCTTTATTACAATTGATTTTTTTGAATTTATTCTAAAATTCATTATTGTAGTACCCCTCTTAATAATTAAAATCACGATTTCTAATATTTGATAATGCTATTAGCGCCAATAATTCATTAAATGAATAAACTTGATTTGTCTGCACATCACCAAAACTCCCAAAAATTTTTGAAGTTGGCTCGTTAACTTGAAAAGTCAATAATACTTTGATAGACGCTTTATAAAGTTTTTCGTTTACAAGGATTTTCCCAATAATCGCAGCTAACGCATAATTACTTGCTGCTTTATTTTTATCTATTGCAGCACCTTCGCAATTGTAAGCATTATACAGTTGGTTTGACTCAACCTTTTGCAGTAACCATTTTTGACTAGACACAGGTAACTTCTTAACCTCAGCCAAATGCTCCATAGTCAATAAACATTGAGCTGTAACAATTTCTTTCGTGTTGAATTTTTTAGTTGCCAAACTATAAGACTGTTGATATAGTGGCACTTTTTTGCTGATAAACCCTCTTTTTACCAGTTTCAAAGATCTTTTATAAAGTCTTATATCAAATTTTCGCAAAAGTTGCACATCTTGATAGGATAACGTCACGTTTTTCGAAATCTTATCATTAGTAATGCTATAATAATCCACTAAGTACGAACCACTTCTAACCTTACTTTTCAAATTTTTAAAAAGATTTTTTGCTTCATCCTTGTAATGGCTTGTCTTATGAATCTTATCATAGATTAACAACGATTTTATAATTCGTAAATCATCGATTGTAGCATTAATCTGATACTTCTGTCGCTTATTAGTATCCATCCTATAAATAAATACTCCGTCATGATAAAAATTTTTCTTAGTAAGTTTATAAAATTTTATAAAATTTTTTTTGTTACTAGAATAAGCTAAATTCAATAAATATAAACCAGCGGATTCACTCAAATATTGGTGTCCTGAAGCACTTTTTTTTTGAAGTGTTTCTTTGTTTAAATAGTTTGTATATACTCCAAAAGTACCCATCATTTTGTTATCAATGAACTTCTTTGAGTTTTTATAAGCAATCTTTCTTTCCTTTAATAGGTTATTGCTACTATCCGCTCTTGCCTCGCTTAAACCTGCAAAGACAACTAGCATGCTTAACCACAGAAGTAAGATTTTCAATGTCTTCTTCATTTAATTCTCTCCCTACTTAATCCCCAAAAAATTAAATTTTAGGACTATTAAATATCATCTCATCCCCCTTACTCAAGTAATGTAGTAAGTATAGTATTTTTGGCTATATTAGTCTACTACACAAAAGAATTTAACATTCAGTTTGATATGGTTTTTATTTTAATCAAACTATGCTTAAAAAATTTTCTTGTATTATCTTACAATTGTGAACTATAAAAAAACAGATCTGGAATATAAGTTTCTAATCCACTCAATCCTGATATTTGCTAGTTATTTTTTAAGAGAGTATGAAATAGGTTGATAAAATTACACAAAAATAGCGTTATCAGAAAAATAATTCTTCTGATAACACCTCTTCTTGAACCATTTATGTTTCTTCATCTCATAAATAATCTCTGAAATCTATTTTGATTAGAATACAATCGCAGTCCAGCCCAATCAGTATTATTACATCATTCCGCCCATGCCTGGTGCAGGAGCAGCAGGGGCAACAGGAGCTTCAGGAGCCGGTACTTCAGCAACAACAGCTTCTGTCGTTAACAATAATGCAGACACACTTGCCGCATTTTGTAAAGCAGAACGCGTGACCTTAGTTGGATCAACAATTCCAGCTTCTACCATATCAACCCATTCATCTGTAGCAGCATTGTAACCAATTCCTGTTTTTTGTGATTTTAACTTTTCCACAATCACAGAACCTTCAAGTCCTGCGTTAGCAGCAATTTGACGGACAGGTTCTTCTAAAGCACGCTTAACAATATTAATACCTGTTTGAACATCACCAGTCTCTTCCAATTCGGAAACTTTGCCAATAACGTTAACCAATGCTGTTCCGCCACCAGAAACAAATCCTTCTTCAACAGCTGCTCTAGTAGCATTCAATGCATCTTCAATACGATACTTACGTTCCTTTAATTCTGTCTCAGTTGCTGCTCCGACCTTAACTACAGCTACACCACCAGCAAGTTTAGCTAGGCGCTCTTGTAGCTTTTCACGATCAAAATCTGAAGTTGTTTCAGCAATTTGTTTCTTAATTGTATTTACACGCTCAGCAATCTCAGACTTATTGCCGGCACCCTCAACAATAGTAGTCTTTTCTTTTGTCACAGTAATCTTGCTTGCAGAACCAAGCTGATCAACCGTTGTATCTTTTAATTGAAGACCTAAGTCTTCTGTAATAACAGTCGCACCAGTCAATGTAGCAACATCTTGCAACATCTCTTTACGGCGATCACCAAAGCCTGGAGCCTTGACAGCAACAACATTGAACGTTCCACGAATCTTGTTCAAAACAAGCGTAGGTAAGGCCTCACCATCAACATCATCAGCAATGATTAACAATGGACGCCCTTGTTCTACAATTGATTGTAAGAGATTGAGAACTTCTTGAATGTTTGAAATCTTCTTATCAGTAATCAAAACATATGGATTGTCTAAATCTGCTTCCATCTTATCATTATCTGTAACCATATATTGTGAAAGGTATCCACGATCAAATTGCATTCCTTCTACAACATCCAATGAAGTATCAATTCCCTTTGATTCTTCAATTGTAATAACACCGTCATTTCCAACTTTTTCCATTGCATCCGCAATTAACTTTCCAATCTCTTCACTAGTTGAAGAAATTGCAGCAACTTGAGCAATATCACTCTTTGATTCTACTTTGTGTGACATTTCATGCAGTTCATCGACTGCAGCTTTTGTTGCCAACTCAATTCCTCGACGAATACCCACTGGATTTGCACCTGCAGTTACGTTCTTCATTCCTTCCGTAACAATTGCTTGTGTCAATACAGTAGCAGTTGTAGTACCATCACCTGCAATATCATTTGTCTTTGAAGCAACTTCCGCAACAAGTTTTGCTCCCATATTTTCAAAGTGATCTTCAAGTTCAATTGCCTTTGCAATAGTTACACCATCATTTGTAATTGTTGGTGAACCATAAGACTGTTCCAAAACAACATTTCTTCCTTTTGGACCAATTGTTGATTTAACCGTATTTGCTAACTTATCAACACCTGCAAGCATCTTTGAACGAGCATCTTCTGAAAATTTAATTTCTTTTGCCATTAATAATTCACCTCATAGTCGATTTATAATAATCTTTAGTCTACAATTGCAACAATATCTTTTTCATGAACAACCAAATACCCTTTTTCTTCGTATTTGACCTCTGTGCCAGCATATTTATCAAACAAAACTGTTTCACCGACTTTGACTGATAAAGCAACCTTTTCGCCGTTATCTAAAACTCGGCCTGCACCAACAGCTGCCACTTTTCCTGTTTGTGGCTTTTCTTGAGCATTGCTAGCAATCACTATACCGCCAACAGTTTGTTCCTCATCTTTTTGAACTTCCAAAATAACACGATCTCCTAAAGGTTTAAGCACTGTATATCCCTCCAATATTGTTTTGCTTTTAGCACTTTATTAGTTCAAGTGCTAATCACAACTATTACTATAATCAATTCATGCTAAAAATGCAAGTTTTTTATCACTCTAACTGCAAGAGTGCTAAATTAATATATGCTATACTAGACCTATTATTAAAGTGAATGGAGCTAACTATGAATATCAGAAAAAATTCTTTCGCACTACTCGTAACATATCTTGTTGTCATGCTATTTCCGAATCTTTTTTTTACAGTAAGCAAAAGTAATCTATTGCTGTTCATCACAACTAGTATTGTGGGAACTGCAGGAATATTCTGTATGTTCTACCTTAACCAGAAATTTCCGTTTGCGAACCATATTGATTCAAAAAAAAGCTCCCTGACTTCAGTACTATTATTAGGTATTTTGGGAACAATTCTAGCTTTTCTTGTCCAAAAAGTAACAATGCTTGCTGAAATTTATTTTCTACATCAACCAGCGGTCTCCGAAAATACAAGCCAAATAATGACAATTATCGCTCACTATCCTTATTATTTAATATACGTAATAGTTGCTGCACCGGTAATGGAAGAATTTATTTTTCGCAAAGTGTTCTTTGGTAACCTCTCAACCTTTATTAATCCAATGGGAGCTGCACTCTTCTCAAGTATTCTTTTCAGCATTGCTCATGCTGACGGGCACTACTTAACCTATGCTTGTTTAGGACTAGTTTTGAGTTTTGTATACTACAAGGCTCACAATATTAAAGCACCAATCATTACTCATATACTTATGAATCTTCTGGTTGTTGCACTTCAACTAAAATAAAAAGCCTTACCGCAGTAAGAACTTTAGCAAAGCATTTTTAGCTGTTAATCTTCTGATGGTGTTTCAGCTTCATCACCAAATTTATTCAGGAAATAAATTAGGGTTTGTAATTCATTTGTTAGATCAACGTTCTGAACTCTAACAGTACTAGGAACTGTAATTCTAAGCGGCGTAAAATTAAGTATTCCTTTAATCCCAACATCAACAAGCTCTTTTGTAACCTTTTGAGCGACACTGGATGGAACGGTTAAAATTACAATCTCAATTTGCTGAACTGTTAGCTGCTCCTTCATATCAGCCATATCATAAACCGGGACACTACTTTGAATTGTTCCAGTGATATCCTGATTAATATCAAAAGCAGCACTAATACGCACATTATTACTCTGATGAAAATTATAATTCAAGAGCGCATGCCCGAGATTACCAACTCCAATCAGTGCTACATTTGTTAACTGGTCTTGCTTTAAGGTCTTCTTGAAGAAAGCAAGCAAGCTGTCCACATCATACCCATATCCTCGTTTTCCTAGAGCACCAAAGTATGAGAAGTCTCTTCTAATTGTTGCGGAATCAACCTTAACAGCATCTGCGAGCTCGGTTGATGAAATTCTTTGTTTGCCTGCATCCGATAAGAAGTGCAAGTAACGATAATAAATTGGCAGTCTTTTGGCTGTCGCGTGAGGAATTTTTGATGTTACCATTGTTTGTCTCCCTTCATTAATAAATGATTCAGTCTTTTTATGTAGTATAGCACATTCCTTGTGAAGTTACGTATTTAACTATCTTCACAAGCAATAATGTTGTACACTATATTTTACCGTATTCATGCTACACTAAAATACATTCACATGCAATAGAATGAGCAATTACTTACCAAGTTTCACAAAGATTATAATTGCTATTAATTTTAATATTCAAGAGGTGTTTTTATGATTTTACTTCAAGTACAAAATGTTGAGCGTCTATTTGGAAGTGATATTCTCTTCCAAAAAGTTAACCTTGATGTTCAGGAAAGCTCAAGGATTGCTCTCGTCGGGCGAAATGGAGTCGGCAAAACGACATTAATTAAAATGATTGTTGGCTTGCAATCGCCTGATAATGGTCAGATTACAAAAAATAAAAAAATGACAATTGGCTATCTTGCACAAGAGAACGGTTTAGATTCCTCAAAAAGTATTTATGCAGAAATGCTTACTGTTTTCAATGATTTAATGAAAATGGAGGTCAAACTGCATGAACTAGAAAATGCAATTGCAAACTTTAATCATTCTACCCAATCAAAATCACAGTATGACACACTTCTTGACAGTTATGACCAGCTATCGCACAACTTCAAAGAAGCAAACGGTTATGGCTATGAATCAGAAATTCGAGCTGTTCTTCACGGCTTTAAATTCTATGAGAAGGATTTTTCAACTATCATTGGAACCCTGTCTGGTGGACAAAAAACTCGATTAGCACTTGCAAAACTATTGTTAGAAAAAAATGACCTATTAATATTGGATGAACCAACAAACCATTTAGACATCCAGACTTTAGGCTGGTTAGAAGGCTATTTACAATCATATTCCGGTGCTCTCTTAATCATCTCACATGACCGCTATTTCCTTGACAAAATCTCTCAGGAAGTTTATGAACTCACACCAAGTGGGGCGGAGCATTACCATGGGAATTACTCTTCCTATATTGAAGAAAAGGCAAAACGTTTTCAACAGAAAATGAAACAATATGAAAAACAACAAGAAGAAATTGAAAAACTTGAAGATTTTGTTACACGCAACATTGTACGTGCATCAACAACAAAGAGGGCTCAAAGTCGCAGAAAACAGCTTGAAAAGATCAAGCGCATAGAGCGGCCCACTGACGGACAACAAGGACCTCATTTTCAATTCACCGCGGATCGGCAAAGTGGCAATATTGTCCTAACTGTTAATAATGCCTTTATCGGTTATGGAAACAATCCCATCTCGGGTCCAATCAATATTGATTTACGAAAACATCAGATGATGGCAATCGTTGGCAGCAATGGGATTGGCAAGTCAACCTTATTGAAAAGCATCCTCAGTAAAGTTCCTCTGATCAGTGGAGAATATTCGTTTGGAACAAATGTAGATACAGGCTACTACGATCAGGAATTAAGAAATTTGCATACTAAAAAGACTGTCTTAAACGAATTATGGGATGAACATTCTACCACTCCTGAGAAGGATATCAGATCAATTTTGGGAAGCTTCCTTTTTTCTGGAGATGATGTAAAAAAAGTTGTTCATAATCTTTCTGGCGGTGAAAA
Source organism: Lactobacillus sp. UCMA15818 (assembly GCF_030400225.1). Lineage (GTDB taxonomy): Bacteria > Bacillota > Bacilli > Lactobacillales > Lactobacillaceae > Liquorilactobacillus. The sequence continues at coordinate 59,001 of NZ_VJYB01000002.1, read as the reverse complement.
AGCTCGTTTATTGCTGACAAAACTTGCATTTAATCACGATAACTTCCTAATTTTCGATGAACCAACTAACCATTTAGACATTGATAGTAAAGAAGTTCTTGAAGAGGCACTTCTAAACTATAATGGAACTGTTCTCTTCATTTCACATGATCGTTATTTCATCAACAAGGTTGCAACCAGTGTGCTCGAAATATCTGAGAATGGCAGTCAGCTTTACTTAGGTGACTACGACTACTATGTTGATAAAAAAGAAGAACAGCTTTTACTTGCACAACAAAATGAGCAAGATAAAGTCGTAATTACTAAGGAAAAACCAAATAAAAATAATTATCAACTTAATAAAGAGCAGCAGCGACAAGAAAGAAAGCTGCGTCGTGAAGTTGAAGAGATTGAAAAACAACTTGAGAAGCTCAATTCTGAAGAAGAAGAAATTCAAAAACAGATGACACTTCCAGAAGTTTATTCCAATCTGCAAAAGAGTAATGAATTGCAGGCGCTACTAAAAAATACGCAAAATACAGTATCTAATTTGGAAAATTCTTGGGAAGAAAAAAGTATGGAACTTGAAAACTTTGCTTAATACTATAGTATTAGTTCTAATAGAAATTATCTGCTTTAGTTTCTATTAGAACTTTTTTTATCTTGCTATGAGTAATTCGAAGTTAGCCAGAGAGTTTTGACTTATGAAACACATTTATTCCTAATAATAGAGGAACTGCATCAAAATTTAACTTTTGACACACCCCCTTATTAGTGCCATATAAACGTGTTCCAAGAAATTGAATTATGTTCCGCCTTTTTTGTTACATTCGGTCTTTCATTTAATAATGCCTTTCTCGTACCCTTATCTTTCTTCATCAAACCATTCAAATTCTAAACTAGGATCTGCATTTAACGCTAACCCTGCAACTTCTCCATTTTTCCATGCGATATAACCAGCTGCACCAATCATTGCAGCATTATCACCACATAATTTTAATGGGGCCTTGATTAATTCAATGTCAGTATGTTTACTTATTAGTCGATCTAAACCATCTCTTAGTCCCTGATTAGCTGCAACTCCGCCCGCTAAAACCAACTGTCTGACTGGAAATACATTAAGTGCATGCTCGGTTTTATGCAATAACACATCAATTACACTCTGCTGAAAACTTGCAGCTAAATCATCAGTGTTAAGCTTTTCTCCAACTTGATCTGCATGGTGGACAGTATTAATAAATGCACTCTTAAGACCGCTGAAGCTAAAATCAAAGTTGTCTTCCTTGAACATTGCTCTTGGAAATGAAAAAGTATCACTTCCTTTATGAGCCATTTCATCAATCTGTTTGCCCGCAGGATACGTTAATCCCAAAACACGACCGATTTTGTCATAAGCTTCACCTGCTGCATCATCGCGAGTCTCGCCAATAATCTGATATTCATTCTCTTTGGGTAAATAAACTAATTCGGTATGACCACCTGACACTAGCAAAGCCATTGCTGGAAATTTGATTTCACTTGTAAATCTTGCAGCATAAATGTGCCCTGCCATATGGTTCACAGGAATTAATGGCAAGTCATGTGAAAATGCAACTACCTTGGCACATGCAACACCGACAAGCAATGCCCCAACTAGTCCTGGCCCATATGTGACTGCTACCGCAGAAAGATCGCTATATGTTACGTTTGCTTCAGCCATAGCGTCCTCCAAACACATTGTCACTTGCTCAATATGGTGCCTGCTCGCAACCTCTGGTACAACCCCTCCGAATCTTTTATGACTTTTAATCTGAGTTGCAACAATGTTTGACAAAATCTTGTTACCATCTTCGATAACAGCCACACTTGTTTCATCGCAACTTGATTCAAAAGCTAAAATCAATTCTCTTTTCTGATTATTCATTTACCGATTCCTTCTTGTTTTTTATTGATAAGCGCATATCTACAGCATCCTCATGATTAGACTGATAATAAGACTTTTTTAACCCGATGTTCTTAAATCCGATTGTACTGTAAAGTTTTTGAGCACGCACATTACTCAAACGTGTTTCAAGAGACAGTGAAGAATACTCATTGAACCTTGCACACTTAATCATCGTTTGAATTAGAAACTGTCCCAAACCTCGATTTTGAAAATCAGGATCCACCGCAACGTTTGAGATGTGAACATCTCTGACTTTTTGGTTAAATGATGCACCAATAAAAGCAACAAGTCGATCATTTTGCCGCATTATTAAATACAATTTATTCTTTTCATTACGTAATTCACTCTCAAAAACTGTTTCATCCCAAGAGTTATCATCCATGTAAACCAATTTTTGCAGTCTAAGCATTTCAGCTACATCAGGAACCACAGCTCTGCATAAAAGATATTCACTATCATGTATTACAACTCTTTGATTGTCAAAAGTTAATGAAGTATCTTCAAAGTAATTAAAGCAATAATCCAAAATTTTGTTAAATTTTCTCAACAAATGCTTCATCTGCTTCCCCCTGATGCTTTTCTAACCATTGGCTTTCTGCCTGCGTTAATCTCAGATAATCAGGTGCAAAGCTATGAATCTCAACTGGTTTTTCTTCTAAGCCCAACAGTCCTAGATGATAAGCTTGCGGATAATCGGTTTCCATGCTCGAAAAAGCAACCTGTTGCTCTTTACTCGTCTGCTCTAAAATTTGTTTTTTAAATTTGTGGCTGTCGCTTCCAACAAAAATCAGCCGTTTATACTTTTTGATTTGCTCAAGCAACCCGACTAATGAAACATGTTGATCAGAAATTACATTAACAAGTTCAATGCCAGCCTTGCTGTAAACCCCAGCGAAGACATTACCGCGTCTTGCATCAAAAAGCGGAACTATCATTGTTCCTTCTTCATTAATTCCATCCGCTAAAACTGCTAAGCTTGAAACCCCCACCAGCTCTTTTGTGAGCGTAAATGCAAATGTTTTAGCCGTTGTGACTCCTATCCGTAAACCAGTGTACGAACCCGGCCCCTTTGCAACTACAAATCTATCGATATCTGTCGGCTTCATTCCAACACTACTCAATAGATTAGCAATTTGCGGCATCAATGTTACACTGTGATTTCTTGCTTGATTTGTGGTAATTGTTGCTACTAACTCTTTATCTTTTAATATTGCAATACTCAAAGGTTGATTTGAGGTATCAATTGCCAATATGTTCATTTTATTTACCGCCCCGATTTATCTTTAAATTCCATGAATAATACTAACACAATTATTATATGAACAGTTCTGTATGCTAATTTTTTAATCATTGTAATAAATCTTTAAGAACAATTCTCAGACATTCACTACTATTTCATTTTACTATAAAAATATGGTTTAAAAAAACGATGAGTGGAATTATATATAATTTCCGCCATCGTTAATTTGAATTTTAAATTTTATTGTTTACTGTCACAACTCAGTCAATCCGTTTAACCAGTCCGGCCAAAGCTTTATTCTTGCCAACAACATACAGTAAAATAATCTGGACTGGAATCATTAACAATTCCTTAACGAACCGCATTGGGAAAATTGCCCAAAAATTAGCATGATATAAAAGGGTTAACCAATAGGTGTTCATTACTGCATCTACAAGGAAAACGTTAACCAATACGGCAATGATAATTCTTGCCACAGTGATATCCTTCTTATAGAACAAGAGTCCGTAGACAAAAGCCCCTACAAAAGCGGAAATTGTGAAACCTGCAAAATATCCTCCAAGACCTCCAAAAACCAGCGTCCCGATAATATCTGCACATGCCGCACCAATTGCTCCTAATAACGGACCAAACCAATATGACATAAAAAATACTATTACGAAAGTAAAGCTGATTCTAACAGACCAGATTCCAAACGATAAAAACTTAGCTACAACAATATTGAGAGCGATTAATAAGCCCATCAACACAATATTGCGCACCGACAAACGTGAAACAAAACTACTATTCATATAAGACATCTCCTCTTTGGAGTTGCCACAAAAAATGCGGCGAATGCGAAAATAAAACCGCAGGCGCTAGCCTTTCGTCCAGAAGACACATTCCGTCCTTCCAGCACTTGACGCTCTATTTTCTACCCCGAAATTTGTACTGTGTGTACCAAAATAGTGTATCACATTTACATACTTAATTGTTACAATTTTTCTCAGAATAATCAAAAATAGTATTTGTAAAACTCAAAAAGGGCAACTATATCTCAAACACTTATAGTTTCAGCTGAATAAGTTCAGGATACACCCTGTTTTCACAATTTTAAAATCGCCTTTTTTGTGAAATTCATGTAATATCTTTTTGAATATTTGCTTTATTTCTGCATTTAAGGTCAAATTAGTGTTAACATCGATTCATGAGCTAATAATAATTTATGAGATGAGGTTACATATTGTGATAAAAAATCTTTATAATCCATTAAAATCTTACTTTGGAGAGAATAAAACCATCTTCAAAAACAATTGGCTTTTTGCTGGTATAATATACGTTTTGCTTATTCTTATAGCAAGTATATTGTTTTTGCTAGACTATGAACTTTTCGCGGTAGGTGTTTCATCAATTTCTACAAGCATTACACTTTTATTATACGGGCAATCAAGCTATCTAATATTCATTAACCTTTTAGAAATAATTGGCAGTCTGATCCTGTTCTTCTTAATTGCACTGTTTTGCTTCTTCATTCGAACAACTATTCAATATGCTGTTCAAGACACTCTGAAGAATGAGCTTGCAAAGGTTTCTTTCTCTAGTGTCTTTAAAAAATTTAAGCAATTAAATAAGAATCAAGTACTTCGTTTATTCTGCTACTTTGCACTATTCATTTTTTTGTGGTTGTTGCCTTTGCTTGTGATTCATCTATTTACTAGCAAAATTGAAATTGTTACGGCTCTTCTACAATTCCTCTTTTTCGTTGTACTACTTTGGAAAGGGATTGATTACTCGCAGGCACTTTTTCTATATCGGGAAAATCAGCCGCAGTTTCTGGGACAATCACAGCGTTACGCATTAAAGGCAAGCAAACGTTTCATTAGAAGTTTACGTTTCAAATACCTATTATTATTAATCGGTTTATGTATTCCACTAGCCGTTTGGATTGGTCTTTGGAGCATAGTTACTTATTTTGGATTCTACATTTGGGAACCAATCATGATTTATGGTGGACCTTTTGTTGGAGTTATTGGTGGCTGTTTCTACCTACCATTTGTTCAATTCACACTCGCTTACTTCTATGAGAAAAATAATAACAGTGACTTGCTTGAAAAGTCCTTTCGTGACTGTTTCAAACCAGTCGGAAAGCTCACTGGTGAAGCATACAAAAATTAACTAATTTTTACTAGGGGAAATGCGACGATATCAGATATTAAAGCTTGGGTATTGTCACAAGATTACTCATAAGGTGTTACTTGCTATGAGTAATTCAAAGTTAAAAATTAGCCAAGACTTTATAATTTTGTGAAACACATTTATAGGAAATCGAATAGGGGAGCTAGGTCAAAATTCAACTTTTGACCTGTCTTCTTTTTTATTTCAGATAAACGTGTTCTATCAGTTAAAATTCTCCCCTTAATTCCAAATCATTCGTAGCAAAGGACACTCTATATTCATAATTTCGATTAGTGCTCAAATTTTGCCACCCTTGTACTGACCGTTCGCTAATCTCATACAAAAGCATTTGTATTACACTGATTTTATACAACTAACAATACTTCAAAAAGGAGACATTATTCATGCATGCATATAATTTTTTAAATAACGTTCCTCATCTTAAAACAAAAAGAACTGGGCTAAGTATGATTCTGGACAAAGGACTAGGCTTGAACGCCGCATCTGATTTAGCCCAAAGTGCTGGCGAATACATTGATTTCATTAAATTTGGTTGGGGAACTGCAGCTACCTTTGAATCTGCTTTGGTAATTCAAAAAAACAAGATATATCATGCTAATCAGATATTGACTTACCCTGGCGGAACTTTGCTGGAAGTTGCAATTCAAACAAAGAAACTAGACCAATTCTTCAAAGAAACAGCTCGCTTGGGCTTCAATGCAATTGAAGTCAGTGATGGCTCGACATCAATTGCTAAAGAAATTCGGGATAATGTCATCTTCTTAGCGCGCGAAAAAGGATTCTTTGTGATTTCTGAAGTTGGCAAAAAAAATCCGCTATTAGATCATAAATTCAGCATTGAAACTCGAGCAGCACAAATCAAATCCGACCTCACTTCTGGATCAAACTTAGTAATTATTGAAGCGCGTGAGGCAGGCAAAAACATTGGTATTTATGACGAAAATGGTAATATCCTTTTGGAAGAACTCGATACGTTAGCAAAAATCGGGATTGATAAACTAATCTTTGAAGCACCTTTGAAAAAACAGCAAGTCGACTTGATTTTAAAATTCGGTCCCCAAGTTAACCTTGGTAATATTGCGTCTGCTGATGCGACTTCCCTTGAGACTTTGCGAACTGGTCTGCGCGGAGATACAGTAGGTAAAATTAATAATGGCTAAAAGAATTATTTTTGTTCGTCATGGTAAAACACAATGGAATGTTGAAGGAAGGTTGCAAGGAGCACATGGTGATAGTCCACTTATAGACACTCCAGAGATCCAATCTGATTTAAAAGCGCTTGCTGCTTATCTAAAACTTGCTGGTATTTCAGCTGTCTACTCTAGTCCACTTAAACGTGCGTATAAAACTGCAGCATTGCTTTCTTCACAAATTTCTTCCAACCTCAACATAACAGCTGACCCAGACCTAGCAGAGCTTTCGTTTGGCTCTTTTGAAGGTCTCAAGAAAGAAATACTGCTGACAGATTATCCTTTTGAATTTGCTTTATTGTCTTCTAGAACAGATGATCCGTGTCTCCAAACCTTAGGAATTGAATCCTTCCTAAATGCTCAAAAAAGATTCTGCCAGGCGATCGCCAATATTACTGCAACAATGGAAGATAATCAGGTTGTTCTTATAGTCTCACATGGCGCAATCAGTCAATTAGGCATTCAGCGTTTAACAAGGAATGCCTATCTTAGTGGACTTTCAAATCTATCTTTATCGCAAGTTGTTGAGCAAAATGATCACTATATTATTGAAAAATATAACGAAACTGCCTTCCTAACTCATCCAGTGATTCAGCAAAAAAATACTTCAATTAAGTAATCTAATAAAAGATAAAAGGACCTTCTAAAGTTTAAGCAAGAACATCTGCTTTTTGGTGTACTCATTTTAGAAAGTCCCTTTATAATTTCACTACTTAAGATATACATCAAGAATTGCTAATCCGAGATTCAACAATAATAATAGTGTTAGTACCACCACGTGAAAGTTTTTGTGCCGCATTAAAATTGCGATATACTCTCTAATAAAAGCATTAGGTATAAAGAACCTGCTTGTTTTAGCACCAATTCCATCAATATTAAGCCCAACATACCTGGCAAATCCTGCTGCCCTAAATGTATGATAATCACTTGTTGAAAAAACACCTGCATCTAGCGGTAATCCCTGTTCAATGACTATTTTCTTTGAGAATAACATATTCTGGTACGTATTTTTTGACTTTATCTCTGTAAATAACTCTAGATCTTGCATGTCATGACTTACTGCATATTCTTTCATGGCTTGGCCTTCAGGAACGGTTTCATCTTTACCCTGACCACCTGAAAAAATTACAATTGGTTTGGTTTTATTTTTTTTGAACTGTAATTCACAGAAATCTTTAGCCCTCATAATTCTTGAAGCCAGCAGTGGTGAAACACGATTGCCATCTAATAATCCCGCACCCAAAACAATAATATATTTTTTATCCAATCTTGGCGACAGAAATCGTGTGATTAAAAAGGATGTAATGAAATTCAGCAGCCAAAAAACACAATATCCAACAACTATTAAAATAGAACTAATGATCACCCCTGCTACATGGCTGGGTAAAATTGCTCTCAGTCCTCCAAATACTAGTGGACTAACGATAATCATTATTCCAAGAATTAATGTTAGCATATTGCCGAGAGTATGGCTCTCCTTTCGCCAAACAATCAAAGCATTCCACAGCAACAAAAAACCTAGCAGCAAATATACGACGAAGATTGGAATCAATATGATAACTGCTAAAATTAAAATTCCATACTCCAGCCATAGTAATTGGCTGTAGATCGCTGTTAAAACAATTGTTATCGCTAGGACAATCAATGTTGCATTGCCCAGAATACCATTCAACAATCTAAATTTATTTTCCTTTAAACTAATTGCTAACATTGCTCCAACCGCGACAAGAAAAAGCCATGAAGAAATAATCATAATTGTTCCTAAACTAACTTGCACTTTAGATCCCCCTATATAATTCTTTGTTATAATTTTAACAGATATATCTTATACTTTACATGTCAACTAGCAGCTATCTTGAACTATTTTTATAGCTGGCATTTAATTCACCGAGTGTATATAATAAAACAGTCAATTCTTATAGGAGGTTCCCAGTAATGAAAACAATACTCATACTGCATACTGGCGGTACAATCGCAATGTCGCAAAATGAAGATGGCGGTGTCGCTCCTGGTAGCGCTAATCCCTTAGATACATTTGAAAACCCTTTTCTTGGTAAATTAAATCTGATTACAGAGGACGTCTTTAATCTTCCTTCTCCTCATATTGGACCTGACGAAATGCTGATACTGCAAAAAAGAATATTACAGGCAGTAACGGAAAATATTGACGGTGTTGTTGTCACTCATGGCACAGATACTCTTGAAGAAACAGCATATTTTCTTGATTTGACCGTTCCAAATGACTTCCCTGTAGTTGTGACAGGAGCAATGCGTTCCGCAAATGAAATTGGTTCTGATGGTCTTCACAATTTTCAAACAGCCATTCAAACTGCGGCAAGTGATGAAGCAAGAAATAAAGGTGTACTGGTTGTGATGAATGACGAAATTCACACTGCTCGCTACGTTACAAAAACGCATACTACTAATGTTGCAACCTTCCGTACACCTACATTCGGCCCAATTGGATTAGTAACCAAAGATCGTGTCTTCTTCTATGAACAACTGCTGCTCAACGACTATCATCCAATCAATCATGTTGTAAAACATGTCTATCTGATAAAGGCATACGCCGGGATGGATCCTGAAATATTGGAATTTATGGACAATGATAAAACAAACGGTATTGTAATTGAGGCCTTAGGAGCTGGTAACTTGCCTCCGCATGTTCTACCTGCACTTAAGAAATTACTGGCTCGTAAAATACCGATTGTGCTAGTTTCACGCTGCTTCAACGGCATTGCTCAAAAAGTATATTCATACGATGGTGGTGGAATCCAACTAAACAATCTAGGTGTTACGTTCTGCCATGGCTTAAATGGTCAAAAGGCACGTATCAAGCTATTAGTTGGCCTCAGTGCAAGTCTTTCAACTACAGAATTGACTAACTTCTTGGGTGATGCTGTTTCATAAGTATAATTCTTTATGCATGTTAATAAATTAAAAAAAGTATCAATATGTTAGACAGAATGTTCCCTCCAGCTTAACATACTAATGCTTTTTTATTTTTACACACAAAATTTTTCTAACTGCTAATTTTAGATCTCCACGTACAACAAGCATAGCAGCTTTCTTCTTCACCCGCTTTAACCAAATGATAAGTTATCAACTGATTTTCAGCCATCCTAGTCTCGGTGTTAACCATCTCACCATAATGAACCTCACGTTTATACTTAATATTCATTTCTACGAGCGTGTGTGTCACTAGGAACTCCTCAGTTAGCCCATCAATCATCCAATCAAAATAGTGGACGTTGTTAACGTGCTGATTTGAGTCAATATCCATAAAGCGTACCCGATAGTTTTTTTCTGAAATCAATTGGCTAGTGTCATCACTTTTTGGATCAGGTACACGCTCAATCTTAGTAGTATATTCGCTCTTATATGGCTCAATAAACTCTGGCAGCAAACGTGCAATCTTCCTTTTTCTCTGATCCATCAAGACGAAAACACTGTGCATTTTTACAACGATAGTTCCTCTTTCATCCTCAATCCAAAAGTCACGATAACAAAAATAACGATTATATGAATCAGCCCTAGTAAATATTCTTATATTCTCACCATAAACCGGCAATCTTTCAACTTTCAGGACATGCTGCGTAATTACCCAGCCATAACCTTTTTCATTTAATTTTTCTTCAGTCAGACCCAATTGGATACTCTGATCTTGTGAAGTCAACATCAAGATATTTACCAACATCCCGATTGTTGTTTTTCTAGTCCGATCAGTTTCGTAAAAAAGAACTTTATGGGACTCACTAAAAATATTTTCTTTCAAAAAACCGCCGTCTTTCTCTATGCATCAATATGATGAAAAGTATTGTAAACTACTTGCTTTCTCAAATTGTTTTTCTTTGCAACTTCCTTAATTGCATCATTCGTCCGATAATCCTCTTTATTAATCAAGTTAGCAACCTGTTCTTCTAATGGCACTCCACTGATTTCCTCTAACTCATCTTCTTCTGGGCTATCTGGGCTTCCTTCCATGATAATGCAAAACTCACCACGAACCTGTTCTGTTTTGGCCCATTCAAGTGCTTCGGCAACCGTACCTCTGATGAACTCTTCATATCTTTTGGTAAGCTCTCGACACAAAACAATTTTTCTTGTTCCACCAAAAAAGGCCTGAAAGGACGCTAATGTTTTTTTCAGGCGGTGCGGTGCCTCATAAAAAATCAATGTCTCTTCTTTTTTTGCCAGAGATTCCAACTGCTCTTCTTTTTCCTTTTTTCGTCGTGAAATAAATCCAATAAATGTAAAGGGCTGCGGAACCAGTCCTGAAGCAATCAATGCGCTCAACCCCGCATTTGCACCAGGTAATGGGATAACCGAAATTCCTGAATTGATGCACGCTACAACTAATTCATGTCCAGGATCACTAATTGATGGCGTCCCTGCATCACTAACTTGCGCAATCGTAATTCCTTCAGCTAGTTTCTTTAATAGTTGAGGAATTCTTGCCTGTGTATTGTGTTCGTGAAAGCTAATCTGCGGTGTCTTAATTTCAAAATGATTCAATAATTTCTGAGTATTACGCGTATCTTCCGCCGCAATTAGATCTGCCTCCTTGAGAACATCAACTGCTCGATAGGTCATGTCCCCCAAATTACCTATTGGCGTTGGTACTAAATAAAGTGACCCTTGGGTTTCTTCTTGCCGATAGCTGCTCATCTTCTCTAATGTCATTGGCGTCTCTCCCCATAAATTACATCTTGGCAAAAGACACAGGGTTCATCGTTAATTCTTCTCGTTCCATACATACTATCAACATTGCATACATGAAATCCTTCTTCGTATAGCATCTCTAAGTTTTTGCGTGACTTAGATAATCCGACTTGTTCATCAGACTGCTTTTGTTCTTCTAATTCTTTCAGATGAACTCGCAAATGCTGGTTCTCAATCTCTAATTCTGCATTTTTTTCAATGACTTTTGTCATCTCTGCTTTTATCAGTTCAATTTTTTCAATCATCATCTGAGCTTCTGCACCTAAATCGGAGAATCCATCATATAATTCTCGCTTGTTCAAAAAATCACCTTCGTTTATGCGTGATAACATTGACTTAAATCAATGGTCAATGCTTCAATAACATTCTGGAACGAGACATTCACCGCTAACTTCCTTCTCGTCTCTAGAACTAACTCAACAGCTTCCATAACCCTGCCAGCTGTCAATCCTGCTATTAATACTGTGAAGTCTGCTTCAAATTTCACGAAAATATTATCCTTCTCACCATAATATACAGATATTGAGTTTTTAACAAGTAAGATTATTAAATTCAATAAAATAACTTCATCATCTTTATTATTTATTAGTGGCAATAAACTTGTTTGAACTTCCACAAAACATCTTGCGTCTCCTTGTAAAATATGTAAGTACCAGACACATACATTCTGGACAAGTTTATCAAAATCTTCAGTTGCTGCTATTTTTTCAGATTCAGCTAGACTATTTGCCAGATTACCCAAAATAACTGCTTTATCTGCCGGAACTCCTATTTTTTTTAACGCAGCTGCTAGTTGAGTACTAGAGGGTTGTGTAAGTTCAAACACTTGGCACCGCGAGACAATTGTTGGCAAGATTCGATTGACCGTTTCCGTCAACAAAAATGCAACTACAGTCCCACTAGGTTCTTCAAGAAACTTCAACAGACTATTAGCAGCACTTGCCGTCATTTTATCAGCATCTTCAATAATAAAGGTCTTTTGCTTGCCTTCAATCCCACTCTTGCTAAACTCTGACTTCAAGAAGCGAATCTGATCAACTTTGATTGATAACCCGTCAGGCGCAACATGTACAACATCTGGATGGTTACCGCTTGCAATTCTCCGACATTCTTCGCAATCTAAACAAGGTCTACCCGCAATCTTATTTTGACAGAAGATTCCCTGAATAACCCACAACGCTAATGCTCTTTTACCGATGCCTTTTGGACCAGTCAATAAGTAAGCATGTGCTAAGTGACCTTGTTTTATCATATTAGCAAAATAATCAGTTAAAACTATTTGCTGCTTTTGGATTTCATTGTTATCACTCATAGTCTACAAACCTAAAATTGTTGGAAAGAATCAATTGGTAATACAAAGACTGTTGCTCCTCCAACTTGAACCTCTACAGGGTACGCAGCAGACGAGTCCATTGAAGCATCTAAATTAATTGGAGGTGTCATGAATTGTTTACGTGTTCTTGATGTCTCACGAATAAGCTCGAGTACTTCTTCAATTCGTTCTTCTTCAATTCCAATCATAAATGTTGTATTACCTGATTTTAGAAAACCACCAGTTGTTGATAACTTTGTTGCACGAATATTAGATTCAATAAACAAATTGCTTAATCGATTACTATCTTTGTCTTGGACAATCGCGATGATCATTTTCATTTTCTTTTTCCTCCATCTTTGAATCCTTATTTAAAAAGATCTGGTAATCTTATTCTCATTTGATTAACTGTAAGTTCGATAACTTCATTCAAAGGACGAGAAGCATCAATCACAATAATTCGTTCAGGATTATTCTGTGCGAGTTTTAAATATGCAGCATGTACAGTGTTATGGAAATCCAAGGACTCCTTATCAAGCCTATTTATCTCGTTTTGTCTGTGTTCTTTGATACGATTTAATCCTATTTTCGGCAATAAATCAAAATAAAAAGTAAAATCTGGAGTAAGACCTTCCGTAGCAAAAAGATTCATTTGTAAGACTTCTTCTTCACCCAATCCCCGCCCAGCGCCCTGATAAACGATTGAACTATCTACATAACGATCACAAAGAACTAGTTTTTCTTGTCTCAATGCTGGTAAAACACTCTCGATTAAATGCTGTCTCCGTGCTGCCGCATAAAGCAAAGCCTCAGTTCTTGCATCCATCTCAACCAATTCGGTATCTAAAATTATATCCCGAATTGCCTCAGATATGCGATTACCCCCTGGTTCTCTCGTTAATAGATACTTCTTATTATGTTTCCTTAATAAACTAACTATTCCCTGCAAAACACTGGTTTTCCCGGATCCTTCTGGGCCTTCAAAAGTTACAAATTTTCCACTCACACATTTGACCTCACTAACTTACTCATAATTCTATTTTACTTTACTAATTCCTAGCTGTCTAACAATCTTAACTTCAAATTTAATGTTCAATTATTGAAGACTGCACATGCCCGCGAACTTTCCTTCTGCGAGCTTCCATATATAGAAATGCATATTTTGCACCTTCAAGCATGGTTTGGGCAATTAACTCACTATCTTCTTCTCTGACTGCCCTTTGAGTTTGTTTAGCCTGTTCCCATTGAGCAGCTGCTAAATCAATCGTATTAAGCAGTCTTTCATCATATTCTTTTCTTAACCTCTGCTGTTTCTTGCCAAACATCTCAATCATCCTCTCTAAATTTCTTGACGACCTTCAATTGCTTTAAACAATGTCATCTCATCTGCATATTCAATATCACTGCCTACCGCTAATCCATGAGCTAATCTCGTTACTTTTATTTGTGCTGGCTTAATCAACCGTGAGATATACATCGCGGTTGCTTCGCCTTCTGGAGTCGCATTAGTTGCAATAATTACCTCTGTCAAAGCCGTATTTTTTTGAAGTCTTTTGACGAGGCCAGTGATATTAATATCTTCAGGGCCTTTACCTTCCATGGGAGATAAAACACCATGCAAAACATGATACAGCCCATGATATTCCCGCATTCTTTCAAGTGACATTACATCTTTAGGCTGTTCAACAACAATGACTTTTGTCTGGTCCCGCTGTTTATCAGCACAAATGATACATGGATCGCTTTCCGTTATATTTCCGCAGATACTGCAATAATGCAAATCTTTTTTTGCAGTGATTAATGATTGTGCAAAATCATTTACGTCCTCTTCTTGCATATCAATTGTAAAGAAAGCTAAACGGGTCGCTGTTTTCTCCCCAATTCCAGGTAATTTTAGGTAGCTATCAATCAATTTGGCAATTGGTTCTGGATATTGCATATTAACATTCCTCTCTGCCTAATTTATAATTAAAATCCTGGAATATTTTGTGAGTACTTGCCCATTGTCTGTTGCGTTTGCTTGTCAATTTTTGCAATTGCATCATTGACTGCCATTATTACTAAATCTTGCAGCATATCAATATCGTCAGGATCTACAGCTTCAGGCTTAATTTGAAGATCCTTCATTTCTTTCTTTCCATCAAATGTTGCAACTACTAAATCATCTGCTGATTTCCCTGTAAATTCTTGTTTCTCAAGCTCTTCTTGGTCCTTCTTCATATTCTTTTGCATCTTCTGCATTTGTTTCATCATACCTTGCATATTTCCCATTCCACGCATTATAATTAATTTTCTCCTTAGTCTTCTTTTATTTTAACTATCTGATTGAAGTCTTCACCAAAAAGCTGCTTTGCGGCAGTAATTTGTGAATCCTCTACTGCTTGCTCTTTACTATCAGGCCTATTATCAGGCTGTTCGTCTTTTTCAGAACTTCCTTGATGTTCAACAAGATATTTCTCCCTAATCTCAGGCCATTTATCTTTTGGCATAAATACCAGCTTATAATCTTCCCCTATTAATCGTTCCAAACCTTGGATTAGGCTATCCTTTAATGCTGTGTTTCCATCAGCTTTCTCATACAAGAAATCATAATCAAAACTAACAATCACACCCTTTGCACTAGCAGCTACAGGCTTGCTAACATTCATGATTGCACGCTGTGTAATTGACAGCATATTCATCAAATCTGGCCAGATATCTTTTAACTTTATCAGGTCATCTCTTGTCGCATCAGCAAGTATAGGATATACCCTTTTTAAATCAATTGTTGCACTGCTCTTTTTTCTTACAGGTGCTTTTTTTTCTTTTACTGTTTCAACACGTTTTACTGTACCTTTTTGTAAATTACCAACAGCTTGTTTCAACTCTTTAACTTGTAATTTCAACTGTGTGATTTCTTCTTGGGGCGCTTTTTGTATCGCATCAACAGTTTTCTGAGCAACTTTGACCTGTTTTGTTAATTGTGCTAATTTGACGGTCAAGACTTCAAGATAGATGTCTGCATGTGTAGAAAAACGCATATTTTGCTGCTGTTCGTTTAAAATATCAATTGCCTTATACAATGACTGAACATTTGTTTTATCTGCAAGGTCTTTGAAGTCCTCGTCTATATCCAACAAACTATTTTGTTCTACAATGCTGGGAGAAGCCTGATATAATAATAAATCCCGACAGTAATCAATAACATCTTCTACCAAGCGGTTAGCGTCTTTCCCCTCAGCCATTACTTCTTGCAATGTTTGAAGGGCCAAGGCTGTCTCACCTTCAAAAACTAATTTGAGATACTGATTGAGTTTCTCGTGCTTGACACTACCTGTCACAAGCAATGCATTTTCAAGCGTTACGACATCATTACCAAAAGAAAGCACTTGATCCAGAATACTCAGTGCATCCCTCATTCCACCAGCCGATGCTTTTGCGATGACTCTCAAAGCGCGTTCTTCATACTTAAAATCTTTTTCTGTTAAAATATACTGCATTCTCGCAATAATATCATCATTAGTAATTCTCTTAAAATCAAATCGTTGCGTTCGCGATATTATTGTTGCCGGAATTTTATGCGGCTCAGTCGTTGCTAAAATAAATACAACGTTGCTAGGTGGTTCTTCCAGTGTCTTCAATAATGCATTAAATGCCCCAGTTGAAAGCATATGGACTTCATCAATAATGTATACCTTATAATCAGCCTGCGTTGGTGCGTACTTAACCTTATCCCTGATATCACGAATCTCATCCACACTATTATTAGAAGCCGCATCAATTTCAATTACATCATTCAGCCGTCCTTCAGTAATTGCATGACAGGTTGCACATTCATTACAAGGCTCACCATCTTTTTGATTATGACAATTAACCGCCTTTGCAAAAATCTTTGCTGCCGAGGTTTTACCCGTACCACGCGGCCCCGTGAAAAGATAAGCATGACTCGTTTGCTGGGTCATAATTGCATTTTGTAAAGTTTGCGTTATCATCTTTTGACCGACTAAATCAACAAATTTTTGTGGCCGCCAGACACGGTATAAAGCCTGATATCCCATGCTAACACTCCTATCTTTTGCAATTTAAAAAAACTCCCGACCACAAGACAGTCAGGAGATAAATGTCATATTAACTTGAGACACATGCCGAACCGAGCTTAGTGCTGCTTCCTTCCGGACCTGACACGGTTCACAAGGACAACATTGTCCCAAGGCCTTGCGGCATATTCTATGATACATGAAATCCTAGGAAAATGCTAGTCCTTTCGCTTTGATTTCTTCTTTTTTAGCCTAATATTTCTAAAAAAATCCTTAAGCAGCTGTGCGCATTCAACTTCCAGACATCCTTTTTCAACAACCACCTGATGATTGAATCTACTATCATTCAGCAAGTTCATCAATGACCCCGCAGCTCCAGCTTTAGGATCCAGCGCTCCATAATAAACCTGCTTGATTCTTGAATTAAGAATTGCACCACTGCACATCGGGCAAGGTTCTAACGTCACGAATAACTGGGCTTCGGGCAAACGCCAACTTCTGCAAAAAGCATTTGCTTCTTGAATTGCCAATATCTCAGCATGCATTGTTGCATCCTGTGCATGCTCTCTAAGATTATGACCGCGACCGACAATCTTCCCAGCGACTACAACAACACATCCAATAGGAACTTCACCAATTACAGCAGCCTTTTGTGCCTCATAGATAGCTTCTTTCATGAAGAATTCCTTCTGCAGATTACTTAAAATCAAAATCGACCTCCAACATTAGACATTCTTTATACTTTCTAAAATAAAATAACCCTTGTCTCTTGCCACTACCTCACAATTGTCAAAGACTGTTTCCATTACTTTCTTTGCAGATGGTGCCCCTTGTTTCTTTTGAATTACCACAACTAGTCTGCCACCAACACTAAGATGATTGATTGCTTCGACCAAAATTTGTGAAACGATCTTCTTCCCCGCACGAATCGGTGGATTCGATATAATCAGGTTATAATCTGCACATTCAACCTTGTTATATACGTCAGATTCCCAAATATTAACATTTTTAATTTCATTTAATTCCGCATTTTTTTTTGCTAATGAAAGTGCAAGTTCGTTAACATCTACCATATCAACAACTAACTTTGGATTTCCTTTCGCTATTCCTAAACCAATCGGGCCATATCCACAGCCAAGATCCAAAATCCTACCCTCATGCATTGCTTCAATTCTTAGATTATCAATTAATGCTCTTGAACCATAGTCAACAGTTGTTTTTGAAAAAACACCATTGTCTGTTACAAAATCAATTTTATTTCCTAAAATATCAAAAGCCCATCTTTTTTCTTCATGTACTACTTCAGGGTTTTTTGAGTAATAATAATTTTCCATTTGTCCCTACCTTTTCAATAATTGTCCTAAACTTTTGAGGCACTTGAATTCTATCAGAAATTTAAGCTCCAACAAAATCACTATATGTCGTATATTAGCAAAAGAAACAAACACAATATATAGTATTTGTTTCTTGCTTATTCTGATAAATGATGTATACTAATCATACAACAAATTAATGTGAGGTGCTAGTTATGAGTTTATCTATTTATACAAAAAACAATTGCATTCAATGCAAGATGACTAAAAAGTTTTTAAGTGAGCACAATATTTCTTTTGAAGAACACAATATAAATACTGAGCCACAATATATTGATTATCTTAAGGAGAAAGGATTTCGATCTGTCCCCGTTATTGAAGACAACGATGATCCAATCATCAATGGTTTCCGTCCTGATCTTTTAAGAAATCTGGCTGTACAATGAAAATTGTTTTCTTTAGTGTGACCGGTCAAACACGAAGATTTATAAATAAATTGGATCTTCCGTATGTTGAAATCACACCAACGAATCCTTTCTTTGCGGTAAATGAACCCTACATACTGGTGGTTCCTACCTATGAAAAAGAAATAACAGAATTCATAGAAGATTTTCTAAACTATAGTGTTAATCGGCAAAATCTGCTCGGAGTTGCGGGCACAGGTAATCGAAATTTTGCCGAGCTTTTTATTTTTACTGCAAAAGACATTGCACGCGAATATCAAGTTCCCTTAGTATACTCATTCGAATTCAGCGGTACTCCTAAGGACATTGAAAATTTTAAGAAAGTGGTGCATGAGATTGACATTAAAACAGCTAGATAGCACTAATGTAACTTATTATGATTTAAATAATGAAATTAATATTCCAGTAAATGGACAGATTCCACTCAATAAAGACAAAGAAGCACTCGCTGCTTTCTTGAAGGAAAACATTGAACCAAACTCAATGAAATTTTCATCTTTGGAAGAACGTTTTAATTATCTAATAGCCAACGATTATCTAGAAAAAGAATTCATTGAAAAATATAATTTTCAATTTATTAAGAAACTATATTCATTCCTTTCTGAACAGAACTTTACTTTCAAGACTTTCATGGCGGCCTACAAATTTTATGCACAGTATGCACTTAAGACAAACGATAATAACCTATATCTTGAAAGTTTCATTGATCGTGTGGCTGCAAATGCACTATTCTTCGCTGATGGAGATGAGCAGTTGGCGTTGACACTTGCCGATGAAATTGTTCATCAGCGTTACCAACCAGCCACACCTTCATTTTTAAACGCTGGGCGCAAGCGTCGTGGTGAACTTGTTTCTTGTTTCTTAATTCAAGTTACAGACGATATGAATTCTATTGGACGTGGAGTAAATTCTGCACTTCAATTATCACGAATTGGCGGTGGTGTTGGAATCACGCTTAGTAATTTGCGCGGAGCTGGTGCCCCCATTAAGAACATTCAAGGTGCCGCGTCAGGAGTTGTCCCAGTCATGAAGTTACTTGAGGATAGCTTTTCTTACTCAAATCAGTTGGGACAGCGTCAAGGTGCCGGGGTGGTTTACCTGAATATCTTCCATCCAGATGTTGTTGCCTTTTTATCTGCAAAGAAGGAAAATGCTGATGAAAAAATTCGTGTTAAGACACTTTCACTGGGATTAGTAGTGCCTGACAAATTTTATGAGCTTGCACGTAATAATGAAGAAATGTATCTTTTTGATCCTTGGGGTGTAGAACGCGAGTATGGCAAACCATTCTCTTATATTGATATCACAAAAGAATACGATAATCTTGTTGCCAACCCTAATATTCCTAAGAAAAAGATTTTGGCGCGTGATCTCGAAACTGAAATCAGCAAGTTACAACAAGAGTCTGGCTATCCTTATATTATTAATATTGATACTGCCAACCATGATAACCCGATTGACGGTAAAATCATTATGAGTAATCTTTGTACTGAAATTCTTCAAGTTCAGAAGCCATCACTTGTTAATAATAGCCAAAATTTTGACGAACTTGGTACTGATATCAGCTGTAACTTGGGATCAACCAATATTGTTAATCTGATGGCATCACCTGATTTTGGTAATTCTGTTGATGCAATGGTGCGTGCACTTACCTATGTTACCGATCACTCTGAAATCGATGTTGTTCCTTCAATTCAAAATGGTAATCATCTTGCACATACTATTGGATTAGGTGCGATGGGATTACATGCTTTCTTTGCTAAAAATCACATTTTCTATGGTTCTGAAGAATCAATTGATTTTACCAACATCTACTTCATGCTGCTAAACTATTGGTCTTTACAATCCTCAAATCAGATTGCCAAGGAACGTGGTATTGTATTCAACGGTTTTGAAAAGAGTTCTTACGCTGATGGCTCATACTTCAATAAATATTTGGAGCAAGATTTTCAACCCAAAACACCTAAAGTCAAAGAAGTTTTCAAGAATATTTTTATTCCTTCAAAACAGGATTGGGAAATACTCAAGGATGCTATCAAAAAAGATGGGCTCTACCATCAAAATCGACTTGCCGTTGCTCCTAATGGTTCAATCTCATACATTAATGATACAACTGCCAGCTTACATCCAATAATCAATCGGATTGAAGAACGTCAAGAACGTAAAATCGGCAAAATTTATTATCCAGCTCCATACCTTTCAAATGATACAATTCCTTATTATCAGTCTGCATATGATACAGATATGCGCAAAGTTATCGATGTGTATGCTGCAGCACAACAGCATATTGATCAAGGTATGAGTATGACACTGTTTATGCGTTCAACAATCCCTGAAGGCATGTATGAATGGAAAAATGGAAAAACTAACAAGATGACCACACGTGATTTGACAATTTTGCGTAACTACGCACATGCCAAGGGAATTAAGTCAGTTTATTATGTTCGGACATTTACAGATGATCAAAATGAAATTGGTGCAAACGAATGTGAAAGTTGTGTTATCTAATAGCTAAGGAGCCTGAATAATAATGGAAGATTTCTACCGAGCAATTAATTGGAATAAGCTTGAAGATCAAATTGACAAAGCAACATGGGAAAAGTTAACAGAACAATTCTGGTTAGATACAAGAATCCCACTGTCAAACGATTTACCCGATTGGCGTAAATTCAACGACGAAAATAAAGAAGTTGTCGCACATGTTTTTGGAGGATTAACGCTGTTAGATACTGTTCAGTCACAAGATGGTATGGATTCTCTAATGAAGGATATCAGAACTCAGCACGAACGCGCTGTTTTAAATAATATTCAGTTTATGGAGTCTGTTCATGCAAAGAGTTATTCTTCAATTTTTTCTACTTTAAATACACCTAGAGAGATCGAAGAAATATTTGACTGGACGCATACAAATAAATATTTGCAGTACAAAGCTAATAAAATCACTAATATTTATCGTACCGGAACTCCATTAGAGAAGAAAGTCGCATCAGTCTTTCTTGAGACGTTCCTCTTTTACTCTGGTTTCTACACACCGCTTTATTGGCTTGGTCATAATAAGTTGGCTAACGTTGGTGAAATTATTAAGTTGATTTTACGTGATGAATCCGTTCATGGAACATATATTGGATACAAATTCCAACTTGGTTTCAACGAACTTGATGAAAAGCAACAAAGTGAAATGTTGTCTTGGGTCTATGAACTGCTTTACGACTTGTACGACAACGAAGAAAAATATACTCATGAATTATATGATACTGTTGGCTGGACAGAAAAGGTTCTTGCCTTTCTAAGGTACAATGCAAACAAGGCACTGATGAATCTCGGTCTGGATGCTCTCTTCCCAGATACGGTTGATGATGTTGATCCTGTTGTTATGAATGGCATTTCTACTTCTACCTCCAACCATGATTTCTTTTCACAAGTTGGAAATGGTTATCTTTTAGGGGATGTTGAACCAATGTCTGATGAAGATTATAATATTGGATTATAAATGCTGAGCTTGAATTATGCCGCTTAGACTTATAGGACACGTTTATTCATAAAAATAAATAAGGAAATTTGAGTCAAAATGAAGTACCCCATAATAGTTAGACATCACAAAATCTAATTATTATAGGGTACTTTTTATGACCAAATATACAAGTAAATTCAAAGTTAGTACTCAAATTTCCCCGACTTATCTTACTCTCCCTTGTTACCATCTCTCTTCAATAACAGTAGCGACAAAAGAGTTGAGTTATATTTACTTGTTGAAAAATGCGGCAAAAGCAAAAAAACTTTTTCTCCCTTTCGAAGGCTGATTTACTACACTCGCCACTTCTGCCATCGTAACCATAACAGAACTTCTGCGTCTATAGGCAGTGTATTTAGGATACCAATTCGTAACGTATTTTTCCTTATATGCCCTCAACCCTTGAAATCCGTAAATACGATATCCATACTCGTAAATTAAATGCGCGGCCCTTTCTTCAATGAAGCTGTATGAAGATCTCCCTACGTTGGATAAAGGTGCCATTCCTAAGTTGAAGTATTCATAATGTTCCGCGCGACCATATTCGAAAAGACTTATAAAAATCTTATCCATTATTCCTGAAGGAGCAGCTTTCCTATGACGCATTAAATCAATTGATAGAACCCTTTTACTACCAGTAGGCATCATAGAAGCAAAGGCTATTGCACGGTTCTTTGAGTCGCGTATCACAGCGATTGGAGCCTGATTAAGATAATATTCATCAAAGAATCCAAGAGAGAAACCCTTTTCGACTTGTCCATCCAACCATTCATCTGATATTTCTTTAAACTCAGCCAATTTTTCTTGCGAAAATGGTGGCATTTCAAAAGAAAATGAATAATTTTCCCGTTCAAATTTATTCATTAATGCCCGCTGTGCTCGCTGCTTTTTCCCAGCTAGTGTAAAGGAATCTAACTCAACAAAACCTTCTTCACCAGTTTTTAAGAAATCAAAACCAAGATCATGCAGCAAAAGTGTTAATTCATTGCCTATTTCGTAAAAAACAAGTTGATATCCTTGTACATCAGCAGCTATCATTAGCTGCGTGACAGCTTCCCTCAGATATTCACGATTACCCACCGGTTCACCCATTACTATAATCTTATCAGCTTTTTTCTTATACATGAAAAAAAGCTGATTTTCTTCATTCTTTTGGAAGAAATAAAATTGCTTGTCTCTTAGATAAGCCAAATGACTTGTTTCATTACCTCCATATTTTTCAACAACTGCTTTTACTTTTTTTTCTGGAAAAACCATATCCGAGAAAATTGACTTATTAGCAGTGAAGTACCTGAAAATAATAATCAATATAATCGCAGCAATCAACATTCCGAGAAATCCTAAAAACCAAATTTTTTCTGATGGAAAAAGTAGTGCAATCGGTATCTCATGTCGTATAAGATGTTGTGGTGCATTCATAATACCTACGGTGGCATACAATCCAAAGACGACGATAAACATGACAATATCCATTACTATTCTGTTAAAAGAATAAGTCAAGTTCTCACGATATAATTCCTTGCGAGAAACGGCCACCACAAGTGTAACAAATATCAAAAAGATTGCAGTTGCTATCGAGAAGCTTCGCCAGAGCGTGTTTATAATTCCGATTAACAACACGCATAGTGTTGGCCAATAGGCTTTTTTTACTTTTGCTTCAATCCCTCTCGCAACACCTATCAGCAAAAAGGCAAAGACAATACTCGATAATTGATTCAAGAAGAAAAAAGTATATGGATATAATTTAACAAATACAGTATTACCAAAAGCAAAATTTGGCACAGTTGACTCTAGCAGTATTAAGCTACCTGAGACATACAAAAATAATGTCAAGATAACATGGGCTGTTTTCTGAATAATCGACTTTGGAATTCCATCCAAAAAAAGATTGAGTCGTTTGCCTGCATTCCTAGCAAAAAGAAAGATCCCAACAAAAAATGGCAATATGTAATAAAACAACCTGAAAAATAGCAGCCATGCCACACCTTTTCCGTTAACAACTCCCAAATTAAGCAAACCAATCAACATGAATACATCGAATGAGCCTAACCCACCAGGAACTAACGAAATTACTCCAATGATTGATGCGATAAAATACAATACCATGACTTCACCAATATTGAACTGTACTCCCATTAAAACACCAATCAGCAAAAACATTCCCGCTGCAAAACCCCATTCAAGCACCGAACCTGATACTAATAAAAACTCCTTCTTCCATGAAAGATCATTGAAGAATTTAGAGTCATTCAATTTTGTAAACATAATGATTCCAGGAAAATATAACGCACCACCAATTAACCAAACACTATACTGATCAAACCGATGATCATATCCAAAGCCAAAAATCATAATCAGAGAAATCATACAAAACAATGATAATCCAGATAATAAAAATAAAGCAATTTTGGATAAAGCAAAAATTACCTGCTTTTTCGAAGCATTTTTACCATAGAAATTAGCACGCAAAGTTGCCCCCAAAAAGCCCCCAAAACCAGCAATATTCGTAAATGTATTTGTAATCCATCCATTTCGCAAGATCTCCTGCATAGAATACTTTCCCGGAAGAAACGAAACAATTACAAAGTCATACACGAGCATTGGTAAAACAGCGATAAACCCAGCTACTGTCATTATTCCAATACTGCCAAGCGATTGTGAACTTAAATTGAATCTAACTTGCTCCCATGATATGCCCTTAAAGATTCTTCCAACTTCAAAAGCAACAAACCATAATACTGAAAAAATAAATAACCCTTTAATTAAAGACCATCGTTTTTCAAGAAAAAAGATAATCTTTGAAACCCCATTCTTCATTTTCCCCAACTCCCAATTCAAGAACCTTTGATTATTATGCCACACCTATTAGTAATCTGCCCTGCTAAACTCATAAATTTAATAAATTTGCTAAAAAAAGAGACTCACCCATTAATTACTGAGTGAATCTCTTTGAGTTAGTTGCAATTACTTAAGAGTAACTACGCCGCCAACAGCTTCAAGTTTAGTCTTGATTTCTTCAGCTTCGTCCTTAGAAACGCCTTCCTTAACGATTGAAGGAACACCATCAACCACACCTTTAGCGTCTTTCAAGCCAAGACCTGTAATCTCACGAACAGCCTTGATTGCTTTAATCTTTTGGTCGCCAGATTCTGTTAATTCAACATCGAATGAATCCTTTTCTGCAGCAGCTTCGCCTGCACCTGCACCTGCAGCAGCAACTGGAGCTGCTGCTGAAACACCAAATTCTTCTTCGATAGCTTTAACTAAGTCGTTTAATTCAAGAATGCTAGCTTCTTTTAAATCAGCAATGATTTTTTCTGTATCTAATGCCATTGTTAATATCCTCCATTAAAATAATTTATTTTTTAAAATTGACAATTAAGCTGCGTCGCCATCTTTGCTTTCGGCAACAGCCTTAACAGCATAAGCAACGTTGCGCACAGGTGCTTGCAATACTGAAAGTAACATTGAAAGCAATCCTTCGCGACTTGGTAATGTTGCAAGTGCGTTGATTTCTTCTAAAGATGCAACCTTACCTTCAATCATGCCACCCTTAATCTGTAACGTATCAATATCCTTTGCAAATTTTGCAAGAATACGTGCAGGAGCAACAACATCTTCCTTAGAAAAGGCTACAGCTGTAGGACCAGCAAAAACGGCATCTAAACCTTCATAACCGGCCTTATCGGCTGCACGCTTAAGATAAGTGTTCTTAACAACACGCATCTCGACACCTGCCTCACGTAATTCCTTACGTAATTCAGTTACTTGTTCAACTGTAACACCACGATAATCAACAACTACACATGAAACAGCAGCATTGAATTTTTCAACAACCTCTGCAACAGCAGCAGCTTTTTTAGTGATAATTTCCTTACTCATTTGATTCACCTCCTAGTCATTGTATCAGGGTTCAAAATAAAAAACCCTATGTCCACTAAGACATAGAGAAAATTTCAAAGTAAAATATAGTTTCACTTAAAATCCTCGGCAGGCAATATATTAAGGCTTTCGCCACCTGAGTCTTAGGTAGAATCATTATAAAAAATCAACCGTAGTCAGAGTATCGCATAAACTGACCAAAGTCAATAATAATCTTAAAATTAATTAAAGGCTTGCAACATCGATAGTAACACTTGGACCAAATGTTGAAGCAAACGAAACATGTTTGATATATTGTCCTCTAACAGATGCAGGACGTGCTTTTGCAATTATTTCATGAATTGTACTGAAGTTGCCAACCAAAGCATCTTCTGCAAATGAAACCTTTCCGATAGGAACATGAACATTACCAGCTTTATCCGTACGATAAGTTACCTTACCGGCCTTAGATTCTGAAACAGCTTTAGTAACATCCATTGTAACTGTCCCTGTCTTAGGATTAGGCATCAAGCCTTTAGGTCCTAGGACACGTCCAAGACGACCTACTTGAGCCATCATATCAGGTGTTGCAATTGCAATATCAAAATCCAACCAACCATCTGAGATACGTTGAACTAGATCATCGTCGCCAACAACATCTGCTCCAGCAGCCTTTGCTTCTTTAGCTTTATCACCCTTAGCAAAAACAATAACCTTTTGATCTTTACCAGTACCATTTGGTAAAACAACAGCCCCACGTAATTGTTGATCAGCTTGTTTTGTATCAAGATTCAAATTGTAAGCTACTTCGATTGTTGCATCAAAGTTTGCGAAATCGATTTTCTTTACTAAGGCAACCGCTTCTGCAACTTTATAAACCTTATTAGCTTCAACTTGTTTTGAAGCTTCAATATATTTTTTACTATTTTTAGCCATTTTGTGTTTTCCTCCTTGCAAATGTGGTGTAACGGATATACCTCCCACTTGGCACATCTACTTTCATAGAGTGCCCGTCTGAGAAGCATGGCCGTAGAAAAATTAGTCTTCTACAACAAAGCCCATGCTTCGTGCAGTACCTTCAATCATGCGCATTGCAGCTTCAACATCTGCAGCGTTTAGATCTTGCATTTTTGTTTCAGCGATTTCCTTCACTTGTGCCTTTGTAACTGTAGCAACCTTCTTAGTGTTAGGCTCGCCAGAACCATGTTCAACACCAGCAGCCTTCTTTAACAAAACTGCTGCAGGCGGTGTCTTTGTAACAAATTCGAATGAACGATCTTCAAATACTGAGATTACAACAGGGATAAGCATCCCAGCCTGATCAGCTGTACGTGCATTAAATTCCTTTGTAAATCCCATGATATTGATACCAGCTTGACCTAGAGCAGGTCCAACTGGTGGAGCTGGAGTTGCTTTCCCAGCAGGAATTTGCAATTTAACAACATTAATTACTTTTTTAGCCACGGTACATACCTCCTTAAGTCCGTGTGTGGTACGGATGGCCAGCTTAATTTGGCCTCCCACTTGTATGAAAAACATACTATTGTACAATACCACGTTATCTTATTTTATTCAAGTTAATTTAATAAGAATTCCATAATCTGCTTCAAAATATCATTATCTTCATGTAATTCACGATGCGTTACTTTTCTATTCCTTACTATTTTTTCACGATAGTGTCCCACATCTTCAAGTAAGTAGCGTAAAGCTTTTGCTGAAGAAATAGATACCTTTCCATCAGAAAAGCCAAAATCACTATTACCTATGATATTAAAAACTTCAATATCATTATCGAGATTTTTACTACCCTTTTTTAATAATTTGTATCTCGTCGTTTGCTTTAAGGGAACCCCTTTTTCAGACAGCTGAATATGTTCAACTTCCGCAGAATCAATTCCTGGCTCAATATCTGCAAATGGTGCTCCAAGCATTATCATTTTTTTTATTTTCGGCAAGTTTTCAATCTGCAAATTTGTTAATAGATATAATACACTAACCGCGCCCATAGAATGGGCTACAACATTGAGCTGTTCAACACCATATTCGGACTTCAACTTACTGAATATTTCTCCCAGCCATGTTCCTTGCTGTTCAACGCTTCGCTTCCCATTCCTGAAAATTATCTGAATTCCAGAATCCTTCAGAATTGATTTTTTAGAAAAACTGAAGACACCTTTATGCGAGACCGTAATAACAATTCGATTGGAAATAAATTGTCTCTTTCTTAGTTTGTGTATCATACTGAAGAAAGACCAAAATCCGCCAGCATAGCCGTGTATAAAAACAAGCGGCACGTTAATTTTCTTGTCCATCAAATCACTTTCTTCAAATAGACTAAATTAATTTATCAACCTGATCATAATTTAATTCGGTTGCTGTTTCTCGACTGAACATATCAATACTGACACGTAGCTTCATTTTTTCCTTATCAACTTCAGTTATCTTACCAACAAGGCCTTTGAACGCTCCTTCAATAATTGTAACTGACTCGCCTATCTCAACATCAAAGTCCTGATGTCTTGAGCTCATCCCTAATCTGCGAAGTATTAACTCCACTTCATCTGAAAGAAGTGGTGCCGGCTTACTTCCTGCCCCATGAGATCCAACAAAACCAGTTACACCTGGAGTATTACGTGCAACATACCATGACCGATCCGTCATTACCATTTCGACTAAAACATATCCTGGAAATGTTTTTTTAGTCTCAACCTTATCCTTACCTGTCTTAGTAGTTTCCGTTTCTTCCTCTTCTGGAACTACAACTCTAAAAATATAATCTTCCATCCCCATTGACTGTGCACGTGATTCTAAGTTTTTTCTTACTTTGTTCTCATATCCTGAGTATGTGTGCAGCACATACCAGTTTTTTTCAAATGATTCTGGCATCAGATTATCCTCCTAAAATAATTAAAACACAAAAATAAAAAAACCTCGAACATTCGAAGTTTCCTCTACGAAAATAGTATATCATAGAAAATTGGAAATTACCTACGATTCAGTAACTCTTTTAGAAATTATTATGCAATAAAGCTTACCACCCACTGTACGAGAAAATCAACAATGGCAAAAAAAATGGTAAACATTACTGCAGTCGATATAACCGTTGTTGTATCACTGACGGCCTCATTCTTAGTTGGCCAGGTAGTATCTTTCATAGTTTTAAAAACACTTTTAATAAACTTCACTGAAAATCCTCCCTTACCGTGTCTCACGGTGCAAAGTATGCTTATTACAATATTTACAAAATTTCTTGACTTCTAGCCGTTCCTGCCTAGTTGGATTAGCAGCAATAATATAATTACGCGATCCACACACTGAACAAGCTAAAGCTATCTTCTTTTGTGCCATAATGTTTCTCCTATCAATTGTCAGACTAACTCTACCATGATAATCCTTTTACTGTCAATTATCATTTTTATCTTTAGACATATTATCTCGCAAATCTGCTAAACGTGATAGTTGCTCTTCATTCCATGGCACTTTTCTAACCGCAGCCTCATCTTGATATTGTTTTGCTTGCTTTTTGACATCCTTCTTAGCTCTACTAATATCTTGATACAACTCCCAAGCAGGTATCCGCAATGCGCCTTGAGAAAAAATTGTCCATTGCTCTGCTTGATCGCTTGTCGCGACAGTCACTTGTGTCAGTCTAGTTTGCAACTCTTTTGCCAGTGATTCGATATATGAATCGGCAGTCTGCTCTTCAGCAGTCCAGATAATCTCCAATCCATACTTTTGATAACTTTTACTGAGGCCAGGGACATACATTGCATCGAAAACAACAATGATATGATAATTTCTTTGTTTCTTATAATTAGATAAAACATGCAGCAATGTATCGCGGGCTTCTTCTAAATGTCCTGATAATTTCAATTTATTTAATTGCGGCCAATTACCAATCATATTGTAAGCATCAACAATTAGAATGTTCTTCTTCATCTCTAATTCCCCCGTGAAGAAAATCCTTGGTATATCAATAAGCTTGCAGCAACACTTGCATTTAGGCTTTGAACATGTCCAACCATTGGAATTGTTAACATCTCATCACACTCTTTCTTCAAGAGAGGTGAAATTCCCTTGCCTTCATTGCCAATGATTAACGCGACAGCACCAGTTGCATTCCATTTTCGAAAGTCAGTTCCATTCATATCAGTTCCAAAGATCCAAACATTCTTCTTTTTGAGTTCTTTAACAAATTGCACTAAATTAGTAACACGTGCAACTGGGACATGTTCAATTGCTCCAGTGGATGTTTTCGCTACCGTTGAAGTCAGCTGAACAGCACGTCTTTTAGGAATAACAATTCCATGTACACCCGCAGCATCAGCAGTTCGCATGATCGAACCTAAATTGTGTGGATCTTCAATTCCATCCAGAATTAAGAAAAAAGGATCCTCATTCTTACTGGCAGCAGTTGCAAATATATCATCAACTTCAGCATACTTATATGCGGCAACCGCCACAACTATTCCCTGGTGATTTTGTCCATCAGCCAATAAATCTAATTTACTCTTAGGAACTTTGGAAACAATAATTTTCTTTTTCTGTGCTAGTGAAATAATATCACGAATAGCATCAGACTTTAATTCTTCTTGTACAAAAACTTTGTTAATATCCTGGTTGCTTTTGAGCGTCTCGGTTGCCGGGTGCCGTCCGATAACGAACTCAGTATCATTATTTGTATTGCCCAAATTATTTTTGCTCCTTTTCAATCATTTCAATACACCATTGGGCTAATTCAGCGACTCGATTTTCCTGATTACTTAAAAATAGATAACCGAACAATGCCTCAAAACCAGTTGAGATACGGTAAGTAATCACTGCCGTATTCTTTGCGGAAGTATGACTTTTAGCATTTCTTCCGCGCCTAAAATATTCTAATTCTGTCTCATTTAAAATATTTTGTTCCTGCATTTTTTCAGTCAGAAAAGACTGTGCCTTTGCTGAAACATAATGAGTAGCTGTCTTATGAAGATGGTTTGGCTTTGTTAACCCCTTAGCAAGCAAATGTTTACGAATATAGACTTCATAAATTGCATCACCCATATATGCCAACGCAATCCCATTTACCTGTTCGAAATCATTTTTTTCATTCATCTTTCTTCCACCTTGTTCCCTGTGCAGTATCTTCCAGTATGATGCCCTTTCCCTTTAATAAATCCCTAATCATATCACTTTTTTCAAAGTTATGATCCCTTCGTGCCGCATTGCGCTGTTCAATCAGCTCTTTGACCTCTTTTACATCAACATCTGTTTCTTTATGAACATTCAAAAAAATACCAAAAATATTCAGTTCCTTAATCAATATTTGCATAAATTCTTCCAAGGTACTCTTTATTACTCGATCTTCCGAACTATAAACATTTAATTTCTTAGCTAGGTCATAAACAACTGTAATTGCATTTTGGACATTAAAATCATCATCCATAGCTGCTTCAAAATCAATTTTTTGTTGGATTAAATATTCATTGCTTTCATTATCATTTTGCATTTCTTCAGCATCTTTTAGACGATAGGCAGCATTATCATATGCTCCCTGCAATTTTTTCAAATTTGCAGCTGCATCTTCCAGATTAGCTTTACTGTATTTAATTGGACGCCGATATTGAGTAGTCGCCATGAAGAACCTTAAGACTTGCGGACTAACTTCTTTAACAATCTCGTGAACAGTAATGAAGTTTCCCAATGACTTACTCATCTTTTCCTCGTCTTCACCAATTGTAACAAAGCCATTATGCAACCAATAATTCGCAAATTTTTTGCCTGTCTTAGCTTCACTCTGTGCAATCTCATTTTCATGATGTGGAAATTCCAAATCCTGACCACCTGCATGAATATCAATCGTATCACCCAAAAATTTCGTTGCCATAACTGAACATTCAATGTGCCAACCTGGACGTCCGCTTCCCCAAGGTGATTTCCAATAAATTTCACCTTTTTTTGCTGCCTTCCAAAGAGCAAAGTCTAAGGGATCTTCCTTCTTTTGAACTTCGTCATCATTAAGGCGCTCACTTGCTCCTTGCTCAAGCTCATTGATTGATTGTCCAGAAAGTTGACCGTATTTTGCAAATTTACGAGCCCGATAATAAACATCGCCTTGGGATTCATACGCGTACCCATTAACAATTAGTACCTGAATAAACTTAATAATATCGTCCATTGTATCCATAACTCGTGGATTCAAAGTTGCACGCTTAATATTAAGTGCATCTGTATCTTCATAGAAAGCCTTGATGTATTTATCAGAAACCTCACGCGGCGTAATCTTAAGATTCTTGCTGGCAGCAATAATCTTATCATCAACATCTGTGAAATTTGAGACATAATTAACTTGAAACCCACGATACTCAAAATAGCGACGGATTGTATCAAAAGCAATTGCACTCCGCGCATTCCCAATATGGATATAATTATACACGGTTGGGCCACATACATACATTGTAATGTGTCCTGAATTAAGGGGTGTGAAATTTTCTTTTTTATTTGTGAGTGTGTTATAAAGTTGAATCATTCACTGCTTCTCCTTTTTTATACTTAATTATAGACGATTATTCAATAAAGTGGTATAAACTCCTCAAATCTCTTGCAATCTACAAAAAAATGACTGTGGTAAAAAATATAACATTCAGGTTTCACTATCAAATTGAAAGTACAGTACATTCTTTGCGATAGGTCTTTCAAAGTAACCAGAAGATTTCGTTCTCTGGAGCATCTTTTCCTAAAATTAAAAAATTGACTAGACATGTAGGAAGAGGCTAGATCAAAATTTAACTTTTGACCCAGCCCCTCATACTAAATTACAAATAAACGTATCTAAAGTTAGCTTGCTTCATAAAAGACATGGCAATTGAGCTGGACTACATCTCAGCCAGTGTCTTTTCAAGATGCTTTAAAGCCTTTTCTTTGCCTAACAGCTCAACTGAAGCTGCCAGCTCTGGTCCATGCATTTCACGTGTGGTTGCAATTCTAATTGGCATGTAAAGCTTTCTGCCCCTAATTCCAGTTTCTTTTTGAATTGCATAAATCGTATTTTGAATCTCAGTAGCATCAAAAATTGGCAACTTTGCCACTTTTTTCGCAAATTCATTCAACACCGTTTTTGCACTTTCATCACTTAACTCTTTCAATGCAGCTTCATCTAACTTCGGTGGCTCGTCAAAGAAAATTTCTGATAATTTTACAATTTCACCCGTATAAGACATTTGTTGCTTAAATAAGCTAATTAACTTGCGAGCCCATTCAATTGTTTTAGGATCAGGATTTTCCTCAACTTTGCCTGCTCGAATCAACTGCCTAAGTGCAGAATCAACAACTCCGTCTTCTTTAGCATTTTTAACGTACTGATTGTTAATCCATTCAAGTTTCTTACCATCAAAGGATGCTGGTGAGCGGCTCAAACGCTTAGGATCAAACATACTAATCAGTTCTTTACGGTTAAAAATTTCTTTTTCACCCACTGGAGACCATCCCAATAATGTAATGAAGTTGAACATCGCATCCGGCAAATATCCCAATGCACGATATTGTTCAATAAATTGAAGTACGCTTTCATCACGCTTGCTCAATTTTTTACCGGTTTCAGTATTAATAATCAATGTCATATGACCGAATATCGGTGCTTCCCAGCCAAACGCTTCATACACAACTAATTGCTTTGGTGTATTCGCAATATGATCATCACCACGCAACACATGTGTAATCTCCATCATATGGTCATCTACAACAACTGCAAAGTTATATGTAGGTATCCCATCACGTTTTTGAATAACAAAATCCCCACCAATTGTATTCGAATCAAAACTAATTTGACCCTTAACCATGTCATCAAATTCATAAGTCTTATTTTCTGGAACCCTAATTCTAACAACCGGTTTTAATCCAGCTGCTTGCGCTTCTGCTTGCTTTTTAGAGATCTCTTCGTCAGACATTCCTGCATATTCATAAATATATCTTGGAGCTTCTCCATTTGCCTTTTGTTCTTCACGTTGTGCATTCAACTCGTCTTCAGTCATATAAGACTCATATGCAAGTCCATTATCTAATAATTGCTTAATCAAAGGTAAATAAATTGCTTGTCTTTCAGATTGTCTATATGGGCCAAAGTCTCCTGGTTTATCAGGGCCTTCATCCCAATCAATTCCCAACCATGTCAAATTCTCTAACTGACTTCTTTCACCATCTGCAATATTTCTCTTAGAATCAGTATCTTCAATTCTAATAACCATTGTTCCGTTATTATGTCTTGCAAATAAATAATTAAACAATGCAGTTCGTGCATTCCCTATATGCAGATGCCCCGTTGGACTTGGAGCATAACGCACACGAATCTTCTTATCTACCAATTATAGCGCCTCTTTCTTTTTCTGAATTGATTAATCAGACTAATATCCATAGTCAAAACAATCGATACAATAATAATTTTACAATGAATATACAGAAAAATAAACCAACCAAATAAAAGTTTCTTATTTTAATTTTTTTCTTTGATTCCTCTAGTTGAATGCACTGGCTTAGCAAAGATCATTCTCCCAGCATCTGTTTGTAATGCACTTGTCACTACCACTTCAATCGGGTTGTTCAAATAATACCGCCCGTCTTCAACGACAATCATTGTTCCATCATCTAAGTATGCAACCCCTTGCTGCCTTTCCGTACCATTCTTGATTACAGTAACCGTCATTTTTTCTCCTGGTACCACTCTGGGTTTTAATGCTTTCGCCAAAGCATTAACATTCAACACTTCAACATTTTGAAACTCACTGACCTTATTTAAATTATAATCATTTGTAACAACCACGGCATCCAGAAGTTTGGCCAGTTTAATTAACTTGCTGTCGACCTCTTGAATGTCATCAAAGTCGCCCTCATACATTTCAACGGGAACTTTTTTATCAGCGCGCAGCTTATTAAGAATGTCAAGGCCACGTCGCCCCCGAACTCTCTTAATGCTATCTGCAGAATCAGCGATATACTGGAGTTCGTATAATACAAAATTTGGTACAATCAATGTTCCTTCAATAAAACCTGTATTGACCAAATCATAAATTCGACCATCAATCAAGATATTTGTATCTAAGAGTTTTAAACGGTGAAAGTTATCACCAGTTTTTCTCTCCAAAACGCTAGCATTATCGAGATCCTCTACTTTTTTTTCTGTACGCTGTCTTCTACTACTCATAAGTTTTTTAAAAAAATCTAGATGATTTCTTCCTACAAAATATCCCAAATAACCGAAAATAACCATTAAAACTATCGGAATCACAGTGTTTAATAAAAACACTTGTGAATGCGAAACCAAAGTTGATATCAAGGCAGCTATCATCAGGCCTACAACGACCGAAAGACTAGTTGAAATTATTACATACGGATTTTGTTGTGCCAAGTTGTTTTCTAGTCTCTTTATTAATCTCTCCAGCGGCTCAGTCACAAATATTGAAACAATGTGCATTACTGCTAATCCAATTAAAATATTTACAGCAAAATTATTAAACCAGATATGATTTGAAAGACCTATCAATAACCAAACCGGAGGCATGAAGGTGTATCCTGCACCAATTCCTAAGACAGCGAGCACAACTTTTATCATTATTTTTCTCATTTCTTTCTCCTTCCTAAATTATTAGTTAAAGGTCACCTTCAACGCTTCGCCTAAAGTCGAAACACCAACAACCTTTATATCTTTCGGGGGAGTCCATCCAACCAAATTATTCTTAGGTAAAATTACCCTTTTGAAACCAAGCTTTGCAGCTTCAGCAACCCTTTGTTCAATCCGATTAACTCTTCTGATTTCACCGGTTAACCCAAGTTCCCCAATGAAACAATCGGTTGCTTGTGACTGGGCATCTCGATAACTTGAAACAATGCTAACTGCGATCGCCAAATCAATCGCAGGTTCATCCAACTTCACACCACCAGCTGCCTTTAGATATGCATCTTGATTCTGTAGCAAAAGGCCTGCACGCTTCTCAAGAACAGCCATAATCAGCGAGATTCGGTTATGATCTAGCCCCGTCGTTGTTCGCTTGGCATTTCCAAATGCCGTTGGTGTAACAAGTGCCTGAATTTCAACTAAAATAGGTCTAGTACCCTCTAAAGAAACAACGATGGCGGACCCCGTTGCCCCGCTGAGTCGTTCTTCTAAGAAGATTTCAGAAGGGTTGGCAACTTCATATAGCCCTCCTTCTTTCATTTCAAAAATTCCGATTTCATTTGTTGAGCCAAATCGATTTTTTACAGCCCTCAAAATTCGATATGCATGGTGTAAATCTCCTTCAAAATACAGAACCGTATCAACCATATGTTCCAATATTTTGGGTCCAGCGATTGCCCCACCCTTTGTGACATGCCCAACTATGAAGATGGTTATTCCGTTAGTCTTTGCAATTTGCATTAACTCAGCTGTAACCTCCCGAATCTGTGCAACACTCCCGACCGCGGAAGCCATTTCAGGTTCCTGCATGGTTTGAACCGAATCAATGACTACAAAATCAGGTTTTAACTTGTCAATGTATTGATGAATACTTGTCATATCGGTCTCTGGGTATAAATAAAACTTCTGCCCTTTTATTCCCAGACGCTGTGCCCGTAACTTAATCTGCATTGCACTTTCTTCGCCAGACACATACAAAACCGTTAACTCTTGCTTTGCTAATTGCCCCGAAAGTTGAAGCAGCAGCGTGGATTTCCCAATTCCAGGATCTCCACCTATTAGAATAAGAGAACCTGGTACGATTCCACCACCT
Source organism: Lactobacillus sp. UCMA15818 (assembly GCF_030400225.1). GTDB lineage: Bacteria > Bacillota > Bacilli > Lactobacillales > Lactobacillaceae > Liquorilactobacillus. Next base: position 22,552 of record NZ_VJYB01000002.1, on the reverse strand, counting down.
AAGACACGATCAAGTTCGACTGATGCAGTCGTTGTTCGCGGATTATCTTGGACGTCCACTTCATCAATTAATTGTGGTCTGGGGCTGTTACCGCTAAAACTAACTCTTGCTTTTTTATTGGCTTTATTAGACTGTTCAACCTCTTCAACCAATGTATTCCAAGCACCACAATTTGGGCAACGTCCCAAATATCGAGGTGAAGAATATCCACAGTCTTGACACACATACTGCGTTTTAATCTTGACCACTTGCTAGCCTTCTTTCACTTACTCAACTCATCATATCATGTTTGACTTTTTTTAAGCATCATTCCCTGATTCTTTACGGTTTTTTACTTACCTGATGATCCAAAACCGCCCGTTCGCTTCTTCAATGGTTCTTCTTCGCTATCAACCGTTAGAAACGGAATGAAGATTCCCTGCCCAATTCGCTCATTTTTCTTGATTGTCACATCCCTGATACCAAAATTCATGAGCTGAAAGAATATCTCTCCATCATTATCAGCATTGCCATAATAATCAGCATCCACAATTCCCACTCCGTTCGGCAAAACCAAATTTCTTTTCAGTGGGTTACTAGAGCGATTTGCAAGCATCAAAAATTCTTCTGTTCCCATGTATGCTTTGACTCCTGTGGGAACTAAAAAGGGCTTAAGGATCTTGTTTGCTTTTTCATAATCAATGTTCGTAATCGCTTGCTTTTTTTTGATACTCCATAAAATTTTTAGAAAATTAAGCTTCCAGATTGATGGCAGCACAAAGTCCTGCGCCGCATAAAAATCATAGCCTGCTGCATTTTTTGTAGCACGCGTTGGCAATGTAATTTCTTCTTCGTTAAATCGTTTTACTACCTCAAATCCTCTTCTCAAAATATCACTCTTTCCATAATTTATTCTACTATTCTATCATTATTTAATAAACAGATACAGTACCTTCTCATATGCTATAATTAAACAAAAAAAGAGGTGTTTTATATGATTACTAAATTCACAGAAAATTCCTTTGATTATTATCGTTCGGAAGCTGATGAAAAACCTATCGCACATATTGGCTTTTCATTGCTTGATAACTCCCAAACATACTTGGTTGAACACACCTGGGTAGATGAGAGTGCACGTGGAACAGGGTTAGCTGGAAAAATTACAAAGGATTTTCTCGCAAAAGTCGCTGACAAGTCCAAGAAAATTATCCCGTTATGCCCCTATACAAAGAAGTTTTTCGAGAAACATTCTGAGTATCAATATCTACTCAAAGAAGAAAATAATTAATGAGGTGAATATCGTGAATCAAGATGAGTTAAAAGCTCTTGTCGGAAAAAAGGCAGTTGATTGGGTCGTTGATGATATGATTGTTGGCTTGGGAACCGGTTCAACAGTTAAATATATGATAAGTGAACTTGCAAAAAAGATTCAAAAAGAACAGCTATCGATCACGGGGGTGGTCACCTCTGAGGAAACAGCCAAGCAGGCAACTTCATTGGGAATCCCACTAAAGTCAGTCGATGAAGTTGACCACATTGATCTTACGATTGATGGCGCCGATGAGGTTAGTACCGACTTTCAGGGAATCAAGGGTGGCGGTGCTGCACTTTTATTCGAAAAAATCGTGGCCACTAACTCGCAAAAAAACATCTGGATTGTGGATCAAAGTAAACTCGTGAATAGATTGGGAAAATTTCCTCTTCCAGTTGAAGTCATTCCTTATGGCAGTCAAAAAGTTTTTACACGTTTTGATTCTAAAGGATTTCAACCGACTTTCAGATTGGCTGCTGACGGTGCAAAACTACGAACCGATTCTGCTAATTATATAATTGATTTACATTTAGGACAAATAACGAATCCACTGAAGCTTGCTGCTTATTTAAAAACACAAGTTGGTGTCGTTGAACATGGTCTCTTCCTAAACACCGTTAACACTGTTATCGTTGGCTATGATGATGGTCCTAAAGTTCTAGAAGCGCGCTGATTGCCAGCAAGGTTTACGTGTTACTTCTTTTATCATATAATGTTCTTATATCTTTTTAAGGAGAGTGACAAATAGTGAGCAAAGCTATCAAGCACCAACAATTATCAAAATTTAAAAATTCTCTTGCAGGACGGTCAGAACACAAAGTTCTTGAGCGCGCAGTTACAAAAAATGGAATTTATACAACTTCAGCCGATTATCGTTCAGAAGTCAGCATGACTCCTGTTTTCTCAATTGACTTGGATACTGGTGATGTTGCTAATCAAAAGCAATCAGGTCGTTGTTGGATGTTTGCAGCATTGAATACAATGCGCCATGATATGAAAAATAAATTCAATGTACCAAAGAATTTTGAACTTTCACAAAATTATACATTTTTCTGGGACAAACTCGAAAAAGCCAATTACTTCTATGAAAATGTAATTACCACAGCTGCTTTACCAACATCAGACCGTAAAGTTTCCTTCCTGATGACAACACCTCAACAAGATGGTGGGCAGTGGGATATGATTGTCGCTATCATCGAAAAATATGGTGTAGTTCCTCAATCAGCTATGCCTGAAACATTCAACTCTTCTGCTTCACGTGAATTCAATAACACTTTCGACTTAAAATTACGCAAGGATGCTGTGACTTTGCGTAACTTAGTTGCCGATGGAATATCAGAGAAAGAGCTTGAAGATACAAAAGAGAAGATGCTGGATGATGCATATCGGATGTTAGCTTATAGCTTTGGTGAACCACCTACTCATTTTGACTTTGAGTATCGCGATTCAGACAAAAACTATCATATTGAACGCAACATCACACCTATTGATTTCTTTAACAAGTATGTTGGTTGGAACCTGGACGATTATGTTTCAATCATCAACGGTCCAACTGCTGATAAACCATACAATCACATGTACACAGTTGAAATGCTTGGTAATGTCGTAGATGGTCGCCCAGTCCGTCACTTGAACGTTGATATGGCAACCTTCCGCAACGTTGCAGTAAAGCAGCTTCAGAGCGGTGAAAGTGTGTGGTTTGGTTGCGATGTCGGCCAGTCTTCTGACCGTCAAAAGGGAATTATGGATACTGCGCTATACCATAAAGATGAACTCTTTGATATTGACTTAAGCATTTCCAAAGCTGAAAGATTGGACTATGGCGAAAGTCTCATGACTCATGCTATGGTTTTAACTGGTGTTGATTTGGTTGATGATGAACCAACTAAATGGAAAGTCGAAAACTCATGGGGTAAAAAAGTTGGTACAGACGGTTTCTTCGTTATGAGTAACGATTGGATGAATGAATATTGCTATCAAATTGTCGTTAATAAGAAATTTCTCTCTGCAGAATTACAAGAAGTTCTCAAAGAAGAGCCAAAAGTCCTTGCGCCTTGGGATCCAATGGGTGCTTTGGCATAAATTATCATCTTCTGTATAAGAGTTTTCGATACATCGTTAAAACTCGAAGATGAACGAAATATTTTAATCTCTAAAAATATGTACTTAAGTGTAGCAGAGGAGTATGACATAAGTCGAGAAAATTTGAGTACTAACTCGAGATTACGAACATAGCGAGAAGGTTGCTATGAGTAATTTAAAGTTAGACGGAGAATTTTGACCTATGGAATACGTTTATACAGGACAAAGGGGGTGGCCAAATGTTAAATTTGGCCGCCCCCTTTCCTACATTTAGAAGTCTCCAATTTCTTATTTTTGAATAACCTAGCAAACCAACTAAAAATTAATGAACTTATCTTAATTCTCTTTTGGAAATAATCTTTAATCTACTATCAAGTTCATAGATAATCGGAACCGCATTTTCGACTTCGACACCATCAATTGCTGAATCACTGATTTCTTCAATATATTTAATTAATGCTCTTAAGGTACTTCCATGTGCAACAATTATTTGATTTTTTTGATGAATTAACTTGGGTGCAATACTATCTATCCAATATGGAATAATTCTATCAGAAGCATCCTTTAAACTTTCTGCCAGTGGTAGAATCGTCTTGGGATAAGCCGAATATCTTCGGTCTTCATCCGGCTCACTCATCCTAGGAGGTACAGTGGTAAAACTTCTCCGCCACAATGCAACCTCTTTTTCTCCATAAATTTCTCTTGTCCATTGTTTGTTTAACCCTCGTAAAGCCCCATAATGTCTTTCATTCAAGCGCCATGTTTTTTCAACTGGGATACTATTTTGATTAATACACTCAAGCACAATATTTGCGGTTTTAATTGCACGTGTCAGTACAGATGTATGCAATTCAGTAAAAATAATTTTTTCTGTATTTAAGAGGACTCCAGCCTTTTTCGCCTGACGCTCTCCTTCTAGAGTTAATGGTGAATCCGACCAGCCAGTATATTCATTTGCCAGATTTGCAGTACTCTGTCCATGTCTTAGCAAAACTAATTTAACCATGTTTTCTCTCTCCTCTGATCCTTTTACCTAATGCTTTTATCATATCAGATTTTTTTGATCTAGAATAGTTTATTCAAAGGAAATAGGAGCCCAAGTTAATTTTCAACCCGGTCTCCTTATTATTTCCTTATAACCATGCTTCATAAGTCAAAATTCTTCATCTAGCTTCATGCTAAAACTTAAGATTTACCAACTTAACGATACTCTTTTCACTAATCAAATGTCAGTTGATTTAAAATGCTACTACTTTAAACGTCCTGCAAACGAAGGCGTATATCCTGAAATTGTTCCAACTTTTACTGTTTCACCTGTTCTTGGTGCATGAACATACTGGCCATTTCCGATATAAATTGCTACATGATACGAACTGCCTTTGCCACCCCAGAATAATAAATCTCCCGGTTGAGCTTGCGAAACAGCTTCATATGTAACATATCCCTCTTGCGAAACAGTATTATGTGGAAGCGATACTCCAAACTTAGAATAAACATATGCTGTCAAGCCTGAACAATCCATTCCTGAAAGAGATCCTCCACCCCAAACATAAGGAATATTCAGTTTTGTCAAAGACAATGCAGCCGCAACAACTGAACTCGTATCTACGTTTGAACTTGCTGCTGTTGTTGAATAGGCAGTTTGTGTTACAGTTGCTGAATTATTTGTAGTAGTGCTAGAAGTATTAGAACTGGTTGCAGCAGTGTTTGAAGTAGTTGTACTACTGCTTCCAGAAGAAGCTGTTGTTACAGCCTTTGTAGCAGTCGCAAGTGCACTATTTGCCTCTGCACTGCTCTTAGCAGCCTTAACTGCTGCTGCTGCCTTTTGCGCTGCTGCTAAAGCTTCTTCAGCCTGTTTCTTTGCATCATCTTCTTTAGCCTTTTTAACTTTTAATTGAATCTTTTGAACTGCCAAATCAGCCATATCATTCCTCAACTTCTCACTGGCTTTTTTCTGAGCTGTAACAGATTCATCAACTTGCTTTTTATCAGCCGCAACTTTTTCCTGATCACTCTTCTGTTCTTGCAAAGTTTGACTATTTGCTTGAACCATAGTTGCAACAGTAGCAACACGATCAATTGCATCACTAAAACTCTTTGAATCCGTTAAGAACTCAATTAGGCTCCCGGTATCATTTTGTTGTGCCGAACGTGCTTGTTCAGCTAAATGAGATCTTCTAGCATTAATATTTTTTGTCAATGAAGCAATCTCAACTGAATCCGAATATTGCTGATCTTGTAACTTTGAAAGCTTCGTCTGGCTTTCGCTTACTAACTTCTGTGTATCAGAAATTTTTTGATTAACATCATTAATCTGTGTTGCAGTATCTGAAGCTGAAGCATTAGTTCCTAAGCTAACAACTGCTACAAGTGATGCAACTACGAGTACAGTTTTTGAAATTAAATTATGTTCCACTGACATACACCTCTGACATTTGATTAAATGTTTTTTTTAATTATTTATGTACAATTTAACTACAAGAATAATTCTACCATGCTTGCACAATAATGAGCATTACATTATATTTACAAAATCAGCTCAAGAATGGTGCTTTTAGACATTTCTGTTACATTAATATTTCAAAAGTTACAAAGAGCAATCACAAATATTTTATCCATCTTATGCACACGTTTAGTTAAAATTTACGAACATAATCGGTTTAACCACTAATATCGATTCTTTTAGTGGACTTCATGTGTAAAAAAGTACTAAAAAAGAAGGGCCTTAGTTGTTTTTAACAACAATTCCCTTCTAAATTTGAAATATATAAACCCATCATCAATTTTTGGGTATAATCGTTTCTTCTTTGACACGATTACCCAAAAATGTTACAACGGAGCCTAATAAAATAATTATGATTCCGATAATTGTAAGTCCCGTTACCTTTTCTCCAATCAACATTGCTGCCAAAATTGGGGCTAATCCCGGTTTTATAAAAAATACTAAGGAAGCTGTTGAAACATTTGAATTCTCCATTGCAAGGAAATAAAAAGCAAACCCCCCGCCTGTGACACAGACACCCAAATAAAGCAACATTGGCAGTGAACCAATTGTTATATTTTGCAGTATTGGCAAATTTTGAAAAGTTTTTAGACTTGGAACACTCCCTAAAAACTTAGCAATAAATGGTATATGTGTAATTAATGAGAGTATAAGTAATTCAATAGTCCCAGCTACAAATGTATAACAAGTCATCACAATCCCATTTAGTCCCCTCTTCATAGAACCATAACGTGAAATAATTGAATAAAAACCAAATGTGACTGCTGCTAAAACGCCCAAAATAATTCCCATTGGTTTAGTAAGATGCAGTGGATCAATGATTACAAGCAGACCTAAGATAGATATTACAACAGCAATTAAGTTCGCTCTTCCCAAATGTTCTCGTAAAATGATAAATGCAAATATTAGGGCAAACACTGGGTTACAACTGAACAAAACTGCAACTGTTGATGCTTTAGTTGCCACAACAGCCAACTGAAAAAGTGTCATACTAACAATTACGCAAAGAAATCCAGTCAAACAAAAAAGATACCAATCTTCTTTTCCAAGCTTTCGTTTGCTTGTTTTCAGTCCCTTGCTTGCAAATGGCAGCAATACCAATGCACCAATAAAGAAACGAATAAGGTTCAATTGAATTGGATTAAAAGTCGCACCGGCAACCTTTAGCGCTATTTCCATTGAACTGAACATAAATGTTGATATAAGAACATAAATTATTGTTTTTTTCACAACTACCCCTCTTTTTAAATACTTTGTGTAACTAACATTAAAATCGGCACAACCGCAAGTGAGATTAACGTTGTTTCTGTGACCATCACCGCCGCATAATCAGAATCCGCACCATACAAACTCGCAACGACTGGAGCATTCGTCATAACAGGCATTGCCGATTGAAGTATAAAAACTTGTTTCATCAAAACCGGCATATCCGCTGGCATAACTAGCAAAAACATTAATGCCGGCGCAAATAAGAACCGTCCCATTAATACTAGGATATTATCTTTATGCAATGCAAGATGATTAAGTCCCGCATGTGAAACAGAGATTCCAATAAATAGCATCGAAAGTGGGATCGTCAGATTACCAATGTAATCCAAGTCAGACTTAACAAATACTGGTAATTGGACTTTTAATAAAACGAAAATGACTCCTACTATAAAGCCCATCAGTGGTGGTGAAAAAATCTTACCTAAAGCCTTCTTCCAATCTAACTGACTTTTTAATCCACCATCTCGTTGTATTAAGTAAGTACCCAATGTCCAAAAAATAGTAGTGTTTGCCATATAATAGATTAATACATACGGTATACTGTCAGCTCCAAAAAGTGCACGGTTAATCGGTAAACCTACAAAAACTGTATTCGAATTGAAAAACATCGATGAAAATAATCCGGCATGACTTTTGCGAATCCTAAATATTTTTACAATTGCAAATGCAAATGCCATTAGTATCACCATCGAAATAACTGGGAATCTCAAGTCTGGCAACATTCTGGGTAAATCATCCGCGTTAAATCTCGTGACAATCGTTGACACCATATAACACGGTAATGCAATTTGTGTTACTAATCTAGCTATTAATTTAGTTGACTTTTCACCAAACCACCCACGTTCTGCCAAAATATACCCTAGCACTATCATCACTAATATTACCAGCACACCCGAAATGCTGTGCTCAAAAACACTCATCCTCTCATCTCTCTTCTTTCTTTCATGTATAAACATCCATCAGTATATCACAACTTATGAGAAAATTTTATTTGCTTTTTAATTAGACTATTTTATTTGAATATTCAAAATAGTTTAAAAAAAATTTAATTTTAAGTTATGCTACTCAATTAATAACTCTTAGTAGTATAATTCTTATAATAATAGTTGATTAAGGAGTTACTGATGAATAACAATAATAAAAATGAGTTTTCAACGTCATCTCCATTGAGAAGAAGGGAAGACAATCATGACCATCGCAGAAGGAATCCACATAAGAAACGCAGAGTATTAAGTTTAATTGGACTGATTGTGGTACTGATTTTATTTTATGGAGCTGGCGTCTACGCTCGCAGTCTCATAGGAGCTGCTCAACAAACTCTTGACAAAACGTACCAAAAAACCAAAGTTAAAAAATTAAGAAATGTTTCTCAGATTTTAAAGAAGAAAAAACCTTTTTCCATTTTACTTCTAGGAACCGATACTGGTGACCTAGGGAGAACTGATAAGGGGCGTACTGATACAATCATTGTTGCTACAATCAATCCTAAAACCAAAAAGGCAACCTTGACAAGTATTCCACGTGATACGCAGGTTAAAATCACCGGCTCGTCTAGTTCTTATGACAAGATTAATTCCGCCTATACAATTGGAGGAACATCTGCCGCAATTTCAACCGTGCAAAATACTCTTCATATTCCAATCGACTTCTATCTACTAGTCAATATGGGTGGATTATCAAAATTAGTTAATGCAGTTGGTGGTGTTTCAATCGATCCTCTACTAACTTTCCATTATAGCTATGCAAATGTTACCAAGGGTAAAACTGTAACTCTAAATGGTAATGAAGCTTTGGCATATTCAAGAATGCGGTATACCGATCCAGAAGGTGACTATGGTCGTCAGAAACGTCAAAAACAGGTAATTGAGGCAATTGTTTCTAAGCTGCTGACGATTTCTTCTATATCCAACTTCCAAAAAATATTAAATACAGTCAAGGATAATATGCAAACGGACCTGACTTTCAATGACATGATGACCATTGAAACTAACTATAAGGATGCAGCGGGAACCATCAAATCCTATGTCCTTCAGGGCGAAGATGCAACAATTGGTGGTCTATCATATCAGGTTGCCACAGCGGCAGAAAAGCAAAAAATTTCTAATAAAATTCGTTCAGAATTAGGATTGAATCCTTCAAATGCAACTTTTGTCGGTCAAATATCTAGTTATGGTTCAAATTCTACCTATGGTTCGAGTTCTTCATCAAGTTATGGTGCTTATTCTTCAAGCTCTCGTTCGACCTATGGCACCTATTCCTCAAGCTCCCCTTCCCATTATGGTTATTAACTATAAAATAATCTAAATTAGTTCAGAGATTGAATCAAGGTTAAATTTTGATTCAATCTTTTTTTGCACTATAAAAAAACAGCGGGACTGTGACATAATTCAAAATTACAAACATAGTCAGGGTTGCTTTACTATGAGTAATTTGAAGGTAGACGGAGAATTCTGACTTATGAAATACATTTATTCGTAATAAAGCAGAAAGGAGTCTGGGTCAAAAGCTAACTTTTGACCCAGACTCCTCCTGCTTATACGTTTAGTTAAGTCTCTAATTTTAATTGTTTCCAAGTAATCAAGTTTCATATCGTAAAACTTTTTTATATTCTTGATAAATCTAACAACATACTGCCATATGATAGTCCTGCTCCGAAACCTGTTAATAATGCAACATGTGGCCTTTCACCACGTTTCAGTGCTTGATCGAGGCCAATGGCTATTCCCGCTGAAGATGTATTACCATAAAACTCAACATTTGTTTCAAACTTACTTAGGGGTACATTTATCCCAATTGCAATATTTTCAATTAACCTCAAATTTGCTTGATGTGTCACGATTAATTCTAACTCAGCATTTGTATAGCCATTTTGTTCAAGCAAATTAGTAATATGCTCTGGAACTATTGACGTTACAAATTCATAGACCGCACGCCCATCCTGATAAAAAGCATCCATCTTAGGATAACTATTTCTTGAAATCTCGCTTAATGGAGCAATTCTTCCACTATGAATTACATTAGGTGCTGGACTTGTCTCCAACTTTTCCGCAATGAATACTTCATCATCTGGATTATCACTTGCTGTTAGCAATACTCCACCAGCCCCATCACCAAAGAAAACAGCAGAAGTTCGATCAGAAAAATCCATCATTTTTGAATTTACTTCGGCAGCAATTACAATTGCCTTATTATAATTTCCCTGACGCAGAAATTTCTCTGCAGTACTTAGCGCAAAGATAAAGCCCGCACAAGCAACACTTATATCAAAAGAAAAAGCTTTTACAGCATCAATTTTTTGTTGAACAAGTGCTGCTGTAGCAGGCGTGATTGAATCTGGACTGATTGTAGCTACTATGATTAAATCAATTTCACTTGCTTCAACCTTGGATTCAGTTAATAAATTTTTGGCCACCTTCGCACAAAGATCTGATGTATTCTCATTAATCGCATAATGTCGTGTTTTTATTCCCGTATGCTTTTGAATCCACTCATCCGAAGTATCCATATAATTGGATAGTTCAGTATTAGTTACTACACGCTCTGGCACATAATGTGCACTAGCTTTTATTTTTACGGCTCTAGGCATCTTATAAATTCTCCTATATCATAATATCCGATTAATTCATTAGACAGTAGCTTCATTCAAGTCTGCTACCCTATTATTCGACTTATACATAAATAAAAAAGCCATACCAAAATAATAATTTTGGAACAGCCCTCTATGATGCGGGTAAATGGATTCGAACCATCACGGGCTGTAACGCCCACCAGATCCTTAGTCTGACGCGTCTGCCAATTCCGCCATACCCGCAACAACAGAAATAATTATACCAAATACTCGGTGTAAGGGCAAGCTTTTTTTATTTATAGACTATCTCTTTTTGTAATTTCAATTTACCATGACACTTCGAACAGACATACTTCCCTAGATTTATTCTTCGTTTTCTCACATAAAGTTGGTTGCATTCTATGCAAACATAACCATATCTGTGTGTTGGAATACTTAGCGGTGCAAACTTTAATCCCGCTACTTCGGTCAATAACCGCTTAAAATCACTATCTCTATGCTGATATCCCTTATTATCGAGATGCAGATGATAGTGGCATAGTTCATGCTTAATTACACCACGCAATGTTTCTTCATCATGTTCAATTAACATTTTTGGATTTATATCAATGTTATGTGTTCTAAGATCATATCTTCCACCAGTTGTACGTAACCGACTGTTGAATGTTGCATTGTAATCGAAACTTTGTCCAAAAGAATCTAGTGAGATTTTTTCAACAAGCTCCTGTAAAGATGTATTATTCAAGATCATTCAGCTCTTTTCTGGAGAAATCATTGTTAATTGTATTCTCTTTCTCTGCTCATCAACATTTAAGACCCAGACATCAACAATATCACCCACGGCTACAACATCATTAGGATTTTTTACGAATCCTCTTCTTAATTGTGATAGATGAACCAAACCATCTTGCTTTACTCCAATATCTACAAAAGCACCAAAATCAATAACATTACGGACTGTACCTTTGAGTTTCATCCCTGTTTCCAAATCAGATATTTTTAAAACATCACTCCGCAACAAGATTGGAGGCAAATCAGATCTGATATCTCTACCAGGTTTAATCAAACTTGCAATAATATCTGAAAGCGTTGCTGTTCCCACGCCAAGTTCATTGGCAATTGCCTGAACATCTACACCTTTCAAGTTTGTGGCAGCCATATTTGTTCCAATCTCTGAGGTAACAATCTTACATTTTGCCAACAGATCTTTGGCTACACGGTAACTCTCAGGATGAATATCTGTGTTATCTAAGAGATTCTTTCCTCCAACTATTCTCAAGAAGCCAGCCGCTTGTTCATATGCTTTTGGACCGAGTCTTGGAACTTTTTTTAACTCGCTTCTTTGCGTAAACATCCCTACCTCATTGCGATAAGTTACAATGTTTACTGCAGTTGCACTTGATAATCCAGAAACATTCTGTAAAAGTTGCGGACTTGCAGTATTCAAATCAATCCCCACCTGATTAACAGCTGTTTCAATTATCGCATCTAGCTTATTACCCAGCTCCCTTTGTGGTAAGTCATGCTGATATTGGCCAACACCAATCGCTTGTGGGTCAATTTTCACCAATTCAGCCAGTGGATCTTGCAAGCGTCTTGCAATGCTCACTGCAGAACGTTCTTCGACATGAAAATCAGGAAATTCACCCCGCGCAATTTTACTTGCCGAATAAACGGATGCACCCGCTTCGTTCACAATAGCATAAACAACCGTCCGCTCAACCTGCTTCACAGCTTCTGCTACAAAAGACTCAGATTCACGACTTGCTGTCCCATTGCCTATTGCAACAACATCGACTTTGTTTTTTTCAAGTATTTCTACAAATTGCTGGAGTGCTTTTTTCCAACTTGCGTCATCTTTTTGTGAATTTTTTTGCTTATGTGGATAGATAATCGCTTTACTCTCAAATCGTCCTGTTTCATCCACCACTGCTAGTTTACAACCTGTACGATAAGCAGGATCAAATCCTAGCACACACTTCCCCTTCAGCGGAGCTTGCATCAGCAGATGATACACATTATTTCCAAAGACTTCAATTGCATGCTCACTAGCTCTTTGTGTCAATTCAGTGCGCAATTCTCTTTCAATTGCTGGTTTAATCAATCTTTTATATCCATCTGCAATTGCTGTTTGCAAAATTTTAATAATTTCTGGTGTTTTATTTTTTATGATTCTAACTGCTAAATAATCCAAGATTTGAACTTCATCTACTTGAATACCAATGCTGATGATTCCTAGTCTTTCGGCACGATTAATCGCCAAGATTTGATGATTAGCAATTTTTTTATATATCACTACAAAATCATAATAATTTTTAAAAACCTGCTGGTCGTCTTCTTCTATCTTTTTTGGTTTTGTTACTATTTTACCCAATTGCTTAGTAATTTGACGGATTCTCGTACGATATAAGGCATTTTCGCTGATTTCTTCCGCAATGATATCGCATGCTCCTGAAATGGCTTGTTGCACATCTAAAATATCCTGTACTGGATTTATAAATCTTTCAGCATACTGCCTTACATCCTTTGCATTTGCAGTCATTAGCCATTTTGCAAGTGGTTCGATTCCTGCTTCTTTTGCAATCATCGCTCTGGTTCTTCTTTTTTTCTTAAACGGTAAATACAAATCTTCAATTTCTTGTAGAGTAACCGCTGCTTCAATCTTTTTCTTCAAAAGCGGTGTCATTTTTTCTTGTTTTTGAATTGTAGTTTGAACGTCTATGCGTCTTTTTTCGATTTTTTCGAGTTGTTGCTGATTATCAAGAATCTCACGAATTTTAACTTCATCTAAGTTACCAGTCTTTTCTTTTCGATACCGTGCCATAAACGGAACTGTTGCACCTTCATCGTACATTTTTGCAGTTGCCTGCACTTGTGTATACTTCAAATTAAGTTGCTTTGCAATTTTAGTCAATATCAGATCGTTCACTATCATTCTCCTTTAAAAAAATAGTATAGTTAAACTTCCAAGGTGATAGTTCACTTCGGATTACGGTTTAACCACACTAATAATTTTTTATTTCCAAAACTCATCATAAACGGTGATTGGTGAATGTCGTTTATGCTGCGTCTTCAAATACCATGTTTCAATTTTCTCTGCCGCAGCACTATCAATATCGTGTCCCTCCAGATAGTTATCAATATCATTGTAGGTGACTCCCAAAGCTGCCTCATCTGGTAATGCTGGGCGATTATCTTCTAAATCAGCAGTTGGTTTCTTCTTATACAAATGCTCTGGTGCCTCAAGAATCTCCAGCATTGCCTTACCTTGCCGTTTATCTAAACGCCATAAAGGTGTAATATCCGCACCACCATCGCCAAACTTCGTATAAAAACCAGTTACTGCTTCGGCTGCATGATCAGTTCCAACTACAGCACCCTTATTAGCAGCTGCAATTCCATATTGGGCAATCATACGCTCACGTGCTTTGATGTTTCCACGGTTAAAATCGCTGACTTCCAAACTGTTTTCAGTAATACTTTCGACCATGGCATCCGTGGCTGGTTTGATGTTGACACGAACCGTTTTATCAGCGCTCATAAATGCGATTGCATCCATTGCATCTTGTTCATCAGCTTGATTGCCATATGGTAAGCGCACAGCGATAAATTGATATTCAGTATCACCCGTTTCTGCTCGCAATTCTTTGATTGCTAACTGGCTTAATGTCCCTGTCAAAGTCGAATCTTGACCGCCTGATATCCCTAAAACAAGGGTCTTCAAGAAATCATGTTTTTTCAGATACTCCTTCATAAAATCAATACTTTTCCGAATTTCTGCCTTTGGGTCAAAATCGGAACTAACACACAGCTCACTGATAATTTTTCTTTGTAACTCTCTCATCTAGAAGTCCTCCTTGTGTACCATGCATAATCACATGTGATGTTTTCTATCATCATTTTACGCTTTTTTATTGATACTTTCACGAATTTCTTTAATTATCTTCATTTTGTTATTGTAGCATGCTTCAGACAAGTCAACTGGATAATCTTGTGGATTAAGATCACGTTTGTATTCTTCCCAGAGACTGTCAAGACGTTCATGCGCATATTCCTTGATTTCTATTAGACTAGGAGCTTGATAAACCTGTATTCCTTCCACAAATATTTCTTTTAAAATCGGCCGTGCATCAAAATCTGTTATATTTTTATTAATATATGTGTACTGTGGGTGGAACATATAGAGTGCTTTTTCCTCTGCAGGCTTCTCATTCCATAAAGCAATGTAATCACCTTCAGATTTACCATCGGCCTTCTTAGTAATGCGCCATACCTGTTTCTTCCCAGGTGTTGAGACCTTTTCCGCATTGCTTGACAATTTAATCGTATCTTCAAGGATTCCTTCACTGTTCTCGATTGCAACCATCTTATAAACAGCTCCCAGTGCAGGTTGATCATATGCGGTAATTAGCTTAGTTCCAACTCCCCACACATCAATCTTTGCCCCTTGCATTTTTAAGTTTGTAATTGTCTTTTCATCAAGATCATTTGACGCATAAATCTTAGCACTAGAGAACCCAGCTTCATCCAACTGCTCCCTAACTCGTTTAGAGATGTATGCCATATCCCCAGAATCAATGCGGACACCTAAGAAATTTATCTTGTCTCCTAATTCCTTCGCGACCTTGATTGCATTCGGAACCCCACTCCTTAAAGTATCATATGTATCAACAAGAAATACACAGTCTTTGTGTGTAGTAGCATATGCTTTAAACGCCTCATAATCATCACGATACGCTTGAACCAACGCGTGTGCATGTGTTCCACTAGCTGGAATTCCAAAAATCTTGCTTGCTCTTACATTGCTCGTTGCATCAAAACCTCCAATATAAGCTGCTCGGGTTCCCCAAATGGCTGCATCAAATTCTTGGGCTCTTCTTGTTCCAAATTCCATGATGGCATCATCGTGCACGACTGAACGCACACGGGCTGCCTTGGTCGCAATCAATGTCTGATAGTTGACCACATTCAGAATTGCAGTTTCAACAAGCTGACAATCCGCAAGCGGTCCTTCTACCTGCAAGATTGGCTCATTATTGAAGACAACCTCACCTTCAACCACAGCTCTTAGTGTTGCTGAAAAATTGAAATTCTTTAGATATTCCAAAAATTCATCGGAAAAATTGCCAGTTTCTTTCAAATATTTAAGATCACTTTTGGTGAAGTGTAATTTATTAAGATAATCAATTACACGTTCTAGACCAGCAAAAATAGCATACCCATTTTGAAAAGGAATTTTTCGAAAGTAAAGTTCAAAAACTGCTTTCCTTTGATCAATTCCTTTCAGCCAATACGTTTGAATCATATTGATCTGATATTCATCAGTGTGTAAAGCATAACTATCATCTGGATAATTCATTTCCATCTTTTTTTCCCCTTCTCAGTTAAACTGAGCAATATTATTTATTTGTAATTACATTTACACAAAAAAATAAAAGCTGTATCGCTTTCCATTTATGCAATGCTTATTGCATTATGATAACACTTTTTCATAATCACGTCATTTCTGTTATACTATGGCTAGTCTTTTGAAAAAGAGGTATATTATGTTAGATAAATATAAAAAAATAGCTATTCTTGGTATAGATTTTACCAAGATTACAAATAGCGAACTACTAGAACAATTAAAAAAAGATAGCCTAAGTCATTCGAATCGTTTCATAATCACAGCTAATCCTGAAATTGTTTTGTATGCGCGAGATAATCCAGAATATCTAACAATTATCACATCAGCCGACTACACAATTGCTGATGGAATTGGAATTATTAAAGGTGCTAATATATTAAATACTCCCCTGCCTGAAAGAGTAACTGGTTTTGATACACTTTGTTCCTTATTAGAATTTGCTAATGAAAAACAAAAAAGTGTTTATTTCTTAGGTGCTAAACCTGAAATAATCAAAAAAACAATTACTAAAGTTCGCTATGATTATCCTGCATTAAAAATTGCGGGATACCATGATGGTTACTTTAAGAATAAACAAAAAATCGCAACTGAAATCGCGGCAAGTAAGCCTGACTTTGTTTTTGTTGCATTAGGTTTCCCAAAACAAGAATTCTTTATTGCCAAATATCGTCAGCTCACTCCTTCAATTTGGATGGGAGTTGGTGGCAGTTTTGATGTCCTCGCAGGAACTGTCAAACGGGCCCCGCTTTTTTGGCAGAAACATCATATAGAGTGGCTATATCGTTTATTTCAAGAACCAGCCAGATTTTGGAGAATGCTCGCCTTGCCAAAGTACTTAATCATGATTTATTTGAAGAAATTTGGTTTCCTTAAGAATTGATAAGAAAGTTTAAATATAAATGTAGGCTGGATCAAAAGTTAAATTTTGACCCAGCCTTTTTAAACGTGTTTCATAAATCAAAGTTCTCCGTCTATATTCGAAATTTTGAGTTAGTACTCAAATTTCCCCGCCTTTCTAATACTTTCTTGTTAGTAGTTGTTTTCACTATTTTTTTGCAATCAAACAACAAGAACTATTTTTCCAAATAAAACTCGAATCTTTCGCCCACATATTGAGTTCTAACATACTCAAATGGTTGCCCATCCTCCAAGTTAGTAATCTGACGTAATCGTAAAACTGCATCCCCTCTACGTATGCCTAAATACTCAGCGATTTGTTCTGAAGCCAACATTGCTGAGACAGTCTGCTGTGCATGCCCAATTATATGACCACTCTCTTCAAGTGCGTGATACAAGGAACTTGTAACCTCCTCTTTACTATATTGCTGCACCAATTTTTCAGGAATTGTAGCAATCTCAAAACAAATTGGCACATTATCAGCATACCTGATCCTTTCCATTCTTAGAACTAGCTCTTTTTCCACCAAATTCAATTTTTCCATTTCACTTAATGAGGGGGTTGCAATGTGATAAGAGATTGTTTTGCTAGCAGGTTCTTTACCTTGGGCTCTCATTAATTCAGAGAAGCTAGTTACACCGGACGACATTTTTTCTTGAACTTTTTGTCGAGCAACAAATGTCCCAGAACCAACATGTCTTTCAAGAATACCTTCATCAACAAGCGTTTTTACTGCTTGTCGCAGGGTCATTCGACTTACGCCGAAAGTAACCGCCATTTCACGTTCTGAAGGAATGCGCTCACCTACATTCCACCTCCCAGACTCAATTGAACGCTTAATTTCATTGTGAATCTGAATATAAATAGGTGATGCCATTAGTATTCCCTCTTTCGTGTTTATTTTTTGTAACAGGTGCCATAACTGTATGTCGCTACTAAATTTAATTTACCGGTTAAAATATTCAAATCAGCATCTTTACCGACTTCGAGTGTTCCTTTAGCACTAAGTCCAAATTCTTGTGCTTGGTTAACAGATGACATCAAGACTGCCTCTTTAATCCCGCAACCTGTGTAAGTAATAATATTACGAAATGCTTCTTGAAATTGTAATACCGAACCTGCTAGATTTCCAGTTTCTAAGCGTGCCTGGCGATCCTTGACAATAACTTTTTGCCCCCCAAGCTCAGAGACACCCTCAGGCATTCCCTTAGCTCTCATTGAATCAGTAACCAGTTCAATACGCTCTGGACCTTTGATTTCGTATGCCAACTTTATCATGTCTGGCACAACGTGAAATCCATCAGCAATCATTTCACAATAGATGTTATCTTCAAGTAACGCATGACCTGTCACACCAGGCTGACGGTGTTTAAATTCGCGCTGTGCATTGTATAAGTGTGTAACATGGCTTGCTTTTGAATGCTTAAGCTGTTCTCGCACAGCATTACTATGTCCAATTGAAGGAACAATTCCATTTTGCAGACAATAATCTTCAAATTTTGCTGAAGTCTCATGTTCAGGGGCAAAAGTAACTAGTCTTACCAAATGACCAGAAAGCTCATTCCATTTATTAAACAATTCAACATCTGGTGCTTGGATATATTTTTCTGGCTGAGCCCCTTTAAAAACAGGTGAAATAAATGGGCCTTCTAAGTGAATTCCTTGAATCACACGATTTCTCCTTGCTGCTTCCTTAATACCAACCATTGCCTTGGCTATATTTTCATGCGACTGTGTCATTGTCGTTGCAAAGTAACTCGTAATCCCTTCATAAATCATGTCCGTTACCATCTCATCAATCTGGTCAGCATCTCCATCCATAGCGTCAAAACTATAACCACCATGACTGTGAACATCAATGAACCCCGGAACGATTATCTTGCCTTCAAGATCAAGTACTTCTGTGTCTTCACCCTTAGCAGTATACTGAGCCATTGATCCTACGGCTTCGATTTTGTCGGAGAAGCGGAGATACCCATCCTTAATTTCCTCTGTACCAGTAAAAATATCAGCATGTTTTAAAACCTTTGTCATAATATCTTCGTCTCCTTCTTAATGTGTTGCCTGATCCTTCAAAACTGTTGCATCTATACCTTTGACAACTGCAGTCATAAAACCCGCTTCCTCCATTGCTAATAGTCCAGCAATTGTCGTTCCACCTGGTGAGCATACAGCATCAACCATATCCATTGGTGACTTTGTTGCTGTTAAAACCTTCTGTGCACTACCTAAGACTGCTTGAGCAGATATTTCTGTTGCCTGTTTCTTAGTTAGACCATACTTAACACCCGAACGTGCCATTGCATCTATAAAATAATAGACATAAGCAGGGGAACTACCTGCTAAAGCTACAAAAATACTAAAATCCTTTTCAGGGATTTCCAATGTTCGGCCCAGACTATCAAATAAACTTTTAGTCTGTACATAACTGACATCCGTCACAACAGCATTTCTGACAAATGCCGTCATTCCCTCATTGATTTCGACATTCACATTAGGCATAATCCTAATTATTGGAATTCTCTTGTCTTTAAATTGTGTAGCTATTTCTGACAAGGAAACACCACTTGCCATAGAAACAACAACCTTTTTTTCGGTTGTTACACTTCTTATTTCATCGATGACACTAGCCAATATAAACGGTTTCACGGCTAGTAAGATAACATCTGCTTCTTGAACCAAAGCAGCATTACTAACACACGCAGTAACACCAGTTTCATGTGCATATTTCTCATAATTATTTTGATGAGCACTATGTACAAGAATATCTTCGGGTTTAAAAACTTTTTTTGCCAACCATCCCGCAATAATTGACTTAGCCATATTTCCAACACCTATAAATCCAATTTTCATTTGCAACCTCCACTATACAAAATGATATATACCAATATGAATGTATCATTTTTATTAGAAAAGTCAATCGCTCATGTTCCATCTTTGTTGATAAAAAATAAAAAAAGACAAAAAAAAAACGAAACAAAATATTTCGCCTTCTATCATCTATCACAATTGGGCTAGCTGGATTCGAACCAGCGCATCACGGGATCAAAACCCGATGCCTTACCGCTTGGCTATAGCCCAATATGGTGGAAGGGAGTGGATTCGAACCACCGAACCCGAAGGAGCGGATTTACAGTCCGCCGCGTTTAGCCACTTCGCTACCCTTCCACAATATTACTGCCGTTATCTCCGACCTAATAATAATACTATTTTTCACTATCTTGTGCAAGTGTTTTTTATTCTTTTTATTCAATCCCACTCATTAACTTCTTTATTTTTGAAGAAAATACCAACAAGATAGCTCCAAAAAGAATGGTAATAAAACCCACTACACCAAAATAAATAACCTCATTTTGTACACTATAGAATTTTACTAATTGTGAATTAAACGCCTGAGCAACTGCATCACTGAGAAACCACATACTCATCATTTGTGATTCAAATACTTTTGGCGCCAATTTGGTTGTCGCAGAGAGTCCAATTGGCGAAACAAGCATCTCACCAATTATTACTAGAGCCCAACTCATTACTAACCACAAAGGTCCAACTTTTGTATCAGTACTGAATAGGATTCCGGGAAGCATCATCCATAAGAAAGACAGGCCGGCAAAAAAAAGGCCATAGGAGAATTTAGCTGGGGAAGATGGCTGCTTATTTCCTAACATAGTCCAAATTATTGCAAAAATTGGAGCGTATATCATGATAAATAATGGATTCATACTCTGAAGCCAACTAGCTGGGAAAAAATACCCAAAGAATTCTAAACGAGTTTGTTCATTGGCAAATATTGCTAAAATAACAGCCCCTTGTTCCTCAATCGACCAGAATAATATGCTTGCAATAAATAACGGAACATAGGCCCATACACGTGACTTTTCGACTTTAGTTATCTTTCTGCTACTTAACATCATTACAAAATAATAAATTGGAACCAATACAGCAACAACAGTTATCAATAAAATAATATTACTGATTGTTAAAAGATTGAATAAGCCCATGATAGTCAGAACCAGCGCAATTACTACACAAAAAAGAATTATTTTTCTAATAATTGTTTGTAATTCACTTGGATCAATTGGGTCATTCGGATATAAACTATCTTTTGACAAGTATTTATTACCATCAAAATAATATTGGATTAAACCAATTAGCATTCCAACTGCAGCTAGTGAAAAACCTAAATGAAAATTTACTTTCTGTCCCAAATAGCCAACAATAATTGGGGCAACAAATGCCCCTACATTAATTCCAAAAACAAAAATATTAAAACCGGTATCCCTTCTTGAATCATCTTTGTTATATAAACCGCCAACCATTTCTGAAACATTTGGCTTTAAAAGACCTGTTCCTACGACAATTAGTGCAATCGAAATAAAAAGTGCTAATTTTCCAAATGGAGTAGCTAACACAACATGTCCCAGCATTATTAAAATACCACCCACAAATACTGTTCTACGACTTCCCCAAATTCTATCACTAACGAATCCTCCCAAAACACTTGAAAGATAGACAAGGGAGCCATAAATGGACATTATAGATAATGCAAGCGGTTTGCTAAAACCAAGTCCGCCAGCATTAACTGCATAGTACATATAATAAAGCAATATTGCTCTCATACCATAATAACTAAAGCGTTCCCACATTTCTGTAAAAAAAAGTGTGGATAAACCTCGTGGATGTCCCAAAAACATTACATCCGTTGTTTTTTTATCCATTGCTAAATTCCTCCTAATCTTTAATTAATACATTCTTTATTTAATTAAGAGCATATTATATAATACATAAAACCAAGATTTAACGTCAATATCTTGGTTATTTATAATGCTGTATATCGCGTAATTAACAATAACTATAATTTAACATATAAGTAATCAAACCGTACATTTCCTGTAAAAAAATAAACTTCATAAAAGACGACATAAAAATTTGAAAAGCAGAAAGTCTTGACAGCAAAAAGAGACTGAATCAAAAAATAAATTTTGACTTAGCCTCTTTTTTATTCCATATAAAAACGTGCTTTCAAGTCAAATTTTTTGTCTAATTTCGAATTACTTATAACAAAAACACGCGCTATATTCGCAATTTCGAGTTAATAACAAAATTTTACTGACTCATGTTACACATCCTTTTTTTGAAACGGCTAGGGATATTAAATATATATGCCGGCTGCAGGATTTGAACCTGTGACCCTCGGTTTACGATACCGATGCTCTACCAGCTGAGCTAAGCCGGCATTCCTAGGATGACCCGTACGGGATTTGAACCCATGTTACCGCCGTGAAAGGGCGGTGTCTTAACCACTTGACCAACGGGTCTATTTAGCAAAAATATAACCAATCCACGAACAAAAAACTCAGAAACTGAAAATAATCAGTTATCCCGGTTATCAACAAATCCTGAGTGTATTGCACGGCAACGACCTATCCTCGCAGGGGGCGATCCCCCAACTACTATCGGCGCGAAGAAGCTTAACTTCTGTGTTCGACATGGGAACAGGTGTATCCTTCTTGCCATCATCACCGCACTCTTTTGCT
>NZ_VJYB01000019.1 GCF_030400225.1 Lactobacillus sp. UCMA15818 | reverse complement strand
CTAAACTAAACTTTCAACGCAGATATCATTTCCTAAACACGGCCTCAAAGGGTCCTCAATCTTAAATCATATTTGTGCGTAGAAAGTAAAGGAAGTCATTTTAAAATACGAACTCGAAGTCCCAGGGATTATAGTCGACCTTAGCTTCACTTTCAGTGTAAAACAAAAAGTTCTGATATTAACTGATTTTCACCAATTAATACCAGAACTAATCTTAGATTGTTTCACATATTATTTTATCTGTGGCAATACTTTCTGGATATCGTTCTCAAATGCCTTAGGTTTTGTTTTTGGTGCAAAGCGCTGCAAAACTTTACCAGTTGGATCTATCAAAAACTTAGTAAAATTCCACTTAATGGAATTCCCTAATTCACCGGGTGCCTCTTTTTTCAGGTACTTGAATAATGGGGCAGTTTCCTTCCCATTCACAACAGTTAGTTCATGCATTGGAAATGACACTCCATATGTTGTTCGACATGCCTGTGCAGCATCTTGTCCATTAGCAAGCTCTTGCTTAAACTGGTTAGACGGGAAGCCCAAAATAACCAAACCATCATCTTTATACTTCTCATAAAGTTCCTCTAATTCTGCAAACTGTGGAGCTAAACCGCATTTTGTAGCTGTGTTGACAACTAACAGTGTCTTCCCTTTATACTTAGAAAGCGGATACTCTTTCCCATCTTCACGCGATACCTCAAAATCATAGATTGTAGCCATTCTTGTGTCATCTCCTTTAAGTACAAGTATAATCCCAAAGTTTTATTTTGATAAGATATTAGGCTGGCTCATTCAAGCTTCAGAACCATTTATTATCCTTAGCCATTTTAATTGCCTCAATCCTATTATGTACCCCTAACTTGCTGAAGATTGCAGATAAATAATTACGCACCGTTCCTTCTGATAAAAAGAGCTGTTGTGCTATCTGCTTCGTTGTAATTCCAGATTCAGCCACCGTCAGAACTTCCATTTCTCTTGTGCTAAGTGGATTGTTCTCTTCAGAAACCATATTAACTACAAGTTCTGGTGCAAAAATTGTTTTACCGGCTGACACCGCTCTGATTGCTGTTATAAGTTCTTCGCTCGGACTGTCTTTCAACAAGTATCCTGAGACATTTGCCAAGACAGCTTGTTCAAAATAAGCCTTTTGTGCAAATGTTGTCAGAATAATAACCTTCTCCTTTAATTTCTTTTCATTTACCCTCAATGCAACTTCTAAACCTGTCATCTTAGGCATTTCAATATCTAAAATTGCAACATCTGGTTTCAAAACTTGCAGGTCTTGCCAAGCTCTTGCTCCATTAACAGCATTGCCTATGACCATAAAGTCATCTTCCAAATCTAATAATTGTGTCAAAGCGCTATTTAACAAGCTTTGATCTTCTGCTAAATATATTTTAATCATCGTCTTCGTTCACCTTCATTTGTGTCAACACCACATGTGTCCCACGATAATCGTGATAAATTTCAAACTTTCCATTTGCTTGAATCATTCGTTCACGCATTCCTCTAATCCCATTGCCGCCAACCCTTACAAATTCCTTCCCAATTCCATCATCAATCACTTCAACCCTATAGGAGTCTTCATTGGCAGAAAAGATTAATTGAACCTGATGAGCCTTAGCGTGGTGCAAGATATTGCTGATTGCCTCAGTCAAAGCCTTTCCAAAACTTGCTTGAATTTGTGTCGGCCATTTAACTGCCTGTTCCTCTCCTGTGGTAAGCAATAAAAGGTTTGCTGTTGCAAGATTCTTACTTTGTTCTAAGAGAATTTCATTAAAGGATTGTTGATGCAGGTTATTAACGATTGAACGTACTAATTGCAGATTTTGGCGACTGGTCTGTTCAATATCATTTAATTCTGCAGCCACCTTATCTGGACTCTTAGTCAAGAGCTTTTTCGCCAATTCTGTCTTAATCGTAATCATCGAGAAACTTTGACCTAATGTATCATGGAGATCACGTGCAATTCGTTCACGTTCACCACGCTGAATAATCGTCTCAAGTCTACGATTTGTTTGATTTAACTGATGTTGTCTGAATGATGAGATTGCTAATGTATTGGAAATAATTGGAGAAACACAGGGAAAAAGTAACCCCATTGATGAGCCATCCCTCCAAAACATCGGATATTTTACTTGAATTCTAGCCAAAGCAATTCCAACTATGACATAATAAGCCACTATAAAGTATTTTTGATATTTTCTTGGATAATGAACTAGTATCCAAGGTACTTGCCATGCAGGAAAAATAATCAAGTATAGATTAAAATTGAAAACTGCAAAGAGCCCTGTCACAAATAATTCGAGGGAAATTGTAAGATAACGATACTCCCTTACCTCATTAACTATGATATACAGCAGTAAAAATAGTCCTGCTAGTAAGAGCCAATATACATCTTTACTACTTTTAATTGGAATAAACTGAATTAATGTGTAAGGTAAATATATTAGCCAAACATATGAAATCCAATCTAATCTTTTAAGCTTATTAAAGCCATTAAGCTTCACTAATTCTTAGTCCCTTCTTTTGCTGTATCTTCACAACCAATCTTGTCAGACAACCCATCATCACTATCCACGTAATAATACCATAGATATCCTCTAAATCGAACTGGCTATGCAGCATTGCTTTTTCTAATAAATTATTCGCAAAATACGTCGGCATTACTTTGCCAATTCCTTGCAGCCAATCTGGCATAGTATTGATTGGCCACCACAATCCACTAACTATCGCTAATGGAAAAGCAATCAAGTTGCTGGCAACGCTCAAAGTCTCTTGCGTTTTAAAGTAAGACATCAGTGTTCCCAATAAAATCATTGGAATCTGCCCAACTAGTACAATCAATAAAATCATAGCAGATTGTTTTAAGCTCAAATCAACATTGTTAACAAGTCTTGCTAGTAGACCCAAAACTATTACTGCACAAAGATTAAGCAACACCGTAATTGTATACACTGAAATATAATAATTCTTACTACCAGTTGGCGTCATTTGCAGAAATAAAACCAAGCCCTTATCACGATCTCTTTTTAAGATTGTTGATACCCCAAAAATTGCACCGATTACTCCACTGTAGATTGTCATACTACCCATATAGGTCATATAGAATTGATGCATCTCTGTCTCGCTTCCAACTACCATTACCTTCGTAAATAATAAATAAAAGCCTGCAGGCATCAGTAATGTGAAAAATAAAAATGATTTATTGCGAATTACCAATCTTAGCGCGTCAAATTTTAGCTGTCTCATGATGTTAATCATTTTATCGTTGCTCCTTATCTTTTGTCATCTGCAAAAATATTCTTTCCAATGACTCATGTTCAACCGTAATATTCGAAACATCTGGATACTTCAATAATAATTCCTTTAATGTACTGTCTCCATCAACTGTCTTGATTGCAACTTGACTGCTATTTCTTTCAACACTGACTACGCCCATTAATTCTGCAAAATTTGGTTTTTCAGATTCACTAGTAATAGTAATTGTTGTTTGTTTATGCCTATCTTGTAATTCTTTCAAAGTTCCTTGGAATATGAACTGTCCTTTTTGCAAAATAATTAATCGACTAGCAACTTGTTGAATTTCCTCCAAATAATGACTTGTAATAATCATTGTTTTCCCTTGTCGTTGGAGTTCTTTGATATGTTCCCAGAAAACATGCCTTGCTTGGGCGTCCATCCCAACGGTTGGCTCATCTAAAAAAAGCAAGTCGGGATTGCTTAACAATGCTTGCGCAAATGTGACTCTGCGCATCAGTCCACCTGATAACTCCTTTAAAAACTTGCGTCGCTGTTGTTCTAAGCCCAACTGCATTAATATTTGTTCGAGTGGGATAGCATTGCTATACTGCATTGCAACTTCTTCTAAGAATTCTTCAACTCTGACGCTAGATAATACTAAATCGCCTTGCAGCATTGACCCTATCTTTTGTTTAGCTATCAACGAACCCGGTTGCTTTCCAAAAACCTGAACATTGTTTTTACTTGGCAATAGGCCTAGTAGAATATTCAGTAAGGTGGTCTTTCCCGCTCCATTCTCACCAATTAAACCAATAATTTCACCCTTATTAACACTTAAATTCAAACCTTTTATAATTTCATTTTTACTATAACTAAAGCTTAAATTCTTAATACTTATGATTTGTTTCATCATGCACCCCCATGCAACATATCTTAAAACAAGACAGCAAAAATCCCCAGTCAGGATTGTAATTGACTGGGGATGACAAATGTCATAATTCGTTATAATTTTCAAAAAGATTTAACCATCAAAACAAACGGATAACTTCCTCCATTCGTTTCTTGTTCGTGATAATTCACAACTTTGAAGCCAATCTTTTGGTACAATTTTTGCGCACGTACATTAAACTTTGCAACATCAAATAAAATTTTTTCTGGAGTTTTTAAATGCAATACATACTTCAAAAATCAACAAGAAACCTATCTAATTATTGTGCAGCTAACTTCCGATACAAATCAACTAATTCCCCAGCTAAATCTCTAAAAGTAATTGCATTCATAATATGATCTTGTGCATGGACCATTAACAAGTTTACCTCTGCATGGTCACCATTAGCTTCAGCTGTTAACATCCCAGTCTGCACATTATGCGCCTGAGACATGAACTCATCTGCACTTTCCAGTTTTTTATCTGCCGTCTCAAAATCGCCGTCTTTAGCCGCCTTAATAGCCTCAAATGCTGCACCTTTAGCATTCCCGCCATTTATAATTAATCCCATAACTATCTCTTGCTGTTTTTCATCCATTTAGATCATCTCCGAAATTATAATTGTGCACCTTGTGATTCGATAACTTTTTTATACCAGTAGAATGAATCTTTTCGGCTTCTATCCAGTGTGCCTTCAGCCTTGTCGTTCTTGTCAACATAGATAAAACCATAACGTTTATCCATCTGACCGCTTCCAGCAGAAACGAGATCGATACACCCCCATGGAGTATAGCCCATTAATTCAACACCATCTTTTTCAACCGCTAACTTCATCTGTTCAATATGCTTCTTTAAATAATCAATTCGATATTGATCATGGATTGAACCATCCGATTCAACTTTGTCAATTGCACCTAAACCATTTTCAACAATGAATTGGGGTAAATGATAGCGATCGTTCATCCAATTCATTACATACCGTAAACCTTCAGGATCAATCTGCCAACCCCAGTCTGATGATGGAAGATATTCATTTTGTACCACATCCTCCATCTCATCGTAACTATAAACTGAATTAGCATCCCCATGAGCTGAAACAGTAAATGACATATAATAACTAAACCCTAAATAATCAACTGTTCCTGCTTGAAGGACATCAAGATCTTCCAGTGTACGATCAATCTTCAAATGGTGTTCTGCCTGATATTTTAATAACCATTCAGGATACTTGCCAAGTACTTGCAAGTCACCCAGCCAGTAACGCCATTGCATTGCACGTTGTGCCTTGAGGATGTCCTTCGGATCAGAAGTTGCCGGATAAAGCGGAACCATTGAAATCATTGCACCAATCTCAAAATCAGGATTAATCTTATGCCCTATCTGAACCGCCAAGGCACTCGCAACTGCTTCATAATGTGCTACTTGAAACATCGCCTCTTCCACATTTTCTCCATCCTTTGGTATAATTCCTGAATTAGTAAAGATTGAAAAAACACGCTTATAATCTGTTTGGTTATTGATCTCATTGAATGTCATCCAATACTTAACCTTGTTTTTGTAGCGTTCAAAAACAACAGTTGCAAAATTCACAAAATAATCAATTACTTTGCGGTTACGCCATCCACCATATTCTGTTACCAAGTAATATGGCATCTCAAAATGAGAAAGTGTGATTACAGGTTCTATCCCATATTTGAGACATTCATCAAATAAGTCATCATAGAACTTCAGCCCTTCCTCGTTTGGTGCCACTTCATCACCCTTGGGGAAGATTCTTGTCCAAGCAATTGATGTTCTAAAACACTTGAATCCCATTTCAGCAAAGAGCTTGATGTCTGTCTTGTACTTATGATAAAAATCAATCGCATCATGATTGGGATAATATTCTCCGGCAATTACGCCCTCTGTAATCTTCCTTTCGATTCCATTAGCTCCGTTGGTCATCACATCTGCAACGCTAACACCCTTGTTGCCTGCTTGCCAACCACCTTCCAGTTGATGTGCGGCTACTGCACCACCCCATAAGAAATCCTGCGGTAATTTGTAATTATTTTCTTTACCCACTTTATATCACTCCTTAAATAATTATATTCACTATAATCAGTGTAACTGGAAGCGCTTAAAATTTGCTGAAGATCTGCTCTTTTGCATCAACATTCTTAAATTGTTACTTGTTTTATTTTTTGAAGAATGTTTCAGTAACATGCTTTTTTAATTTATCAATCTACACCAAATTGTTAAGTAAGTTCGAAAAACAAAGAGCTCTCCGAAGAAAGCCCTCTATGATCCTCTATCAACCTAATTTTCATTCGACAAGAGCAATCATGTTTTATATTCTTAGTCCATTGATTCTCAACTAACTACTAATGCTTCTCTGCTGTCTGTTCCTGTTCTTGTTTCAGTAAGGATCGATCGTAGAGCTTGATAAATGGATACCATACAACAAACGCAACTGACGCACAAATAATTGCAAGGATTGCACCTTTCCAGCTTGCAGTCGCAATAAATCCACCTAATCCGATTGGTGTCGGCCATGGCTGTTGGGCAATAATTTTATCTACCAAATGTGTGGTAACTGCAAAGTACCCAACTGCACCAGAAGCCAACGGTGCAAAAACGAACGGAATAAATAGCTGTACATTATAGACAATCGGTAAACCAAAAAGTAAGGGTTCATTAATATTAAAGAACGCAGGTACTATCTCTGCTTTTCCAATTTCTTGTAATTGAACTGACCTTGCTCTAGCAACCATCCAGATTGTCATTCCTAAAGTTGCTCCAGAGCCACCGATAATAACAAAGGCATTCAACGGATCACCAGCAAAGAAGTGATCTGCTCCCAATTTATTAGATGCCATATTCGCTAAGACAATCGGAGTATAAAATGAACTCATAATTGTTGCACCATGAATCCCAAACCACCAGAGAAAATGGATCAAGAAAATAATGATCAAAAATCCCCACCATGTATCTGCAATATCACTAATAAATGAAAATGGAATATAAAGAATTTTGAAAATATCTGTCCCGGCAAAAACAAGCAACATATTGAGTATCGAAACAGCAATTGCAACACAGAATCCAGGAATCAAAGAGCTGAATGAATTAGCAACGCCAGCTGGAACTGCAGGTGGCATCTTGATTGACCAATTATGTTTGACAGTAAAACGATAAATCTGTACTGTTAACCAACCTACAACTAACCCTGTAAAAATCCCAACAGCAGCTATTCTAGTAACCCCTGAAGATGCTGAAACCGCATACCCACCGCCAATAACATTTGACTTACTAAGAGATTGTACAAATTCAATAGAACCACCCTTCCACACCAATTGTGGAACAGTGATGAACATCGCCATAAAAAACATGAATAGGCTGTTAAGCGGATTCAGATTAAGATGTTCTTCCTCTTGATAAATCTTGGTATAACTATAAGTGAATGTCCCTGCAAAAATTAGTGATAAAATTCCCATGGTTGCATTATAAACAACCTGAAATAGATTCGTAAAATGTCCTATTGTGTTAGCATAGAGAGTAGCAAAGCCTGGTATGGGAAATGCTTGCGGTAAAATTTGTAAAATTAAAAACACAGCACCAATAATTGAAAATGCAATAACACTATAACCCGCCTCCATAATCGCTCGTACGAACCGCGAACCAGCAAATTTACCAGCCTTCTCGGTTACATTTTCTTTAAAAGAATCAGAGATTTTCATTAGATCAACGCCTCTTTTCACGAATTTTGTTTATTCTCAATATAATTTGTGATTTATAATAAACACTAATTAATCATTACTCTTTTTTCTCTGTGCCATGCTTTTTTTGGAAACCAATTACATTCTGTCAAATCAATTTCGAGTTCTGCCGTTTGCACCAGAATGAACATACATAAACCTGTAACATAATATAATTATTTTTATTTCTTCAATCCATATAAAGTTCCCTCCCAACTAGTTCTGTAATCTAGTACGTTTTGTTACACCCTCCTTGTCTTTATTTACCATCTTCATTTTATCGAAAAATTTTAACTGTTTCTAGCTTTTAAAGAAAGCGGTTACACTTTACAGATAATGTAACACTTACTGTTTTTCTAACTTTTAAATGTTATTATATATTTATTGTGTAATACACTTGTTACTCACTTTAGAGAGGTGGTTAGTTCTAAAATGATTGATTTAAATAACTTTACCCCAACAGAAATTTTGATCTATAATTACCTGATTTCCCATCCCGATAAGGCACTTAGTCTGAGTATTCGTCAATTAGGCAGTGCCATCCATGTGTCCTCTGCTTCTATTATTAGATGTATTAAAAAAATGGGTTACGATAGTTTTCAAGAATTTAAGTTTAATTTAAAACAACAACAAATCATCTTGCAAAACCAAAAGTTAGCAGTAGATTATGATACTGAAATCGTTGACTCAGCAAGCACATTTTTTAATCGTCCTCTTCTTCAGCAATATTCGCATGAATTAGCAGCTTTTAAAAATTTAACTTCAAATACAAATAATGTCCTTTTTTTTGGAATTGGGACATCTGGTGTCCTTGCCCAATATGGTGCCCGTCAATTCTCTAATCTGGGAATCAACTCCATTTATAACGTCGATCCCTTTTACCCTTTGCCACAACAAATTCACAATGGCACTACTCAAATTGCTATTATACTTTCAGTTAGTGGTGAAACACCTGAAATTGTCAACCGAGCTATTAGTCTAAAAGCCGACAACTTCCACATTGTATCCATTACCAACAATAACTTTTGCACCTTAGCAAAAGTTTCTGAAATCAATTTTTCATATAATGTCAGCCCTGAAGTCATTAAAAAGGACTTAAATATTACCACTCAAATTCCAGTAATTTTCATCCTAGAAGCTTTAGCAAGAAATATTGGACACGGTTGATTTATAATTACAGACAAAAAAATTCTGTTAGCAGTCAGCAAAAGCTGCGTACTATCAGAATTCTTTTAGATTATTTATAACAATAAGCATCAAACTCATAAGAAACTATTTATCAGTAATACCTTTAACTGCCATCATTCCAGCAATTCGACCAAATGTGAAAATGTCCGTTAGTGAATTACCCCCTAGTCGATTACCTGCATGAATTCCGCCGGCAACTTCTCCAGCTGCATACAAGTTATCAATTATCACACCATCTTTATTCAGCACATGAGTATTACTATCAATTTTCAAGCCGCCCATTGTATGGTGCATTGCAGGTTTTCGTGGTGTTGCATAAAAAGGAGCAACCTGTACTTTCAAGTCAAAGACTTCCTTGCCAAATTCTGGATCATTCCCCATATCTGCGTATGAATTATATTTAGTAATTGTGTCAACAAAAGTATCTGGATCAATTCCAATTTGCTGTGCTAATTCGGCTAATGAATCTGCTCTATATAATGTACCTGCAGCGACTTGTTCATCAATCTTTTGCTGACTTGTATTGTATGCCGTCTCTTTAATCTTGTCATCCGCAATTAAATAAAACAAGCTCCCATTGTCAATAGCCGCCTGCGTTAAGACATCTCGGCTTTCATATTCATCAACAAAGCGTTCGCCTTCTTTATTAACCATTACATAGTTAGCTGGTGGAACCTGCAATCCAGTAAATAATTCACCTGTTACAGGATCTGAAACAGGCATCATCTGCGTAAAGCCCATTCCAACTAATGCCGCATTAACACTTTCTCCCAGTTTAATCCCATCACCTGTAATTGCAGGTGAATTGGAAGTAGCAATCGCATCATCGATTTTTGTCCAATAAGTGTTATATTTTTGAATCATCTTTGTATTTGCGCCAAAACCGCCAGAAGCCAGCACCACACTCTTGGCATGAATAACCACACATCGCCCTTCAGCATTACGTCCAATTACACCTTTGATTGTTCCTTCTTCTATCAATAACTCTTGCACTGGAACATCTGTCAAAATCTTGCCGCCTTGATTATTAATAAAGTCTTGCAAAGCAGAAATATAAGCATAACCTTGGTTCTTTAATGGTTTATGCCCCCGGCGCCATTTTGCTCCAACGGGCATTGAGACCTCATTAGGATCGAACTCAACTCCGATATCTTCAAGCCATTTGACTGATTCCAATGCCTTATTGGTTAGTATTTTCACCAGCTCGTATTGTCCATGAATCTCATTTCCGTTTAAATCAGTCCGTTTTCCGCCAAGATACGTCTGAATTCGGTGCCACAAAATACTATCGAATAATTTATTATTACCGTTCTGTAGATAGTCTTTAATTTGTTTTCTCAGGTCTTTAAAATCATTCCTGTACTCTTCATCAATTTGCTTCTCATCTTGGGACAAGACTTCCTCTAAGGTTGCTGCCTCGCCAGAAAGTGCATCAAATGTTCCTTGCCACTCTGGATCTGCCGCGTTCATTGGTCCCCCAGTGCGAATAGTATTTCCACCTATTGAAGGAAACTTCTCCACAACTACCACTTGTCGCTTGGCTTTCAAGACACATGCTGCAGCGCTTAGTCCTGCACCACCCCCACCAACCACAACAACATCTGTTGTTAATTCAAGCGGATCTTGCTCCATCGCTTTTTGAGGCTTTGGTCGTCTTTTCAGAACTGCTGCATCTCCACCGGCTAAATCAATAGCTTCTGCCACTCCATCAATCACGCCATGGCTTGTAACCGATGCACCTGATACAACATCAATATTCAATGTCTGCGCACTAACAATCTGCTCTGGAATTCTTTTAAATACAGTATCAGCAATTCCTTTTGTTTCATTCTTTGTATCAATTTCAATCTTTTCGATTCTTTTTTCTGATACAGTAATTGTCATTGGCAACTTACCATTATGGCCAATTGCACTGACTTGATACTCTCCCGGTTCAAAATGAACTTCTTCAGAAGCATTTAAGAACTCGGCTGCTTGAATAAAATGTAGAAAGTTTTTGAAACATGACTGTAAGAACTTGATAGTTGACGTATCTTTTAAATTATTCTGTTCATCAAACGTTGAAGCAGAACTACCAAGTAGGAATTCATTGCCGGGCAATACTAACGCATCAACTCCGGGAGCATCTAGAATCTGTCGCAAGTGTAATTGTGCGCTTGATGACCCTTGTACTCTAATTGAAGTTCCAATTATCATAACTGGCTTGTTATTAAATGGATGCTCTTTGAAAGACATCCACTCAATAAAACTATTCAATGCAGAGGGAATTGAACGATTATGTTCTGAAGTTGAAATAATCACACCATCTGCCTCAGCTATTGTTTGGCTAATATCCTGAACAAGCTGACTTGTCCCAATCTCAATTGATTCATTGAATAGTGGTAATTGTCGAATATCAATAATTTCAATCTCAGCGAGACTACTAAATTCTTTTTTAATAAAATTCAACAATAATGTCGTTGCCGAATCATCAACGTTTGTTCCACTAATTCCAATTAATTTCATTATAATTTCCTCCTATAGTCTCTATCATCGATTCTTAGCAATAAATTGCATGAAATCCCCAAAATACCTGTCTAGTTCTTCTTTTTTTGCAACATCTGTTAATTCGCCCGCAGCAGTAAATGCTTGCAGCGATCCACCTAACAAGTATTCTCTACCAGGCATTAATAATCCACTTAACTCAGGTGCATTCAATATTTGCCGCAAATGAGATTGTGCTCTTGAAGTTCCAAGTACCCCATAGGAAGCGCCCGTAATCATAACAGGCTTATCTCTAAGTGGCTGTGTGGTATACGCGAACCATTCCAGCAAACTTGCTAAAGCCGCAGGAATCGTATGATCATACTCAGGAGTACTAATGATCACGCCGTCTGCCTCAACTATTTTTTGCGATAGCCGAGCAATTATTTCTGGCGCTGTTTGAGAGACAGGCTTATCAAAAAACGGTAAATTTGTTAATTCGTAAATCTCAATTGTTGCTTGTGTAGAAAAATTTCTCTTCATATACTGCAGAAGTTTTCGATTCGTCGACTCAACTGCTCCTGTCCCGACAATTCCAATTAAATTTATCATTTTAAATAACTCCTTCTAATCATGTGATTTTATTTTCAATAATGTCGATATGACTACTAGAAAGGGATTGAGCCAAAAGTTAAATTTTGCCTCCGCCTCTCTATTTATTCCGTATAAACGTGTTCTATAAGTCAAAGTCCTCCGTCTAGCTTCGAATTACTAATAGTAGAATTCCTGCTATGCCAGTAATTTCGAGTTAGTATTTAAACTTTATCGTCTTATGTCACACTCAACCTCTTTACTAATTCATAGAGATTAAAAGTATACTTAAGGTCTATAATTAAGTATACTGACGTTAGTATATTTTGTGAAATTTTTATTTAATTATTGACTGATAACTAATTTGCTATCGAAAGAAGGAATCATTTTGTTTTCAAAGAATCCATCATTAATGCTCCAATACCTAGACGTACTTCTAAAGCACAGTAACTTTACCAAAGCTGCTAAAGATCTCTACATCTCACAACCCTACTTAACCCAGATTATTAAACAAATTGAACAAGAATTAGGTGTTCCTATTATTGATCGTCAAAGTCAGCGACTTAAACTCAGCGAGGCTGGAAAAATATACTATCACTATCTTGAAAAACAAAATACTGCAAATGCGATGCTGACTCAAGAGTTATCCCAATATACTCATCCTGATAAAACTATAATCAAATTAGGTGTACTCCAAAGCCTAGGAAGTTTTTTACTTCCACTTTTCCTGCCTAAGTACTTGCAAGAACATCCTTCCGTTCATCTAATTTTAGTTGAAGATGTTCCCACAGTTAGCGAAAAACTCGCTATTAATGGTGAAATTGATTTTTTTATCGGGCAAAATCCGGAAACAATTGCACCTCCATTGCGACTAGAAACTGCAAAAGCAGAAAATTATTATGCGATAATTCCTTCTACCTCACCTTTCTTTGAAGAAAAAAAACAGCAGCTCGCAATTGGGTCAATCCCAATCAAGACGCTGCTAAGTTCACCACTAGTTTTAAGTTCACCTGGATCTGCTATTCGTAATCAAGTTGATTCACTTTTTAACAAGTACAAAATCAAGCCCCAAATAATTATTGAAAGTCAAAATATTATAACTGCTGTCGAATTGGCTACACATGGACTTGGGCTGACGCTTGTACCTACGAGCATTATTAATAAGCTGACCCCTGGTGCATATAATCTTTATCCCTTATCAAGTGACTTAATAAATTTAAACTATTTTATTGCTATGAATCGTACAAAAACTCTCGGTCCCTATGAAAACGAGCTTGTTGAATCATTTTTAACAATCGGAAAATAATAATTCAATCAGGTATCTTATCACTGTCCTAAAAACTGCTTTATTCTGTTAAATAAAAGCCATCCTAGATATTCATATTTATTTTAGATATTTAAGGGATTCTGTAATCATACTATTATTATTTTTAAAATCTTTTGTTTTTGTGTCGGATACTATATACAATTGTCGCGGTAACCAAAACTGCTGCACCAACTATCACTGAAACACGCGTATCTGGATTAATAAACATGAAGAAAACAATCACAATAAGCATCAATAATGCAAAATAATTTGAATATGGATATAGTGGTAATTTAAAAGGGTGCTCCATCATCAATTGCGGGTTATTCTTGCGAAAGCGAAGTTCTGCTAGTAGAATCACAAACCATGGTACCATCCCGGGGAGAACCGAGGAACTAAAGACAATCACAAACATATCAGAGGTTGACTTACTATATGCGCTTGCAATAATATCAACAACAAATCCAATTAAGATACCACTAGAAATCCCAATAATCGCAACATTTGGTACAATCCGCTTAGATAAACGTCCAAATATTTTAGGTGCATCCCCTTCGTGTGCCAATTTAAAAAGCATTCGACTTGAAGAATAAATTCCTGAATTTGCACCTGACAATGCCGCGGTCAACACTACGAAGTTAATAATCGAAGCTGCAGCTGTAATCCCAACTTTAGCAAATGTCGAGACAAAAGGTGAACCAACTGAACTTAGTTGATTCCACGGATAGATTGTCACAATCACAAAAATTGCGCCTACATAAAAAATCAAAATTCTAAATAAAACAGACTTGACTGATTTAACAATTGCTTTTTGCGGATTTGCCACCTCGCCAGCCGAGATACCTAGTAACTCAATGCCTTGATAAGAACCAACAATAATTGACATTGAGAAGAAGAAACCTGTAAAGCCCCCTGTGAAGAAACCACCATGACTCCACAAATTACTGAGACCAACAGGATGACCATGATTACCAAAACCAAAGAAAATTATCATGAAGCCCAAGATAATCATCATGATAATTGTAATTACCTTAATCATTGCAAACCAAAATTCTAGTGAACCGTATGCTTTAGCACTGGTCAGATTGGCTAACAACAAAAAAGTAATAATAATAATTCCCGCGAAGAATGGATTAATATTCGGCCACCAGTACTTTAAGTATTCAGTCGCAGCGACAACTTCTGACATTCCCACAACTATGTATTCAAAGACATTTGCCCATTTAGCAAGATATCCTGCCAATGGGTGCACATATTCCGCTGCATAGTCTGCGAATGAGCCAGTCCCCGGATTAATATAAATCATCTCACCTAAAGCACGCATTACTATGTATAATACCAGGCCCACAAACATGTACGCCAATAAAACTGATGGTCCAGTCCATTTAATTGTTGACGTTGCACCCATGAACAGTCCAACTCCAATTGCCCCACCAAGAGAAATCATTTCCATTTGTCCAGCAGTCATGGAGCGTTTTAGATCAGGTGCTCCATTTGATTCTTGTTTCATTATTTTCCCTCCAAAAAAGGCTGTGACAAAATGATTGTAGTATCACAGCCGCTATCTATATACAATGAAAGTTAAATCAATAAATTTTGCTCTCATCATTAATGTTTATTCTATTTACACATCGCAACACGAATAATTATAGATAACTTAAGCGGTCAACGCAACTTTTGGGAGAAAATCAGATTGTAAACTTTTAATTTACTTTTCTCTAATAAACCGTATTATTTAACTTTTTATTTTTTAAAAACTTGTTGGATGTAAAAATTTAAATTTATTCTTCTTTTCAAATATCTTTGCGATTTGAAGCAATAAGTTTTCTTGCCCTTTGCCAGTCTCAAATTGAATTCCAAGAGGTAATCCCTCTGCCGTGACATGTGTAGGCAGACTTATCGCCGGATTACCAGTTAAGTTTGCTTGTTGTGTAAATGGTGAACACGTCAATGCAGGTAGCCATTGATCCCAAATCAATTGCCTTTGTTCGTTGGGTTCCAACTCTTCTATATGTTTCATTTTAAACAAATTATCATCACTGACTAATTTATCCGTTATTCGCGGTGCCGCATAAGCAGTTGTTGGCGTTAAAATTACTGGATATTTTTCATGTAACCGTGCCATTTGGTAGGCAGCTTCATCCCAACTATTTAAAGCCTTACTGTATTCAGCGGCCGAAAGATTTTTACCTGTTTGATATAATGCCCATGTGAGTAACTCCATATCATTTGAAGTTAAAGTTCGCTTCATAGCTTGCTGAATTGAATCAAGAGTCGCTACCATTTCTCCTTCATTCATTGCATAGTAAGAATGCATTAA
Organism: Lactobacillus sp. UCMA15818; assembly: GCF_030400225.1. Lineage (GTDB taxonomy): Bacteria > Bacillota > Bacilli > Lactobacillales > Lactobacillaceae > Liquorilactobacillus. The sequence continues at coordinate 11,075 of NZ_VJYB01000019.1, read as the reverse complement.
TTGAATTCCATCAGTCGGTAAAATAATTTCTTTTGTGTTAAATCCTTGATCATTTAAAAACGAAACAGCATTTCCCACTGCCTTAATTGCTTCTTCATCAACCCGTGTCCCAATTGGTGACTTGGTAGTATAGCCAATCGTGATATTACTAATTCTTGAGTTAACGCTATTTAAAAATCCCCGCGTATTCAATGGTACTTGAAAAACACCTGCTGGTTGAACAGTCTGCAAAGAATCAAGCAAAGCAGCTGTATCATCAACACTTCTCGTCAAGGCAAAATTAACGGATGCACCTTGCCACGAACGCCAATCAGTCGGTCCGACTGGAATTCGCCCACGGGTTGGCTTTAAGCCAATCACCCCAGACCAAGAAGCGGGTATCCTAATGGAACCTCCACCATCATTTCCTGCTGCAATTGGCAGTATTCCATCTGCCAATACCGCACCTGCACCTCCGGATGAACCTCCTGCGTAATAATCTAAATTCCATGGATTATAGGTTACCCCTTTAATCTTAGAATCTGTAATATTTTTCAATCCAAACTCTGGAAAATTAGTTTGTCCGATGACAATAAAGCCCTCGCGTTGCAATGCTTTAACATAATTATTTGTTAATTGAGCTCTCGCATCTTTAAACATTTTGTTTCCATAATTCTCAGGTTCACCTGCAAGTGACTGGCCCAATCCCTTAAGTAAGATTGGAACCCCTAAAAAGGGCTGGCCTTTATCTTCTAACTGGCTGGCCTCTTTTAAGGCTAACTCCCGTCTTGTTGAGATTACCGCATTTAATTTAGAATTATCCTTCGCTATTTTACCTAGTGCTATTTCAACTAATTCAGCGGAACTGATTTTCCTTTTTCGAACTAACTTAGCCAGTTCTAATGCCGGTTTTAACAGTAATTCTTGTTCATTATTACTCATTTTAGCTCTCCTTAAAAATCTTAGTTACTATCTATATTCGACTTTAAATTCAATAAATGATGAAATAAATAAAAGATAATTACCCCAAATACTACTAGCAAAACGAATGCGCGTGTACTGCCCGCACTAATATTTTGCGCGCGTGTGTACCCCGTCTGATTAACTGAATCCATTATCAATGCTAACACCGTAGTACCAATTGCACCTGTGACTTGCTGACCAGTATTATAAAGTGCATTTGCATCACTGCGAAACTTCTTATCAATGTGTTCTAGACCATAAGCTACCGAATTTCCAAAAGCCATCGAGCGACCGACTGCAAAAATCAGATATGCTAAGGTAATTCCCCAAATACCTAATTGCGTGCCCCCAACTGTGAGTCCCACAAGTGAAAGTGTAAATAAGATATCACCTATGTATAATGGCAATTTGCCACCCAAGTGATCGAGCATCCACCCATAAATTGGTTGACCAAAGCAATTCAAAATGCTGCCCGGTAAAAGAATTAATCCTCCAATTAATGATGTTGCCTGAAACACCTCTTGTACATAATTGGGTAATAAGAAATTAATTCCAACATTTGAAAACTGCAACATAATATATGGTAGAAAGCTGAACAAAAAAGCTTTTTCCTTAAAGACTGATAACGAGAACAATGCTTTAGTTGCCTTACTTGAAAGTCTAACAAATATTCCTGTTAAAATTACGCTTGTTATTAATAAGACCGCAAAAGTAATATACAAATGCGAGCCAAGGTCGTTTAATCCAATGATTAAGCAAATTAAGGCCATTCCCAAAATTAAAAACCTTGTCCAATCAAATGTGTACTTTCCTTCAATTGGTGCATACTGTCTAATTCTTTTAGTCCCCATTACCAATAAAATAAGAGCTAATGGCAGAGTTGCCCAAAATATTACACGCCAGCTCGCAAAAGCCACAACTGCCCCACCAAAAGTTGGTCCTAGAGCCGGTGCAACCAAGATAATCAGATTTGCTAAGCCAATATATGTTCCTAACTTGATAGGTGAAACAACATCAAGAATAATGTTGACCATCAATGGTGTACAAATTCCCACACAACCTGCTTGAACCATTCGGCCTATCAATAACATCCAAAAATTAAACGCACTCCCGCAAATAATATCTCCTAAACTAAAAAGAATGACAGCGATAATAAATAGTTGCCGATTTGTAAATCTCCTCTTCATATAGGCAGAGGTCAACATGACCAATGCGGCCATTAATAAATATCCCGACGTTACCCATTGAACCGTGCTCAACGACTCATTAAATTCGCTCATTAAAGCAGGAAATGTAACATTCATCGATGTCTCCGTCAATACCCCCATGAATGACATTAGCGCAACGATCGCAACAACGAACATCGGTTTTTCTTGCTTTATTGCTGGTGCTTGCATTTCAATTCTCCCTTTGATGATTTATATTGGTATCAAGCTGGTTAATTGGACGTACACAACTTAATGTAACCGTGATAATTATACGGCAAAAATATGAAATACGGAAAAATAAATTCCATCTTTAAAATTTTTTGCATTATTAAATATATCATCTAATTATGGTACTATCTTGGTTGTGCTATGATAGAGTTCATATAAAAGAGCTATTTATACTTAAAAAGCCGTCGATCCATGGGAGGAAATATCAAATGCTACTAGCGGATGTTCTATTAATAATTGACTTTCAAAATGGTGTCTGTAAAGGTTCAACACCTGTCGCTGATCTAAGAAATTGTATAAGTAAAATCAACAAAAGAATTGAAATGTATCGACAATCTGAAAAACCAATTATCTTTGTTCAACACAATGATAATGAACTAGTAAAAGGTCAAGTGGATTGGTTAATCATAGATGATATAAATACCACAGATAACGACTATTATGTTCAAAAAACTCATGCTAATTCTTTTTTCAAGACAAACTTAAAAACAATTTTGGATGAAAATAATGTCGCTGCAATAGAAATCTGCGGTGCGCAAACAGAATATTGTGTGGATACGACCATTAAAATGGCTCATGGTTTAGGATATAAGCTGCAAATGGTTCGTGGTACTGCCACCACCATTGCTAATGGTTACATGGACGCAAAAACAACCAATTCATTTTACGAAAATATCTGGAATCATAGATTTTTAGAATTCGTATAATTTCAGTTTTCTATCCCTCTATCGTTTATAAGTTTATTATTTCTTACGACAAAAAAAGACCTCCTACTGTTCTAAAGAGATCTCTTTTTGTTATACATTATGATAATCCATTATTTAGCCTATCAAATTCTTTTTTTGCTTTGTAACCATCAGAAAGAATAAATAGGCAAGGCATGCAAAACCGCCAAATAAGAAGAAAGGAAATTTAGGATTCAACTGATAAACGAATGATCCTAATAGAGGTGAAACAATTCCCGCAATACCTTGAATCATCGCAACAGTTCCAGCTACTGCACCCTGCTGACTTTCAGAAACAGCTAAGGAACAGCCCGCAGATAATGAACTCATGCCTAAGCCTGCACCCGCACCAATAAGAATATAACTAACAAAAATTAAATAATATGCACTCGTTATAGTTGCAAGAAGCAAACCAACAATCATCAGTGGTATTCCCACCATCATCATCGTCTTGGCTGTCCACTGTAATACTTTCATTTGAAGGACCTGAACAAGCATTAAAGCAATCCCAAGTACAAAAAATAATAGCGCTGCGGTTTGTGCACTTTGGGTAACCGTTTGCTTAAAGCTATCATGTAAATATAGTGAGGTAATCAACTGTAGTACAACAACTACTAGCATAACTGCACATCCTGCTAACAACCATGCTGCCAATTCCAATGAAAAGAAACTCCTTTTTGATTTTGTTTGCTGTAATGTATTCGTTAATGTTTTTTCAGGAGACTTTATTTTCTGTTGTCGTGGTAAACCGACTACCATTACAAGTGAAAAGATTAATAATCCTACAATAGTTAAGTAAAAGGGTGTATATAAATTACCAATTGTGGAAACAGCACCACCAATAATTGGTCCTAATACCATTGCAAGTCCAGTTGCAAATCCAAGAGAAGCCATGTCTTTAGAGCGATCTTGTGGTGAAGAGATGTCAGCCATATATGCACTGGCAGCTGTAGGAGTAGTTGTCATGAATATTCCTAACAAAAATCTCGTTCCCATTAGACTATAAACCAGTACATTGACCGCTTTGCCAGTCGAAATCGATAAATGAAAGAGAACAACATAGAGTATAAAAAAGATAGACATTCCTAATAATCCACTAATAATAACCATCCGACGGCCTAATTTATCACTGATTTTCCCCCAAACCGGGGCGAATAAAAGCATTGCAAAGGCTCCACATGAAATCATTACACCAATTTGGCTAGGAATCATGTGCGCTTTGGTAGAAATTGCGGATAAGATCGGCATAGTTACGTATATTCCTAAATACGATACTAGTGTTGCTAAAAAAAGTTTGTTCTTCATAGTTAATTCCTCTCATGCTAATATTTTTATCACCAATTAACATTCTATATACTATAGGTCTCTTTCTCTGCTCCACAAAGACAGGACTGCCCCTAAAAAATACTTAACTATTTCACTGATGTAGTTTTGCTGTAATATTAATTAAGCCAAATAAAAAACTAACACTTGGAAAACACAATACGTTCCATGGTTAGTTTTTCTTTCAGACACCCTAATAAATTTCCTGTTCTTCCTTAATATCGATTCAAACTGCGATATTTAGTAGGTGTCATCATCATCTTTTTCTTAAACATTGCAGTAAATTTACTTGGATTCGTGTATCCTACTTCGTTTGCAATTCGTGCCACATAAAAATTTGTTTTCTTAAGTAATTCACAAGCCTTTTCAATTCGCTTTTCTCTTAAATAAGCATGAATTGATGCTCCATAAAAATCACGATACCCCTTTTTCATTGAAGTGGTGGAAATTTCAAATTTGTGAGAGAGCATTTCTAAACTAAGTTGTTTTGTAAAATTCTGATCTAGATATTGCCGCAAGCGACGAATTTTATCCATTATTCCTGCAGAAAAGGTTTCTTTAGGATGATTATTCTTTGCTATTGTTTTGGAGGAAAGATAAATCAACAATTCGGCAACCTTCAAACGCAGATAAGTTATTGAACGCTTCAAAGTAGGCGTGCGAAGATCCTCAAAAAGTCTTTCAATAAAATCCGTCTTTAAAAAAACATGATCTCCATTTTTACGATAATTATCGCTAATTGTATTTAAATTGAATTTTTCTCCAGTCATCTGCATGAGTGTTTCTTCTTTTGCCTTTTTGTTGATTATAATTGTTACCCCACTGTATTGGTGAGATGGGAAAAAATATCTCATATTTTGCTTTTCACGCCAATCAAGTTTTAAAAATCCGGGTTCAAAAAAGACATTCTGCTTATCAGCAATGGCATAATCAACGTGTCCGGCATAGCAATAGTCCAAGCGCAAACTTCCTGCAACAACTCTTAATGGTGATTCAAATTTACCAAAATTATATTTATGAAAGAAAATTGTAACTCCTTCAAAAAGAGTAAGATAATCTGTTTGTACCACATCTTCTTTATTAACAAGTGACAGTATTTTGGTCTCTTCTTGTTTATCTTTCTTCCATCCTATTTGTTTTTTCATTTATCGTCACCAACCTTTTATAACCTGCATTCTTTATAGCTGCCATTTTTTGGCTTTTTCTTTGATTTCGACAAAGTCACGATAAATACCCGGTTGCTCCATTAATTGCTTGTGCTTTCCCTTTTGGACTATCTTCCCTGCATCTAAAACCACAATCTGATCCGCATTTTGAATAGTCGCCAAACGATGAGCAATCGTTATGATTGTTTTATGCGTAACCAACGAAGTGATAGCACATTGCAAAGCCTGTTCATTTTCGGGATCAATACTAGCCATTGCTTCATCTAAAATAATGATTGGTGCATCTTTTAAAATCGCTCTAGCTATAGATAATCGCTGCTTTTGCCCTCCTGATAAGGAATTACCACCTTCATCAAGTACTGTGTCATATTGTTGTGGTAGTTGCATAATAAAATCATGACAACATGCTTTTTTACTTGCATCTATGATTTCAGCCATTGTTGCATTCTTTTTACCAAACAAGAGGTTGTTCTTAATAGTATCATGAAACAAGTACGGTTTTTGAAAAACAATACTAATGTTTTTTATTAAACTACTGTATGAGAATTCTTTTACTTCATGTCCTCCTATGAAGATTTGTCCTTCGTCACAGTCATAGAAACGTGCAATCATTTTACAAAGCGTACTTTTCCCGCTACCTGAAGGCCCAATAATTGCTGTAGTTTTATTTTCTGGGATAGTAAGCGAAACATCATGCAATACTTTGGGTCTATCTTTTTCATATCCAAAAGTAACATGCTTGAATTCAATTTCAAAATTTGTGAGTTCCACATCTGAGCCTTCTGTATCAAGTAGCGGCATTTTTTCTAATTGTTGTAGGTGATGCAGATTATTATCAATTGCGCCTAAAATATGAGTAGCATCCGTCATTTCCTTGATACTGTTGAAAAGGATGAACGAGAAAAACATTAGTGTCACAAAAAAATCCAATGATAATTGACCGCTTTGCTGATTAGCTATACAAATTGCCATAACAACAACCGTCGCAGTATCTAAAAGCAACAATAACAAGCAATTTAAAAAAACAAACTTTGTCTGAATCTTTAACCGAATCTGCTTGCTTTGTTTAAAAATAGACTTCAAACTATCCAAAACTGTACTTTCTTGTCCATATGTTTTAGCAACATTGATTCCTTTAACGAATTCGACTACACTATTTGACATTCCTATCTGAACTTGATCGGCTATCTTTGAATTTTCTCGACTTCTTCTATTGATTATTTCTATTACTAAAGTTCCTAGGATAAGTGTAACAAAAACTACGATTCCGATACGTACGTCAACCACAAACATAAATAGACTCATAACAAAAAAATTAATATAACCATTTATAATTAAATCAATCATTTTTGTGCTTTGTAGTTCCAACATTGACAATTCAGTTGTAACAGCATTTAGCAAGCTGCCAACATTATTTTTACTGAAATATCCCATCGAAGTTTTTTTCAATTTTTGTGCAATTTCAAGTCTTGACTTCGCAGCAATTTGAAATCCAATGCTTTCCTGCGACTTTGCTTTTAGATATAAAAATAAGAATCTTAAGCCACAACATAGTGCAAGTGCACAAAATAAAAAAAATGCAACTTTAGCTGGTGAAATATCTTCACTTCTTTTATATGTTGAAACTACAGCCTGTGTGGCTATCCAAAAAGGCAAAGCTGCAAACATCGAAGCAATGAAAGAATATAAAAAGCCACGATACAATTGCTTCTTGTAACTGCTGCTCCACTGCATGATGCCTTTAATAGTATTAAACATACTTTCTTCCTCCTAGTGATTGTCAATGTGCCATCCCTCAGTTTGAGTATAAGAAGCCCATAATCGCTGATAAGTTGGACAACTTTTCAATAATTCTGCATGCTTTCCATTTCCAACAATTTTACCAGTATCTAAGACTACAATTTGACCTGCATTTTTGATTGTACTCAATCGATGTGCTACCATGATTACTGTTTTATTTTGAGCTAATTCCAGTAATGACTCTTGAATTTGTTGTTCATTTTCAGGATCAATACTTGCAGTAGGCTCATCTAAAATGATAATGGACGAATTTTTTAAAATCGCACGTGCAATAGAAATTCGTTGTTGCTGTCCACCTGAAAGCTGTCCATTGCCAAATGAAATTTCAGTTTGGAAACCTTGTGGTAGTTCATTAATAAACTCTAGACAACGAGCGGCCTTCGCTGCAGCATAGAGTTCATCTTCAGTTGCAGTCGGATTACCCATTTTAATATTCTCAGCAATTGTTCCTTTAAAAACGAAACTGTCTTGTGTGACATAACTGATAGCACTATTAAGTTGATGAAGTGTTAAATCTTGCAGAGCAATATTGCCAATCATGATACTTCCCTCTTGAATGTCCCAAAATCTAGTTAATAATTGGAGTAAAGTTGATTTTCCACTTCCAGAGGGACCCACAATAGCACAAAAACTATTTTCTGGAATTTTTAAATTAATCCCTGTTAAAATAGGTTCATGACGAGTATAACCAAATTCAACATTCGACACTGTGATACTGTTATCACTAATCCGACCAACTTCTTTTTTATTAAAAGAAAGAATGGGTAGATCTAAAAATGCTTGTGTATTAATTACACTCTGCTTCATAGCATTAAAATCATTCGTAAATAAGGAAAGTTTATTCAGTGGATTGCTCAAACCAATAGCTAGTAATAACCCCAGCAATAGTTGATTCAAATTCAAGATGTCATCTAGATACAACCAAATGCCAACAGGTAAGGTGCCTAACAGTGTGAAGGGCAACAATGCAAAAATTAGATTTTGCGTTTTCCATGCATTCCTTAACCAGTTAAGGGTATAATCTTTAAATCCATCAACAGCATTCGAAAATTTTTTAAATGAATTTCCTGTTTGATTAAATGTTTTAATGACTTCAATTCCCTCAATATATTCCACCATGACATTGTTAACTTCATTATTTGCCTGCATATAAGCTTGATACTTTTCTCCAAAATTCTTCATTAGTAAAAATAATGGAATACTAGCTAACGGAATCGTTAATAGCGCAGCCAGTGCCAATCGAAAATCCAATATAAATAAATAAACTACTGTCACCACAATGAGAAGTACATTAGCTGACAATTCAGGAATCATATGTGCTAACGGGATTTCAACTTCCTCTGTACGATCAAGAATTGCGTTCTTAATGCTACCTGCTGAAAAACTTTTAACAACTCCCAAAGAAGTCTGCATCAGCCTATTAGTGATAGCATTACGCAGATTGTTTAAAGTATTATATGCAGCATGATGTGAAAGTGTCGTTGAAATTCCATAAAAAATAGTTTTTAAAACAAATGCAAGTAGTATTACGCCAAGAAGTATAATGAATTCTTGATAACTATTTTGTTTCATAATTATCATTGCCATTAGTCGTGCACCGATTACATAGGGAATGATTCCCGCAAAGACACTTAAAATTGAAAAAAAGACGGACCAAATAAATAAAAATTTATGTCCACTAGCGAAGTTGAATAATATTTTTAACCACTTTTTCTTCATCGATTTATCCCCTAACTTACAGTATCTATTAGAGTTTAAATTCTTATCGGATTTCAAAGTGTTCCATTTAGACAAAAATATACCATTTAGACACTATTTTTTACTTGTATCACTCAGAGTTTAATAATCTATTTCATTACGATGTTAAATCAAAAATGGTAGTACGAAATCGGAAAACCTGAACACTGACAAGAATTTCGATAAAACTAGGCGGCACATCGCCGATAAAGTATCGTCTCTGTACCGCCTAGAAAAGGCAATCATATTCAGGGCTATATCTCAAGCGAGTTCCTACTCACCTATAAACATAACATCAATTTTTTTCAAACAAATCCACGAGTTTTTTAGTCGATTGCTTCACCTAAAATCTTAAGAAAAGGGCTTTCTAATTTCTTTGCCACAAACATACCGGTGCATAATATTACGATCATCTCCACAATAAATAAACTTTTCTAATTGTTCTGAAATAGTTCTTTCAGAATTATGGACATCTTCTTTTATTACAAGCGCGTCAAAATCATATTCTTTTTCAAATGAACCAACTTTGCCAAAAAAACTTCCACTTGATTTTGTTGCTAGGAAAAAGGCTTCTGATAATTTTATTGGTAAATCCTTTGGATGGTTCACCCACCACAATTTTGAGGTCTGAATTGCTTCTACTATATGTCGGTTCATATCTGGTACATGGGCACCCGCGACATCACTCGCAATTGCACAATGCAGACCTTCATTTAAATACTTCCTTAATGGCATTATTCCACTTGATAAATCTGCATTTGATTGTGGGCAATGTGCTACTAAAACTTTTTCTTCTTTTAATAACTTTCTTTCTTCTTCCGACAGATAAATACAATGAGCCATAATAGTTTTATTCTTTTTTATTAGTCCATATTTTTGATATACATCAGTATAATTTTTACTTTCGGGATGTAACTCTTTTACCCACTCAACCTCTTTTCTGTTTTCTGATAAATGAGACTGGACAGGTAAATCAAATTCATCAGCGATTTCACCTAGTTTTTTCATTAAGGAAACTGAAGTCGATGGAACAAAGCGAGGGGTCACAATATACTGTACATTCTCTCGAAACTTTTTTGTGGCTTCAATCAATGCTAATGTATCTCTGACAGAATCTTCTGTTAACTCCGTCAGAGACGCAATAGAATTCCGATCCATATTTACTTTTCCTACAAAAGCCTTTAATCCGGATTGTGAAATTAAATCCATTAAAATAATCGTTGATTCTTTGTGAATAGTTGAAAATGCAACAAAACGTAAAGTTCCAACTTCCCATAACTTCGTCAAAAAAAGTTTATATTTGTCTAATGCATAATTTGTATTTTCATATTTTGCTTCCATAGGAAAAGTATACTTTTGCAACCATGGTAATAACTCTTGATCAAATCCTAATCCAGCCATTGGAAATTGCGGAGCATGTAAATGTACATCATTAAAAGCTGGGATAATAAGCTGTTGCCCAAAATCGATTATTTCTGAATTAGGATATTTTTTATCTAAGTATTTCCCGGTTTCAATTATTTTCCCAGCCTTGACCGCAATAAATCCTTGCTCATACATAGTAAATTCAGTTCTCACTTTTGTAAAAATAATATTACCCTTATATAGTTTCACCTTTAGTCACACCCATTTTTCATATTTTTCTTGTGGCCTCAACAAGCTTAAGAAATCTACTGTTAATTATTATTATCAAGATACTTCAAATTTTCGATAAAAAACTAATTTTTTGAATTGTATCATTCAAGTGTTAAAAAAACAAACAGCAAACCATGATTAAGATATCTAGTATTTTTTTGAGTTTTCAAATTAAATTTACAGTCTTGAAATGTCAAATTAAGTTAGAAAAAACTTAATTGCTTATCTGTGATATTTTTCATGAATATCTCAATTGGTGTTTTGTAATTTAGTGATTTTCTCGGTATATGATTACGACGGCCACTGACTTG
>NZ_VJYB01000018.1 GCF_030400225.1 Lactobacillus sp. UCMA15818 | reverse complement strand
GCTAATGTGGTAGAACCGATACCACTTAAATATTCGGTTACAACTTTTATTTTGAAGTTCAAATTAAATTTCATTATAGTAAAACCCCCAAGATTGGATTTACGTCCAATCTTGGGGGTTCACTTTACATGAGTGCTTTTTTATTTCTCACCGGTTGCAGTAAAAAATGATAGCACATTATATTATACTATACTTTCAAAGTTCCTATAAGAAAGCAACACAATAGGATAGAGAACTGCGATGATAAAGGGAATCATATAAATTATTTAGTATTCTGTTGTATAATTGAACATATAAAGTCTACTTGAACGGGGGAATAATAATGAGTATTTATGATGATATTGTGAACGATGAGCAGAACAAGAATTATACCGTTGCGAGACTATATCCTGTCTTTTCAGCACCTAGAACGGCTAAAGTATTGATTATTGGACAAGCTCCGGGAAAGAAAGTACAGGACTCCGGTATTATGTGGAATGATGCTTCTGGTGAACGATTACGTGAATGGCTAGGAATTGATAAAACAACATTTTATGATTCTGGAGAAATTGCGGTTATTCCCATGGACTTCTATTATCCTGGAAAGGCAAAATCAGGTGATAAGCCACCCAGAAAGGGAATTGCAGCAAAATGGCATCCAAAATTATTGGCACAAATGCCGAATATTCAACTCACAGTTCTAATAGGTGCCTATGCCCAGCGATATTATTTGAATTTAACACCCAAAACAACAATAACAAGTACAGTTCAACATTTTATGGAATACTTACCTGAATATTTTCCTATCGTCCATCCATCACCACGTAACAATATTTGGCTAACGAAAAATCCTTGGTTCTTAACAGATGTAATACCAGAATTAAAGAAGCAGATTACAAGAACTATTCAAGTATAAAGCAGAAATTATTGCAGAAGGGATTTGAATAATGGAAGATAAGTTATTTAAAGCAATAGTGGTTGATAAGAGCGAGAACATGCAAGAGGTGCAGCAAGAACTGCGAAATATTACCCTTTCTGACTTATCTGAAGGGAATGTAATTGTGAAGATTGCGTATTCTTCGTTAAATTATAAAGATGTGCTGGCCTTTCAGAATAATGCAGGAGTAATCCGAAAGTATCCCATGGTTCCAGGGGTGGATTTTGGCGGTACAGTTATTGAGACGGGCGATTCTCGGTTTTTAATAGGAGATAAGGTATTGTGCACGGGTTACAATGTGGGCGTCTCACATACGGGGGGCTTATCTGAGTATGCAAGGGTTCCTGCAGAATGGCTGATAAAACTAGGCCAAGATGTATCATTGAAATATATTATGTCACTGGGGACCGCGGGATTGACGGCTGCACTTTCTGTGCACGAAATTATTGCAGAAGGGGCAAAAATTGATTCTAAAGTACTTGTTACAGGTATTACTGGCGGAGTGGGAGGTATCGTTATTGCTCTTTTAAAAAAATTGAAAATGAAAAATATTTCAGTTTTTGTCAGGAACAAAGAACAGCAAGATAGTTATCGCAAAGAGTTTCAACACGTGTATTTACAAGAGGAACTTGCAACTAAAAAATTGATTGCACAGCAAAAATTCGATTATGTAATTGATTGCGTGGGAGGAACAGTGTTGGAAGCTGTATTACCTTGGGTTAGTTATAAAGGAGTAGTTACAGCATGTGGAAACATTGCTGGTAACAAATTAGAAACTAATATACTTCCCTTTATCTTACGTGGTGTCCGATTAATTGGGATCGATTCAGTAAATATCACACTTGAAGAAAAAAAGGAGATATGGCAGCGATTGTTGACGGATTGGAATATTGCCGAGACATTTTCAGTGAATGTTTTTCCATTGACTGAGGTTGAATATGTGGTCGATAATTGGACCAAAGCAAGAAATAGGGGCAGAATTATAATTAGTATGCCGGACACCAAGATTGTTGAAAAACAAGTAGGCCGAGTACATGTTTATTAAGTTATTGCAAAGTAGTCATTGAGGAGTTGAGTCAAAAAATTTAATTTTGATTTGGCTCCATTTGTTTATTCAGGATGAACGTGTCTCACCTACAATGAAGCTGATTCTAGGGGTGAATTTTAAGCAAATATTAATAGAAAAAGTCACTATTTAAAAATATTTTTTATGGTTAGCCTAAAAAAAAGTTCAAATTAAGCAAACTGGGGTGTATAATACACTTTGGTCCTACTTAATATTTGAAAGGTGGTAAATTATTTTGGGTAATAATAAAACTCAAGGGAAGAAGCATCATTTAATTGAATATGCCAATGGTCCTTCGCTTGAGGAGATTAATGGTACTGTGGAGGTTCCTAAAGGAAAGGGATTTCTGAAAACTTTATTTATGTATTCTGGTCCAGGAGCCTTAGTAGCGGTTGGTTATATGGATCCGGGAAATTGGTCGACTTCGATCACTGGTGGTCAGAACTTTCAATACATGTTAATTTCTGTGATTTTAATGTCGAGTTTAATTGCGATGTTGTTACAATACATGGCTGCTAAACTGGGAATTGTAAGTCAAATGGATTTAGCTCAAGCTATCAGGGCAAGGACTGGGAAATCATTAGGAATTGTTTTATGGATTCTAACCGAACTTGCGATTATGGCAACAGATATTGCCGAAGTAATAGGGGCAGCAATTGCGTTATATCTTTTATTCCATATTCCATTGGTAATTGCAGTTTTTCTAACAGTTTTTGATGTCTTATTATTACTTTTGTTAACCAAGATAGGATTTCGTAAAATTGAAGCAATTGTTGTTTGTTTAATTTTTGTTATTCTACTGGTTTTTCTTTACCAAGTTGCACTCTCTAATCCAAGTTGGGGTGATGTACTTAAAGGATTCGTACCTACAGGTGAAACATTTGCTAGTTCACCAAGCATTGGTGGAATGACCCCAATTTCTGGTGCATTAGGAATTATTGGTGCTACGGTTATGCCACATAATTTATATTTGCATTCAGCTGTTTCACAGACTAGAAAGATTGATCATGATGATGAAGAAGACGTAGCAAGGACAGTTAGGTTTTCAACATGGGATTCAAACATTCAGTTGTCACTAGCTTTTGTTGTTAATTCACTGTTATTGATTATGGGTGTTGCAGTTTTCAAGTCTGGTGCTGTTAAAGATCCATCATTCTTTGGACTATTCGAAGCTTTATCTAATTCATCAGCTCTTAGCAACGGAGTATTAATAGCTGTTGCAAAATCAGGAGTGTTATCTATCTTATTTGCGGTTGCCTTATTAGCTTCAGGCCAAAACTCAACGATTACTGGTACATTAACTGGACAAGTAATTATGGAAGGTTTTGTCCATATGAAAATGCCACTTTGGGCACGTCGTTTAGTGACTAGATTAATTTCTGTAATTCCAGTTTTAATTTGTGTTTCTATGACAAGTAATGAGAGTGCGATTAAACAACATGAGGCTATTAATACCTTAATGAATAACTCACAAGTTTTTCTTGCATTTGCCTTGCCATTCTCAATGCTGCCACTGTTAATGTTGACTAATAGTGATATTGAGATGCACAAGCGCTTCAAAAACACGCTTTGGGTTAAAATTTTGGGCTGGTTTTCTGTTATCGCACTAACAGTGTTAAATATGAAGGGACTTCCTGGGTCAATTGAAGCATTCTTCGGAGATAATGCAACAAAAGCACAGCTTGCTTTAGCAGACAATATTGCATATGTTTTAATTATTGCCATTTTAGCTTTGCTAGCTTGGACTATGGTTGATTTGTACCGTGGTGATAAACGTCTTAGAAGATTGCATAATGAATCAGTTAATGGTTAAAGAAAACGTTAAGAGGGGTGAACAATGAGCGAAAAAAAGATTAATAGAATATTGGTTGGTGTTGATGATTCCGCTGATGCTTTGTTGGCTTTTGATTACGCTATTACGAGAGCTAAGGAAGACGATGCAGAGCTGATAATTGCTTCTGTCTTAGAAAGTGATGAATTAAGCGTTTTTCAAGCAATGGATAAAGACTTCATTCATGGTGAGAGATCAGAGTTAGAGGAGCATATTTTGGGATATCGTGATCAAGCACTTGCTAAGGGAGTTAAGCATGTTAGAACGATTATCGCAGAAGGCGACGCAGGTGAATCAATTGTGAAGAAGGTTATTCCTAAGGTAAGTCCTGATTTGTTGATAATTGGTTCGGAATCAAAGAAGGGTATCAAGGGTCGTTTTGGTAGCCAGGCAGCATACATGGCTAAACATGCTCCAATATCAGTTTTGGTAGTTAGATAGAAATTCCATTTTGATTAGGTTTTACAGTCAAAAGACTGGGTAAGGAATACCGACCTCCAAAAGTTAGATTAAAAATCTAATTTTCGGGGGTCGGTATTTTTGTAGTTAAATATAATCTAAACCATTTTTTATTGGTTCTGGCTGAACATAGAATATGAGACGGTAAAATTTATCATCTACTCAAAAACCTACTGACATATGTGAGCCAGCAAGCTATTGACCATGCCCTTTGCCACGAATAACATGGTCAGCATGTGCAAGTGTTTCATTTACCACATCAAGAATATGTGGATCATCGAGTTGATAATAATTTGCCTTGCCTAATCTAGTTGCAGTCACCAGTTGATGCTTGCGCAGCGTTGCTAGCTGATGAGAAACGACCGATTGTTCGATATTTAGTAATTCAACCAAGTCACTGACGTTAAGAGACTGTTGTTCCAGAACCTTTAGCAGTTGTAACCGGATGGGATTACTTAGTATTTTGAATATTTTTTGTGATTCCATAAGATGAGCGGAATCAAGTAGCTGAATCTTCACTTTACTTTTTGAATCCATTTTGTTCGGCCTCTTCCCATTAGAATTTCGTAATTGTTAGAATACTCCTATTATATTATAGGATTAATTGTTCTGCTAGCCTAGGGAACAAGCTGCTTGGAACATCTACGCTAATTGTACCTTCCAAATTAATAGCAAAAAGAGCTAGCCATTTTGACAATTTCATATGAGTTACTAGATGAGAAAAGGAAATGTGCATAAATCGGTATCTCGAGCAACTTCATTTCCTCAATCTGACAAATTGTCAAAGTTAATAATGATTTCAAAAGTTGACTTAAAGTATACTTTAGATGGTATATTAACATTATTCAAGTTAAATGTAGTTCTTGAAAATAATTCAAAAGAAGGCTTTCTAATGCAAAAGGAAAAACGGGTCTGGTTTGTTACTGGCACATCAACTGGTTTTGGACGTCAATTAGTTGAACAATTAATTTCTGAGAACGAATTAGTTGTGGCTACTGCTCGTAATATTGATAAAATTTCGGATTGGAGTAATAAGCCCAATGTCTTGATTGAAACGGTTGATGTCACAATTCCCAGTCAAATTGAAAAAGCCATGCAACAAGCTGTGGATCGTTGGGGTCGCATTGATATCCTGGTAAATAATGCTGGTTGGGGATATTTTGGCTCTGTAGAGGAAACTGATGATCAAAAAGTACGGCAGATGATGGAAACTAACTTTTGGGGTGTTTCGAATGCAACCCGCAGTGTTTTGCCAATAATGAGAAAGCAAGAATCCGGCTACATCATCAATCTTAGTTCAATTGCCGGGTTGCTTGGAACGCCATCACTGGGTTATTACAATGCAAGCAAGCATGCTGTTGAAGGTTTGATGAAGTCGTTGTTAAAAGAAGTTAGCCCATTGGGTATTAAAATCACGAATATTGAACCTGGACCTTTTAGAACTGACTGGGCCGGCAGATCACACTTGTCTGCTCCACAAACAATTTCTGCTTATGATGCAACTGCACATAAGCGAACCCAAACAATTGAAGGCTTTTCAGGGGAACAAAAAGGTTCTCCTGCTTTAGTTGCCAAGGCTATTATTAAGTTGAGTCAATTAAAGAATCCGCCTTTACATTTCTTAGCGGGGAAAGATGCTTTTAACCGTTTCCAAGAAGAAATTGAACAGGAAAAGATTGATTTTAATAATTTTAAAGAGGATTCGACTCATCTTGATTATGGTGATGAGGGTTACTGGGATTAGTCGTAAATTTCCAAAATTTAATAGCTGAAATT
The DNA here is from genome assembly GCF_030400225.1 of Lactobacillus sp. UCMA15818. Taxonomy (GTDB): domain Bacteria; phylum Bacillota; class Bacilli; order Lactobacillales; family Lactobacillaceae; genus Liquorilactobacillus. The sequence goes on along the minus strand of NZ_VJYB01000018.1, from coordinate 22,333 downwards.
AGAGAGTGTACCATGAATTTTTATTTATGAAACACGTTTATCTGTAATAAATAGAGGAATTGGATCAAAATTTAACTTTTGACTCAATTCCTCTATTTATGCTAGCTGAAATAAAAATAGAATATCTGAAAATATGATTGTAATAATATCAATTTAGATTTTTTAAAATGAGCATGGAAGCACATAATAAAAGTGATGACGGTAAAGTTTTGGTGGATTTCTATAATAAAATCCCAATGCTATAATGGATAATCATTGTCAAAATACCAACAAGCAGATTACGCATAATAGCAATTTTAACTAAGCCATTTCCTAATCTAGCACTCAAATAACCAGTTAAGGAAACCGAGACACAAACGGCAAGGATAGTTGCAGGCCACTGGAAACTAACAGGGCATAAGGTCATTGCAGCTAATGGGAAAATTCCACCTGCTGTTGCTGAGAATAGTGATGAAAAAGCAGCTGCCCAAGGGTTCATATAATGTCCCAGCTTCAGGTTATATTTAATATCAACCAATGTTTCGAGTGGCTTTTTAGCTATCAAGTCTGCAGCTATTTCAGTTGCAGTTGCAGGTGTAACTCCTTTTTCTTCATAAAATAGAGCAATTCGCTTTTTCTCAGCATCTAAATTATTATCCAGTAGAAGCTTTTCTTTTGATACAACAGATTTTTCAGTATCCTTTTGTGTACTCACTGATGCATACTCACCAGCTGCCATTGAGAAGGCACATGCAATTAAATCAGCAAGTCCAGCAATGAAAATTGTAAATTGATTTGTTGTTGCAACAGCGACACTAAATAAGACACCGACGACGGTCAGAATTCCATCGTTTGATCCTAGAACTCCAGCACGCAGAGTATTCAGTTTTTCATCAATTGTCATTTTTGATTTATTCGTATTCTGTTCAACATTTTTGTTAATATTTGTACTAACATTCTTATTTTTTTTCAAAATATCAGGATTCACTTAAAATCACCTTCCTATTAATGTACCAATTCCATATGTTACAAGCATTGTTAATATACCAGAAATAACATTTCGTATAACGCTATTTCTCCGATTTGAATTTCCAAGAACTGCGGCAATAAACCCTGTGATAGCCAAAGCAATTACGACGGAAATAAAAGTTGCAAAGACCTTTATTGATTCGGGCAACATTGTGATTGCTAATAAAGGTAGAATCGAACCCAGAGGGAAAGATATCATTGACGATAATGCTGCAGCATATGGACTCGTAAATTCACTGATATCAAAGCCAAAACGTTCGCGAACAGATGTTAACAGTGCATCTTTTTTCATCATTTCAGAAGCTGCCTTAGTAGCAAGCTCGGGTTGGATTCCTTTTAATACGTATTTATCTCTGACATATGATACTTCTCCATCATAGTTCAGTGAGAGAGCCGATTTTTGTTGAATAATTGCTTTTTTCTGTGCATCTTTTTGTGCATTTACTGATACATATTCGCCCATGGCCATTGATACAGTTCCAGCCAACATTCCAGCAATTCCAGCTAGAAAAATAGCATAGTTATTGTCAGTTGCTCCGGCGACACCAATAACAATCCCAGCGACAGACAAAATACCATCATTAGCCCCCATCACGGCTGCTCGCATAATATTGACTTTTTGCGCGAGACTTCTTTTCTTCTCCATTACACTAATCCCTCCAACTAGTTTAGAATATTTCTAAACTAGTAATTATTATAGTATACATTTGAAGAAATGTAAATTGATAACAAAGGAGTATGAGCAAAAAATAAGTAATCATAAATTTTTACTTTGAATCAGTTAGTAATTATGCTAAAATTGGAAAAAAGTAATTGAGAATGTTTATCAATTAACTGTTCGTTAGTCTCTTATTAAATGGCAACTTAAAAAGGGTGAAAAAAATGAAAAAAGGTGTTTTATTAATTAATTTAGGAACTCCTAAGACTCCTACGCCAGCTGATGTGCGTATTTATCTAAAAAAATTCTTGAGTGATCCGCGTGTGATTGATATGCCAGCGTGGAAATGGAATCCAATTTTAAATTTGGCAATTCTACCCCACAGGCCTGAGAAATCAGCCAAGTTATATCAGACAATCTGGTCAGAGGAACATGGCTCACCTTTGCTTTATTACACACAACGACAAAAAGAGATGTTGCAAGCAGAGTTACCTGATTATGTAGTTCGCTATGCTATGAGTTATAGTGAACCTGAAATTGCAGAGGAACTTCTTGAGCTGGAGCAAATGGAAGTCGATAACTTAACAATTATTCCATTGTATCCGCAATACTCAACGACAACGGTTGGTTCGGTTGTAGATGATATCAACCGCTTTTATATGGGAAGAATAAAGATACCTAATCTAAAGATAGTCACAGACTTTTGTGACTATCTTCCATATATCAATGCACTGGCAGATAAAATAAAAATGGCAATTAATGAATTTCAACCAGATAGACTATTATTTTCTTATCATGGTATTCCTGTTAGTTACGTTGAGAAAGGGGATCCATATGCTGAACGGTGCAAAATCACAACCAAGCTGATAATGGAGAGACTACAGAATGTTCCGTATACTGAAACCTTTCAGTCTAGATTTGGACCAGACAAGTGGTTGACACCTGCGACAGATGATACATTACGGGCTTTCCCTAATGAAGGAGTTAAGCGTGTATTGGTGGTTGCTCCAAGCTTTGTTTCAGACTGTCTTGAAACATTGCATGAACTTGAAATTGAGAATCAAGAATATTTCATGGAAAGCGGTGGTACGGAATTTAAGATGGTTCCAGCACTTAATGATGATTTTGCTTTTACCCAAGTACTTAAAGGTCTGGTATTAGACCAAGATACTAGGGTCTGTTGCAGAACCTGACAAAAAGCTGGGAATCAGATAGTAGTGAGTCTTATCAATAGATTTTGAGCACTATTTTACTCTATAATGATTTAAGGGATACAGAGGCTTTTCTTTGTATGGGGGTGAAGGTGTGAAAAAATTAGGTTCTGGAGTAGGTTTTTGGGCAAAACTATCGCTTATTTTGACCTTAGCTCAGTTGTTGATGGCAATTTACAAAGAGGTTCAAGTGGCAAAAGGTAAAAAAGTCAATGATAGGAGGCAAAAATGATGAATTTAATTAAGGGATTATTTAAGTTCGTACTTGCAGTTGGTTTAGTTGTTGGCGGTGTTTTAGTTGGTGGAACTATTTTCGCTTCTAAGAAGATTGATGATTTAGGAGATAAGTTGCAAGACAAGATTCATGGAAAATAAGGATTGATTTGTTAATTTAAGCGAAGTAGAAGGAGCTAAGTCATGAGCTATTTTCTGGCTTAGCTTTTTACTTGTTTGCAGATATATGATACAAATGGGAGTGTGCCATAAGTCGGGGGAATTTGAGTACTAACTCGAAATTACGAACATAGCAGGTACTTTACTATGAGTAATTCGAAGTTAGACGGAGAACTTTGACTTATGAAACACGTTTATACGGAATAAATAGAGAAACTGAATCAAAATTTAACTTTTGACCCAGCACCCTCTTGACTTTTAAAATCTAAAAATCCATAATTACATTAAAATCAAAAGATGAGTAGATTAATTTTGAATTAAGAGAGCTATTGTGTTGCTGGAAGATAGTTGAAAGATTGGTTGAAGATGGTCTTTGATAAAAATGATGAATTGGTAAATACAGTAAACTGATTACGGAGATGCCCGTTACCGCATTGAAGTGGACTTAACTAATAATTTAAGTTTATCAAGGTGGTACCGCGGCAAGAGTCGTCCTTCATATGAGAAGGGCGGCTTTTTTGTAGAAGATGCGGAGAAGAAAGGAAGTCAGAATATGACATTAGATTTGAGCAAGTTACAATTACCAACTGGAGAAATAGTAATTGATGAGAAAATATTAAAGGATTATGGTCAGAATAAATTTACCCAAGAAAAAATTACGGGTAGCAAACCGGCTGTTTTAATTGATGCCAAGAGTATTGCGGATGTACAAGCGACAGTTAAATTTGCTAACCAGGAAAAAATTGCAGTTACAGTCTACGGTGGAGGAACTTCGATTGTTAATGGCTCAGCTGGTGAAAATGGTGGAATTGTCTTGAATCTGACAAAGTTAAATAAGATTATCGAGATAAATACGGCAGATCAAACGGCCGTGGTAGAAGCTGGAGTTTTAAATGGAACATTGGATGAAGAAGTGCGTAAGCAAGGTTACTTCTTTGCACCAGATCCAGGCTCAAAACCAATTAGTACAGTTGGCGGAAACATTGCGACGAATGCCGGTGGGATGAGTTCTTTAAAGTACGGAACAACAAAACAATCCGTTTTAGGGCTGAAAGTTGTACTGGCTGATGGGACAATTGTTGAAACTGGCGGACGCTGCTTTAAAAACAATGCAGGTTATGATTTGACAGATTTATTTGTTGGTTCTGAGGGAACGCTGGGGGTCGTAGTAGAAGCAACAGTTCGAATCCTACCGATTCCTTTTGGCAATGCAACAACAGGCTTGGCAACATTTGCAGATATGAAGGCATTGAGTGTTGCTGTTGAAAAAATATCAGCTAGTGGCTTAAATCCGTCGATGTTAGAAGCATTAAATAAGACGTCGATTGAAGCACTTGATGCCCTTGAAGGGACTGATATGGGCAAAGAGGGTGCAGAGGCATTGTTGATTTTCCAATTGGACGTAACACCAGAAGGAGCATTAGAGGCGCTTAAGGAGACACTAGAACAAAATAAGGCCTTGCACGTTTCAGTAACAGATGACCCTGAATACGCAAAGAAAATTGTCAAAATAAGACAGGACTATTATAAAGCAGAAGCGGCTTATGGGAGACTAGTTGTCGAAGATGTGGCAGTCCCATTATCTAAGCTCCCAGAACTTGCAGAGTTTGTAGATAATCTTAGTTTTACTTCACCAGTTAAGGCGTTCTTAGGCGGCCATGCAGGTGATGGTAATTTCCATCCGAACATTGCAATTCCTAAAGACTTAGACACAATCCCAGAAGATGTGCAGAGCGCAATCACTAAGATTTTTGCTTTTGCACAGTCACTGGGGGGAACCATTTCTGCCGAACACGGAATCGGTGACTTAAAATATGGATGGATTGTCTCACAGTTGGGGCAAGAGGTTGTCGATTTGCAACGTAAAGTCAAGCAGGCATTTGACCCTAATAATATTTTGAACCCTGGGCGCAAGATTTAAATAATAATGTTTGAAGTTAGACAGAGAATTTTGACTTATGATAAACCCCTTTAGTTTGTTAAAGACTAGGAAATATGACCTACAAAGAAATCTTCATTAAGGAGAAAAAATGAATCTCAACATTGGAACATTAAATAACCTAACAGAACAGCATTATGAACTTTTACTTGAAGCAGATCCTAATAAAAAATTGATAAGCAAGCATTTGCAACGCTCTTTTTGTTTCGAAGCAACTTATGATAATGAATTAGTGGGGGTATTGATTCTTTTACCTACGCACCCTGAGACGCTAGAGGTTGTTAATATTGCTGTAGTTTCAACACAAAGAAACAAGGGCATTGGCCATCAACTTCTTGCTTTTGCTGAAAAGTATGCACGGAACAATAGTTACAGATGTCTTGAGATTGGAACCGGGACAACCAGTTTTGGTCAACTTTATCTCTATCAAAAATGCGGTTTTCGGGTTGTTGGAGTCAATCAGAATTTTTTTACAATTCACTATGATAAAGAAATCACTGAAAATAATCTTATTTTAAAAGACATGATACGCTTGAGAAAAATTCTTAAATAAACTAGAAACTTTTATTAGATTGAAATAATAGAGAAGCTGGATCAAAAGTTAAATTTTGATCCAGTTTCTCTATTTATTCTGTATAAACGTGTTTCATAAGTCAAAATTCTCCGTCTAACTCGAAATTACTCATAGCGAGTACTTTGCTATGAGTAATTCGAAGTTAGTACTCAAATTTTCCCTACTTATGGCACACTCCCACTGCTTTTATTATAATTTTACTCAAAATATTCCGTGGGGATGAAGGGCTGTCCTAATGTCGCAGCCATAATTGCTTTGATTGAATGCATTCGGTTAGCTGCTTCTTGGAAGACAACCGAGTTAGCACTCTTGAAAACCTCATCTGTTATTTCAAGTGATTCCAAGTTGTATTGCTCTGCCAGCTTTTTGCCAATGGTTGTTTGCTTGTCGTGAAATGCAGGCAAACAATGTAAGATGATTGTATCTTTTTTTCCGGTTTCCTTTAATAATGCACTATTTATCTGATAAGGAAGGAGTAATTTAATTCTTGCGTCATAATCAACATCTTCACCCATTGATACCCAGACATCTGTATAAAGTGCATCAGCATTAGCAGCAGCTTTTTGAACGTCATCAGTGATCAATAATTTTGCACCGCTTTTTTTCGCTGCTTCAAAGGCAAGATGCTGCACCTTTTTTGAGGGCTGCAGAGATATAGGTGAGCCAATATGAATATTCACACCAAGGATTGCACCCGTCATCAAGAGACTGTTAGCCATATTGTTACGGCCATCACCGACATAAGTAAGTGTCAATCCCTTGAGCTTGTTAAAGTGTTCCTTGAGTGTCATGAAATCAGCAATCATTTGGGTTGGATGCCAATCATCGGTGAGACCATTCCAGACCGGAACACCGCTTTTTGCTGCCAATTCTGTCACTGTTTCTTGGGAGAAACCACGAAATTCAATTCCATCGAACATACTGCCAAGCACGGTTGCAGTGTCTGCAACGGATTCTTTGTTTCCAAACTGAATGTCGTTTTTTCCTAAGAATTCAGGATGTGCACCTAAGTCTGTCGCAGCAACGGTAAATGCTGAACGGGTTCGTGTAGATGCTTTCTCAAATAAAAGCGCAATGTTTTTCCCAGCAAGATACTGATGAGCAATATTTTGATTTTTTAATTTTTTTAGGTGAATTGCAAAATCAATTAAAAAATTAAGTTCCTTAGCAGAAAAGTCATTTTCTTTAAGGAAAGATTTACCGAAGAAATGATTCATGATATGCCTCCTATAAGCTCACAGTTACATTTTGTAGAACTTCTTTTATTTTGTTAACACCGTCTAATAATTCAGAACTCATGATTGTCAATGGTGGAAGAAGGCGAAGTGTGTTGCTTCTAGATGAAAGTGTCAATACCCCGACCTTATGCAATTCAGTGATTACCTGATTAACAGGAATAGAAGAATTAATATGGATACCAATCATTAAGCCCTTGCCAGAGATTGAGTCAACGACCTCTAATGAAGATATTTCCTTTTCAAGAAAGTACCAGAAAAAACTAGCTTTTTGTTGGACATTATCTAAAAAAGCGGTGTCTAGTGTCTCTAAGACTGCAGTTGCAGCACTCATTGCGAGTGGGTTGCCACCAAAAGTTGAACCATGAGAACCGGGACCAAAAGCAGCAGCTAACTCATCTTTTCCAATCATTGCACCAACTGGGATTCCATTTGCGAGACCTTTTGCTGCGGTTACAATATCAGGATCCAAATTATAGTTTTCATAAGCAAATAGCTTACCGGTTCTTCCCATCCCTGTTTGAACCTCATCAATAATCAGTAATACATTAGTTTTCTTACATTTAGCTGCAATGGCTTGCAGCCAATCATAATTTCCGACAACAATGCCGCCTTCTCCCTGAATTACTTCTAGGATTACAGCTGCAAATGAGTTATCGATTTTTTCAACTGCAGCAAAATCATTGTATGATTCAAATGTGATATCAGATAGAAATGGACCGAATCCTTCTTTAAGCTTATCGTTGCCCGTTAATGAGAGTGAACCATAGCTTCTACCATGGAAGGAGTGATCAAATGCCATCATTTTGCTTTTCCCAGTTGCTTTACGAGCCAACTTCAAAGCAGCCTCATTCGCCTCTGTTCCGGAATTACAAAAATAGACCTTTTTGGCAGCACCTTTAATCAATAGTTCAGCGACATCTTCTTGCAGCTGACTTTCATAAAGATTTGAAGTGTGCCAGATTTTGTCTAGCTGTGCACTTACTGCATTTTTGACTTTTTTTGAGCTGTATCCTAAGTTGCAAACCCCAATTCCGCTGGTTAAGTCGAGATATTTCTTCCCCGTTTCATCAAATAGATTGACACCTTCACCCTTAACTATTTCAAAGGGAAATCTGTTGTATGTTTTAAAGATAGATTGCATTTTCATTCGCTCCTTCCTGGATAATAGTTGTTCCTAAAGTAGTAAGTTGATTAGTAATTTGCACACTTGGGACGCCGAGATTTAGTGCGCTAAAAGCCGCCTTTATCTTTGGCTGCATCCCCAGCGTAATAATTTTTTGTTCTTGTAATTTGGCTGCGACGCTGGGTGAGAGACTTCGGACAATCTCGCCCTCATGAAGAACACCAGGAACGTCCGTCATTAGGTACAATTTCTCCGCTTTTAGGAGACCGGCGATCCTCGAAGCAGCAGTATCTGCATTGACATTTAGCCATTGCTGCTCGTCTGTTAATGCCATCGGTGCAAGAACTGCGACATGCTTTTCCAAAACTTCACTGAGTAATTTATCATTAATCTTATTGATTTTACCAACCAAACCATATTTTTCTTTATTAAGAAAGGATCCATTCAAGATAGATTCATCAGCTGCGTTCAAACCAAGTGCAGGAATTCCAGCTTTTGTCAGTTTCATTAATAATTGAGGCTGTGTTTGTCCTAATAAGACCATCTGTGTTAATTCGAGTGTTGCTGAATCTGTAACGCGCATTCCATCAACTTTTTTGACAGGAATTTTGAGTTTATCAGATAGTTCCGAGATTTTACTGCCACCGCCATGGATTATCAAAATCCGTTTGTTTGCTAACATCCATTGGTGAATTTGTGCAAAGAACGAGGATGTTAGTGTTGCAATCGAATTACCACCGATTTTAATTACAATTAAGTTCTCCATCTTGAAGTCTCCTTTCTTTAGGTATTAACTGCTATATGTTGCGTTGATTTTTACATATTCATAAGTCAAGTCACAGCCCCATGCTTGACCATCATACTGACCGTCATGAAGATCAACAGTTAGGGTGATCATGTCTTGTTTGAGGCTATTGCTGACTTCGTCTTTATCAAAAATAGCAGCTAGGCTTTGCTTAACAACCAAGAACTCATTGATTTTGATGTCAATCGTTTGTGGATTGTATGTTGCTGGAGTCGCTCCAATCGTACTGATAATTCTTCCCCAGTTAGGATCTGCTCCAAAAAGAGCTGTCTTAACGAGGTTTGAGCCAACAATTGCTTTTGCGATTGCTTGTGCATCAGTTTTGTTTTGTGCTGCTAAAACATTTGCCTCAACTAGTTTAGTTGCACCTTCACCATCAGCAGCAATCTTTTGTGCCAGTTTTTGTAAAACAAGATGCAGAACCTCTTTGAATGTTTGGTAATCTGGGCTTGCCTTAGTTAACGGTTTGTTGCCAGCCATCCCATTGGCCAATGTTAGAACCATATCATTTGTTGAAGTATCGCCATCAACTGTAATTTGATTGAAAGTAACATCTGTTAATTCGCTGAGTAATGGTTGTAAGGTATCATCGGCTACTGCAACATCTGTTGTAATAAACGCAAGCATTGTTGCCATTTTAGGATGAATCATTCCAGAACCTTTAGCAAAGCCTGAGATTTTGCAAGTAGTTCCTTGAATTTTGAAATCAACACTGATGATTTTTCGCTTTTTATCAGTTGTCAGAATTGCCTTCGTGAGCTCGGTACTGGAAGTTAATGTCAATTCAGCAATGCCCTTTTCTATTTTATCCATGGGTAAGCATGCTCCAATTAAGCCAGTTGAAGCAACTCCTACGAGTTCGGGCTTAATATTTAATTTTTCAGCAATCAATGTCTGCTCTGTGAGGACGTCTTTTTCTCCCTGGAGACCTGTGCAAGAATTTGCAATGGCACTGTTAGCGATAATTGCTTGCAGTTTATGACTTTTGCTAACTGTTTCTTTTGTTTTAGCGGTTGGAGCTGCGCAAAATTTGTTAGTTGTGTAGACACCAGCTGCTGTAGCCGGCACTTCGGAATATAACCAACCAAAGTCTAATTTTTTATGCTTGAGACCAATGTGTTTTGCATCGCTGTAGAAACCCTTGGGCCATTCGAAATCTGTTTCTGTAAAGTTTTTAGTAGTTGTCATTTTCTATACTCCCTTTAGATGTATGTTAAGGAAAAATTGGTAATGTTGGTAGACCACTGGTAGGCTCTAAGTTCCAAAGAAGATTGAAATTTTGGATAGCTTGCCCAGCAGCACCCTTCATCAAGTTGTCAATCACAGATACTAAGGTAATCGTATTAGTGACTGGATTGTAGTTGATTCCAATGTCACAGAAGTTAGAACCAGCGACTTCCTTGATAGTTGGTAAATCATTGTCTCTGAAACGAACAAAAGGTGCATCATCATAGAATTGATGGAAGCATTCTAATAATTGTTCATTTGTATATTCTTTAAGCGGTTTAAGATAAATAGTTGCCATGATTCCGCGAGTAACAGGAATCAGAGTTGTTGAAAATTGAATAGCTGGAATACGAGAATCCCATTCATTTAATTTCTGCATAATTTCTGGGATATGCTGATGTTTATTCATTTTGTATAGCCATACATTTTCATTTATAAAATTATATTGGCTGCTTGGACTTAACTTCCTCCCAGAACCCGACACACCTGATTTTGCATCAACAATAATTGCATTAGTTTGAATCATGTGTTCAATGACCAAGGGTGCTAAGCCAAGTAATGTAGCAGTTGCATAACAGCCAGGATTTGCGATGTATTTACCAGGATTTTTTTCTGGGAATTCAGCTAGACCATAAGTGGCCTTTTCTAACAAGCCTGCAGGAGCGGCCTTCTTGTGGTACCACTTCTCATATACAGCAGGATCTGTTAAACGAAAGTCACCTGATAAATCAATTACAGGGAAATCTGCTAGTATGAAAGGTTCCATCAGGTCCTTAGTGACTCCAGCAGGGGTCGCACAGAAAAGCAAATCATTATTCGTCATGATTTCTTCAGGATTGAAAGGCAAGATAGGCAGATGAGCAGAGAAAAAAGCGGGAACCTCATCATCGAGGAAGCGGGAAGCCTTGCCTCCTTCATGACCATAGAGCTTTATTGCATCAACATTGGGATGTTGTGCCAATAAGTTGAAGAGAACATTCCCACTGTATCCAGTTGCTCCCAAAATTGCGACGTGCATAGAATCACTCCTTTAAATTCACTTTTTGTGAATAACAATTCATTTTGATGATGATAACTATAATCCTTTTTATTTTTTATTTCAATAGTTTTTTAATAAAAACCCATATTTTTCTTAATTAAATGAATAAATATTGTTTTATTAGCGAAATAATGTATAAAGAATCTATTACTAAACAAATAAAGTTGAATCTGTCGTTGAATTGTATATCAAGTGCAGCATTTCGAATCTAGCCTTACATATTGAACTAGTTATTTAGATATTGCAGCTTAATTTTAAAGGCAAGGGTTTTTAATTGTTAAAAAAAAATAAAAAAAAGAAACCGTGAGAATTTGTGAGTGCTATATAATGACATCAGATTTAAGATACAGAAATAACATATAAACACTGAGGAAATAATTTTTGTATAACTTTTGAAACAAATTTGCTATAATCTAAGGCAAAAGGGAAGAAAATTAGTTCTTAAAGTAAAGGTGTACACATATGGAATTTTTGAATGTCTTGAATGATTTTGAACGTGATAAAATTAACTTATTTGCAGAAATTTTGGATAATCCAAATAGAGAAATCGAGCTTAGAAATTTGCAAGAGACCATGGATGTGTCTCGTTATAAAATTGCGAATCTTTTGGAGAGTTTAAATTATGATATTAAGTTATTAACTGAATATTCAGGTATGACCATTAATGCGCACATGGTAATTCCCAGTAGGAACTTCTCACGCCATACATTAAGCATGATCAAAAAGTATTATTTTGAATTATCACCAATTCGTGTGCTAATGATAGAAGTTCTGGATGGAGGAGAATTTCCGAGCTTTCAGAAGATGGAAGTAAAGTATTCGTGGCCCAAAACTTTTTTTTATCAGCAAAAGAACAAATATGATGATTTATATGAGAGTTTTTTAATTGCTCGTCAAGTGGATGAAGAAGCCAGTTTACGGTATTTTGTCTATAACTCTTTTGCCTTTTTTGGTGCGTTCCCTGATAAGTTAGAGCGCTTAAATCTGCGGGATTTTAAGGCTTTGAAGACTATTTCAAATACACAGAAATTTAAGGCAGAACTGATGCTCTGGATTGTAGAAAAACGTGTGCTGAATAAGAAATTCATTTCTGATCGTAGTTTGGTTATTGCTAACGAACTCGCTGCACCAGCATTATTATCTTTTCTGCCAATTTCAAAGAAAAAACTTCAACGAGAATCATTATTTGTTGTCCAATTTTATTACTACACAGGAATATTTAATGTTGAAAAATTATCGGTATCTGCTTTTAAGAACATAGAACATGGACATTTTAGGGAAATTACGCTGGTACTTCTGGATGGCATAGAGAGTTTACTTGACGAAGAGGATCATTATCAAGATGAAATTATGAGACTTTGCAATGAGGTTAGTTCACAAGTGATTTTGGATAAGATTTGTTTTATCCAGACTGATCAGTTTAGTTTAAACATTCAGTACTTTGCTGATGTTTATCCATTTTTAAATAATAAGGTAAGAAAAATGGTTGATACGATAGCTCAGCACTGGACAATCCCAGATAAAAAAAGAGCATATTTTAACATAATTACGTCGATGCTTACTTCTGAAATTCCTTTTTCAAAGAGCGACCGTGTAACATTATGTATAGATTTCTCAGGAGGATCATACGTTAATTCATACATCTTAAGCCTTTTTAAGAGCTATGTGAACATCAATGTGAGTGTTTCAAATATATTAACAAGTGAAACAGATTTATATTTAAGTGACCAATATATTGAGTATCAGCTACTTAATCAAGTTATTTGGCTGAAGCCGCCAACACCGCTTGATTGGGCTGAACTGGGTGAGAAGATAGTAGAGATAAAGCAGCACAAGTATCAATCAGGGAAAATAAAATAAGAAGACTGCTTAGTTGGGGGATGAATGCATGAAGAAAAAAAATAGAATGAAGAAGAAAAAAACGTGGGTTCTCACAAGTTTAGTCACGGGGACTTTGTTGTCTGCTCCTATGATTTCTAATATTCATGCAGCTGTTCCTGATGTGAACGCACAGGAAACAGACACGACAACAACTCAAAACCAGTCTGATGATGACATGACGACAATCTCCAAGGATAATTTTCTGAATTACTTCACACAAAATGGTAATGCAGTTAATAATTACGATAGTTCAACGGGCGTGCAGGTGTTTACAACAACTACCAATCAAGCTGGAAATATTACTTTTAATGGATTAGTTAATCTAAACAACTCTTTTGAGATAAAGGGTGCAATCAATGTTGGGAAAAGCACATCTGCAAATAAAGTTGCTGATGGCATAGGATTTGCCTTTTATCAGGGAGAAAGGAGCCAGTACAGTAGCAGCAGTAATAACATATATGGCGGCAATGTTGGAATCTACGGGGTCCCGAATGTTTTTGGTTGGAAGCTTGATACATATTCGAACGATGGTGCTATAGATGGTGACTCTGATGAGGGACTGCCAACACCGTATGGCGCTTTTGTATCAACAGATTCGACTGGGAAAGGGACAATTGATAAGCAATCGGTACAGGGAATGGGCTCTGACTTTGAGGATGGTCAGCTGCATGATTTAGATATAAAGTATGATGCAACGACTAAAATACTTAGTGTTGTAGTGGATGACACGACTTTTAGTGAAAGCTTAGCTAGTAAGATAGATTCTCAAAATCCGCAGTATTCACTCTCAATTGCAGCTTCAACAGGTGCGCTTTCGGCCGAGCAGACATTTAGATTTGATTATATGAAATATGTTGCCGCACAGAATGCGACAATTAATTATATAGATGAGAAAACGGGTAACACACTGGATTCGAGTACCATAAGTGGGGTTTCTAATGCCCTAATTGACTATCCAGATGCAAAGATAGAGGATTATGAGAATGAAGGATATGAAGTTGATACTGACAAAACAGATTTGACGAACTCTTCTCGCTTTGATAGTGACGATACAAAAGATCAGACATTTTCAGTTTATTTAAAGCACAAAACAACCACGACGACTACTGCAAAGGTTGTCCAGCAAAAGATTAGCTATGAATATGAAGACGGAACAAAAGCAGCAACTGATAGTATTCAAAAGTTGACATTTGTTAATGAAGTTACAAAAGACGAAGTTACGGGTGAAACAACGAGTACATGGACGCCAGAGAATGGAACAGTGTTTAGCAAAGTCATTTCACCAGAAATTACGGGATATGAGGCTGATCAGACAGCTATTCCAGAGACCGCCGACATAAGTCAAGATAGTAGTGCTGCAAATTATGTTGTAAAGTATGCACCAAAAGACGAGCAGGCTACAATCAGGTTTATTGATAGTTTGACTGGTAATGTGATTTTTGAAAAACAGCTTAGTGGTAAATTCGGGACGACTGCGAGCTATAAACTAGCAGATGATATAGCGTTAATTGAGAATCAGGGATACTTCGTTAAGTCTAGTACTCTGCCAAAAGATGGTATTACGTTTAAGGAAGATGGACAGACTGTAATCTATGAGGTTAATTTGTTACCAATTGAAATAACTCCAGATGCAAACTCAGATTCAAAGACAAGTTCAGATTCAAAGACAAACTCAAATTCAAATTCGGATTCAAAGCAAAATCTGCAGCCGCAAATTCCAACAATAAGTAACAATTCTGGTATTGGTGACAAGGTTGAACAGACTGAATTATCAACTGAAATAATAAGCCAGCAAATTGAGAATGAAGCAGTGAGCTATATCCATTTTGTTGATCAAGCAACAAATAAAATTGTAAAATCTGATATTTTGTTGAAGCAAGATGGATTTTATCCAATAAAAGTTGTAGCTATGACCTTGAAAAAATATGGGTATCAGCTGCAAAATGATTGGAATGGAACTTATAATAATTCAACTGGGAGTCAAAAGAATATTAAAGTATATGTTACAAAGGGGCCAAGAACTCAAGCTAATGCAAAGCCAGTACTAAAAAATTATTTGCAAGCAGATAATTTTAGTTTTCGGGATAATACTAGCCAAAATCATAATGGGTTGCTCAATCAATTTTTTAGTTCTGCAGGTAGCGCAGTGGATGTCAATCACACATTAATTCCTAAAGTTGGTGGTGGCGGAGCTGGAACTGGACATGAGGTCGCTAAGATTCTTGCTGTTTTGGCATATTCCGTCAATTTTAGCAGAAGATAATAATAGTGTGGAGACAACTTCTTTACAAACTTAAGGACTTGACTAAACGTAGGAAGGGGGTCTGGGGCAAAAGTTAACTTTTGCCCCAGACCCCCTTATTAATTCCGGATGAATTTTCCGTTTAACACAAGATTCCTAGAATTTGACCGACTTTGTACTACTTTTGTTTCTATCCAAATATATTCGTTTTTCTTTCAAATGTTAAAATTATACTAGACCACTGATGAACTTCTCTTTTAATTTCTTATATGAAAAAACAATTAATTCTTTATCTCCAAAGGCCCCAGCTTTAGTAACAATCTTTAATGAGTCAGATTTACCACCAATTATTTCCATCATTGGTACTCCAGTAGCAATTTCTTCTAAAATATTAACACCCTCGGCTTGAATACCATCAAAGAATCCTTTTGCAGTGTCTCCACCAGCGATAAATAATCCAGAAATAACAGAATTATGCAGGACTTTACGGCAGATTCCTCCCAAAATAGATTGGACCAAACTATTTATCTCTTCTTTAGAGAGTTTTTGTTCAGAAAGTATTTTTTTAGTTTTTTCAAGTTCAGTGAAATTATAAGATGCGGAGGATGCAACTATTGTATCTTTTCCTTTTTTTAATGAGGTTAGAATTTGAGTTACAAACGGATGATAGTCTTCTTTTTCATAAACTTCGTAGATAGGTATCTTTACAATTTCAATACCATTTTGCTCAGCAAAGTGCACTTGCTCACGAGTAACTTTGCTGACACTTCCAATAAGCCCTAGTGAAGGTGGAGCTGGAAAATCAACACTTAAAGCAGCATCCATCAATCCAGCAGATCCTATCCATAAAACTTTTTTTCCGTTTATCTTATTTTTTAATTTCTTTACTAGACTTTGCATATCACCATCAGTCACCGAATCTGCAGCGTATATTCTACAGTCTTCATTTAAAATAGAAGCATTTCCTCTTAGATCATTTAACGTTATTAGTCTCTTTTTTTCGTTAGGAAAGGCATTATTCAAAATATTTATTAAATTATCTTCAGTTAAGGGCTTAATAGGATCATTCCGTAGATCTGTTTCAGTTCCTCTTATCCCGTTGACATATAAAACGCCATCTTTTATTTCTCTATTTAGGCTTGGTAAAGCATTGTCGAAGAATACTAGGTCTGGTTTATATAAAACGTCCAATGCTTGTAATTCTTCAACAATATTGCCTCTAAGTGTAGAATCAACTTTTTTCATCACAAAATCAAAAGAAGAAAGCGAAATGTTGGTTAATAAATTAAATAATTTTTTTCTTGCTTCCTCACCAGAAACATTTCGTGATTCTGTATCCACAACTAAAGAACATTGCTGGTTATTGAGACTTGTACTAGAAAATACGACTTTGGCAAATATCCCTCTTTTAGTCAGTTGAACACCAGTATCGTTCGAACCAGTAAAATCATCTGCAACAATCAAATAATTTTTTTTCATAATTCCATCTTCTTTTCTGGAATTATATTTTTTTGCCGATGCTTAGCTAGCCATGAGACCAGAACTGGGCAAAGTAATGCTGTTACGATAACAGAAGCCGCAATTTGTGCTGTCGCGGCTGCAGCAGTTGTCTGAAAGCTAGGCAAAACGGCTGCAATTGCTGCAGGAGTTGCAGCGGCATTCCCTGCAGTTGTTCCAATTGCTGCACCTACCTCGGGATGTTTAGAGCGAACCAAGTGCTTCATCAGCAAATATCCCAAGGAACCAGCAATTAATGTTACCATTACTCCTAAGAGAATTCCGGGGATGCCAGCTTTTATGATTTGATTAAAATTAAGTGCAGCTCCTAAGCTGAAGGCAAAAAATGGAATTGGCATAACTGTTCCTGCTTTAAGAAAGTCTTTTAGTTCTGGATCTAAATTTCCAAGAATAAAGCCTAGAATAATGGGAACAAGAGCTGCTATGAAAAGCATCAATGGCAATTTAGCAGTACCTGTGGCACCGAGTGCAACCATAGTGAAAAAGGGTCCATCCATTAAGGTTGTAATTGAAATTGCACCAACATCGCTTGCATCTCCATATTCACCAGCTAAGGCGCCGTACAACCCGCCATTAGCATTAGTCATTGCTGATATTAATGCTAATGGATAGATTCCCAACAAGCTTATACCACCAAAAATTGCTCCAACCAACCAGCCAAAGAAAATTCCTAAAATTAAACGCATAAGTGTAAGTGATGAACCCTTAATTAAAGGGAGCCCGGCTTGTTTAACAGAAATTTGGGCACCATTGCAAAAGCAAAATAATGAAAGCAAAGTTAAAGTTCCGGTTTTAAATAAAGCCGTTGTGAAACCACCTATAGCCAATGTTGATGGGAAAAAGGTGTTAAATACTGTTCCTAGTAGTAGGGGGATAACCATTAATCCACCAGGAACTTTATTTATTCTTCCTAAAATCTTCATTTTGCATTCCCACTTTCCCTATTTTTTGCAAGTCTTGCGGCATAATCAATTGCATTTCTTAAACTAATGTCATTAGCGGTTCCTTTCAAAACTTGGTCAAATGCAGTTCCGTGATCGACACTTGTTCTGATGATAGGTAGACCTAAGGTGATATTTACGCCAGAAACGTTACTCCAGCTCTTTGTTTCTTCATCAAAGTTGAATCCTAATAATTTTACTGGAATATGCCCTTGATCGTGGTACATAGCAACAACAATGTCATACCATCCTCCAATTGCTTTTGGGAAGATAGTATCCGGCGGTACTGGTCCGTCGACATCAATGCCAATTTTTTTTGCTTCTTGGATAGCCGGAATAATTTCATCTTTTTCTTCATGACCAAATAAACCATTCTCGCTGCTATGTGGATTCAAACCCGCTACTCCGACTTTAGGATGGGTGATTCCTAATTGATGCATCGCTTCATTTGCAATTTTTATTACTTCAAAAACACGTTTTTTGGTAACTAACTCAGTAGCTTTACGCAGAGAAACGTGAGTACTAATATGCACAACGCGCAACTTTCCATGTGCAAGCATCATAGTATAGTCTTTAGTATTAGTTTGCTTACCATAGATTTCTGTGTGTCCGGCATAATGGTGCCCAGCAAGATTCAGAGCTTCTTTATTTAATGCATTGGTCACTGTGCCGGCGACTTCGTTTTTCATTGCCAAGTCGATTACCTTTGAAACATAGTTGAATGCGGCATTTCCAGCTATACTACTAACTTCTCCAAATTGCAGTTTGTTGCCGTCAACTAAGTTCATATCTAGAATATCAATGGAACCAAACTGAAATTTAGCTTCACTCACCGCAGTAATTTTATTAGTATTTAATCTCAACTGTGGTAATTCTTGCATTACCCGCTCTAACACCGAGAGGTCTCCTACTAAGAATGGGCGACATTTTTTGAAAACTTCTTCATTGTGAAATGCTTTAAGTGTTATTTCTGGCCCAATGCTTGCTGGGTCACCCATAGTTATTGCAATAATTGGTAAAGTATTCTTCATTTTTTATTACCCCTTTCATTTATATATAAAGTATATTTTTAAGTTAATGAAAGCGCTAGCAAAAAAATGTACTAAATTAAGACACTTTAAAATAAAAATTGGTATAATATGTCATGAACTATAATATTTGTTTCAAAATAAAACAAATGGTGGAAAGGAGTCCCAACAATGACTGATAATGTACTCGGAATTTTTCCTTATGAAGGCTTGAAGAATACTACTATGCAATTGTTAAAAGAATATCCAATGATAAAAATGGATTGTTATGTGGGGGACTTACAGCGAGGATTAGAAATTGCTGAAAGTAAGCTTGCTTCAAAGAACTATTGTCTAATTGTTTCAAGAGGCGGGACAAGTAATCTATTATCAGCTAATTTTAAGATACCTGTTGTAGATATTGGTGTGTCAAAATATGACATAGTACATGCTGTACAGGGAACTTTGAGATTATCCAAGGTAGCAATTGTTGGTTTTGAGTTTTTAATTGACAAAGCGAAATTTGTTATTGCAGATTTCCAAAAGAATATAAAGCTTTACAAGATTAATTCTGAAGAAGAAGTAAAGGCAATCATTAAAAACCTGAAAAAAAATAATTTTGATGCTGTAATTGGTGATATGGTAACAACGAGAATTGCCAAAGAACTGGGTTTGAATTCTATATTAATTTCTTCAGATATTGAAAATATTCAGTTTGCCCTTACAAGGGCAATAGATTTAATGAAGGTCCAAAGTAAGTTTTTAGAAGCTGAACAATTATTAAAATATACTCTAAAAAACAACAAAGAAGCGGTTGTCGTATTAGACGATGAAAGAAAAATAAAAAATTATTATAATATGTCTGATCCGTTTAAAATGCTTCCTCATATCAAAAAGAGAATCCAATTTCCAAAAATGGACAACAAAGCATTTAAAAGTAGAGGTGTGTATTATACAATCCAGCAAGATGAAGAGGAACCGCATTTTTTATTTATAAATCAACTCGTATACTATAATTCTTCAAAAAATTCGACTTTTTCAATGGACAGTTTTGTTTCTGACTGCTTTGATATTTTTTTTAATACTATTTATTCTTCAGAAGAGCTTTCGCTATTTGATAATTCCTTATCTGATCACTTACCCATAGTAATTGCAGGACAAGAAGGTACAGGAAAAAGGTATCTGTTGAAAAAGCTGCTCGAAAGTAAGAAGAACTTGTCGGTTTTTGATAGTACAAATGTAAATTTGTTCCGAAACTTTGTTAGTTCGCCAGATTCTCCACTTTTTAACGAAAACAATATTATTGTTTTTTATAAGTTTGATACTTTTTCCCAGAATACTAGAGATATCATTATAAATTTTATAAACCAGACACTGCTTTACAAAAGAAGCAAGTTATTTTTTACTTATGAAAATAATATTGATTTGAACACTGAAAGCTTTATTAGCCTCAAAAAGCAGCCTAGATTTTTGAAAACTCAGGATATAAGAAATTTATCAAGTAATCAAGTTAACCACCTTATACCGATATTATTAAATAGATTTAATAGGGAATTTGGCAAAAATATTATAAGTATGACTGATCTTGCCTTTGATTCTATAATAAATAAGGCTTGGGATCGAAATATTAGTCAATTTATTTCGGCGCTGGAATATGCATATAGTAGTGCGACCGAACCATATGTGAATATTAAAGAAATAAATTTTGGGTATAAACATGAGATTGCTATTAATAATTTGAAAAGCTATCATAAGCAAATAAAAGAACAGATCCCAAAATGTTCAATCGAAATTACAAAAGAAAGTTCTTTAAAGAAAATTACTAAGGAAATCGTAGAACAAACATTGATAAAAAATAATTATAATAAGACACTAACTGCAAAAGAGTTAGAAATATCACGCTCTACACTTTGGCGAATTCTTAAAGAATCAAGTGGACTGTGAATTTAATCACATGTATAAAAAATTTATAATGGTCTCATTAATGATTTCGTATAACCGTGTTCCATAAACAGAAACGCTCAATCTGGCTTTGACTTACTAATAGCAAAGAATACAGGTTGTTGCAATTCATCTCTAGTATCCAAAACTTTTAATTTATCTCATGTTTTTATAGCAAAACATATTGAAAAATAATTATTTTGCGCTTATACTTTCTTTAGGGTAACGCTTACAAAAAGCCTGCTGCTAACTTAAAAATTTTAAGGATGGGAAGTCGTTGGTTATGAAAGCTGCAAGAATTTATGGGGAGAAAGATGTTCGGTTAGAAGATGTTAACATCACTGAGCCTAAGAGAGATCAAGTTCAGATTAAGGTGAAGTATTGTGGAATTTGCGGAAGTGATTTGCATGCATATCTTGAAGGCTGGGGACTTCCGACTGTAGCACACCCGTTAACTGGAAAATCAGTTCCAATTACACTCGGTCACGAATTTGCAGGTGAGGTAGTTAAAGTTGGAAGTGACGTTGATGACTTGAAAGTCGGTGATGCAGTTGCGGTAGAACCATTGATTGCATGTGGCAAGTGTGAGAACTGCCGCAAGGGATTTTATAATTTTTGTAATAATGCAGTTGCAAAGGACGGCGCCGGCAATTTCTTGGGCTTTTCAGATGATGGCGGTTTTGCGGAATATGCTAATGTTGATGCTTTTTTTGCACACAAAATGCCAGTGGGAATGCCTTATGAACTAGGGGCACTTGCTGAACCAACTGCTGTAGTTTTTGAGGCAATCAAGAAAAGTGGTTTGCGTGCTGGAGAAGATGTTATCGTTGAAGGTGCCGGACCAATTGGATTATTAACAGCAATTCTAGCAAAACTTGCCGGTGCTAATCGGGTCTTCGTAATTGATGTTTCGCAAGATCGTCTGAATAAAGCAAAAGAATTGGGACTCAAGCGAATTTTGAATCCCAATAAGGTAGATATTCTAGAAGAAGTTAGAAAAGAATGTCCTAATGGGGTGGATGTTTCTTTTGAAGCAGCAGGTGTTCAAGCTACATTTGAAAATGCTTTGAAGTTAACAAAAAGAACTGGAACCTTGCAGATTGTTGCCCTTTTTGGGAAAGCGCTTAAAGTGGATATGACAAATGATGTTATTATGCAAGGAATCGATATTATTACGACTCTTTGTTATAACAATTCATATCCAGAAGTCCTAGGAATGCTGAACAACCATCGTGAACTTTTCGGTAAGTTAGTAACTAAAAAGATTCCGTTAAGCAAAGTTATTGAGGAGGGGATTAAGACTTTAGCTACCGAAAAGAACCAAGTTAAAATCTTAGTTTCACCCGAAGCATAGTTTTCGGATTAAGTTAAGGTGTTGAATTACATCTTTTTAAAGTCCTATAAGTTTCTGTAATATATGGTGTATGTAAAAAAATAAAAAGTAGCCTCAAGAAATCAAATTGAAGTGAACCCTTAAAATTGGACATATGATTTATGCTACTTTCTGAACGGCGAGTTCCCGGTACTTTACCGGTGACTTACCGTTCAGTTTTGTTTTAATACGACGTTTATTGTAAAAATCAATCCA
>NZ_VJYB01000017.1 GCF_030400225.1 Lactobacillus sp. UCMA15818 | reverse complement strand
TTTCTTGTACTTAAATTTGAGGACAAAAAGCTACAACCTTCAAATAAGTTAAAATATTAATCCAATTCTCAATCACTAGTTCAAAGATTAAAAAAATAAGAAATTAGAGGCTTGACTAAACGTAGGAAAGAGATTAGGCCAAAAGTTAGCTTTTGAACCTATCTCTTTTTTATTGCGAGTAAATATGTTCCATGAGTCAAAATGTCTAACTCTAAATTCTTCCGATTTATATCACACTTTTTGTGTTAAAAGTGCCATTAAGTTATTTAAAACAATCCAATCACTGTCTTGATACTTGCGAACGCCATGAAAGCCACAACAAACCAGCCAGAAATAATTAACCATTTGGGGTGGTGATAGTCACCAATAATTTTCTTGGAAACACTGGCGATTAGGAGAATTGCTAGTGCAATTGGAAGAACAAATCCGTTGGCCGCACCAACAAAAACAAGGACCTTTGCAGGGCTACCGATAATATAGAAGATGACAGTTGAGATTACAATAAAACTGATTATTAGGACTTTGCGTGACTTCTGCAAACCACTTTTTGACTTAACTGCAAAATCTAAGAAAGAAGTTGAGGTAAATGTCGAACCAAGGATTGAAGTCATCCCAGCCGCAAAGAGTAATAAGCCAAAGAACTTGTAGCCAAAGTTACCTGCAGCATATTTAAAAATTGAGGCCGCTGGGTTGGTGGGATCAAGTTTGTAGCCTGTTACGACAACAGCAAGGCCTGCCAAGAAGAGCAGTACACGGATAACGGAGGCAATTCCAATTCCTGTCAACGCACCCTCATTAACGTATTTAATATTTTGCTTACCCTTCATTCCACCCTCAATTAAGCGATGACCACCTGAAAATGAAATATAACCACCAACAGTTCCCCCAACGATTGTAACAATGGAATAGAAGTCGATTTTTGTAGGTAAAAACGCATGGTGAACGGCCGCTTGGTAAGGGACAGCCATGATAAAAATAATATAAAGTAAGATTGCAACTTTAACAACAGCAAGAACCTGAACGGTACGATCCATAACAGTTAAAGCATTTTTGACCACGAAGATGATAATTGCAAGTGCACCAGCAATTACGGCACCATTTTCAGGTGAGATCCCGAAAAGTACATTGAGACCAAGACCTGCGCCCCCAACATTCCCAATATTGAAAAAAAGACCCCCAACAGCAACAAGGAATGAAAGTACATAGCCAAGGCCAGGGAAGATTTCGTTAGCAATCACTTGTGCTTTCTTGCCGCTGACCACAATGATCCGCCAAACATTCATTTGGACGATGATATCGAAAATAATACAAATTAGAATTGCAAAGCCAAAGTCGGCACCCATTTGACCAGTAAATGTTGCAGTTTGTGTTAAGAATCCGGGACCTACGGCGGCCATAGCCATTAAGAATGCGGCGCCCATAGCAATACTGCGGGGTGAAGCTTTAGGTCCGTTTAAATCAGGGATATTGTTAGAATCTTTTGGTTTATTCATCATATTACAAATCCTTCTCTCTTTATGTTTTCTTTAAAAGGCATGCAGTGCAATTTTATTATTTTGCAATGTCTCACGGAGGTTTGCAACAATTGCCAATGCTGCTGCATTATCACCATGGACACAGATAGAGTCAGCCTGCAGTGGTACGGTTGAGCCATCAATTGCAGTTACTGACTGATCTTTTACCATCTCAATTACATGGGCAGCAACTTCTGCGGGGTCAGTAATAACAGCCTTTGCTTCACTTCTGGGTACTAGGTTACCATCAGGCAGATAGTTTCTATCTCCGAACACTTCTTGTGCACACCGTATTCCAACTGTTTCTGCAGCTTGAACGGTTTTACTGCCTGCAAGAGCATAAATTGGAAGATCTGGATCAACCGCCTTAATTGCGCGACAGATTGCTAGTGAAAGATCATAATCTTTAGCAGCCATGTTATAGAGTGCACCATGAGGTTTAACATGATGGAGCTTTTTTGAAGATGTAAAGGCCTGAAGTGCCCCAACTTGATATGTTACAAGGTGCTCAACTTCTGTGGGGTGCAACAGCATCTTCCGTCTGCCAAAGCCCTGCAAATCAGGATAACCTGGATGTGCCCCAACTCCGACACCTGCTGCTTCGGCCAGTGCAACTGTTTTAGCCATTACGTCAGGATCACCAGCATGGAAGCCACAAGCAATATTGACAGAGGTCACCAATTGAATGATTTCTTTGTCTTTTCCTAGACTATAGCGGCCAAAACTTTCACCTAAATCACTGTTCAAATCAATTTTTGTCACCAAAATCAACTCCTATTCATATTTTAGTACGGTATTTTTAATATCTGTCACTAGCATGTGACCAGGAGCATGTGTGATTACGAATTCAGGTTTTACCTGCATAATTGCATTTTGTGGAGTTACACCGCATGGCCAAAATACTGGGACTTCACCAGGTTTGATTGTGACAGGATCACCATAATCAGGACTTGAAATATCTGTAATTCCGATTGACTCAGGACTGCCAATTTGAATAGGTGCACCGTGGACTTTCGGCATCGCGGCAGTTACATTGACGGCGGTCACCACCTGATTTTCAGGAATTGGGCGCATGCTGACAACCATATTTCCATGGAATTTACCTGCAGATTCGAGTGGGATCGCTGTATTGTACATAGGAACATTTACACCTTCTGTCAAATGGCGAATTTCAATTCCAGCAGCAATTAGTTCCGCTTCGAAAGAAAAGCTGCAGCCAATTAAGAAGCTTACTAAATCGTCTTGCCAGTAATCCGCGACGCTGGTGACTTCATCTGTAAAACTGCCATTGCGATAGATTCGATAGCGCGGAAAGTCATTTGCCAAGTCAATATCTTGCGCAAATTTGTGTAGCTTTCGACTTCCGATATCACTAACCTCTAAGATTGGACAGGGACGGGGATTTCGTTGGGCGAATAACAGAAAGTCATATGCCAAATTTTTTGGTAAAATTACTAAGTTTGCTTGAGTATACCCTGAAGCTAATCCACTCGTAGGTTTAGTAAATTTTCCTGCACGTATCAGATGACGAACTTCGACTGGTGATAATGATGTTATATCTTTTAGTGAATTCATGTGGACACCTCCAAGGTTAGATTGTGGCAGTTAGTTTATCCAGCCAATTAATATCAGTCTTATTTGCAATATAATCAGGTTCATTCAACAACTGGACCAGAAAATCAAGATTTGTGTTTACACCCGCTATAACTGTTTCATCAAGCGCAGTTCTCATCAAAGCCATTGCTTTCTTCCTTGATGGGGCAAAAGCAATGATTTTAGCAATCATTGAGTCATAATTAGGAGGAACAGTATATCCTTGATAAAGGCCTGTATCTATACGAATTCCATATCCAGTTGGAAGATGCAAAGCGGATATTTTACCTGCAGTTAAGGCGTTTATACGGCATTCAAGTGCAAAACCGTCTGTCGAGATGTGTTCTTGCTTGAAGGAAAGCGACTCACCTTGAGCAACTAACAGCTGTAATTCAACAAGATCAAGCCCACTTGTTAGTTCACTGACAGGATGTTCGACTTGTATACGGGTGTTCATCTCCATAAAATAAAAATGTTCTGGGTCATCCAACAAGAATTCCATCGTTCCTGCACCAACGTAACCGATTTTTTTAGCAGCATTCACAGAAACAGCAAACATTTTTTGACGAGTTTCTTCTGGTAGTGCGATTGCAGGTGCCTCTTCAATTACTTTTTGATGGTGCTGTTGAATTGTACAGTCGCGCTCACCAACTGCGGACACGTTGCCTTGCTGATCAGCGATGATTTGAACCTCGATATGGCGCGGATGAGGTAGATATTTTTCAAGATACATATGATTATCATTAAAAGCATGTTGAGCTTCACTTTGAGCTAATCCGAATTCTTTGGCGAAGCCAGTAGCACTCTGAATGACACGCATTCCTTTACCACCACCGCCAGCGCTTGCTTTTAGCATAACTGGAAAGCCAATATCTGCAGCATATGCTGCACCACTAGCCAAATCGGTAAATTCAGTCGCTCCACCTGGAACGACTGGAACTCCGGTTTTTAGCATTGTTTCACGCGCACGTGATTTTTCACCCATCAGTGCAATTACATGTGATTGCGGGCCAATAAAAGTAATTTTTTCATCTTCACACTTTTTTGCGAATTCTTCATTTTCCGATAGGAAACCGTATCCGGGATGAATAGCATCGGAATGGGTAATTTCTGCGGCTGCAATTATTTCGTGAATGTTCAGGTAACTTTTGTTTGGTTCAGCTGGTCCGATGCAGACAGCCTCATCTGCTAATTGGACATGCAAGCTGTTTATATCTGCAACAGAGTATACTGCTACTGTTTTTAATTCTAAATTGTGGCAGGCACGAATGATACGCACGGCAATTTCTCCACGATTAGCAACTAAAACCTTTTTCAAATTTAACACCTCAATTCTCAAGTACAACGAGAGGCGTATTGTACTCAACGGGACTATCGTTGGTAATTAGAATATCTGTAATAATACCAGCCACATCGGACTTAACTTCAGTCATCATCTTCATCGCTTCGATAATACCAATAATTTGCCCTTTTTGAATCTGGTCGCCAACCTTGACGAAGGGCTCCTCTTGTGGACTTGGCGATGTATAGAAGGTTCCAACAAATGGTGCATTTACTGTAAGTTTTTTATTTTCTACGGCTTCTCCACCGACCAGTGGTGCTTGTTCACTCGTAACTGAAGCATTCGGAAAAATGGTTGCTTCTTTTTTCAAAACAATCTTATCTTCACCGTTTTTAATCTCGAGATGTGTCAGACCTGCCGCTTGGAATTTACTAATTAGTTCATCCAGACTTGGTATTTCCATAATAGAAGCCTCCTTTAACTGTTTAAAATTGTTTCTGCGATTTTGCTACTTGCTTTTCTAGTGGGACCAATTGGGTATTGATATCTTTTTTGATAAATGGAATCTGCCAGAGTATTTAAGAATTGATACTGGCTGCGAAGCGCAGCAGTGGCTTCTTTGAGTGAAACTTGTTCAAAGACAAGTGGACAACTTGAAGCGAATTGAACAAATTTACTAAGATCTGCACCGATTATTGTTGCAATTACCGGGTAACCGCCAGCAGTTTGCCGATCCGCTAATAAGGCAATTGGTTGACCGGATCTGGTTATTTGAATATTTCCTAGAACTGCACCTTCGGACAACATATTTTTTTGTGGTATTTCAAGGATTGGACCATCTAATCTGAAGCCCATTCGGTCAGCTTCTGATGAAATTGTAAAGGGTCCAGTCATAAATAGCTGCTGAGCACTTTCAGAGAATAGGTCCCACTGCGGCCCTCTGATAAACCGAAATGAATTTCCAATTGGTTCTTCATTTAAAGATAAGCTTCGATTGGCTAAGCTTGGCATTTGATAGCAATCATTAATAGTTAAACAATCACCTTTGATAAGTGATCGGCCATAATATCCTCCAAGGCTAAGACGAGTATTAGTGGATTGACTATCGAGAATCGGCTTGACTTGAAGCCCATTACCAGCAAAAGCAATGTAACCAAAACGACCACTTTTCATAGGACGAAATGTCAAAAGATCACCTTTTTTTACTGGATAAGTCGTATTCAAACTGATACTTGAATCATTAAGTACCGGTTCTGACTTGCCGCCTGTAATTGCAATGAATGTCTCAACATTGAACTTGATTGTTGGTCCAAGAAGACTAAATTCTAGTGTTGCAGATTTTTCAGGGTTATTTACTAGAATATTAGCTAACCGATGTGAGTATTGATCAACTGCACCTGAAACAGGAATACCTTTTGCCTGATGACCGATTCGTCCAAGATCCTGGATAGTTGTTGCTAAGCCTGAATTAATAATCTCAATATTTGGCATGGCTTTCTCCTTTTATTCTGAAATTATTTTAAGCTGATATTCACTATGAGCCGCTAGTTCTTTTATCGCCGCATATTCAGCACGATCAATTTGCCGGAACTTAATCCAATCTCCTGCTTGAAATGGTGGTAATGGATTCTCGGGAGTATAAAGTGTAATGGGGGTTCTGCCTAAAATTCGCCAGCCACCAGGTGAATCAACAGGATACATTCCTGCCTGTTTTCCTGCAATTGCCACACTTCCTGGAGCGATTGAGGCTCGCGGAACAGAAAGCCTGGGCATTGCAATCTGATCAGGGACATTTCCCATAAAGGTAAAACCAGGCAGGAACCCCATCATATAAATAAAATACTTATTAGCAGAATGAAGTTTGATTAATTCTGTGACACTTAGATTACCAAAAGCAGCAACATCTTCGAGATCTATTCCGAATTCAGAATCATAGCAAACCGGGATTTCGAATGTTCGGGTATGCTCATTTTTTGTATCTGGAACATATTGAGCAAGAAAACCTTTTAGCTTAGAACTGAATTCATAATAAGTTGTTTTTCTGATGTCGAAACTGATAGTTAAGGTCCTGTATGCAGGGACAATGTCTGTGATTTCGTAGCCAAATGTATTCTGCAATTGTTGGGCCAGCTCTTGAATCAGCTGATTTTCTGAGACATCTACCTGTTCCGGGAAAACAATGTGGAGTGCTTGTTCACCCGCGGGGACAAAATCATATTTGTAAGTTATCACGGATAACACCTCTAATTATGCTGAAAATAGACTTCGCATTTTTATAAGTTCATAATTAATAAAATAACGTTTATTGAGAACTTTTTAAATAGAATCTAACTAAAACCTAATTTTAATTATAGAAAGACGGTTTTAAATTATTTAATTAATTGCACACAATGTTTTTCTTTGGATAATAAAGCGAATATTTATTCATTAAATATTATTTATAACGAATTCAAAAGAAAAAAGAAACTGAAAATGTGATTTCTGTGACACATTTATCAGGAAAGCCAAAGAGGCTGAATCAAAATTTTAATTTTGATTCAGCCTCTTTATAATTATTACGAATAAACGTGTTTCATAGGTCAAAGCGCTTCATTCAACTTCGAATTTCTCGATCTATGGTATATTCCTTCTTCTTAGCATTAATTATTATTAATAGACTCCACAAATCTTCATCCATAAGCTGCCAAGACCAAGCCAGACAACGAGGTAGAAAATACCTAAGATTGCATTGAGACGCCACCAATCTTTTTGTGAAACGTATCCTGCTGAGAAAAGGATTGGTGCGGGTCCATTACTGTAGTGAGTAGTTGATGCAAATAAGTTACCGAAGAATCCAAGAGATAGTGCCGCCAGTAATGGTGGAACACCCGAGGCAACGGCTACTCCAAGCAAGGCAGAATACATCGCACTGACATGTGCTGTTGCACTCGCAAAGAGGTAATGTGAGTAGAAATAAAACAAGATTAGAACAATTAAGACAAGAGGCCATGACAAACCGTGTACGCTGACTGCAATGGTCTTACTTAGCCAAGGAATGAAGCCAAGAACATTCAGCTCGTTAGCCATCATTACCAATATGGAGAACCATGTTAATGTATTCCAAGCTCCCTTTTCTTGTAGGATGTCGCTCCAATTAAGCACACCAGTTAACAGTAAAAGAGAAAGAGCAATAAATGCAGTCAAAGTTGCATCGATATTTAATGTGTCACCCAAAACCCAAAGAAGTAACGCAATGACGAAAATCCCGGCCATAAATTTTTCAGGTAAAGACATTTTGCCCATTTCCGAAAGCTGTTCATTGGCCCACGCTTTGGCGTTAGGAGTTTCCTTGATTTCGGGAGGATAAAGCTTATATATAATGAATGGAACAAGAATTAAGCTTATAATTCCGGGGACAAGAGCAGCGATAAACCACCCCATCCAAGAAATATTGATATGCGTACTTTTAGCCAAAGACTGTGCTAATGGATTTCCGGCCATCGCAGTTAGGAACATGGCAGCGGTAATCATATTTCCATGAAATTCGGCGAAGGTCAAGAAAGATCCGACTTTACGTTGAGTATCATCTTCAGGAGTAGAGCCAAAAGATCGAGACAAAGAATTAATAATGGGAAACATGATGCCACCCGCACGAGCGGTATTACTAGGTGTCGCAGGTGCAAGAATTAAATCAACACCAATCAGTGAATATGCTAGTCCAAGTGTTTTTTTACCGAAAATCCTCACAAAACCAAGAGCAATTCTACGACCTAACCCAGTTTTGATAAATCCTCTTGAAATGAAGAATGCCATCGCAATTAACCAGATACTATTGTTGCCGAAACCTGCGACAGCCGTATCAATAGGAATTTCGTGAGTAATAACAGTTGTAGTGAATCCTAAGATTGCAACTGCACCAATTGGTAATGGTTGGGTAATACAACCAATTATTGTAGCAACAAAGATTGCAAGCATGTGCCATGCGACGACTGAAACACTCTCTGGTCGAAATGGTGTTGCCAGCCATATAATTAATGCTACAGCAATAGGAATAATAAACTTTTTATAATTTATTTTGGTAGCCAAGATAGTTAAGCCTCCATTAGTATTCAGGTACCCATTTAGTATCATTTATTGCTGCAGAAACATCAGTGATTTTTTCTCTTGTTAAGCTTTGCTTTTTGGCACTTTCAGCAACTGCAAGGGCAACTGTAGTTGAAAAATGATCTAGTTTTGAAACAGGGGGTAAGACGGCAGCTCCAGCTTCTTTAGGATCAACAATTCCACCTAATGAATGAGCAGCAGCTGAGATCATCTCATCATTTAACAGTGTTGCAGTTGAAGCAATTACACCTAAGCCAAGACCTGGGTATACAAGAGCGTTGTTTGCTTGTCCAATGTGATAAGATACACCGTTGAATTCAACATCAGGTGCAGGAACTCCAGTGGCAACAAGTGCACGTCCTTCAGTCCATTCGATTAAATCATGAGCTTTAGCCTCTGCTAATTTTGTTGGGTTAGAAAGAGGGAAAATGATAGGTCTCTCGGTATGAGAAGCCATCTCACGAATTACATCTTCTGTGAATGCTCCGGGCTGTGTGGATGTCCCAACAAGAATCGTAGGATGAACAGCTTTAACAACTGCTAAAAGGTTAGTGAGTTCAGCGGCATTGGTAAATTCACTTCTTGAACGGGCAAAAGGTTTTTGTTCAGGTGTTAACGTTGTGTCATCATCAAACAACAGTCCTTGCTTGTCAACCATATAGAAATGCTTACGAGCTTCTTCTTCACTCAATCCTTCTTGAACAAATTCATCACAAATCCGTTTTGTAATTCCAGCTCCTGCAGTCCCAGCACCAAAGCAAAGATAAATTTGATCAGTCATTTTTTGCTTAGAAATATTTAATGCACCAAGAATCCCAGCAAGAGTAATAATTCCTGTACCTTGGATATCATCATTGAATGTTGTGATTTTATCTTTATATTTGTTGAGCAGGTTAGCTGCATTGTCACGACCGAAATCTTCAAAATGAAGATAAAGATTTGGGAATAAGCGTTCGGCAGATTCAACAAACTTATCTACAAATTCGTAATATTTGTCACCAGTGATGCGGCTATGATGATTACCAAGATAAAGTGAATCATGTAGAAGCTTATCATTATTTGTTCCTGTATCTAAGACAACAGGTAATACTTGACTAGGATCAATTCCAGCTGCAGCAGTGTAGACCATTAACTTACCAACAGAAATATCAACCCCATTTGTGCCCCAATCACCAATTCCAAGGATTCCTTCAGCATCAGTTACAACAATTAGTCTAATATTACGGCCATTAGCAGCATTTTTAAGCGAGTTTTCAATAGCGTCAGGATCATCGATTGATAAGTAAGTAGCATTTTGCGACTGTACGAATAATTCACTATAGTTCTCAATGGTATCTGCGATTGTTGGATCATAGACAATTGGCATGAACTCAACTACATGTTCACTAAAGAGTTTGAAGAAAAGTATATGATTTTCATTAAAGATTTCCATTAAAAACATGCGTTTTTCAAGGTCAGTTGGTTTTGTTTGGAATTGTGCATATGTTTGAGCAACTTGTTGGTCAAGTGTTTGAACATATGGAGGTAAGAGTCCTTCCAAACCGAATTCCTTACGTTCTTCTAGTGTGAAAGCAGTACCTTTATTTTTGAATGGATCATTTATAATATTCATTCCCATGTCATTTAGACCTTCCTTTTGTTAAGATATACATATAATAAACCTGTTGCTTTTTTATAGTCAAAAAATATTTTTTTAATAAGAAATTCTTATAATGAGTTTTGAAATGCTTTTATACCAAAGAAAGGACAGACTCTTTATGAATACTAGAGATCTTGAATATTTTATAAGGCTAACAGAAATTAAGAATTTTTCAAAAGTTGCGCAGGAATTTGGAGTTAGCCAGCCCACGATTACTTTTGCATTAAAGAGATTGGAAGAAGAATTGAATGCGCATTTAATTGTCAGACATCGTGCACAAGGTGGATTGCTGATAACGGACAGCGGGGCGCAACTGCTGAACCACGCTAAGCGAATGCTGCTGCACTATAACTTAGTACAAAAAGAAATTACGAACAGCCGGTTAAAGATGCTGTCACTGGGTCTGCCACCTATTATTGAAAATAACTATTTTCCAGAGGTCGCTAAGAACTTAAAAAAAGATGGTCTGTTGGATAGGATTCAGACAATGGAATATGGTTCAAGAACAACTTTAAAAGCGCTGCAAAATGGAGAAATCGACATGGCACTTTTAGGTTCGATTGATCCGCTAAGCGATGAGTTAATCATGACTGAAGAGTTTGATCGCCAACCCTTCGTGATCTTTGTAGCTAAAAAGCATCCATTGGCACAAAAGAAAAGAGTGTGGTTTAAAGACTTAAGAGGTGAAGATTTTGTTTTATTTAAAAATGGTTTTGTGCATAATCATGCGTTTGATTTACTCGCTGCACGTAATCATTTCCGCCCACATGTTGTTTTTAGGTCAAATGGTACACATAGTCTGATGAATTTGATTGCTGATGGTGTTGGAATAGGGCTTCTCACGGCAGTTGTGAATCCCATTCGCAAGGATATTGTCAAGGTTGAGTTGTTAGATACCGACGTACCGATGTTTGTAACGAGCATCGCTTATCGTCGCTCACATGTCTTTAATAAGCTGCAGCAGGCAATTTTAGACAATATTAGAGAAACGCTTATTAAAAACGAGTGAAAAGGAAACTAAACATTGGTATAGTGTGAAGATACATAAATATAGGGGTAAGGAGCAAGCAAATGTTAAAAATAGTTCAACTAAGCAAAAACTTTGGTGCCAAGCAGGTTTTAAGCGATGTTAGTTTTTCTGCGGATTCAGGTGAGATTACTGGACTGATTGGGAAGAATGGAGCAGGAAAGACGACAATCTTTCACAGTATCTTGAACTTTGTTAAGTCTGACGGTGCAATCGTATTTGATGATCAGCAAATTACGGAGGAAACATATAAAAGAATTGGGTACCTGCCAGAGGAAAGAAGTTTGATGCCTAAGCTGACTGTCTTTCAACAAGTCAGATTTCTTGCAAGCTTGAAAGGGATGAAGGCAAGTGTCATACGAAAAGAGCTACTTAGGTGGATGGATAAGCTTGAAGTGAAGGGCAAAATTGATGACAAGATCAAGAGCCTTTCTAAAGGAAATCAACAAAAGATACAATTAATATGTACACTAATTCATCAACCGTTACTAATCATTTTGGATGAGCCTTTCAGCGGCTTGGATCCTGTTAATACTGACTTATTAAAGGAAGTCATTTTAGCTGAAAAAGAACGGGGCGCAACAATTATTTTTTCGGATCACGATATGACTAATGTAGAAGAACTTTGTGACAAGCTTGTAATGATCAGTGATGGACAGGTTGCCCTAGATGGTGAGATTCAAGCATTACGCCTTAGCTTTGGAAGTACCAGAATTTTTGTACAAACCGAGATGACACAAGAAGAGCTTCAAAGCTTATCACATGTGACAGCTGTTGCGAAAACTAAATTTGGAACATATCGATTAGATATTGAAAATGAAAAATATGGTAAAGAAATTTTTGATGAAGTTACAGGCGGACATTATGTGAAAACCTTTGATCAGCAGCCACCAACGTTAAATGAAATCTTTAAAATGAAGGCAGGTAAATAAGATGCGGCAAATTTTATTGGTTCTTATGGAAACATACAGAAGACAGGTTAAGAACTGGAGCTTTATTTTGCTCGTGATATCACCTTTTATATTTATCTTTATTTCATTTGGATTTGGTTATTTAAGTAGTACTCTTGGTGCAGATAGCAGTGATCAGATTGCAATTGTTTCAACCAATAAGGGACTAGCTAAGCAATTAAGATACGATAAAGACGAGATGACGCTCAAATATCACTCGCAAAAGAGCGCACAGCAAGCCTTGAAGAAAGAAAAGATAGAAGGTTATCTAGTAGTTGAGCAAAAAAACAGTCAATTAACTGCCAAATATGTTGGAAAAGAAAGACTCAGTACTACACAAAAAACGCATTTCCAGCAAGTGCTGCAAGCAAATCAACAGAGTTTAAATGTACAAAAAGCACAAATGACGCAAGCACAATTAAAAGCACTTGCAACGCAATCGATTTTAGAGCAGCAGGTATCAAAAAAGGGAGTATCAGATGAAACAATCAAAACCATTTCGTTTACAATTACTATTTTTCTAATGTATTTTATCTTGATTATTTATACAACAACGGTAGCACAAGATATTGCCTCTGAAAAAGGCACGAAAATCATGGAAATGGTGTTTTCTAGTATGCCAGCCAAAAAATATTTTTACGGTAAAATACTTGGGACTTTTGCGGTAATTGCAACTCATTTATTGATCTACCTAGTTGGCGGTAGTGCCTTGTATCTGATTCTTCCCAAATTAGAAATTTCCAAGAAAATGTTCGTAGAATACAATACAATGATTGGCAAAGTTGTGAGCAACCTATTATCGATTAATTTACTTTATGTTTTGCTGGGAGTAATCATTTTTACAATTCTAGCGGCTTTATGTGGGGCGCTTGTTGTTCGCCCAGAAGATACTTCAAAGGCAGTCCAACCTGTAATTTATGTTGTTTTGGTTGGATTCATCGGATCATTGGTATTTGGAGAAAACGCAAACAATATTATTGTGAAGGTCGCATCCTTTATCCCATTCATTTCTTCATTCTTTATGCCAATGCGCTTGATATACAGTAGTGTTAGTCCTGTTCAAGTGGGATTGTCATTACTGATATTATTAGCAGCAACTTTTGGTTTGGCAATGTATGTTGGGAGACTGTATTCAGGTCTGATCTTACAGACAGATGATGTCGGAATCATCAATAGTTTTAAACGCGCAAGTAAAATTAAATAATTATTCGAGTTTATAACAATAAAAAGCAGGGCATACTTAAATGTCTTGCTTTTTTTCCGATTCTAAACATATAGAACTTAGAAACTTTGGAGGCGAATATCATAATGACAAAGAAAAAAACAAAAAGTATTAGTCGAGTCTATGCAACTATTTTGATTTTTGTTGCAATTACACCAATCATAATTATGTTGTTGAGCTCATATATCAATACATATAACCTACTAATTCAAAGAAACAACGCTAGTAAAATTGGTGCAGTTAGTACTGCCGTAAGTATACGAAAAGAACTAAGAGACCAAGCTGGCAATGCTCTAGATGGAATTTCTAAGCAAGCTGTTTTTAAAGAAAAATTCAATTTGAAAGATATTAAAAAAAGTATTAGAGATGCGGAGAATGGTAATAAAATAGTCGAAGATGTTATTTTCTCAAAGAAAAACGGTGATTTTGTAGCTGATAGTAATAAGTTAGTCAGTAACTATGATCCAACATCTCGACCATGGTTTAAAGGAGCTATGGCCAAAGAGGGTTCAATCTTTTTTTCTAAACCATATTTAGCTGTTACTAAAAATCAATATACAGTAAGTGTATCTAAGACTGTAAAAAATAAATACGGGCAAGTTGGCGTATTGTCCTTCCATATTTCATATAGCATTGTCCAAAGTGGGATAGAAAATATGAAAATTGGACGAACAGGTAATGTAATGCTGGTTTCGAATGATGGAATTGTAGTTGCTTCGAAAAACAAAAAAATGATTGGTAAGAATATTAAAAAAGGGCCTTTATATAAAGCAGTTATGAATTCTTCAAAAACAAAGGGTAATGTAATTCCTAAGGGAGAGTCCAAGGTTCAAGCGGCATATTTTGATAAGGGAGATAATAGCAAGATTTTTGCTGTTGCACAAACAAAGGCAAACGAATTGAGACCTGAATTAGGGGCACTGGTAAAAAATTCAATTATTGTTTCACTAATTATGATTGCCATTGTGATTATACTGTCAATCATAACAACCAGGATACTTAAACAGATTTTCTGGGTATTAAAAGAATACTTTGAGAAAGCTGGAAATGGAGAACTTGAAGTAATTGATGATAAGAAGTTGAATAATGCTAAATTGTTTAGATCTACAAAAGCAATGATTAGACCTGATGCAACTGGTAATGAAATTCAAGTTTTAAGTTTAAGCTTTAATAAGATGGTTCAGTCGATTTCTGAACTTATTGCTAAAATCCAGCATGAAGGGGACAATGTTGCTAAGAAATCAGACACATTATTCACGCTTGCGCAGCAGACAGATACAGCAACTGAAGAGGTTGCAAAAACAATTACGGGAATTGCAGAAGTGACAAGTGTCCAGGCACAAGAGACTGAAAAAAGTGTAGGACAGGTAAAGGATTTATCTAAGGTTGTGCAAGTACTGCGAGAAAATATAATTGAAATGACCAAAAAATCGACAGAAGCATCTAATTTGAATGGTGAAAATATAAAGATTGCTGGGAATGTTGATAGTAATTGGAATCAAGAACTATTAAGAATGGAAAAATTAAATAATTCAATGAATGAATTGAATGACAATGTTAAGAATATTAATAAGATAGTAAATGTAATTAATGGAATTTCGCAGCAGACGAACTTGTTGGCTCTGAATGCTTCTATTGAAGCGGCAAGTGCTGGGGAAGCTGGAAAGGGATTCTCTGTTGTTGCTAGTGAAATCAGGAAACTTTCAGAACAGACCAAAGAATCAACAAATGAGATTGAAAAGATAATCGAAATAATTACTGAACAATCGGAAGAAATGGCGCAACAGACCAATGAATCTTTAACAGGTGGAGAGAAGCAATCAGCTTTAATAAAAGAAGCGATTGATTCATCAACAGAAGTCTTTAACAAGAATAAGGATGTTGCTAATAAGATTGAAGATGTAGAAATTGCAAGCAAGAGTATTGAAGAGATTCAGACTCATGTTTTGAGCAATTTAGAAAGTATTTCTGCTTCAACCGAAGAGAATGCGGCTGGAACTGAAGAAGTCTCAGCCAATTCGGAGGAAGTTCTGGCAACAATGGAAGAATTTACAGGTAATGTCGCAGAATTACAAAATATTTCAAAGAAGTTGAAGACTAACTTGGCTGAAAAATTTAAAATCATAAAATAATCCAATCTTCACAGCAGAGGGAGTGTGCCATAAGTCAGGAAAATTTGAGTACTAACTCGAAATTACGAACATAGCAGGCACTTTGTCATGAGTAATTCGAAGTTGGACGGAGAATTTTGACTTATGAAACACGTTTATCCAGAATAAGTAGAGGAACTGAATCAAAATTTAACTTTTGACCCAGCTCTATTTAGATAAAATCAAGAAAAAGGTCAAATCAAAATTTAAATTTTGATCTGGCTTTTTTTATTTGACACAATAGTTCATCGGTGATATGGTTAGTTACATAAGTGATTAACCAATCAACGGATAGGGGATATAAAAATGCAAGAAACAATTATCGAAGTTAATAATCTGAAGAAAATATATGGTAGGAAGAATGAAAAGCAATATGAGGCATTAAAATCAATTAATTTTAGTGTTCAAGACGGAGAATTTGTTGGAATTATGGGAGCTTCCGGTTCTGGTAAAACAACATTGCTAAACATGCTTGCAACTTTTGACAGACCAACTAGTGGTTCCGTAAAGATTAAAGGAAAAGAAATTGCAAAGTTAAAAGGGAATGCACTTGCTGATTTTCGTGCTAGTAGAATTGGATTCATCTTCCAAGATTTTAATCTGCTTGAGAATCTAACTGCTGCAGAAAATATTGGGCTACCGCTTTCTTTACAGGGTGTTTCAGCTAAAAAAATTGATGCTACTACAACAAAGGTCGCTAGTGAACTGGGTATCTTTGAATTATTAAAAAAATATCCAAGTGAACTTTCTGGTGGACAAAAGCAAAGGGTTGCCTGTGCGCGAGCACTAGTTCATAATCCCGCAATTTTATTTGGTGACGAACCAACTGGTGCACTTGATTCAAAATCTGCACGTGAGTTATTAGAGCTTATGACAGAAGTTAATGAGAACATGAGGACGTCAATTTTGATGGTTACACATGATGCCTTTTCAGCTAGCTTTTGTAAGAAAATAATTTTTATTAAGGATGGCAGAATCGAACGTGAATTGATCAGAGCGGATAAGCAGAATCGAAGTAATTTTTATCAAGAAGTTTTAGATCTTTTAGGAACATTCGAACAATAGAAAGGAGGGAAAATTGATGTTACGCAAGTTAGCGGTAGGTGGTATTAAAAATCGCTGGAAAGATTACTTAGTACTTTTTTCCGGATTAGTAATTTCAAGTTCCATTTTTTATTTATTTGAAACACTTTCTACAAATGGAAAATACTTAAAAGAAAATGGAGCAATAATTAGCATGATAGGGTATATCTTTACCTTTGGTTCTGTCTTATTAATGTTGATTACATTGGTATACATTAATTACGCAAATAATTTCTTGTTAAGTATGCGGCAAAGGGACTATGGCCTATTCATGATGCTGGGAGCGCGCAAGCGAAAAATCGGACAATTAATTTGGATAGAAACAATGCTGATTGGTTTCTTGTCAACGTTCGTTGGTATTATTGTGGGTATTATATTGAGTACAGGAATGCAAAACATTGTTATCAAGGCTTTAGGTTTAACTACAAGGTATTATGAACCAATTTGGTGGAAAGCAATTCTTTGGACGCTCATTCTTTATCTTGGATTATTTTTCTTGGCAGCAATCTATAATACCTTCCTGATGACAAAGAAACCCGCGCTTAAATTATTGAAAAGTCAGCAAAAAGCTGCAAAAAAACAACTTCCTATCTGGATACAAATTATCCAGGCCTTAATCGGCGTGATTTTACTTACGATAGGATATGGAGTAATTCTAAATGCAGTTAAGTATGGCAGTAAGACTATTCCAATTAGTTTGTTTACCATTACCTTTGGAACATTCTTCGTCTTCAATTCAATTGTGACAGTTGGAATTGGTTTCCTACGTAAAGCAACACTTGCAAAGAAGAAATTAAATGGATTTACTTTAGGTCAACTAGAATTTAGAGTACATGACTATACCAAGATGTTAACAGTGGTCACGATGCTATTAGCACTCGCACTTGGTGCAATAACAACAGGAATTGGATTCAATAACATTACCGATAAGACAGCGCAGTCACAATCAGCATATACATTTGGCTTGTTTCAGCCAACTTCAAAACAGAAGGCTTTAATTAAAAAATTGGATGTTGAACGACAATCAAGTTATTCGTATAAGGTTTCAGGTAATGCTGTCTATTTTGAAGAGGCACAGTTTAAAGCTCAACCATTTGAGACAGTTAAGTTCAATAATAAAAACTTTACTTCAAGCTATACTAAGTTGAGTGCTGCAGACCTCAAGAAAAAGAGTTATATATTACAGCAATTTACTGCAAGCATTCAGCCTAATAAACAAGTTGTACTTGTAGACGGGCAAAAATTTGCCGCAATTCAGGGCCAAACACAGACTGCACTATTTTTTAGGGCAGAAGATACCCAGAGCGCACAAAGTGTCCTTTCACAAATCTCAAATCTTGAATATGCAAAGAGCAAACAGACTGATAGAACAAATGCAATTCAGGGAAATTATGATGCAAAGATTTATATCATCAAGCCACTGTATTCCGGACTCGAGTTTATGGGGATTTTCCTTGGAATTGCTTTTCTGGCAATGTTAGCAAGCTGCTTGATGTTTAAAATTCTCTCGGGTGCGTTTGCGGATATTAAAAGATATGCAATGTTGTCCAAGTTAGGTGTGCGCAAGTCATTATTGCAAGGTGCAATTGCCAAGGAGATTGGAGTATTGTTTGTTTTACCTGCAATTGTGGGTGTTGTTCATGTTCTGGTTGGTTTAAACTTGTTCAAAGGGCTGCTGATTAATCCATATTATGGTATTTGGCTTCCATTTTCGATATTTGCTGTGTTGTATTTGATATATTATTTGATAATATTCTTCATGTATCAAAGAATTGTTCTGAAGAATAAGATTTGACAAATAATAACGATTGTTAGTATCCTTGATTTTGTGTTTTATGGATGATGAGGTGAAAAGAGATGCATTTTAATTTTAACAGCACAGAACCAATCTATTTGCAAGTCGCCAGTCAGATTGAAGAAGCTATTTTTACTAAAAACTATGCTGAAAAAGAGCAGATTCCTTCGACCACGGAAATTTCGCGAGATTTTCATATTAATCCTGCTACAGTACTTAAAGGAATTAATCTGTTGGTAAGTAGTGACTTGGTTGAAAAAAAGCGTGGAATTGGAATGTTTGTTGCTCAAGGTGCATACGAAAAGCTCGTAAAAAAACGACGAGAATTGTTTTACCAAGATAAGATTGTGCAAGTTGTTGATGAGGCAAAAAGGTTACAGATATCAGAAGAAGAACTATTAAATTTAATCAAACGGGGGTATTGATTGATATGGGAATTGAAGTTAAAAATATCCAAAAAAAATTTAATAAAAAGAAAATTTTATCCGACGTTAGTCTTGAACTGGAACCTGGAAAAATATATGGCCTCCTAGGACGTAATGGAGCAGGAAAGAGCACTTTGTTGAGTATCATAGCCAATCGAATATTTTCAGATTCTGGCGACGTCGTATTGGATGGTGAAAGTGTCTTTGAACGTGACGAGGCATTGGGACAAATTTATTTGATGAGTGAACGCAATCTTTATCCTGAAGGAGCTAAGATTGAGAAAATTTTCAAATTGACTGAACTTTTTTATGGTTCGTTTGACTATGAATATGCTAATGAATTGGCCGACAAGTTTGGGTTAGACGTAAAACAAAAATTTGGTAAACTGTCAACGGGTTACCGGAGTATTTTTAAGCTGATTATTGCTTTGACTGTTCCCGCAAGGTACGTTTTTTTAGATGAACCGATTTTGGGGCTGGATGCTAACCACCGCGAATTATTCTATCGCGAACTGCTTGATAATTATGTTAAAACGCAGAAGACCTTTGTGATTTCAACGCATCTCATTGAAGAAATCACAAATATTCTTGAACATGTCTTTATTCTCTGCCATGGTGAGGTTGTGATTGATGGTAATGTTGAAGATATAATGAAGAAAGCATATTTGATAGCTGGACCACAAAAAGATGTTGCTGATTATTGCCGTGGCCTTAACATAATAGGCAAAGAGAGTCTGGGAAGTATTCACGGAAATTATATCTATGGTGACTTGGACGATAATCGAATTTTGCCAGATACAGTTTCTGTGGAACGGATGGATTTGCAGAAACTCTTTGTTAATCTTACTAATATGGAGGAGGCTAAGAAATGATGACGGCAAAAGAAGTTAGTGTTACCAATTATTTTTTTAAAAATACACTTAAAAAGCTTGGATATATATTAATCTGGATAATTTTTTCATCTTTATTCTTTCCTTGGGTATTTAGTGGTTTTAACTTCAGTAGTATATCCTTAAGGAGTATTTTAACAGATACGACATTAGGACCAGTCCTCTCCATTTTGATTTCAGG
This sequence comes from Lactobacillus sp. UCMA15818, assembly GCF_030400225.1. GTDB lineage: Bacteria > Bacillota > Bacilli > Lactobacillales > Lactobacillaceae > Liquorilactobacillus. The sequence continues at coordinate 9,009 of NZ_VJYB01000017.1, read as the reverse complement.
AATTGCACTTTTCCCTTATAATGATTTCAAGTTATTAATTCAAAGCGGAATATCGCGTAAGACATTTTGGAAGGCAAGAATTCTCTCTTTTTTAGCTGTTAGTATTCTAGGTCAATTAATTGGAATTGTTGTAGGACTTTTAAATCCCTATACGAACCATTCATGGTATGGAAGCTCGCTATATATGCAGGTTTACGGCAAATATTTTGGCAGTACTGCAATGAACTCTTTTATGGGATTATGTTTTATCTTGCTTTCAACATCGGTTGTTACGGTTGGGGCAATCATGGTAGGCAGTATTTTTAGTCTCTTTACTAAAAAAGCTAGGGTCTATATTTTCATTGGCCTCTTTGTAATGGCAGTGGTCTTTATCAATTGGATTTCTGCAGCAGTACAAAATGATTATATGCTGAATATAATCAAACATACTGATTCTTTTCTACACTTTATTGTTGGATATAGTGGAACTAATGCGCGTGTGGGAGCATGGAATCCGACGATGCCATTTATTGTGGCCGTACTCACAGGTGTAGTCTGCTTGTTTGGAAGCTATAAGATAATGGAGCTTTTTAAGATCAAGAATGAGTAGATATTGTTTTTAATCTAACTTTTTGGGTTATACTAAGATTAAGATTGTAGATAACTTTAAAAGGTTGGTGTTTTACAGTGATTGAACCAGGACAAGCATACAGGCGAAGTGAAAGAGAAAAATATACAAAGGAACCAGGGAAGAGTATCAGTAGGTATTTAGCATTTTTTATTGGGATAGCACTGATGATGATAGCTGGGACATATGCATTAAAAAATACAATACTGAATGTTAAAGTAGCTGTTTCAGAAGTTACTAAAACTGTTTATATCAAGCAGGCTACAAGCACTTTAAATAGTGTTGTGGCCGCTTTGGCATCTCAAAATAATATCCCGTCGTCCTTAACATCTAATTTAGTTACTGAGAGTCAGGTTAAGACTGACCTTGCAACCGTCACACGTAATATTTATGCCGGAAAAAGTGAGATAATTGATAGTACATTAATCAAGAAACAAATTGAGCAGAATTTGACCGAAAAAGCCACAAGTGCAGGTGTTTCTACAGACAATGTTGTATATCAGTCTGCTCAAAATACATTTTTGAGTGGAATGAGTTCCTATATTACCAGTAAAATAAGTGCAACACCCGCAGCTAAATTGGCGAAAGTAATTACAAACATCAAAAAGACGAATAATCTGATATTTGTTATTGGAATCATTTCTTTTGTTATTCTTTCATTACTATTGATTGTTCATGATCGAAATATTTTTAGAATTATATATTATTGGGGAATTTCGGCCATCTGGAGTGGAATTGTACTAGCGGCAACTGCTTTTTTGATTGGAAATTCTGAAATCCCAAATAGAATTGCAAGTATGGCAGACCAGGCTAGCGGGTTGATTGGAACATTATTGCAAATTACATTTACACAGATTCAAGGTTATGGGCTGTGGTTGATTGCGTTTGGTGTGATACTCTTTGTTTTAGGATTACTAAGAAAGATAATAAGATAGGATTTAATCAATGGAATATACGTGGATAAACAGTGGGGGCAAACAAACCGTCAAGCAGTTGCTGCTAACTAACGGACTAAGCCAGCGCCTTTTGAGTCAAATAAGGCGTGGTGAAGGTGGAGAAGTGCTGGTTGGCACGAAACATAGTAAGCTAAAAACAATGGTGGCATGTGGGCAAACAGTGACATTAAGACTGCAAAATGAAAATAATGATGAGCTAGTAGCAGCTCAGGGTGATCTTACGATATTGTATGAGGATACAAATTGGCTGATTGTCGATAAACCAGCTGGAATGACAACTGTTCCTGGGCCAAGCAATCGGAAAACGACCCTTGTCAATTATGTAAAAGGATACCTAGCTGAATCTGGGGCCAAAGACTTAGTGCCACATATTATTACGAGACTTGACCGGTTTACGAGTGGCGTTGTTTTAATTGCTAAAAATAGGGTTGCACAAGGAATGATTGATAAGATTGACCGCAAAAATTTTGAAAAATATTACTTGGCGATTGTGGAAGGCAAGCTAGCGGCAGAACATGCAATGATTGATAAACCGATTGGAAGAAGAGATTCCGAGATACGCAGAAGAGTTATGGCTGAAGGGCAAAATGCTATTACGGAATATTGGGTACGTGACTGTTTCAAGGATCGTTCACTGGTACTGGTTAAGCTTTATACTGGAAGAACTCATCAAATTAGAGTGCACTTTAACGCGCTTGGTCATCCTTTACTTGGAGATGAACTGTATGGTGGCAGCTTAGATAAAATAGGGCGACAAGCATTGCATGCATTCAAATTAAAGTTTTTAGAGCCATTCACACAAAAATATGTTGAGGTTGAGTGTAGTTTGCCTGCAGATATGCAGCAATTTTTTGGAGTGTGCCATAAATCGGGAAAATTTGAGTACTAACTCAAAATTACGAACATAGCAGGTACTTTGCTATGAGTAATTCGAAGTTAGGGGGAGAATTTTGACTTATGAAAAACGTTTATACGGAATAAATAGAGGGACTGAATCAAAATTTAACTTTTGACCCAGCCCCCAGTTTTTGAAGGATTGAGCTAACTAAGGAAAAGAAAATCTATATTATTTTGGCAGAGCAATTTTTTTTTGCTATAATATAATGTGAGTACATTGATATAATTATATAAGGGTGCTAAAGGAGTGGAACTGTTTGACACCAAAAAAAGAAGACTATTTAAAAATCATTTTTGAATTGGGTGGAACCCAAAAAAAGGTCTCAAACAAGCAGATTTCATTAAGCTTAAATGTTGCGGCGGGGTCTGTCACGGAGATGGTGGCAAAATTAGTTAAAGATGGCTTAGCTGTACATACACCTTATGCAGGAATCTCTTTAACTGAAGAAGGAATTAAAGTTGCAGAGGAGTTAGTCAGAAGACATCGCCTTTGGGAGACTTTTCTAGTATCCGCATTAGGATATAAGCTGCAGGATGTTCACACTGATGCTGAAGTTCTTGAACATATTGCAAGTGAAAATTTAATGGAACATTTGGATACATTCTTAAATCATCCTACGCATTGCCCACATGGTGGGGTAATTCCAAATAAAAATGGCGATTATCAAGAAGATGGGCATAAAGTTTTGGCCGAAGCAGAAGATGGAGCAATAGTAAGAGTTGATCGATTCATTGATAATCATGACTTATTAACTTATCTGGATGACATTGAGCTACAAATTGGTGATGAACTTAAAATAATGGGACATTCTCCTTTTGAGGGGCCAATTAAAATTATGATTAAGGAAACTGGGCAGAAAATGAATGTTAGTTTTAAAGCGGCGCACTATATTTTTGTAAAATAGTCGTAGAGCACTATCTTTTTTGAGAATGGCATGATATACTAAGGGTGTATTTTTGTATGGGTTACCGTGGTTAGAATGTTTCAAATAACTTTCCCCATTTGTGCCGATCAAGAATTACAACTATTATTAAATAGTGCCAGATAGGCACAAGGAGGAGTTTATTCATGGAACAAGGTACAGTAAAGTGGTTTAATGCAGACAAAGGTTTTGGTTTTATTACTCGCGAAGATGGTAGCGATGTATTCGTTCATTTTTCAGCTATCCAAGGCGACGGTTTCAAAACTTTAGATGAAGGCCAACATGTAACTTTCGACGTTGAAGAAAGCGACCGTGGACCACAAGCAGTTAACGTTACAAAAGACTAATTTAAAGTCGAAAAGCAACCGGAGTGAGACAGCTGTCTCATTTCGGTTTTTTTTGTCAGGACTGGGCCAAAAGTTACATGTTGGTCTAGTTTTTCTACATTATTATGAATAAACGTGTTTCATAAGTCAAAATTTTCCGTCTAACTTCGAATTATTCAGAGCAAAGATCTTACTATGTTCGTAATTTCTAGTTGATACTCAAATTTTCCCGACTTATGACACACTCTTTTTTTGTCAGTTCAAAATTCAATTTTGAACTAGCTTCTTATTGATTTATGGTGAACCTTTTTTGTTAGGAGAGAGATGAAAAGTTTAAAATTAAGATGGCTGCTAATAGGAAACTTGATTTCGAGTACTGGAATGAGTTTTATTTGGCCGCTCACAACCGTATATATGCATGATTATTTAGGAAAATCTCTAGCACTTGCAGGGATAGTTTTATTTGTAGAATCGCTGATTATGATTGGCGGAAGTTATATTGGTGGATATATATATGACCATGGCAATGGTCGCTTTTGGATGCTATGTTCGATCATGGTTTCGATTATTGCACTATTATTATTGGTCTTCTTTAATAAGTGGCCAGCATATCCGATACTATTGATTATTAATGGTTTTACTGGGGCGATTGCAAATACAATTATTAATGCTTTGGCTGCGTCTATTAAGAACCATGAAGCCAGCTACGTATTCAATATGATGTATTTTATGGCAAATATAGGGGTTGTCTTAGGAACATTAATTGTGGGTTTTATTGTCAAAATAAATATTAGGTATATTTTTGTTGTTACGTTTTTGTTGTACGTAATCTTTTTTATAATTGCTTTGACAAAATATGTATTTGAAAACATTCAAATTGAGAAAAATACGGACCATCTAAAAAAAGAGTTGCTTCAAAAAACGTCAACCAATAGTATTCTTATAATTGGTGGAATATTATTGACATATCTGATGATTCAGGTTGGATATGCGCAGTGGCAGTCAAATCTTTCTGTCTATATGCAGTCATTAGGAATTGGATTAAATAAGTACAGTTATTTATGGACAATCAATGGAGTAATCGTGGTAATCGGGCAACCAATTATCAGTTTCCTTGATAAAAGATATGGAATAAATGATTTTAAAAAAGTATATGTAGGCTACGTGATGTTTGTAATTGCTTTTGCATCTTTGATTTTTGCAAAGGACTATATGCACTTTATGATGTCAATGATAATAGTAACGTTTGGTGAGGTAATTGCATTCCCAGTCATTCCAGCGATTGTAGCAAATTTGAGCAGTAATTCTGAACGTGGAAAGTATCAGGGATTTGTTAGTATTGCTGCTTCAACTGGTCATGCAGTCGGGCCATTGTTAGGCGGTGTGGTAGTTGAGATGTTTTCGTATGAAGTATTGTTTGAGGTGATAGTTTTATTGGTATTGTTATTTACGATTATCAGCTTAATAATAACTTATTTTAATTTAAAAAAATAATTGCAATTTTCCTAACAATGTTAGATAATTTTTCAAAAAGGTTGTGGAGTTTGTGACTAAAAACGATCTTATTATTGAAACAATTTTAATGGCGGGAAAGATTATGATTGAAAATGGTGCTGATATGGCTCGTGTTGATGATACATTAACACGAATTGCACGGAACGCTGGCATTGATAATCCAAAGATTTTTGAAACGACCACTGGAATTTTAATGTCAATTCCAGAGCAATCTTCCGCACAAGTTGAACCTATTCAAAAAAGGACAATTGATTTAGAGAAAGTTTCATTGGTTAATCAGAACTCAAGAGCATTTCAAGATGGGCAAATTTCATTAGAAGAATTTCGCAATAACTTGGTGAAGCTGAATATTTCGACCCCTTTTTTTTCTTTTTGGCTACAGTTGATTGCGGCTGTGGTTGTAAGTGTGACTTTGATGATAATGTATGGCGGGTCTTGGCATGATATGATTGCAACTGCATTTGCAGGCGGATTTGGGTATAGTTGCTATTATTTGATTAATAATCGGCTTAATATCAGATTTGTTAGTGAATTCTTGGCGTCTTTTCTCATTGGAGTTATAGCTGTGTTGTTTGTGCGGTTACAGTGGGGGACACAGATTGGTATGATTACCATTGGCGGGGTAATGCCGCTGGTGCCTGGAGTACCAATTACTAACGCTGTTCGTGATGTATTCGCTGGTCATTTTCTTAGTGGAATGGCTCGTGCAATGGAGGCATTGTTGAGTGCTTGTGCAATTGGCATGGGCATTGCTTTTGTTTTCCGCTTTTTATGAAGGGCGTAAGAGGATGATAATAATACAGATAATTTGCAGTTATTTAGCAACAATTGGTTTTGGCATTATTGTTAATATTCCACATAAGGCACTTAATTCGTGTGGTTGGGTCGGTGTGCTGGGATGGGTAATGTATTTGGTAGTTAAGGCTGCTGACGGTGGTACGATGCTAGCTAATGCGGTGGCTGCATTAGCAATTGGCCTAAGCTCAATTTTTATGGCGCGCAGGTTAAAAATGCCAATGATTTTATTCAACATTCCGAGTCTTGTTCCATTGGTCCCTGGTGGGCAGGCGTATAAGGCAGTGCGTAACTTTGCTATTGGGAATGATCTGGCAGCAATCAGCAATTTAGTACAGGTTGCGATGATTGCCGGTGCAATTGCGATGGGCTTTTTTGTTTCAGAATTGGTAGCTAGAACCTATTTTAGAATTATCATCAAGCATTAGATGTTAATTTGCGAGGATTCAGTTTGGAGCGATAACAAATTGAGTCCTTTTTGTTTTGAGAAAACAAGTTCACGATAATTACGAATTTAATAGAATCTTTTGTCGGAAAATATTCTAAATTTATTCACAACTTACAATTAGTATTAATGAAGTGCAGCAGAAGAACAGCTTCTGAGACGCGCTAGAAATTATGAGATAAAAAATGGAGGAAGCTGGCGCAAAAAATCGGTTGTATTTCGGCACTTTAAATATGGAGGCGAAAGAATGAATTTTATCAAGAGAGCTTTTCTCAATATTAAGGAGAAGAAAGGTAGATCAATATTACTTCTTTTAGTAATGTCAGCAATACTATTATTTGTACTATCTGGAATTATCATTCAGAATGCAGCGAAGAGCGCAATCGCAACAGCAAAAGAAAGTTCTAATGCTACGGTTACATTGACCGCTAACAGAGAACAAGCTTTTAAGAATACTAGAAAGAGCAAATCTAAGGCGACAACGCTGAGTTTACCAAGCGTTAGCATTGCTACAGCCAAGAAGATAGCTAAGTCTAGCTATGTTAAGAGTTACAATATTACAAATAGTACGACGGTGGATGCCAAATCCTTTACTGCAATCAAGACATCTTCAAGTAGTAGTCAATCAGGACCATCAATGGGTGGAAGTAATAATTCGCAGAGTTCCAGCGGTGATATTACACTTTCTGGGGTCTCGAGTACTTCAACCGTTTTATCAAGCAGTAGTGCTAAGTTAGTTTCTGGACGGGGATTAACAACTAGTGATGCCAATACTAATAATGTTGTTATTGAAAAGGAACTCGCAAAGGATAACAGCTTAAAAGTTGGCTCTACAATCAAGGTTAAGGACACAGATGATACAGTTCGGACTTTGAAAGTTGTTGGGATATATAAAGCATCTAATACTGCAAGTTCTGGTGGAATGGGACAATCTGATCCAGGCAATACAATCTACACATCTGCACAGTATGTCAATAAAGTTAAGGGAACAACTGGCAAAGCAGAATCAGTAACTTTTACCATGAATAATCCTGCAAAGGCAAGCACATTCATTAAACAGGCTAAGAAACAAATTAGTACAAGCAAGTTCTCTTTGACAACTGATGACAGCACTTATCAGTCATTGTTGACACCGTTGAATAACGTTAAATCATTTGCTAATAAGATTGTCTGGTTAGTAAGTATTGCAGGGACAATTATTCTTGCCTTAATTGTGATCTTAATGATTCGTGAAAGAAGATACGAAATCGGAGTTTTGCTTTCAATGGGTGAGAAGAGATGGAAGGTCATTTCTCAATTCTTCACAGAAATGTTTGTTGTTTTGATCTTCTCAACAATTATTGCGGTAATTGGTGGAGGATTTGTCGGAAATTATATGTCAAAAGAACTTGTCTCACAATCGACATCTTCCACTACAAGTACAATGACGGTTAGCAGCGGTCAAAGTCAAGGCGGCGCACCAACTCAAGGTGGAATGCCAAGCGGTGGAGGTGCATCACAGCAAGGGCAAAGTACTGGAAATCAACAGAGCAGTAGTTTATCCAATTTAGAGGTGTCAGTCGATCTGATGTCGATCTTTGAATTGTTTGGCTTTGGATTGATAATTATTTTAATTGCTATTTTGGCTGGAACCGTTAATGTCTTGCGATTAGAACCGAAGAAAATTTTGATACTATAGGAGGTAGAATATGATTACAACAAAAAATCTGGCATACTGGTATGATAATGCTGATGAAAAGCTTTTCGAAGACATTAATTTACAATTCGACGCTGGGAAGTTGTACGCAATAATCGGTAAGAGCGGTTCTGGTAAAACAACATTCTTATCATTGATAGCTGGTCTAGACACTCCCAAAAGTGGTTCAATTGAATTTGAAGACGAACCGTTGAAGAAGATAGGTTTGATGAATTATCGAAAAAAATGTGTCTCAATGGTCTTTCAGTCATATAACTTGTTGACATACATGTCAGCACTTGATAATTTATTATGTGCAATGGCGATTACTGGTGCAAAGCATGCAGGTGACAGAAAATACGCTTTGGAATTATTGGATAGAATTGGGATTGATGAAGATAATGCAAAAAGAAAAGTAACAAAATTATCTGGTGGACAACAGCAAAGAGTGGCAATTGCACGGACAATGTGTTGTGACTCAAGATTTGTAGTGGCAGATGAGCCAACAGGGAACCTTGATGAAAGCAGTACAGAGGATGTGTTGGAACTGTTTCAACAAATTGCACATGAACAAAATAAATGCGTGGTCATCGTAACTCATGAGTTTGATGTCGCGCAAAAATGTGACTCAATCATTGAGCTCCGGCAAAAGAAGTTCGAACAAGTTTAGGAATACAGCGTTAAATTAAAAAACAAGAGGTTGGATCAAATAAATTTTGATCTGGCCTCTTGTTTTTTCTTAACTTGAAATGTCAAATTAAGTTAGAAAAAACTTAATTGCTTATCTGTGATATTTTTCATGAATATCTCAATTGGTGTTTTGTAATTTAGTGATTTTCTCGGTATATGATTACGACGGCCACTGACTTG
>NZ_VJYB01000016.1 GCF_030400225.1 Lactobacillus sp. UCMA15818 | reverse complement strand
CTAAACTAAACTTTCAACGCAGATATCATTTCCTAAACACGGCCTCAAAGGGTCCTCAATCTTAAATCATATTTGTGCGTAGAAAGTAAAGGAAGTCATTTTAAAATACGAACTCGAAGTCCCAGGGGTTATAGTCGACCTTAGCTTCACTTTCAGTGTAAAACAAAAAGTTCTGATATTAACTGATTTTCACCAATTAATACCAGAACTAATCTTAGATTGTTTTAATTCACAAGATATCATATTATTAGATATTCGACAGCAAAATTCCACCAATAATTATTAAAATCGAACCAAAAGTAATAAATCTCAATTCTTTTGCAGTCTTTTTCTCACCTAACAGTAAAATGCTTCCAAATGTCGAAATTATTATTCCCATCTGCGAGAATGAATAACTGATTGCAAGTCCAATTATTGGAATTGCTAAAAACATAAAAAAGTTACCTGTTCCCCATACAAGACCTGTGATCACATTCTTATATGTTTCTTTCTGCAAGGCATCTTTGCCAAATGCGAAGAAGCTCGCACCAATCACCATTCCTAGGGATTGGGGTAAGACCATAGACTTGGTATCTACTCCAGTCCATTTAACAACTACAGCATACCCGACATACCCTAAGGTCGACAATGCCAGCGCTCTTATCCCAAGAGACCAATTATCTACTTTATTTTCTCCAATTTTTTTATTATCTTTCACTGAGGTCAATGTTGCCCCAACAATCAGAATGAACAAAGCCAATATCCCTAATGAAATCTGATGTGTGCTCGTCCACTCTCTGAATAAAACAACTCCAACAAGTGCATTGAAGAACAATTGCAAACCTGTAGAAAGCGGAACTGTATTAGAAATACCGATTGCTTTCATCGAATGAAATTGTTGATTCTGACCCAAGCTCCAAAAAAGGCCAGATATTATACCAACAATCCAAACTTCCAAAGTTGTATTTAAAACTATATGATGCCAAAAAACAATCGTCGTCAAGATACTAAAAAGCAAGGCACCCCAAGTCATCCCTAGAGTCTGCTGATTGGCACTTCCACCGAGCTTTCCACTTACTAACCCAATACTTCCCCACGCAATTGCGGGTATTAGGGCAATTAACATAATATCAAATCCTCATTTCTCTTTTTCTCTTTGCGGCATAATATTATATCAGTCTTTACCCACTTTTTACAAGTTTGTGACTTGCATCAGCACTAAAATACCGAGCTTCTAGGAACAAGCATAACTTATCTCATACATTTCAATATTCGACAGCGGTTTGCTCTATTTTACCAAGGTTTAACCCAAACCAAGTTTTAACATATTTTTACTTGCATTTACATCTCTATCTAGCTGTGTATGGCATTGCGGATAAGCTCAAATGGTTGGGAACCAAAAGCTTTTTATTTATTCCATGTAAACGTGCTCCATAAGTCAAAATTCTCCGTCTAACTTCGAATCACTCATAGCGAAGTACTCTCAGCTTGCTTTAACCATGAATATTCTGTTTTTAATTGCCTTAACAAGAAGTTCATTGCAAAACCATTTAAGAACCTAGAATCTCTATTGTTCTTATAGCGCTTGCGTTGCATATCCAACATCTGATTCCAAACAAATCTAGTTGCTCCAAAGTTCCAACATACTGAGAACCGATTAACAGAATACAATTTTGGGCGGTCAAAGCACTAATTCATCTTACGATTAAAATCATAGGTTTTCTTATTTACCGACCCTATAAAATAAATTTATTCACGGCCTTTAGACACATTCAAAACAATTGCCTTAAATGTATTTCCCTTTGCAAAAGACTTATTCACTGCAAAGTCCTCAGCTGCTCGGTAAGTTTCTTCAACTTCATAGTGAAAATCAGCGTCCACAAAAGCATCCATAACTACCTGTTTAAAGCGTTTCATTGAAATACTTGCTGAATTAGCAGTTAAAATCATTGTGCCATCATCCTTAACACTCTGCAATGCCATTTGAATTAAATCAAAATAATCTTTGTTTAAAGAAAAGGAATTTTTCTTTCCACGAACAAAGACAGGTGGGTCTAATACCACTACATCAAACATAATGTGATGCTTCTGTGCATAATCCAAATAACCCATGATATCCATTGCACGGATTTCCTGCTTTTGCGCAGCTATATTGTTTAGCTCAAAATTTTCTTTTGCCTTTGCAATGTTTTTTGAACTCAAATCAATGCTGACTGTCTTGAATGCACCACCAACTTTAGCTGCAACAGCAACAGCGCCGTTCTTGCTAAAGCAACTCAAAACAATCTTTTGAGAAGCATATTTTTCTTTTAGTCCAAGAAGTAAATCACGTTCTTCAAAGTTAAAGTCAAAATCCCCACTATTCAGATGAACGGCAAAACTTATTCCGTTTTGTTTAATCTCCAACGTATCAGCAGCTTTTTCACCCTGCACATGTCTTCTCTTCAAGCCATCGTTTTGAACATTAAATTGTAATTTCTCGTACACGCCCTTTGCATCATTAACTGCGATTCCAAAGGCCTCATAAAGCATCTCACGATGATAATAAAGTCCCTGATTCTCGAAAGTGAATACATAAAAGCCAGCAAAATAATCAATGTTCAAACCACCAACACCATCACCGCTTCCATTAAAGAAACGAAAAACATTAGTTTGTTCATCATAATAAAAGTTCGTACGTTTAACTTGTGCTACAGTAAAAAGCTTCCTATAAAAGTCAACGTTAATATACTGTTGTTCATCTAAAGAAAGAATCCAGCCATCTGAATTTCTTTGTTTTGCTACATATGCATATGCAACAAATATTTTGCCAATAACTAACTTGACTAAAGAACCATCTTCTTCATGTTCGTTCTTGACAAAGTCTCGCATACTTAATTGGGGAAAACCATCCTTGTACTTTCTTGCAGCTTCTTTTGTAATTTCAATTGTTTTCAAATAAAAATCTCCTATAATATATATTCACTGTTAATCATAACAGACTTTCTACAAAAAAACTCCGATTACTTTATTTTTATCAACTAATTAATTCAAATTGTTATTAGTTACTAAATCTTTTATAATAATTGTTGTCGTAAATTGACTTACTTTAATTTTTTGTTTTAGAATAAGTCATCAGTGAACTTTTCGGAAAGGACGGTTCTACTACCGTGTACTTATCAAAACTAAAAAAGGGATTAAGCACGCGTTTTGGCTTTTTTCTCTTATTAGTCTTTCTTTTTTGGCTAAAAACTATTGCTGTATATTTAATTGACTTTCGGCTCGGAGTTACTGGAATTTATCAATATGCAGTTCTTTTACTTAATCCTATAGCAACAACTGTCTTATTCTTCGGTTGTGCTCTATATATAAAACGCACGACTCCAGCCTATCTGGCACTTTTTTTAATATACATTGCAAATTCTGCATTGCTATTGTTTAATGTCATTTATTATCGTGAATTTACCGACTTTATGACCATTAACGTTATTTTTGGTTATTCTTCTGTCTCTGAAGGATTAACAACTAGCTCTTTTGCATTACTAAAGCCGCAAGATATTGTTGTTTTTATAGACATTATTTTATTAATTCTTGGCTTTGCTACTCGCTTTATTAAATTTGACCGCCATTCTATCCCCACAAAACAAGCGGCTGCGGTAACATCATTCGCACTTTTTTTTCTTGTTTTTAATATTACACTTGGAGAGATTGGCCGTCCTCAATTATTGACCAGAACTTTTGATCGTAATTATCTAGTCAAATATTTAGGAATCGATACCTTTACACTGTATGACGGTTTAAAAACTGCTAAGAATAACCAGGTCCGTAATGAGGCAACAAGTTCAGATCTGAATACCATCCTACAATTCACAAGAAAGCATTACGCGAAGGCAAATTCCAGTATGTTTGGCATTGCTAAAGGTCGCAATGTCATAGTTATTCATTTAGAAAGTTTTGAACAATTTCTAATTAATTTTCGTTTGAATGGCAAGGAAGTTACACCTTTTTTAAATAGTCTTTACAATAGTAATTCTACTTACAGCTTCTCTAATTTTTTTAATCAAGTTGGACAAGGAAAGACTTCTGATGCTGAAAATATGCTTGAAACTAGCACATATGGATTATCTCAAGGATCACTCTTCTCATCGCTTGGAACTGACAACACTTTTGAAGGAGCTCCTGCAATTTTGAATCAAAGAGCAGGGTATTCAAGTGCCGTCTTCCATGGAAATAAGGGTTCTTTCTGGAATCGAAATAGTGTATATAAGAATTTAGGATATCAAAATTTTTTTGATGCAAGTTACTTTAATACTAATGCGAATAATCTCACAGAATATGGTCTAAAAGATAAATTACTTTTCCACGATTCTGTTAAGTATTTGGAAAGACTGCAACAGCCTTTTTATGCCAAATTTATTACCGTTTCTAATCATTTCCCATATGAACTAGACAAGCAAAATACCAGTTTTAAAGCAGCTAATACGGGTGATACTTCTGTCGATAACTATTTTGTAACTGCTCATTATCTAGATCAATCTGTCAAAGAATTTTTTGACTATTTGAAAAAAAGTGGTTTATACAATAACTCAATGATTATCATATATGGTGACCACTACGGTATCTCTAACTCACGTAATCTAAAATTAGCATCTTTATTAGGCAAATCATCATCTACTTGGACTGACAATGATAATCTCCAAATGCAGCGTGTTCCATTTATGGTTCATATCCCCGGTGTACAAAGTGGTGGTGTACAAACACAATATGGTGGTGAAATAGATGTCTTACCAACATTGCTGCATTTACTTGGAATTAGTTCTAAGCGATATATCCAATTCGGGACCGACCTTTTTTCTAGTCAGCATGATCAGGTAGTTGCTTTCCGAAACGAAAATTTTACAACACCTAAATACTCTGTGATTAATGGTGATATATATGATAATAGTACTGGTCTTCAGATAACGCATCCTTCTGCAAGTCTTACTGCTAAGATCAAGAAGGAAAGTACCAAGGTTAATACTGAATTAACTATGTCAGATACCTTGAACAACAAAAACCTATTGCGCTTCTATGTCCCAAAGGGATTTACACCTGTTAATCCCAAAAACTATAACTACAAAAATGGCTTCGGTCAAATTTCTGAAATTCAAAAACTTCTTGGAAAAAAATCTACTAGTCTATGGAGTAAAAATGGTAATAAAACAACCGTCTCTGATTACGTCTCTGATGCTCCTGAACTTGAAACCACTGACAATAATGCAAAAAATGTCTCCAGCGCTGCAGCTTCATCTAAAAGCTCTTCGTCTACCAGCGAAAGTTCTAGTTCATCCGGTAATTAACAATAGAATTAAGGAATTATCAATTGTCATACAAGTCTCTAGAACTAAACAATATAAAATTTAGGCTTAACAAAAACCGCAAGAAGAAAATTAACACTTTTTCTTCTTGCGGTTTTTGTTAAAAATTCATGGTGCTAGATCAAAAAACAGATTTCGGTCTCTTCTCTTTTTGGCTCCAGATAAGCGTTGTTCATAAGCCAAAACCCTTCGTCTAACTTCAATTTCCTCTACAAAAGACAACCGGATATTCATAATTTCATGTTAGCGACAAAATCCTGCCATTCTATGCCACATCTCCACTCTCTATCAACCTCATCTTTTATCAGGAAATATCAAAGTAAATGTAGTTCCTGCTCCTATCTTGCTGGTCACTTCTACCTTGCCCTTATGCATCTCCATTAATTGCTGAACGATGGATAGACCTAAACCAGATTCACCATATTTAGTATTCTTACGTGAAGGATCTGCCTTATAATATCTTTCCCAAATATTTTTTAATTGTTCTTCCGACATTCCAATTCCATCATCAGAAATTCTAAAAATACTGCACCTATGTCCACGTTCAGCCGAAATAGTTATTGTTCCATTCTCAGTAAATTGGATTGCATTTTGCGTAATATTAAAAACTATCTGTACAAACCTATCATAATCTGCATAAACCTCTAATTTTTCTGGCCCAGTAACTTCAATTGTATCTCCTGAATTACCAGCCTTTTTACGCAGTTGTTCCTGTACATTCTTCATTACATCCATCCCGTTAAAGATTGATTGTCTCAAACCAATTTGACCACTCCTGATTTTCTCGTAGTCAAGATTTTCATTAACAAGTCTAATTAAGCGCTTAGTCTCATTGCGCATTAATTTAATACTCTTATCCTTATCTTCTTCCGGAATTGCATCATAGACAAGTCCCTCTAAAAGCCCATTAATGGTCGTCAATGGTGTCCTCATCTCATGAGCAGCATCTGCCATAAATTGTCGTCTTCTTTGTTCCTGCAGCCTGATTTCTTCATTGGATTTTTTCAGAGAAACCGTCATCTTATTGAAGTCCTTTGCCAAATCATCAAGCTCATCACGTTTGTTATCAATCACTTTGACATCAAAGTTACCATTTGCAACAGCTCTCGTTGCTTTTCGTAGTTTGCCAATTCGCTTGGTGATATAATGTGCCAGAAAATAACTAATGAGCATGCCTAAAAGCGCAGAAACAAGCAGTATATACAGAAGATTCTTTTGGATTTTTGTAAATGATTCTTGAATACTAGAAACCTTAGCACCCACCGAAATTACAGCCACAAGCTTACCAGAGCTATCAAAACACGGTGCCAAAATATCAGTCATTCTTTGTTGGTTTTGTACTTTTTGTTTATTAGGACCACGCCAACCTAAATCACTTTTTCTTCTAAGAATTTCACCCTTTTTCAGTTTCTTCCAATCTTTAGCTGAAATCACTGATTTGTATCCAGTTTTGGGATATAAAGTATTATTTCGACTAGTATAGATAGTAAAATGCACCTGCTGATTACTCAATAAAACTTCACTGGTTCTTAACTTATCAACATTTAGGGTTAAAACTTGTTTGCCATTACGATTTTGAATCATCATAGACTGATTCTTTAGGCTATAAGCATACCCTTCCAATTGCTGCCACGTATTTTCATAAATCACTTCACGCGTGATGTGGAAAAAAGAAAATCCCAAAATCAGTAAAAGGGTCATGATTAGTATGAAAAAGGCAAGCATTTGCTGATAAATTAACTTCATTATTCCTTCACCTCAAGGTCGTCAAATTTATATCCTACCCCCCAAACCGTTTGGATTACCTGCGGACCCACCTTCTCAATTTTTTGTCTTAACTTTTTGATATGAGCATCAACTGTTCGCTCATCTCCATAAAACTCGTAATGCCAAACCAACTGCAATAACTGATCCCTTGAAAAAACCTGTCGTGGCTTTTGTGAAAGTGTCTTTAGCAAATCAAATTCCTTAGGAGTAAGATCTTTAATCATATTATCGTAAAGATAGGCCTCTCTAGTCTTTGTACTTAATTTAAAATGATCCGTTACTACATCAAAGGAATCATTATCTTCTTGTTCAACAGAAACCGAATTATTAGCCAGTGCAGCTCTTCTATGCAATGCCTTGATTCTTGCAATCAATGTAATCGGACTAAATGGTTTAACAACATAATCATCTGCTCCCATCTCAAGCCCTAATACCTGATCACTCTCTGAATCACGTGCCGTCAAAATAATGATTGGCACCGTTGTTGAAATCGCCCTAATTTCATTGTTAACTTGGATTCCATCCATTCCTGGAAGATTCAAATCAAGGGTAATCATATCCCAACTTGTCGGACTCTCCTTAAATTTAGATAGTGCCTCGAGTCCATCATATGCATACTCAACATGCCAATTTTCTTTTTTAAAAAACATTGCCATCATTTCTGAAACAGATTTATTGTCTTCAATCATTAATAATTTCAAATTGTCCACCCATCCTTTTTTACATACTTCATACCCCGAAAAGTTAAAAATTGTTACTATCAAGTTATCCTATACTAAAAATGTTGCATTTGTTTGAAATTTCTTAAAAGAAATAAAAAAACCTAGATATTTTTACAACAAAAAAGGCTGTCGAATTTCTTTAATAATTCAACAACCCTCAATTCATATGGAGATGGCGGGGATCGAACCCGCGTCCAAGCATATCGTCACTTAAACATCTACGTTCATAGCCGTATCATTTAAATTTCATCATCAATCGCGCCATACGACAGGGCTAACATCAATGACTAATCTGATTAATCTCTTCTGTCAGCTTCAGATGGGAGCGTTCAGCGTTAGTCCACTTAATTTAGGACCTGTAACCGACACATGGACGATATCGGGCAGATCTACACTAGAGTGCGCTTAGGCAGCTAAAGCGTAAGAATTGTTATTATTTTTTGCAGTTATATTTAACTGAGCGTCTTTACGTCACGCAACTACGAAACGCAGTCCAAGCTCGACCTATACCTGTCGAATCCAAAACATCCCCATACTTAAAGAATAACACAGTATGCAAAATAACTAAAGTAAATTAGTAAACGACTACTGCTTCTTTTTGTGAAAGGCTATCATAGACACTCTTCATATTGGCACTTGGTGTATTAGCACACCCACCAGAACCGTTGGTCAGATATGCTGTACTTGACCAATCTGTTCTCCAGCTAGCATCATGGAAACCACATCCGGTGCTGGTAAACTGAGCCCAATAGTTAACTTTTACAGAATAATTTGCATTCCCAGATTCGCTACCTTCTAACGTAGCTGGAGACTGTTTATACATTATATACCAAACACCTGTTGGGGTATCTTCGTTTGTACTATGCTTTCCTGTTACAATATTAGTTGTATAAACTTCTTTACCATCTACATAAAACCAAGCTCTTTGATCTTGAATTGAGACTTCCGCATAGGTTGTTCCAATCCCATCATTTGTCAAATTATCATACCCAGTTCCATATGTCAGATAACCAACGCCATATATATCAGATGCCGCATCTACTTCACCTGAATTATTGATAAAAGCAGCACTGATTGTTTCATACGAATCACTGCTTTTTAGTGCCCAGCCGTAAGTTCCGCCAGGGACATCTACAGTATTTCCTGCGTGAGTTTTAAAAGATATTCCCTTTTGCAGTGTTGCTTGTTTATTGTTAATATTCTTAACTTCATTTAATATTCCATCTTGTGCAATTTGATATTTACCACCGATATAAGTCGCTTGATTAATTATATCTTTACCCGCTAGAGTATAACTTGTTTGTTGCACCTTGTACACAACTGTCCGCTTAGCTAATGCTACTAACTTAGTCCTTTGCTTTTTTACTTGGCTGCTTGAACTTGTTACCGGCTGGATAATGGACTTCTTTATATCCGTAGTAGGTTGATTTTTTTGTTTATCATATGCTGCTAAAATCTTAGCAACATCATATTGATTTCCTCTTTTGGAAGCAGTATATGTTATCTTACCGTACTGTAAAACTGCATGCGCATCAACTGCTGCAGTGAGCTTGCTGTTTTTATCATTTAACAGCTGCTTCAGTTTTTGTTTAATAACATTGTTTCTATAGCTGCTCACATTTGATGGTGTTATTTGATAACTTACTTTCTCCGTTTTCGGGAAAAAAGACCATTGTTTCTTAAGAATTTGTTTGATCTTGCTTAAATCTTTCTGGGTAAATCCAGAACTTGTTTTTTTACCTTTTAGAAACAATTTTCCATTCAAATAAACATTATTGTCTATTTTTTCAGACTTTAAATGGGCAAGTGCACTCTTCTCATTTAAACCGCCAACCGAAATACCATTTATTTGTACATTCTTATTAAAGTGCGTTGAACGGTAATACGTATAACCGCCAATGATTGCTGCAATCAAAAAGACTGCAACTCCTCCAACGGTCAACGCTGCTTTATGCTTAATTTTAACCACCTCATAATAATTAATTTAGTTTATAGGATAACACAAAAGAGCTACAGATATAACTCTTTTGTCTATTGAGATTAATTACTTACGTATTACTAAAACTGAACATGGTGAATTCTGTGCCAAATAACTGGCTTGAGAACCAATAAAGATTTTCTTACGGCTACTTACATGCTTTGTTTTTGAACCACAAATCAATACATCGGGTTTAAAAGTTGGTATTATGTCCGCAATAATCGTAGGAGCAGGTTTTCCTTCTGCTACAAAGCCTTCAATAGCTGCAACTCCATGTTCTTTTGCTATTTTGACGTAAACATTAACATCAGCAAGTAAAGTATCGCTGATTTCATTTCGCCTTTCTGGACTGAGTGCCTCAAAAACATTTAAATCCTCTAATTCAAGTATTGAGACGATTCCCAACTTTGCATGATTCCTAAATGCAAGTGTGACTGCAAATTGAAATGCGTTGATTGAAGAACTTGAATCATCTTGATCAATCGCCACCAAAATTCTTGCGAATGGCTTATCCTTCATTTCAAATTGTAGAGATTTTTCATCGACTGCCATACTACCGCTTCCTTCCAATCTACCATTTTTGTGAATCCCATAATCGTCCATCTAATTCATTTTCTGCCTGTTCAATTCTTTTTTCTTGTTCCTCACAAAGAACAGCTAAATACTCAAAAAAAGCTCGTCTCTTATAATTTTTTTCTTTTTTTGCTAACTCAGTTGCTTCAGCTGTCAACCATGCACTAGTATTCATTATCGTCAACTTCTTTCATCAAATCAACTTCTGCTTTCAATTCAGTTAGCATCTCCTTGTGTTCAACAAAATTAGCAAGTATTAGTTGTATTTCAGAATTATTTTCACCTACTGCTATTTCTTCTAAAGATCTAATTGCCCAAGCTTGCTTCTCTTCAAAATTTGCTGGTTGATTTAATTCAAGATACTGCAAGTAATCAACTACCAATCTTTTTTTGGCTGTCTCAGTTTGATATGCAAATTTTTCAATCACAAAATAAGGAATTAATTTCAATCCTAATCTATTTGCCAACGATCCTAAGGGACTAAGCAAACTTGAGAGCGAGTAACCTTCACTGCCGCCTAGCCGATATGCTTCTTCAGATTGACCAATGTTCACGACGATTCCAAGCTCCTTCCCCTTCAACCAGGTTGCATCATTTTGCCGTAATGTCACTCGCAGCCATTCAAACAATATTCCGGGTGCACTATACCACAGCAATGGAAACTGTAGAATAATTCGCTGATTTTTATGCAACAATTCTCTATTTCTAGCAGTCTCATCCAAAGTTGCTACATTCAACTCCAACCATGTGATATTTTGCTGTGCTGCTATCACTGCCTTTAAAAACTGCTGCGTACTAGAATCCTTAATCTCTGGATGTGCAACAATCACCAATGTTTTCAAGTCAGTTTACCTCCATTACATCTTGTCCATTGTCTTGTTCAACAGCTCATCAACAAATAAATTTCCTTTATTATTCAGATGTCCCTTAGTCCAATTGAAAGAAATCTTAGAAAACTTATTAAGTTGAATTGCTATTTTTTGCCAGAGTTCCTGATTAGCGACTTGAGTACCACTCGAAGTTTTCCAACCACGCTTCTCCCAATTGGTCAACCAATCTTTGTTGATTGCATCAAGAACATACCTTGAATCAAGAATCGCTAATATTTGGTTATTATTTAACTTTTTCTTCTCTAGCTCTTCTAATGCCTTCAACAGTGCCATAATTTCCATTCGATTATTTGTAGCACCATATTCACCAGCTGACTGAGAATATTTCTCATCATTATTAATGAATAAGAATGCCCATGCTGCTTTATCGTCTGCTCTTACATGCTGACCCTTCTTATTACCATTATTACGTGAGCCACCATCAGTCCATAAAATTATTTCTGCCTTATTCTCCAGACTCGCACCATTCTCTACTTGACTCGCTTTTTTTTGAGCAGGCTTTGGACCACCTGCTAACCAGCCCTTTGCTTCTTCCAAATCATTGAAGCCTTTGAATCTTGCTTGCTGATACCCCTTAACCTGAACCTGACATTCAGACCAAGTTCTATATATTCCAGGTTTTCTACCCCGAGACACTACATAATACTTAAACGCGATTTTACATCATCCTCACTTTGTAGCCAATTATAATACATTTTCCCTGTTTAAACTAATTCATGCGATTTTTATATCTTCATAGAAAGAGATAAATGGAAAAGAACATGGAGATTGAACCGAGCATCACAAAAATATGCCAGTAAACATGAACGTACTTCACACCTTTAATGCTATAAATAGCCGCTCCAAAAGTAAACATTAACCCGCCGATTACCAAAAGAATAAAACCAACTTTTCCAAGTGAGATGAACAAGCTTTTGGCCCCTAACAAACATAGCCAGCCCATCAATACATAGGTCAGAGTTTCAATCCATTGAAACTTGTTATTATGCACAAACAAATGAAATAAGATTCCAAGTATTGATAATATCCAAATAACACTCAACATCCACGCCCCTTGGGTACCCTTAATTGCCAATAAACAATACGGTGTATATGTTCCAGCAATTAGTATAAAGATACTGCAATGATCCATCGCTTGAAAGACAGTTCTCGCCTTTGTAAAATACAGCGAATGAAACAGTGTTGAAGCTGTATATAAAGTCATTAGCGCGATACCATATACTAAAAATGAAGTTAAAACTATTTCACTATGCTCCGTAACACCTTTGATTATTAACAAAACAAAGGCTGCTATGCTAAGTGTAATTCCTATTCCATGAGTGATACTACTCCAAATTTCGTTTAATAATCTTTCCTTTGTATTCATCTTTGTCGCTCCTTACATCAAGTAGTTGCATAATTAATATAACATAGATTTTCAGTCTAGGTAACATAAAAATTGAATTTTAATTTTAGATTTAGTCAATTACATGTGCTATACTTGAAATATCTGATAGGTGAAAGAGGTTTTTCAATGCATAATGAATTCGAAAAATGGCTGACTGCTTTTAGCAAGAAAAGATTACCGCTCTGGAATGAGTTCCCAGACTTTGACTTATATATGGACCAGCTTGTAAATTTAGGAAATCGCTATCTAGAAGATTTCATTGATACAAAAATAACCGCTTCTATGATTAATAGTTATGTCAAAAAGGAGTTAATGGAACGACCAAATAAAAAAAAGTATACAACTACAAATGTTGCTGAACTGGTTGTAATCAGTCTGTTAAAATCAATTTATCCACTCGAAACTATCCGAAGTGGCATAAAACAGTCTACTAAGGATGCTCCAATTGCAGACTCATATGATTATTTTGCAAACCTTTTCAATCGCACTCAATCTAGTTTTAGTCTCGAAAATTCCCCTCAAGTTGATTCATTTAATGAAAATATGATTCAATTAACTGAACAATTTGCAATTCATGCAGTTATCTATAAAATGATTGGTGAAAAACTTGTAAATTTACAAAGAACATCAAAAATTAAGTAAGCTTTTTCATAATCGTTGTTGCGTATTTTAAGTGTAACTTAATCTGGTTGATCATTACTATGTATTTAAACAAATATTTATAAATTTTTGAATTCCAATAATTTAGTAATAAAAAAACAACCTTCAAAGGTTGTTCTTTTATTACTAAATTATTTAACTTCTGGTGTACCAAACCAAGCAATACGTTCTTTAACAATATCTGTAATTGCTTGTGCACCAGGTGCAAGAAGTTTACGTGGATCGTAACCCTTACCTTGTTCGTCTTTGCCAGCTTCGATATACTTACGCGTTGCTGCAGCAAATGCTAACTGACATTCTGTATTAACATTAACCTTTGAAACACCTAATGCAATAGCCTTTTGGATTTGTTCCTTAGGAATTCCTGAACCACCATGCAATACAAGTGGTGTAGAAATTTCAGCTGCAAGTTCCTTCAAACGATCAAAGTGAAGTCCTGTCCAGTTTGCTGGGTATTTACCATGAATATTACCAATTCCACATGCTAAGTAGTCAACGCCTGTAGCAGCAATCTGCTTAGCTTCATCAACATCAGCTAATTCACCTTCACCGATGATGCCATCTTCTTCACCACCGATTGAACCAACTTCAGCTTCAACTGTGATATTTTTAGCATGTGCTAAAGCAACGATTTCCTTAGTTTTTTCCAAATTTTCTTCAAATGGAAGATCATGACCATCGAACATAACGGATGTATAACCGACTTCGATACATTCTTTAGCAGCTTCATAGTTACCGTGATCAAGATGCATTATAACAGGAACAGTAATTCCCATTGACTTAACAGTTTGTTGTACCAAGTTAAGACATAATTCATAACCACCCATGTACTTTGCAGCACCCATTGATGTTTGAATTAAGATTGGTGTGTTTGTTTCTTGCGCAGCAGCAAGAATTGCACGTGTCCATTCCAAGTTGTTTGTGTTAAATGCTCCGACTGCATAGTGACCTGAGCGAGCAGCGTCAAAGATTCCATTACCGTTTACGATTGACATAAAACAGCCTCCTAAATTATATTACTCTTTTGAGTACGTCTATATTCTAACACATTTTCATAACAATTCTAATTAATATTTGAAAGTTTTCACAAAAGACAGCTCTTTGCAAACTATTCTTTCATTAATTATAACTATCTCAATGATTTTTTCTTATCTTGTGCGTATCTACAAGCGGACAACCTACGTCTTCACAATCATGGCATCCGCTACTTCCTTTTTTCAAAAAACGTGAATATATCACATAAAAGAATGCTGAAAAAATTAATAATGCCAAAATAATCGTTGCAATCATACTATTGTGCTCCCTTTCATTTCATCCTGGATTTCAAATATTTGCTCTTCTTTGTCTTTTTTAATAACTAAACAGTATACAAAAATTGCAATAACAGCTAAAACTGCTGTGACAGCCTGCCAACTAATATTATTATTGACCAACTGATATGATTGGAAAATCAATAAAGCTGCTAAATATGCAACTGCAGTCTGATATCCCACAGCTTTCAGTGTCCATTTCACATCACCATACTCCTTATACATTGTACCAATTGCTGCAAAACATGGGGCACAAAGTAGATTAAATGTTAAAAACGAGTATCCTGCCATTGCTGAATAGGTACCTCTTAATGATTCCGTAAAAGCGGTCGCTGTCCCACTGCCAAATGCTATTCTAAGTGTGCCAACACAATTTTCTTTTGCAATTAATCCTGCCAAAACCGCAACAGTCGCACGCCAATCTCCAAAACCTAATGGAGCAAATATTGGTGATAAGATTGTCCCAAAAGTTTTTAACATGCTCTCTGACTGGGAAACGGCCTGTAATTTAAAGTTAAAATTCGAAAGAAACCATATCAAGACACATGAAGCAAAAATAATTGTTCCTGCTTTTTTGATAAACCCATTTGCCCTATTAATTACCTGATTTAGAACATTAGCAGCCCTAGGAAAGTGATAAGCTGGTAATTCCATCACAAATGGCAGCGGCGGTCCAGAGAATAACTTAGTCTTTTTCAAAAAGATCCCTGAACCAATAACCGCGAGCATCCCCATAAAATATGCAGAAGGTGCAATCCAACTTTCATTTGGGAAAAAGGTTCCTGAAATAAGCGCAATCACGGTCAATTTAGCTGAACAAGGCATAAAGGTCGTAAGCATAATTGTCATTTTACGGTCTTTCTCATTTTCAATCGTTCGCGTTGCCATTATTCCTGGAACACCACATCCCGTAGAGATTAACATTGGAATAAATGATTTCCCAGATAAATTGAATTTATGAAAAATTCGATCCATCACAAATGCAATTCTTGCCATATACCCGCAATCTTCTAAAATACCCAGACACAAAAACAACATCATTATCTGCGGAACAAAGCCCAGAATTGAACCCATACCATTGATTATTCCATCTATGATGAGTCCTTGCATCCAACCTGCCACCTGCAAACTCTTTAAAATAGATGTTGTATAATTAGGAATCCATTGACCAAAGAGTACATCATTGACCCAATCCGACCCCATAGTGCCAATTGTCTGAATAGATAAATAATAAATTAACCACATTACCATTACAAAGATGGGTAAGGCCAAGAACCGGTTGGTTAAAACTATATCCAATTTATCACTCAGACTTGCTTTGAAATCATCTGTAGAAATTACTGACATTTCAATTATTTTTGAAATAAAATCATAGCGAGCATTTACAATGATACTATCGCTGTTTTCGCCAAATATTTCTTCAGCTGTTGCTATTACTGCTGCAATTTCATTTTTCTTTTTTTCACTAAGCTGAAGTTCATCACTGATTTGATCATCACACTCAAATAATTTGATTGCATACCAGCGCAAACTGTCTGCTGCAACAACTCCTTTAATCGTATCTTGAATCATGCTCAAGGCACTCTCAAGCCTTTCATCATATTCCGGATATGTATACTCCACTTGATTACTTACAATTTCTTTTTCTAATTTCTGAATATTTTTCTTTTTTAGTGCACTTATCCACACTACTTTCAGTGATAACAAATAAGAAAGCTTGTTGATGTTTATCTTCTTGCCTGACTTTTCAGCAACATCCATCATATTCATTGCTAGTACTAATGGTGCTCCCGTCTCCATTAACTGCAATGTTAAATATAGATTTCTTTCAAGATTAGTCGAATCAACTACATCAACAACTAAATCTGGCTGTTGGCTTATTATAAAATTTCGCGTGACCCTTTCTTCAATACTATATGGTGACAAGGAGTATGTGCCTGGTAAATCTTGAATGATAATACTGTTATTCGTTTTTAATTTACCTGCTTTTTTCTCCACTGTCACACCAGGCCAATTACCAATCGTCTGGCTTGAACCTGTAAGCAAATTAAAAAGGGTAGTTTTTCCACTGTTGGGATTTCCTACTAAGGCAATACTTTTCATTCCTCAACACTCCTAACAACCACATAATCAGCCTCTTCTTTACGCAAGCTCAACTTATACCCCCGCAGTTCTATCTCTATTGGATCACCCAATGGAGCGATTTGGCATACTTTAATCAAGGTATGGCCCGTTAAACCCATATCAAGTAATCTTTTTCTTAAAGGCCGAGAACCATTAATCTTAATAGCAATCCCTTGATCCCCAACATTCAAATGAGACAACCTTTTCAAAGCATCATCTCTTTGCTCATCAGCACTGATTACAAGTAAATTGCTCGCAATTGAAGCATTTATTGCTAATCTTTGTCCTTTTATGACAATTACTTTACCTGTATCACTAGTTCCACTCAACAAAGTAATTGTTGCATTATTCACAATTCCAATTTCATTGAGCCGCCTTACCAATTTTTTGTTACCTAGTATTTCTGCAATAACATAGTTGCCTTTTTTATTAATTTCAGCTAGTGCCTTCACCGATTACTTCACCTCTAAATGAGAACTATTTTCATTTATGTAAAAATAGCACAAATTTTTTCCTAGTACAATCTTTTTTTGCAAAAAAAAAGACTACCAAAACTATATGTCTTGTGTAGTCTCTATGAAATCTTCAGTAAGACCCAAAGAAATAGGCTTTGCCAGATAAAAAATTATTCGTTTTGCCCAACCAATTAATTACTTCTTTGTGGCTTCTGTAGGCCCAAGTTCAACAATTCTTCCAGTATTTGTATATACAATCCATTCTGAAACATTGGTCACATAATCACCCATTCTCTCAAAATGAGTAGCAATAACCATATATTCTGAACCAACGCTAACAAAATCAGAATCAGTCTGCATTGCATTAAGCGCTTTTTCTCTAACTTGTCTCAAATAATTATCATTTACTTCGTCATCATCAGCAAGACTCCGAGCTTTTTCCTCATCACTGTGAACATAAGCATCAATTACATCCAACAACATCTTATGCACATGTTTGCTCATCTCTACTAAAAGGCCTTCAATCTCCTGGTTCCGATTATTTACATCAATTCGGTCAGTGGAATGAACAACGCTTACTGCATGGTCACCAATTCTTTCTAAATCTGAACTTGCTTTCAATATCGTAATCAACACTCTTAAATCACTAGCAACCGGCTGCTGTAACGCAATAACTTGAGCTGTCTTTCTTTCAAGGTAGATTTCACTCTCATTTATTGCAAGATCATTTTCCAAAATTTCTTTGGCAAGTTTTTCATCATGATTTTCAAAAACCTTTGTTGCATTTTCAAGTGACTTTGCGACATCAAAACCCATCTTAGCAAAATCTTGATGGAGATTTTCAATTTGTTTCTCTAAAATTTTCCTCATCTTAATTCCCCCTTTGCCTATCCAAACCGTCCGCTAATGTAATCATCCGTTTCTTGTCTCTTTGGGTTAAGAAATACGCCCTTCGTCTTTCCTTCTTCAATTAATTCTCCATTTAAAAAGAAAGCGGTTCTGTCAGAAATTCTTGAAGCCTGTTGTAAATTATGTGTCACTATAATAATAGTATAATTATCTCTAATTGTTAAAAGCATGTCTTCAATTAAGCCACTTGATACCGGATCAAGCGCCGAAGTTGGTTCGTCCAGCAAAATAACATCTGGTTGAACGGCCAGCACTCTGGCGATACAAACACGCTGCTGCTGCCCACCTGAAAGTGAAAGTGCACTTTTATGCAGTTCATCTTTAACTTCATCCCAAACAGCTGCTTGCTTTAAACTTTGTTCAACACGTTCATCCAGTAATTGTTTGTCTTTAATACCAGCAATTCGCAATCCATAGGTGACATTTTCATAAATCGAGAAAGGAAAGGGGTTAGGTTGCTGAAAAACCATGCCCACCCTTTTTCGAAGATCAACCGTATCCATCTTAGGACTATAAATATCTTGCCCATTAATCATGATACTCCCTGTCATAGTAACAGAAGAAATCAAATCATTCATTCGATTAAGTGTCCTCAAGTAGGTTGATTTACCACAACCAGAAGGCCCAATCAATGCATTGATTCCCTTGGCTGGAAAAGATAAATTAATCCCCTTTAAAGCTTCTTTTTTCCCATAGTACAGGTGTATATCCTTTGTAGTAATAAATTCTTCCATATTAGTGCCTCCTAGCCAAAGTTCCCAGAAATATAGTCATTTGTTGCAGTGACTTTTGGTGTTGTAAAAATATGCTTTGTTTTATCGTATTCAAGAATATGCCCTAAATGGAAAAAGGCAGTATAATCACTAATCCGCGAAGCCTGTTGCATATTATGAGTCACAATAATGATTGTATAACGTTTCTTTAACTCTACTAGGGTCTCTTCTATTTTACTTGTTGAGATAGGATCAAGTGCACTTGCTGGCTCATCCAGCAATAAAATATCAGGTTTCATTGCTATTGTTCGAGCAATGCAAAGGCGCTGCTGTTGCCCACCTGATAACGACCATGCACTCTTTTTTAAGTCATCTTTTACTTCATCCCAAAGTGCAGCATCCTTTAAGCTACTTTCAACAACTTCTTCTAATTTTTTCTTATTTTTTAAACCCTGTTCTTTCAATGCAAAAGTAATGTTTTCACGAATAGATTTTGAAAATGGATTAGGTCTTTGAAAGACCATTCCAATATGTTTTCTCATCTCATAAACATTAATTTTCTTTGAATTAACATTCAAACCACGATATTGAATCTCTCCTTCTACCCGGGCAACATTATCGTTCATTCGATTTAACGAGCGCAAATAAGTTGATTTGCCAGAACCAGAAGCACCAATTAAAGAAGTAATCTTGTATCTTTCAAATTCTAAGTCACCATCAAAAAGTGCATGCTTATCACCATAAAAAACTTGTAGATTCTTTGTAGCAATCGCAAGCTCGTGTTCATTAGAATCAAATTTTAAAATATTTTTTTCATTAAAATCATATTTATTAATACCCATTAACAAATCCTCCTACTTGGTTGCCGTCAATTTGCGATACAACTGATTACCAATTACGCGAGCAGAGAAATTAAAAATCAAAACCGCAATTATTAAAACAGCAGATGAACCAGCTGAGACTGCTGCTGCATCAGGCATAACACCTTCAGAATTAATTTTCCAAATGTGGACTGCTAAGGTTTCAGCTGGTCTCATTAAATTGAGCGGACTAGTTGCATTGAATGGGTTCCAATTGCCAAAGTCAATATTTGTTGCGCTTTGCCCCGCGGTATATATTAAGGCGGCTGCCTCACCAAAGACACGGCCCGCACCTAACACAACACCCGTTATGATTCCAGGAAGTGCCTCCGGTAAGATCACTTTAATAACTGTCCTCCACTTAGATAATCCCAAAGACAATCCGGCTTCTCTTTGAAGATCTGGAACTGCTCTAAGTGATTCTTCAATATTTCTAGTTAGTAACGGCAAGTTAAAAAATGTAAGAGCAATTGCACCAGATAAAATTGAAAATCCCATGTCTAGCTGAACAACAAATAATAAGAACCCGAATAGTCCAACAACAACAGAGGGTAATGAACTCAAAACTTCAATCGCCATTCGTACAGTAGCAGTAAAAATATTTTTGGGAGCATATTCTGACAGAAATATTCCCGCGCCTAATGAGATTGGAAAAGAAATTATTAAAGTCAATAGTAATAAGTAAATGGAATTGAACAACTGTACCCCAATCCCGCCACCACTTGTGAAGGCTTGTGATGGAGCAGTCAAAAAATGCCATGAAATATGTGGAACGCCCGAGATCAAAATATCACCCAACAAGAAAGCTAGGATTAAGACAACTAGAACAGCAATAACACGAATAACTGCAATAGCTACATTATTTTGGAATTTTGTTTTCATATTACATTCTCCCCTTGCGTCCAATGAATCTTACAATGATATTGAAGATTAATGACATTAATAATAGCATTAAAGCAAGTGACCAAAGGGCATTATTTCCCACAGTTCCCATAACAGTGTTCCCAATTCCCATTGTAAGTACACTTGTCAAAGTTGAGGCTGGTGCCAGCAGACCCTTTGGCATTACAGCAGCGTTACCGATAACCATTTGAACAGCAAGTGCCTCACCAAATGCACGAGCCATCCCAAAGATAATCGCCGTCAAAATACCAGATGTTGATGATCTTAAAAGAACTTTATAGATTGTTTGCCATTTTGTAGCACCTAACGCTAATGAAGCTTCCTTATAATATTTTGGAACTGCCCTCAAACTATCCACAGTCATTGATGTTACTGTTGGCAGAACCATTACAAAAAGAACAAAAGCTCCGGATAATATTCCGTATCCTGAACCGCCAAAATGAGTTCTAACAAATGGTACAACTACAGACAATCCGATAAATCCATAAACAACTGACGGAATTCCCACCAGTAGTTCAATAACACTTTGAAGCAGTTTTTCACCACGCCTAGATGCTACCTCTGTCATATACAGTGCTGTTCCAATTGCAAATGGAGCTGCAAAAATCACAGCAATAATTGTTACTCCGAAAGAACCAGTAATCATCGGTAAAGCTCCTAAAAGTGGATTGCCTGCTTTATCCGTTGCAGAAGGATTCCAATTTGTTCCAAAAAGAAAATCCCAGATACTTGCTTTATTAACTACAAATGTTGCTAATCCCTTTGTTGCAACAAAGACAAAAATTGATAATACAACAATTACTATTAGTGATATACAAGAATATGAAAGCACTTTACCAACTATATCCTGTCTCGTTTCTCTTGATGTACTTTGAATCTTATCCTTGATAGGATCCATTAAAATCACCTCTCCACCAAAATTTGGGAGTGAACTAAATGAATTTTCACTTAGCTCACCCCCATTAATCATCCATTGTTTAACAATTATATTTTAAATCATTATACAGTCGGAGATTACGGTATTGCAATTTATTATTTAATATCAGTTACTTTGTTATCTGCATTCTTTTGAACCTTCATCTTACCAATTGAAACGTAACCAAGTTCTTTAACCAAACTATTTTGAACTTTGTCAGACTTCATGTAGCTAAGAAATGCCTTTGTTGCAGCATTTGGTGTTCCTTTAGTATACATGTGCTCGTATGACCAAATTTTCCATTTGTTTGTTGTTACATTTGCATCAGTTGGCTTTACACCATCAAGTGATACTTCTTGAATACTAGAAGTAATGTATGAGAAAGCTAAGTAACTAATGGCACCTGGTGTCTCAGCAACCATCTTTTGAACAGTCCCATTTGAATCTTGTTCTTGGGACTTAGCAGCTGTTTCACCGTTCATAACATTCGTTTCAAAAGTAGCACGAGTTCCACTACCTTCCGCACGATTAATCAAAACTATATCCTGATCTTTACCGCCAACTTCTTTCCAGTTAGTAATTTTACCAGTAAAGATGTTGCGTAATTGCTTCATTGTTAAGTTTTTAACACCTACGTCCTTATTAACAACAGGTGCCATCCCCACAACGGCAACCTTGTTATCATTAAGCTTGCTTGCTGTTATACCATCACTTTGTTGCGCAAAGATATCAGAGTTTCCAATTGTTACCGCGCCAGATTGAACTTGGCTTAAACCAGTTCCTGAACCGCCACCTTGAACAGTAATGCTTACTTTAGAATTATCTGTTTGAAAATTCTCTGCAGCTTTTTCTACTAATGGTTGTAAGGCCGTTGACCCAACGATTGTAATCTTACCAGATACTGCCTTACTTGAGGCAGATGAAGATGACGAACTTGAATTAGACTTCCCGCATCCAACAAGAATAGCTGAAGCAGCAATAATAACTGTAGCAATTTTGGTGAGCTTTTTCATTTTTTTCTTCTTCCTTTCGTTGTTACAAGTATCATTCTATTATATGAATGTAAAGATAGAAGTCACTTTATTGTAACGTTTGTGTAAAGGAATTTTTTGTGAAATTCTCCCATCAACTCTTCACATATTTAAAATCAATCAATTCAAAAATTAAGAAATATGATTTTCAACTAGTATCTGCTTAATAGTTTTGCCTATCTTTTCCGTTTTTGTCCACTCTTCAAAATGATCAAATTTTTCTTCAGGCATCTCGAAGTTCTGATTTATGTAATTTTCATATTCAATAACACTAGTTGAGCGTGGAATATTGAGCTGCAAAATTCTGACTTCCTTGATTAATCCTCTTTGTACCGCTAATTCCGCCCTGCCATTTTGAACCATATTTGATATTTCAAAGTACTTTGTACCATCATTTCTTGTGATTTCCTCAATCAATGTTAAAATTTCATGACTCTTCATTTGTATCCTCATCCTTTCACAAATAGTATAGATAGTCAGCTAATATTAAGTCAACCAATCTTTTTAGTTAACCATTTAATAATTTGAATAATTATAAGACAGCCAAAAGGGTGTTGTCATAGTAACTTACTCAATATAATCAAAGAAAGGGCTAAGCCAAAATATTCTTTTGGCTTAGCCCCCTCTGGCATAAGAGAGAAAGAGAATTGATTAGAAGGTAAAATAGTAATTACCTTACATCTATTATGATACCGATTTCAGTAAGCGTTGTCAATATCTTTTTTATTTTTATTATTTTTATTTTGTCATATACTATGAATTATAGTTTTACTTTTATACACTGGGAGGAACAATAATTTGGTAAATCCAAAACAATTCAAACTTAGTTTCTTTTTAGGAGCAATTCTGTGCATTCTTAAAGTTATTGTTTCACTGTTAGGAAACTACAGTGCTACTCTTAAAATCTTTAGTATTGGAATTATGCTAATTCAAACTAAGTATTGGTTTGTACCACTTCTGCTAATAATTCTTTTCTATCTCTTTGTCTCGCTTCTCTTTTATTTGCTTTTTAGATTGATTAACCTCGGTGTCCGTTTCTTTCTCAATTAACATATATCAAAAAATAACGCTCACTAGTTCGTCTTCTAACAATTTTTATTACAAAAAATCAATAAGAGACTGGAACAAAAGTTAAATTTTGTCTCAGTCTCTTATTGATTACGAATAAACATGTTTCATAATTCAAATTCTCCGTCTAACTTTTAATTACTCATAGCAAAAATGCACATCATGTACATAAATTCGAGTTAGTACTCAAATTTACCGCAGTATATCCTAGCTATTGTGCTTGAATTATTTTAATTAAAGTAATCTGTTAGGGATCTATATCCCCATCTCACTCTTAACCACATCTACTATTTGCATAACGTATTCATGGACTTCTTCCTTTGTTTTAGCTTCTGCCATAACTCTAAGAAGATTCTCTGTTCCACTAGGTCTAACTAGGACACGGCCTTCAGAACCCATCTTAATTTGAACCTGCTTAATTATTTCCTTGATTGCTTCATTTTCTAAGGCAGCCTTCTTGTCAGTTACCTTTACATTGACTAATTCTTGTGGATAGGTAGTCACTTCACTAGCAAGTTCAGATAATTTCTTACCTGTTTTCTGAACTACATTAAGTAACTGTAACGCTGTCAACATCCCATCTCCTGTTGTATTGAAATCAAGAAAAACGACGTGTCCAGATTGTTCACCACCCAAATTATAGCCATCTTTTCTCATCTCTTCAACAACATAACGATCACCTACTTGCGTCTTTACTGAGTGCAATTCCTGTTTTTCCATTGCCTTGTACAATCCAATATTACTCATCACAGTGGTAACAATCGTATCCTTTTTTAACCTGCCACGTTCACTCAAATATTTGCCGCAGATATACATAATCTCATCACCATCAATAATATTACCAAGCTCATCAACAGCAATACATCGATCACCATCACCATCAAAAGCTACTCCTAATTGTGCCTCTTTTTCAACCACAAATTTTGCTAATGCTTCTGGATGAGTAGAACCAACAGCTTTGTTAATATTTAAGCCGTCAGGTTCAGTGGCAATCGTTTCAAAATCAACACCCAAGTCTGCAAATAATCGCGAAACTAATCCACTAGTTGCTCCGTTTGCCCCATCAACAGCTATGTGGAGGTCATCTAAATTATCTGGGATCGTCTGTTCCAAGAATTGCGTATATTTTAATACGCCTTCATGATAGTCGCTTAAAGTTCCAAGACCTTCTGCAGAGGGGCGTGGCAGATTATCAACTCCAGATTCAAGCAACTGCTCAATTTCTTCTTCCTTTTCATCAGATAGCTTATAACCATCCCCACCAAAGAATTTAATACCGTTATCTGCAACTGGATTATGCGATGCAGAAATCATAATACCTGCATCAGCATCCTGTACTCGGACTAGGTATGCAACTCCAGGGGTCGTGATGACACCTAGTGAAAAGACTTCAATACCAACTGAAAGCAAGCCAGCAATTAATGCTTGCTCTAACATTTGACCTGAAATTCTTGTATCACGTGCAACTAAGACTTTTGGCGGTTTAGTATCGCTTGCGTGTTTTGTTAACACAAATCCACCACAGCGACCCAACTTGAATGCAAGCTCCGGGCTAAGCTCTTGGTTTGCAATACCTCTAACACCATCTGTTCCAAAATATTTCATTTCTAGTTAATCCTCATTTCACTACTAAATTTTAATTATTCACTTCACTGCTTGAAGAACTTTGTGAAGAAGTCTGACTTTTACTTTCTGACTCGTTTTGACTTGATTTTGTCGAAGAACTGGATGTTTCATTCATAGAACTACTTGAACTTTGTGAAGAGACTGTAGACTCACCACTAGAAGAAGCCCCCACGGTTATTTTTACCTTGACACTCTTTGGTTGTACAACTGTTACTCCACTGCCAGGAGAGGTAAGATTGACACTCTTAGTCGTTGTACTTGATACTCCATCAATTGGAACCGGAACTTTATAAGATGAAACACTGGTCAAATTACTCTTTGTCCCTGATAACGTCACCGTTTCAGTTGAACTGCTTAGTGTATAACTTTTATCAGAATCACCATCTCCGGTTGTTACAAATTGAACAGGCACCTTCTTCGTTGTAGTCTCACTGTAAATTGGTATCTTCACATTAACTGTCTGTGGCGAAATCACCACGTTGAGAATTTTACCCTTATCATCTACTGCTTGCAACAATACTGAACGGCTAAAGGTCTCTTTTGTTCCTTTAGGAATTTCAACCGCAGCTATAATCTCTGATATCTTGCTGACCTCTGAGGAAGCTCCTGTAGCACTAACAACATCTTGATCAGCAGTCGGGCTTCCTACCTTATAGTCATTAGCAACCCTTTGTTTATCATACTTAAACTGCACTGGGAAGGATTTAGTCTTTCTGTTACTAATCGTGATTTTAATCTTTTTAGGATTAATTGTATAATCCAAGTCACTATTCAATCCTGATTGTTTCAGAGTTACCTCATGGGTTCCTGGTTTCAAATCTGTCAAATCTGCATAAATTTTAAAATTACGAGTATTTGAAATCGTTGTTACCATTGCCTTTGAACCAGAAATTTTTACTTTTACTTTTTCTGGATAGCCAGTAACAAAATATTTATTACTATTTACGTCTAGTTGCAAGGCCACCTTCATAGTAGTTGAAGCATTTGCTAACATTGTTGATTCAGTATTATTTCTAGTACTACTCAGATTATCTTCATTTGTATATGCAAAAAGCAAAACTGCTAACGTTAACGCAATTATTCTGTAAAAAAGAGGAGAATCAATAAATTTATTAAAATTCATTTTCTCTTCCCTCCTTCAAAAAAACTAACGAAAGATGTCAAGATTCTGTTCTCTTTTTTATCCTTTTCCTCAACAATTAATTCTCTGTTCAACAACTTCAAGTAGTCTTCCCTAGTCAAATCCCTTAATAACTCATTATTTTTTGTGATGGTTACTCCACCAGTCTCTTCTGAAACGACGATTGTGAGTGCATCTGTAACTTCACTGATACCAACCGCAGCTCTGTGTCTTGTTCCAAGTGCTTTTGGAATTAGGTTACTTTCTGATAACGGTAGATATGCTGCCGCTACAGCAATCTTATTTTCCTTAATTATGACTGCACCATCATGCAATGGTGTGTTTGGAATAAAAATATTAATTAATAGTGCACCTGTAATGTCCGCATCCAGCCTAATACCTGTTTCTACGTAGTCTTCCAAACCTGTATTTTTTTGAATTGTAACTAAGGCACCTATTCGACGTTTAGACATATATTGAATTGCCGAATCAAGGGCCTTAATCATGTTACGTTCGTTTTCATTTTGCTTTTTATTATGAAAAAAAACGGAACCACGACCAAGGTGTTCAAGCCCTCGTCTAATTTCTGGTTGGAAAATAATTATAATTGCTATAAAACCCCAATTAATTATCTGATCAGTTACCCAAGATACCATTTGCAAATCAAAAAACCAACTTATAAGTTTAATTAGTACTATTATAATTACACCTTTAAACAACTGGACGGCTTTTGTTCCTCTAAGCAGCATCATTAACTTGTATATCACGTACCATACTACTAGAATATCTATTATGTTAGCTACATTTTGCCATGAGAAAAGGCTGTCCCAAGCAATGTTCATCATTTTACCCCCTAAGAAATATAAATTAATTATAGCACAGATATTTCTACTTCTGTGTTACAACCAAATAGTTAAAAAATACAAAAGTTATTTCATTATTCTTCAATTTTTAGTATTAATTATGTAAAATAGTTGTAATGGAATTGGGTGATTTTATGTCAAAATTAAATAAATGGATAGTTCGACTTTCTTTTTATATTTTTATGCTATATATCTATATTACTGTCGCATCTCACAATGGAATATACAGCTTTCTGTTATTAAATACTTTCCTAGGTTATATTCCAATTGAAATTGCAATGCATATTGATTCTCAAAAGAAAACACCAATCTTTATAGTTTTATTAATCTTGTGGCTTCTATTTTATCCGAATGCTCCGTACGTTATTACTGATCTCTTCCATCTCGCAATGCTTAATCCTTATGACAGCTCAACTGGACTAATGGAGTTCAATCTCCACCTCTGGCTAAAATTCACTAACTTAGTCACTAGTGCTCTTGGGTGTTCATTAATGGGATTTTGGAGTCTGGAACATGTCGCAGATACAATCTTGATTAAATTTAAGTTATGGTCTAAAACTAACAAAATTACCTTAATTTCGGCTTTAATAGTCTTTTCTTCCGTGGGAATCTATATCGGTAGATTTTTAAGACTTCACACCGCATACCTTTTTATCGCTCCTAAAGAGGTAATATCAGAGCTTATCCAAATGTGGAATCCACGGATGCTTGTTTTTATTGGCTTTATGACAATTATTCAGTTGATTTTTTACTTTTCTTTCGCCATTACACGTAGTTCTTTGGCAAACGATCAAGAATTACTTGAACAAAATAAAAGTACACAGGAAGAACAATAAGGAGTGTGCATAAGTCGGGAAAATTTGAGTACTAATTCAAAATTATATTTAATCACAAAAATACCGTTCCTCAAAAATTAGCTTTTTTATCTAACTTTTGAGAGACGGTATAAAATTTAATTTTTAAACTGAATTTTCCCTAAATCGAATCAAATTTCTGCAATTATTTTTGCTGCTAGAGAAATACAATGCCTCCTGGAATTAACTTGGTAAGATTGATGCTCGCAAATTTAGACTCTCTTCATGATTGATATATTGCCGCAAACTATTTGCAGCTTGATGATTGACATAACCTTGCTCGACTAAATACTGCAGTGCGGATCTTTGTGCTGCAATTGACTTAAATCTAAGTCTCCTAACTTGCTCTTGATAATCTTTCCTTGAGAGTGCTTCCTTTCCTTTTTGTTTTTCAATAATACTTTTGTAAGTAATTATCATGTGATAGATAACTTCTCGATTTATTTTTTTCTCATTAACCTCAGGATTCTTGATATATTCTGAAAGGCCCTTAATTGCTGCTTTTGCAATTGAACGTTCAACAAGCCTAACTTCAACACCGTATTTCTCATCTTGTTTAATACCAATCCACAGCGAGATTGAGCGCCAGAACTTTCTCGTGGATTCCAATACAGTTGGGAATGGCCATTCTTGTCGAATTCTAGCCTTATAATCTGCCCGCTTTAGTTGATTTTTTAAAGACTTCTTGAACTTATGATACACTTTTTCTTGGATTTGATTTGTCTGATGAAGCCGTTCCAATTCATTGAGCTGACCCCTTAATGCAACTTTGTGCAGCTTAATCTCATCTGAAGTTGCTGCTTTGTTTAAGTCATCCGCATATTCATTAACTTCGAGTCTTTTTATCATAAATTGATATTCCAAGATTAGATGATAAACAGCTAACTCGTTACCCATGCGCCTTTGTTCTTCAAGACTTCGAACAGCGGTTTTTAGAATATATAATTTTGCTTTGTTGCTACTAATCTCAAGTTGCTCATCTTCATCATCAGGTGTATCCAAAACTTTGCTGGCATCCAAGTCTCCTAATCCTCCACGTGTTTGCAAGGCGACATCTCCAGAAATAAATGGTAATACGATTATTGCAGCAACCATACTTAGAATGATTACTCCAGCGGCAATGAATAACACCAGGGATCTTTCAGGAAAAGCTTCGCCCGAAGCAATCTGTGTTGGAATAGTAAGTGCTCCAGCCATCGTAATTGCACCACGAACACCAGATATACCAGATAATAGCGCAACCTTTAGTTTTTCTTTCACTGATTTGGATTTAGCGTCACTAGTGAAGAGCTGATAGCAATAAGTCCAAGTTATCCTAATTAATAGTAGTAATCCCCACATCACAAAGACAAAAAATATTGCTGAAAAAGTGTTTATATCTTCATTTTCAATCGTTCCGTGCATCGCAACAGGAAGCTCCACACCCAAAATCGTGAACATTATTCCATTTAGGAGATAAACGATTAAATCCCACATTCTTTCACTGACAATATTGATCTCAGGCTGAATTCTGATAAATGAATTACGTTTAGATGCAAAGATAACGCCTGCAACAACAACAGCTATTACACCGGATGCATGAAACGATTCTTCTGTCAGTAGATAAATGATGAAAGGTACACATAATTGAAGCACTGTATTAAAAACAACATCATTAAAGCCCTTGACAATCAGCCACTCAATGATTAACACAACAATTGTTATCAATACAAATCCTGATACAAATCCGACAATTCCAAAATAAAAAAGTTCCACCAATGCTGTTTTAAGTGAAAAATAGCCAGTAACAGCTACCATTACTGCATACTTAAAACCAATCAGTCCACTTGCATCATTTATCAAGCTTTCACCACTGACCAAATGAAGAATGTTATCAGGCAGTTTAACTTGTTTTGATATTGAATGTACAGCAACTGGATCTGTCGGAGCTAGAATCGCAGCTAGAGCAATTCCTACTGGCAGAGGAAGTGCAGGTATTATTAGATGAATTAGGAAGCCGCCAAGAAGCATCGTAATAAATACTAAAATAATGGCATTATTAAAGATTGCCCCCTTCAGCTTCCAAAGTTCTTCTTTAGGAAATTTTCGCCCATCATTATATAACAAGGGAGCGATAAAAAGTAACAAAAACCAACTTGACTCCAACTCGATTTTTAAGTTAAAAATAAGTGCGAAAATGGTTCCCAAAATAATTTGAATCAAACTCACAGGAATTGCTTTAAAATAATGATTAATCAAATTTGATAATAAAACTAATAGAACAAGTCCAATGACGGTTTCCACAATCGACATTCAGCTAACACCTCCATCTATTATTATTACAAAAAATTGACTAAAAAAAAAGGAGTCTGCCTTTCTTTTCGCAAAACTCCAAGAAAAAATTATTTTTCACCTATAATTCTTACTTCTGTTTGTAATTCTACAGAAAATTCTTGTTTAATAATTGTTTTAATATATTTTATGACGGCAATATAATCAGAAGCTGTTGCATTCCCCCGATTAACAATAAATCCCGCATGTTTGAGTGAAATTTGGGCGCCACCAATCATAAATCCTTGCAATCCTGCATCATGAATTAATTTACCCGTAAAATATCCTTTCGGTCTTTTAAAAACACTGCCACAGGATGGGTATTCTAATGGTTGTTTAGAACCTCTTAAGAAATTAAAATTATCCATTTTTTCTCTAATTTTCTTTTTGTCACCACTCTGTAATCTAAAAACTGCTTTTAACACAATATCTTCTTCATCTTGAATTCTGCTGTGTCTGTATGCAAAGTTCATTTCTTCGTTTGTGTACGTTCTCATTTTTCCTTCAGGAGTTAAAACCTCAACTTCGCTAACTACTTGACTGACATCTCCTTCATACGCGCCAGCATTCATGAAGACTGCTCCTCCAACACTACCCGGAATCCCTGCAGCAAATTCCATTCCTGTCAAACCAGCACTATATACCCTTTCCGTCACTCTTATTAAAGATGCACCAGCTTCTGCAATTACTGTGCTGTTCTCTATTTTGATACTTTTCATGTTAGTTAAGATTATTACGAGACCTCTGATTCCCTTTTCTCTTACAATCAGGTTACTTGCATTCCCAATCACAGTTACTCGCAACTGATATTCATTTGCAATATTAATCATCTCACAAATATCTTTTGTCTCTGTTGGAAAGGCAAGTATCTCAGCCGGTCCTCCCGTTTTTGTATTGGTATACTCTGACAACGATCTTTCAACTTTAATTTTTTCTTCAGTAAATTTTTCTACGAATAATTCTTGTATCTGTTTCATTCCAAATATCCCCACATTCATTAACATCTCTTTCAAGTGTAGCACTTTTTCTTCAAGTACCACACCACTAAACATACACTATTATATTTTATAAAATTTTGTGTCCTTTTGTATAAATAAATCACTTATTTCATTAAATATTAATAACTTAAAAAAGCTATGTCCCCTTTAACATTTGCAATCATTCTGCTAAAATTAAGGTTAAAATTATGGTATGATTGTATGCAAATATATAAAAGTTAGGAGGTCTTGCCTATGAATTTTGTTGCATTTGATTTTGAAACTGCTAATGCTAAAAGAAATAGTGCTTGTTCAATTGCACTAACTGTAGTTGAAAATAACCGAGTAGTTGATGAATTGTATTCTTTAATCGATCCTCAGACACCATTTCACTGGCGCAATACCCAAATACATGGAATAACAGGAAAAGATGTTCTGGGAGCTCCTAATTTCTCAGAATTGTGGCCGCACATATCCAATTTTTTCATGAAGGATAAATTAATTGTTGCACATAATGCAAATTTTGATTGTAGTGTTCTAAGCCATACTCTTCAATTTTACGACCTGGCTGTTCCTAATTATTTAGTTCTTGACACACTTGCAACGAGTCGCAACCTTTTTAGTTTAGATAACTACAAGCTCAATACAATTTGCTCAAATCTTGATATTACACTGAATCATCATCACAATGCGTTAGATGATAGTCGTGCCTGTGCCGATATTTTGTTGTATCAGATTAGAAATTATGGTGTTGATAAGGTATCAAACTACATTAAGTTGAAATAGCATTTCAAATAAAAAAAAGAGTTAAGTACATGTCTCTCTTATCTCCAAGCATTTTAGGAGGTAAGTCATGCCATGTATTAACTCTTTTTCTTTTATATTTTATATTAGTATTAATCTTGGGGATTATTTAAATGTGCTAATTGACCTTGAAATTCCTGTTCATATTTTCCAACATCAGCACTAGTTGTTGAAACAGTGTAATCAGCAATTTCACCATGTTCAGATTGATCAAGTCCAGTAATTTCAGCACTTTCTTCAACACGTATCTTCATGAAGAGTTTCAAAATAAATATTAGCAGGCTTGCTACAATTGTGACAAACACAATTGTAAATAACGTTCCAACGATTTGAATCAATAATTGGTGGAAGCCTCCACCATAAAATAATCCATTGCTAATAGAACTATTAGCGAATTTACTTGCAAACGCACCAGTTAAAATTGATCCTACAATCCCTGAAACACCGTGGCAACCAAATGCATCTAGTGGATCATCATATTTTAATTTTGGTTTGACATATGTGATAAACAAATAACTCACGATTGCACTCAAAGCGCCAATCCAAAACGCACCAGCACCCGTTACAAAACCTGTTGCGGGGGTAATTCCGACAAGCCCACAAATTGTTCCTGTACACGCACCCTCCAATGTAGGTTTACCAACGACGACCATATCCAAAACCATCCAAGTAACTAATGCTGCAGCCGTAGCAATAGTAGTTGTCAAGAATGCCTGAACAGCAATTTCCGTCATGCCGAGTGCCGAACCAGCATTAAAACCATACCAACCAATCCAAAGAATTGTTGTACCTAAGAGTACCCAAGGTAAATTATAATGACTCTGTTTTTCTTTTCCAAAGTTAATTCTCTTACCAAGGAACACTGAAAGTACCAGAGCAGTAACACCTGCATTGATATGAACAACTGTTCCACCAGCAAAATCCAAAACACCATATGAAGCAAGCAGACCATTGCTACTCCATACCATATGTACCATTGGATAATAAATGAAAATTGACCATAAAATAATAAAAATAAGCAAAAAATTAAATTTCATCCTACCAACTACCGCTCCAACAAAGAGTGCAGGTGTAATAATAGCAAACATCATTTGAAACAGTAAAAAGGTACCAACGTTAATTCCAAGCTCTTTCGACTGTAATTGAGCTAAGTTCAAACCATCTAGAAAGAAATGCTTAACAGTTCCAATTACGCCGCCAATATTTCCATTGAATGAGAGTTCATAACCAACTGCTGCATAAAGTAAAACAGCAACTCCACAAATTACAAAGACTGAAAACATTGTATTAACAACATTCTTTTTTGAAACCAATCCACCATAGAAAAAAGCTAAACCAGGTGTCATAAAAAATACTAGAACACACGAAATAATCAAAAATGTAGTATTAGCTGCATTCATATAAGAATCCCCCCTATTTGATGTCACAAATTATAACATCACATGCAATTGGATGTCTACAAAAAAAATAAAACTGTTTATATCTAATTTAATTCTATATTTTTATTTTTTTTATAAAGATATATTACCCTTTATTAATCAAAAGCAAGCTATATTCATCGAATTTTTGATCTTTCTATTTTTGTAAAGTATAACTT
The DNA here is from genome assembly GCF_030400225.1 of Lactobacillus sp. UCMA15818. Lineage (GTDB taxonomy): Bacteria > Bacillota > Bacilli > Lactobacillales > Lactobacillaceae > Liquorilactobacillus. Next base: position 1,765 of record NZ_VJYB01000016.1, on the reverse strand, counting down.
CTTACATGCTCACGATATTAACTTTAATTTTTTAGGACGGAAATTCAGCCTTAAATCTTCTAAACTGCTCATACAATATTCTTTTTTTAGATATGTCTGAGTTACAATCTGGATACCTATTTCAAAGAATATCTAATTCCATCAATATAGAATAATTCACGAATAAACCTAGATTATAAGCAGACAGCAATGCATATTTACTAAATTATTCCGTTATTTATTTGAGAAACAGCATCGATTGATCAACAATTGGATTTTGACCTATCATTAATAGTCTTGTAACTCTTGTAAAAGCTGCAAACTCAGTGACAATAATTCTAAGGTTGAATTATACCTATTCCAAGTAAATAGTATGCCATAAAGGCTCTCCTATCAGATGGTAAAATTTGAGAACCAACACGAAATTACGAATATCTTATACATTTTACTACCGGTTTTCTGCTGTTAGCAGCAAAATTGCAACAACTTCATAATTAATTATTTTTATTAAAAATAAAAAAGCCTCAACCATACGGTTTAAGACTTTCTTATTGCTTCTAATTATAACTAAAAATACCGGTGATCGGGGTCGAACCGATACGCCCTCAACGGGCACTGGATTTTGAGTCCAGCGCGTCTGCCAATTCCGCCACACCGGCATATTACAAGGTAAAACTATACTACAGTTAGCGCCTAAAAGCAACTAAAGGCGGTAACCGGATTTGAACCGGTGATGAAGGTTTTGCAGACCTCTGCCTTACCACTTGGCTATACCGCCAGATATAGTACAAATCCAAAACTGGGTTAGCTGGATTCGAACCAGCGCATGAGGGAGTCAAAGTCCCTTGCCTTACCACTTGGCTATAACCCAATTTTAAAGGCGATAGGTGGGAATCGAACCCACGCGTGCCGGAGCCACAATCCGGTGCGTTAACCACTTCGCCACTATCGCCATATGGCAGGGGTAGTAGGAATTGAACCCACACTGACGGTTTTGGAGACCGTAGTTCTACCTTTAAACTATACCCCTATTATTAAAAATGGAAGGGAGTGGATTCGAACCACCGAACCCGAAGGAGCGGATTTACAGTCCGCCGCGTTTAGCCAGACTTCGCTACCCTTCCATGGTGGCGCGGGACAGAATCGAACTGCCGACACATGGAGCTTCAATCCATTGCTCTACCAACTGAGCTACCGAGCCATCAAAAAATATATATAAACATAAAACGGTCCTAGACGGATTTGAACCGACGATCTCCTGCGTGACAGGCAGGCGTGATAGACCCCTACACTATAGGACCGTAATATTATGGAGGATACAGGGCTCGAACCTGTGACCCTCTGCTTGTAAGGCAGACGCTCTCCCAACTGAGCTAATCCTCCAATATTGACCCGTACGGGATTTGAACCCATGTTACCGCCGTGAAAGGGCGGTGTCTTAACCACTTGACCAACGGGTCATTCTGCAACGGAGAGTAAGGGATTCGAACCCTTGAAACAGGTCATAACCCGTTTACATGATTTCCAATCATGCTCCTTCGGCCAACTCGGACAACTCTCCAGCACATATACTAAACTCCGGCAGGCGGGCTCGAACCGTCGACAACCTGATTAACAGTCAGGTGCTCTACCAACTGAGCTATGCCGGAATAACTATAAGCACGGCAACGACCTATCCTCGCAGGGGGCGATCCCCCAACTACTATCGGCGCGAAGAAGCTTAACTTCTGTGTTCGACATGGGAACAGGTGTATCCTTCTTGCCATCATCACCGCACTCTTTTGCT
>NZ_VJYB01000015.1 GCF_030400225.1 Lactobacillus sp. UCMA15818 | reverse complement strand
TGACTCTTTACTTAATTATTTACTAGCGAATTGACTTCGCAAATGTTTGCTCTTGTACTAAACAAGAGACCCTACACATTTGATTTGTCGAAACTTTGTTCAGTTTTCAAAGGTCTACATAATTGCTCAACGCAACTATTTAATGATACTTGATTGTTAGATGCTTGTCAACTTTTTTTGTTTATAAAAAACAAAAAAAGAATAAATATCCAACAATATTCATTTTGGAAAACAGTAATTTTTTCTAACCTTACAACAATTACTGATGACCAACAAGAAATATAATATCAATTTATTCATTCACAGTCAAGTATTATTTTAGAATTTTTTCAATTAACTCTCTATATCGTGTAATGCATCATTAGTCCAACTATTTAATCGCATTTTTATTGGTTCAAAACCGTCATTGACTTTATAATTTGTCCAATAATGTTTGTGTACACATCTAATATGTTCTTCAGTCACATTGATAGATGGTTCTTTTATACATCTTATTGATAAACTTATTTTTCCAGTATACTCATCAATGTCAATAATCATTACCCTAACAGTTTGCGCAATTTTTAGATAATGATGGATATCCGAGACAAAACCTGGATGACATTCTGAAATGTGTATTAAACCCTGCGTATGAGTATCAAGCGCAACAAAAGCTCCGTACGCCTGTATCCCTGTTATCTTTCCCTCAACAATTGATCCAATTTTATATTTCATTGCTGTCGCCTCTTACCAAAAACTATTCAGTAATAACTTTATTGATTATTACGTCATCAACTGGTTTATCCTGTACACTCTCAACCTCAGCAATTGCATCAACAACATCTAGTCCAGAACGAACCTGTCCAAAAACAGTATGGTGATGATCCAACCATGGCGTACCACCTTTTTGATACTCTTCGACAATTTCAGTAGGATACCCTGCTTGTTGCATCTGTTCAATCATCTGACTAGGAAAATTCTTATTTTGAACAATGAAAAACTGGCTTCCGTTAGTATTTGGCCCAGCATTTGCCATTGATAACGCTCCTCTTAAATTAAAAAGTTCGTTTGAAAATTCATCTTCAAAAGCCTGATTCCAAATGCTTTGCCCGCCCATACCTGTACCTGTGGGATCTCCACCTTGAATCATAAAGTCTTTTATTACTCGGTGAAAAATAACACCTTCATAGTAACCTTCTTGCGCAAGCTTGAGAAAATTATCCACCGTTTTGGGAGCTTTCTCTGGAAAAAGTTCAATTACGATTTCACCAAGGTTCGTCTGTAATGTCACCTTGGGATTTGTCTGATTTTCTTCTAATTGTGGAAACATTTCTAATTCCTCCTTTTTTATATAGTTTATTCTATCGAAATAGTAAACATTTTTCCAATTTAATTTATTTTACAAACTAATTATGCTAATGTATCTAAGTGTACATAATTGAAAGGAGCATTACAATGAAAAACGAAAATTACTATGACATCACCATCATTGGCGGTGGTCCTATCGGTATTTTTGCAGCAACATATGCTCGCATGCGCCAAGCCAAAACACAGTTAATTGAAAGTTTGGATCAACTTGGTGGTCAAGTCAGCACACTATTTCCAGCGAAAAACTTATACGACATTCCAGGATTCAATTCCATTAAGGGCACCCAGCTTATTAATAATCTTTTAATCCAAAATGACCAATTTAAACCTGATATTTTTTTAAACGAAACCGTTCAAACTATTGCTAAAACTGATTTGGGTTTTGCAATTACAACTACAAAAAAGAAAACTTATTCACGTACTATTATTATTGCAACAGGTGTTGGTGCTTTTCAACCACGAAGACTTGCTATCGAAAATGCAGAGAGATTTGAAAATAAGCAGCTTCGCTATTTCGTAAAAAATCCTCAGGAATTTCGTGATAAAGATGTTGCAATTGCTGGAGGTGGCGACTCGGCTGTTGATTGGGCACTTGAAATGCGGAAGATTGCTAAATCTGTTAGCATAATCCATAGAAGAGATAAGTTCAGAGCTTTAGAAAGCAGTATTGAACAACTGAAAAAAACAAAAACAATTTTTGAAACGCCTTATCTTATCAGTAATTTAGATTCTGATGATGATAAAATAAGAATTACTCTTAAAAAAGTAAAAACTGCGGAAACAAAAGAAATTTTAGCTGACTTTCTTCTAGTAAACTATGGCTTTGTATCTAACAACAAAACACTTAAATCATGGCAGCTTGAAACCGAACATAATTTAATTACAGTAAAAACCGACATGGAAACATCTATTCCAGGAATTTTTGCTATTGGCGATATAATCAACTACTCTGGCCGAGTTAATCTGATTGCAACGGGCTTTGGTGAAGCTCCTATTGCCATTAATAGTGCAATGAGGTACATTCATCCCGATATCCGGCAAGCTGCTCACAGCACACAACTCATTAAAAATTTTCCAGAATTAAACTAACAAAACAAGGAGCAACAGATGAACTTTTTAATTGATTTTATTTTACATATTGATACCCATCTAATAACAATTGTCAATACATTTGGAGATTGGACATACCTCATTTTATTCACAATCATTTTTGTTGAGACTGGTGCTGTAATAATGCCATTTTTACCTGGTGATTCCTTGCTCTTTGCTGCATGTGCACTCGCAGCAAATTCTACCTATCATTTAAATATTTGGATATTTGTCCTGTTATTCTGGATTGCACCTATTCTTGGGGATTCTCTTAATTTCTTTATTGGTCACAAAATAGGCGATTCTATACACAAGAATTCCTTCTTAGGGAAATTCATAAAAGAAGAAAATCTCGAGCATACTCGTGCTTTTTTTGAAAAACATGGTGGCGTTGCAATTTCGTTGGCTCGCTTCATGCCAATTATCAGAACAATGTCTCCTTTTGTTGCTGGCAGCAGTCACATGCCCTATAGCAAATTCTTCCGCTATAATATAATTGGTGCAACAGCATGGATGACCTTATGCTGTGGTTCCGGCTATTTCTTTGGAAATATTCCATTTGTAAAAGAGCACTTTTCACTGGTGGTCATTGGAATCATTGCTGTTTCATTAATTCCAGCAATAATAGGCGCTCTCAAAAAAAGACACTGATCAAGAATCATTTTGAGTTTTATAAATAAACATTACTATACAGAGGTGGGACTGTGTCAAAAGTTAAATTTTGATCTAGTCTCACCTCTTTATTGTGCATAAATGTATAAATGTGTTTCATAAGTCAAAACGCTCTGTCTAACTTAGTATTCAACCTTTTCCAACACCATATTCCCTTTTCTTCAGCTAAAAGTAAACTTCTGGTTTGACAAAAAATATTCCAATGTAATTACAAATCTAAATCCAAATATTTTATATCAGGCCGCTCCTTAAATCCTAGATGCTCCCAGAATTTCTGTCCTTCACTATTATCCATAACCGTAAACAAACCAACTTTTTCAATATTTTCCAACTTAAATTCTTCTAGAACCTTTGAAATCAATTTTTTTCCAATCTGCTGATGTTGAAAATTTTTAGCAACTGCAACGTGGTAAAAATAACCCTTTCTACCATCAGTTGCTCCTAAGATTGTTGCAATTACTATTTCTTGGTCTTCAGCAACAAAACACAGGTTAGAATTGCAGTCAATTACACGCATAATTCCAGCTCGTGTATTGTCCAAGGATTGAAGATTCATTCCTGGTGTTCTCTCCCATAAAGTATATGCCTGTTCATAATCATTAATCGTCATTCTTCTGAATTTAACCATCTTTATTCTCCCTTGAAACTTATTTCATGCACACTGTGCTTTCCTTGAATAATGTTTAATGCATCATCTAGAGCTTGTTTTACCATTCGTTCAACTGCAATATCTGTGTAAAAAGCAATATGTGGTGTCAAAATCACATTCGGCAATTCTTTAAGCAGATTGTAATTGACCACTGGAGTTTGCCTATCAAATTTCAAATTAAAAATCTTAGTTTCTTCTTCAACTACATCTAATGCTGCTCCAGCAATCTGTTTTTTCTCCAAAGCAACTAACAAATCAGCAGTGTTCACAATCGATCCTCGAGAATCATTTATTAAAAAAGCGGTTGATTTCATCTTAGAAAAAGCATTTTGACCGATTAAGTGAATATTTTGCTCACTCAAATAAACATGTGAGGTCACAATATCTGCTTTTCGATAAATCTCATCTTTTTCAACATACTTCAAAGTCCCAGCTTGCTCTAACTCTGGATTTCTTATCAAATCATTCCCAAGAACCTTTGCCCCTAAACTGTGAAATATCTGAGCAACTGTTCTCCCAATTCTGCCAACTCCGATAATCCCAATGACATATTCCGAAAGTTCACGTGAACGCAATCCATCAACAACATAATCGTTATTATCCAAGCGTGCTTTGAATTCTGGATAATGTCTAATCAGTTGCATTGCCTGCATCAAAACTAATTCTGCAACCGCATGCGGAGAATATGAAGGAACATTCGTCACTTTGATACCATTTAATTTAGCCGCACTAAGATTAACTGTATCTATCCCCGCCGAACGACAAGATAACTGACGAATTCCATAACTCTTTAAGACTTGATAAATCAAACCATCTTCATCTAATTTACTACGTTGTTTAAAAATAATTCCATCATACCCTTTTGCATATTCCACAGTATCAGGGTGAAGTTCGAATGGAACGCTTTTAACCTCAATTTCATTTTTCTTGCTCCATTGTGCAATAAATGGGTCTTCATCTTGTCGAACATGATAAGCAATTATTTTTGTCAATTTATCTTCGCCTGCCCTTTACAAATTTTTCTAAACGTTTCAGCGCACTAGCCAATTTATCATCTGAGACAGCGTAACTAATGCGAAAATATTTTTGATCTTGGATTGCAAATGCTGCTCCAGGAATAACCGCGACATGTGCCCTTTGAGCAAGTATTCTTGCATAATCAATGCTAGAGCCCTGAAAATCATGTGGTAATTTGACATAGATGTAGAATGCTCCATCAGCCGGTATAAAAGAATAACCAATGTCCCTTAGCCGTTTGCAAACAAAGTCTCTCTTTTTTTCATATTCTGCACGCATCTTTTTTATATCTTCGTCACCATTAATTAATCCTTCTGCAGCAGCAATCATATTTATAGTTCCAATCGTCGCAACATTAGCCTGATGAAGTTTTGCCAAATTTCTAATTAGTTTCTTTGGTCCGCATAGATATCCCACACGCCAACCAGTCATGGCATACGACTTAGATACTCCATTAACTAGCAGTGTCTTTTCTGGTAAATAAGATGCAATTGATACATGTTTTTCCTTATAAATAAGTTCACTGTAAATTTCGTCACTCAAAACAACTACCAAGTATTCTCTCAAGACCTCTGCAAGTTTTTTTATTTCAATTTCAGAATAACTAACTCCTGTTGGATTGTTGGGATAGTTGAAAATTAGCATCTTAACGGATGTTTGATATTTATTTAAGTATTCCTTTAACTTTTCTGGAGTTAATTTATATTTATCGTTTTCCGTATCAATTTCTATATACTTAGCTCCGTTTATTTTTGCTAAATTCCGATACAGTCCAAAGGCTGGTGAAGGACACAAAACTACATCACCTTGTCCCGAAAAAGAGTTCATGACCGTGCTGATTGCTTCACTGGCACCATTAGTGACTATAATTTGTTCCTGCGGATCATATGATACTCCGTAATGACGCTTTAAATAATTACTTATCGCTCCTCTAAGTTCAGCTATTCCACGATTAGGAGCATAGTGTGTCTGATTGTCAATAATTGCTTTTATTCCTGCTATTTTGATATGGTCGGGAGTGTTAAAATAAGGTTCACCCAATGTTAGTTTTACTATATTAGGTATCTCACTAATTTCCTCATCAAACTTTCTAATTAATGATGGTTCAACTTCCAATAAATTCTTATTCAGTAAAGAAATGAGTTCATCTTTCAACTTTATTTCATCTCCTCATTCAGATATGCTAACAATCCTTTTGCACCTTCAATAAAATAATCAACCCCCGTTGTCAAAGTTTCATCGAGGCCAACAAAATTTGGTTCATGCCAGTCTGCCACATCTGGTGCACCGTTAGAACCAACAAAAGCGAAGACACCAGGAATTTTTTTTTGATAGGTAGCAAAATCTTCTCCTGCCATTGAAAGAAGAGGCTTATGAACTGTACTTGATAAATTATTGATTACTGCCTGTGTCAAATTTGAATCGTTATTTATTGGAAGTGCCCGCTCGCTCCAACCTATTTCAACCGACTGTCCAAATGCTTTAGCAATTCCTTCTGTTAGTTCAAAAAGTCTCTGTCTCACCAATTTGGCATTTTTTTCGTCAAAAAGGCGCACGGTTCCTTGAAGATAAGCCTCACTAGGTATAACATTCCAAACATTTCCTGCGTTAATATTAGTGACGCTTATAACTACTGCATCTTGCGGATTAATATTTCTACTTACAATTGTCTGCAAAGCACCAACTATTTCAGTTACGGCAATTATTGGATCATGCCCCTTTTCTGGCTTTGCTCCGTGTGATCCTTGACCCTTTATTGTAATCTCGAATTTATAGCAGCCTGCCATCATCGGACCCGATTGCACTGCAATGGTACCAACTGGTAAATTAGGATTATTATGAAAACCTAGAATAGCTTTCACATCTTTAAGCACATTTTTTTTAATAACTTGTTCTGCTCCGCCGCCAGCTTCTTCAGCTGGTTGAAACAAAAATCTGATTGTCCCCTTAATCTGATCTCGATTATCTTTAAAGTACTTTATTGCTCCTAGTAGACTAGTTAAATGCAAATCATGACCACAAGCGTGCATTATTCCTGAATTGAGTGATTTAAAAGCTAGGCTTGTTTCTTCTTGAACAGGCAAAGCATCAATATCTGCCCTCAAAGCAATAATTGAACCCGTTTGTTTGCCCTTGATTTCTGCCAAAATACCAGTATCTAAACCAGTTGGTAAAATTGAAACTTCCCAAGCAGTCAAAACTGCTTTAATCTTCTTTGTAGTATTGAATTCATTATTGGACAACTCAGGATGTTGATGAAAATAATGACGCAACTCGATTATTTCTTTTAAATCAATTACAATCTTTTTTTTAGTCAATTTACTCTCACTCCTTAAAAGCTTGTTTAATCGCTTGTTCTAAATCTCGAATTAAATCAGACGCATCTTCTAACCCAATAGAAAGCCTAATAAGGTTATCTGAAATATTTTGCCTTTTTCTTTCATCTTCGGGTACCTCACGATGAGTTGTTCCACTCGGATTAACAATGAGTGAGCGGTTGTCACCAACATTGGGTAAGTAAGTAAAAAGCTTAACACCATTTAATAGCTTTTTGATATTTTCCACCGTTCCCCTTAATTTAAATGAGAATACGGTTCCTATTCCATTGGGATAATATTTCTCAACCAAGTCTCTTTGCGGTGTATTTAAGAGTCCACTATGAAAAATTTTTTCGATGTGTTCATTTTTTTCTAAATATCGAGCAATCTTTAAGGCAGTCAAAACTTCTTTGTTAACTCTTTCTGACAATGTTTCAAGCCCTAGCAATCCAAGATAAGCTGCAAACGGATTTAATACCGCTCCCATCAGTCTCAAATATTTTGTCCGCAGATGTGCACTAAAAGCCCTTTTGCCAAATACTCCTACAAAACTATTATCTTCTCTTCCCTCTTTATCTAAGGTTAATTCAGGTTCAAAAAATTGGGGAAATTTCTCCTTAGTCCATTCGAACTTCCCTCCATCCACAATTATTCCAGACACAACATTACCATGCCCGCTAATACCTTTAGTTGAAGAATAGACAATAATATCAGCTCCAAACTTAATCGGATTGAACAGATAAGGAGTAGGAAAAGTATTATCAACAATCAATGGAATTTTATTTTTATGTGCTAATTTAGCTAGCTGTGATATATCAGCAATATTTGTAATCGGATTAGAAACACTCTCAACATAGATAGCCTTCGTATCAGGCCTTATAAGTTCTTGAATCTTATCGAAATCATTAATATTTTCAACAAAATCAAAATTAATATTATACTTAGGTAAAAGCGTCCTAAACTCATCCAATGAAGCTCCATAGATATCTAACGGAGCAATAATTCTTCCTCCTCCTTCGGCGACATTTAAAATCGCATAGGTGATAGCTGCCATACCAGAAGCGACCGCAACTGCCCCTACACCGCCATCAAGAGCATTAATTCTTTTTTCAAAGATATCAACAGTTGGATTGGCTACTCTTGAGTACATAAAAGCTCCTGGTAATTCGCCGCGAACTATTTGATCTGCACGTCCAGTGTTCCCTAAGTCAAAAGCAACGCTTTGAAAAATCGGAACAGTTGCGGAATAATCAAAATTCTTCGGTTCATATCCACTATGAATCTTTTTTGTATCGAATTCATTACTCATTAAACTCAGCTCCTTTATCAAACTCAAACATTAGTTTCTTACAAATTTTTCTTAGTTGTTGCAATATTACAGCATTACCTGCAATTCATTTTTGTTTATTTTTCTTAAGCATTTCATTTTCCTTTTTTCGATTGGTAAAGTAATCTAACTGCTTTTACCGACTTTTAGCGTTTTAATTCATCCCGGCATATTCCGAAAGTTATTCTTCAAAATCAGCTAACTTGTCACATAAATACTGATAAGAACTAGTAATTTTTACCCTTTTTAAATTCATTCATATCTATCTTTAATTTTTATAGTATGCATTCTTTATCAATTTGTTCACATTGGTATTACTCTTTAAAAATCCAGCCTTTTTCAATTGTTCTGCGTAATACTTCAAGTCTGCTTTACCAGCTTTACCCTTCAATGAGAAATGATAGCTCTTAATCAAACTCGTAACATTTTTATGGTTAACAAATTTTGTCTCTGCTACATATTTTTTGTCTAGAAGAATGCTGGCAGTTTCTGAAGGATGTTTATCAATCCATGCTGTCGCTTCTTTATATGATTTCACAATTGCTGCGGCTTTTGCTGGATTTTCCTTAACCAGTTTTTGTGGCAAATACAAATAGCAACAAGAACCACTCTTCTTCATACCCATCTTTGCCATTTTAGTACTGTTAGAACTGTTATTATTATTAACAATTACCCTGAAATGATTTTGTTTTTGTGCTTGATAAGCATAAGGATCCACGGTGGCGATTGCATCCACTTCGCCTTTTTCCGCTGCCTTAGTTAACAAATCATAATCAAAGGTTTTCCAAGTCACCCCACTTTTAACATCAATCCCCGCATGCTGCAAAGCGATTGTTGCAACATATTGACCAGTAGAACCTTCGCCAGGTGTACCAATTGTCTTGCCTTTTAAATCCTTGACACTATGTATGCTCGAATTCTTAGGAACCAAGACTTCGATACATCCCTGGTGTAATCCACCAGCAGCAAGAATTTGTGCTCCATTTTGAATAGCTGGCAAATACTGAAAATCACCATTTAGAGCATCATATTTACCACTTGAGAACCCAGCTTCAAGATCTCCAATGTTTGTTGGTTTAGCAACTAAATCCGCTTTAAGCCCATTTTTTTTGAAAAATCCTTTTTCATATGCAATATAATTGGGAGCCCCGCAAATCGTTCCATTCTTTGCTGGGATAGTTATTGAACCGTATTTATAGCCTGAGCTAGCATAAATTAAATGATTATTGAAAACAAAAAAAATCCCAATTGTTGCTAGAAATATTGCTGCGAACTTTAATGCATTCCCCATAAATCCTTTTTGATTACTCATCCGATTATCTCCTCACCTTATTTAAAATTTAGTATTTGTTGTAGCTTTTTTCTTGTATCCAAGAATTCAGAACTATCGCGTTTTCGCGGAAATGGTAAATCATTCTTAACGATTTCTTTGACTCGACCCGGATGTGGAGTCATCACTAAAATCCTTTGACTTAAATAAATAGCCTCATCAATATCGTGTGTGACTAAAATCATCGTTGTTTTCTTTTCCTGCCAAATTTTGTAAATAATATTTTGGACATCGACTCGCGTAAATGCATCCAGTGCCCCCATTGGTTCATCCAAGAGCAACAGCTGTGGATTTAAAACTAATGATCTTGCCAGTGCAGCCCTTTGTGCCATCCCACCTGACACTTGATTTGGATATGCATCTTCAAATCCTTGTAACCCCATAACTTCTATGAAGTAATCCACCAACTTCTGATTAAAGTTCTTACCCTGCACAACCTGTATCCCAGAACTTATATTTTGCCTAATCGTTTCCCATGGATACAAGCTTCCATGCTGAAAGACATATCCTCTTGAAACTGATGGTTTAACAATTTTTTCTCCTGCAAGTGTCACTTCACCTTTTTCAGGATTATCAAGTCCAGAAATAACGCGTAACAAGGTTGTCTTGCCACAACCTGAAGGACCGATTAATGATAAGAATTCTCCATCTACAACAGAAAAATTAATATCATCAATAATTTTCAAATACTGACCGTTATTATTAAAAATCTCTCGAGTAACATTCTTTACTTTTAGAAAAGCCATAACCGTCCCCCTAACTTGCCGTTCTCCGCCAACGAAGTGCTTTCTCTTGAATTTTGTTAATCAGTGCAAAGATAATTGAAAAAAGTAGTGCCATGATTACGATTGCAGCATACAATTGACTGTAATTTCCGGTACTCTTTGCCCAGTTGATGTACCATCCTAATCCAACTTTTGCCCCAATCATTTCCGAGATTACTAGCATCGTAAAAGACAATCCTAGAGACGTAAAAATACCAGTAAAAATGTTGGGCAGTGCACCTGGAATTACAACCTTCTGAATAATTTTGTGTTCATTGAATCCAAGGGTATATGCTGCTTCAAAATATGTCGGCAAAATACTTTGTACGCCTCCAATAGTCATAAAAGCTACAGGAAACCAAACTGATAAGACAATTAAAAAAACTTCTGCTAAAAAACTATTTGGAAATACTACCATAGTCAATGGCATCCAAGCTGCTGCAGGAATTATGCCAATTACTTTCAAATAAGGGAATGACCAATAATTGAATTGGCGATACCTTCCTAGTAATATTCCTAGAACAACTCCAATCAATGTCCCTATTACAAAACTAATAAGCCATAAAATCAGCGACGATATCATTGATTCCAACAACAGTACTGCATCGTATCTGATTTGTTCTAAAATTTGCGCAAAACTGACAAAGTACGGTAAAGCTAAAGTTCCAAACTTCTCTGTCAATAAATCTTGAATACATAGTAAAATTCCCAAAGAAAGATTTAGCTGCGCAAAATGTCCACTATAAAACTTCACTCTTAGATTAAAAAAAGAGCCTACTAAATATACAAACAAAAGATAAAACATAAAAACTAACAGAAATATTCGATAGGGTCCATTATCTACACTTTCACTTGAAGTAACTAACAGATTTTCGACCAATGCAACAACAACAGCTAAAATACTGAGTACGTTCCAGTTGAGCGACCACCTCTTCCAATATTTTCTATTAAGAATTGCCTGTTTACTATTTCCCATAAAAAACCCACTTTCTCACATGTAAAATCGCACTTCAACAGTGATAATGTAATAAATCAAGTCCTTGTTGAATATCCGTAATTAAATCATTTGGTGATTCAATTCCAACCGATAATCTAACTAACTGCGAGGTTATTCCAATCTCTTCTTGTTGTTCTTTTGAAAGTTCTGCATGAGTCATTTTATATGGTAATTCTATTAAGCTTTCAACTGCCCCTAAGCTGACCGCAAGCTGAATCAGTTTTAGGCTTTCAACAAATTTGATTGCATCAAGACCTTCTTGTAGCTCAAAAGAAACAAGTCCACCGCAGCCATTAACCTCTTGACTAGCAATTTCGTAATCCTTTGTTCCTGATAAACCCGGAAAATATATCTGTTTGATTTCTTCACGAGTTTGTAAAAACTCTACAATTTTTGTAGTATTGCTAAGATGCCTGTCCATTCTAACTGCTAATGTCTGAACCCCTCTTCTAATTAGGTTAGAAGACTCTGGAGATAAAACCGCACCAATTCCATTTTGATTGAAATAGATTTGTTCAGCCAATTCTTTATTTTTAGCAACTACAACACCGGCAATCACATCAGAATGTCCACCTAAATATTTTGTTGCAGAATGGATAACTATGTCTGCGCCTAATTTGAGTGGCTTTTGCAGATATGGAGTTAAAAAAGTATTATCGACAATCGTTAATAAATTATTTTCTTTTGCAATCTTTGCAGTCTCCTTGACACTCGTCACACGCAGTAAAGGATTGGAGAACGTTTCAAAATAAATAGCCTTGGTGTTTTCTTTAATAGCATTTCTTACAATTGCTACGTCCTGTGTATTAACTGCTGTGAACTCTAAGTTCCATTTTTTGAATATTTGGTTTATCAATCTAAAAGTTCCACCATAAACAGTATCTCCAATTATGATATGATCTCCTGGTGAAAAAATTGAGAATACTGAATGAATTGCTGCTAACCCTGATGAAAATGCGAATCCCTGATATCCCCCTTCTAATTCTGCAACTTGATCTTCTAAATAACTTCGGGTCGGATTCCCCGAACGTGCATAATCCCAACGAATTTTAGCATCAACCTTTGGAAAAATATAAGTTGACGAATTATAAATGGGAACATTTACTGCTCCAGTATTATTATCATTTTGTATTTTTCCATGAACTAATTTTGTATCAAATTCAGACATTATATATCTCCACACTTTCCCTATTATTTTTTATTGAAATAAACCTTGATTCTATAAAAAAAACACCCCATAGTCATTTTCGACTACGAGGCGATTCTTTCGCGTTACCACTCGTTATTTAATAATCAAATTTCTTTGAAGATCCTTACCAAGTCATAAAAATGATGCTATTCATAACTGTGATGCTATAACAGGCATTCCCGTCCACTGCTTACCCCAAAAGGGCTCACACTGGAATTAGATTCAACAGACCATCTTCATTCGTTTGCTTCAATGACTACTCTCATCAATATAGCCTCTCTGTAAATTTTTCAAAGGAATTACTCATCTTTTGCTAATTTTTATATTAAATTATAAGAAAAACTCATTTCACATCTATTCATCAATCTATTTTTTCTATGCCCACCACTCAATCTTATTATATTATTGTACAAAAAAAACCCCTGTCTATTGTCATCAACAAACAAGGGGCAAAATCAATTGCGGTACCACCCTTTTTTCACACTAAAACCGTGTCTCAACGATACTTATAAAAACGATATCCGGAAAAATAACGGTTCCTACCGAGTACGCGGCTTTCACCGAATACTTCTATATCCAAGTTCATCTTCACTATCCTAATCGATACTTACTCTCAGCTAACATAAGTTCTCTGTATTCAATTCAATATAGCTACTCTTCTTTTCAAAAGATATAATAATTAAAAAGTATTAATTCATTACAGTGAATTCTAATCTCACCAGTCTTCTTTGTCAAGAATTTTTTTAATTATAATTCTTTCGATTTTAAAATAAAAACTAAGCAATTTCTCCTAAGAAATTTTATATCAGCGTAAGCTTTTCTTTCCATAGATAACACCAATCCACAAAAAAAACTCTATCAGACAAAAAAAGAAGACAAAACATGCCATAAAGAAAGTATCTGGTAACGTATTAATTATCGGATCTAGTTTTGGATCAAAAAGCCAGTCGCTATTTCTAAATAAAACTTCGTGAAATCCAATAAAGAATTTATTAAAATTGAGTGCCATTATCATGACTAAAACAAATAAAACTAACATCATAACCTTCGCAGGAACAATTAATTTCCATTGACTTTTTTCAATCTTCATTTTTTTTATAACCAAATACGCAAGCACACTAGTTAATACCAACACACAATAATTAACAAGAAATAAATGTTTGACATCAAAGAAATGATGCATCCCATTAGTCGAAGACGGTAAAGATAAATTTAACTTGTTAATCCAAGGATAGTTCAAAAAAGAAAGTAACCGATAATATTCTTTCATTAGCTCCGAGCTGTTCAAGCCAACTAGACTGCCAAGGTTATCCTTAAGAACAAAAAAATGGTAAAGTGGCGTAAAATTAATTGTGATTGTAATGCTCAAGGATAAAATAAACAAAAAAAGAATAAGACCATCTATAAAACTTCTTCCTCTGTCTTTTACCATTTAGAATTTCCATTCATCAAGCGACTCGATTTCATACGTTGGCTTAATTTCTTTTTGCTTAATAAGCTCATGTGTTGACACACCTGTATAAACAAGCAATGTATCAATCTCACTTCTGATTCCTGCTAAAATATCTGTCATATAATTATCGCCAACCATTATAACCTCATTGCTAGATAGACCAATTTTCTTCAATGCTTTCTTCATAATAATAGGTTCTGGTTTGCCGATATATGTAGCCTTTTGCTGTGTTGCACATTCTACCAAAGAAATAACAGATCCTGCCCCAGGAACAAGTCCTCTTTCATTAGGTAAATTAGTATCAGCGTTAGTTCCAATGAACCTAGAACCATTCCTAATTGCAAGAGTTGCCAATTCAAATTTATGATAGGTAACATCATAGTCCAACCCAACAATTGTGTAGTCTGGTTGCTCTTCTTCAAATGTAAATCCTCTATCAAAGAGTGCCTTTTTTAATCCGCTTTCGCCAATTACATATGCACTCCTTTTTTGCTCGTCTAGATCAGCAACATAGTCCGCAGTTGCTAAACCCGAAGTATACACATTATTAATGTCCACATGAATGTCGAAATTCATCCTCAAGTTTTTAACAACTTTTTCTGGGGTCTGCGTACTATTATTTGTCACAAATAAAAAAGGAATACTCTTCTTTTGCAACTTATCAATAAATCTTTTTGCTGCTGGAATTGGTTCTTTTCCACGATAGATTGTTCCATCTAAATCAATAAGATAGCCCTTGTAACTTTTCATCATTTACTCTCCTCTTACACCTTTGAATCTTTTTGCTCATTTTTTTGTCTGATAACAAAGTGCCGTTTTCTTACATTGCTTCTCTTAATAGTTGCCACAGCAATGTTTTCTTTTTTATTTTTCCGCTCATGCATTTCAAATTTTTTCTCAGAAATATATGGTTTCTTTTTGCGCTCTGCTTCTTTTGGCTTTTTGTTTACTGCCCTTGAATCGGAATCAATCTTTTTCTTTTTGTTATTTCGATTCTGTCGCTTTTTAGTATTCTTAGCAGGTTTAGCAACATCCAAATTATGCAATATAAAATATGCACAACCAAAATTACAGTATTCTAAAAGATAGTCTTGTAAATGATCTATGCTTTGTGAAGGAAAACCCTTTTTGCTATTTGTTGCATAAAAGCCATGGAGCCTTAATTGATCATATCCCCAGTCGCCTAAGATATAATCATATTTGGCAAGTATTTGGCTAAATCGTTCCTTAAGTTTTTCAACATCAAATCCCTCACGAAAATTTTTTTCAATCGCATAAGGATGACCATCAATTAATAATTGTGTCTCACTTTCCATTTGAACATCGCTAGCATATGCCTTAATGGTTTCGGCTTTCTTCGCTAACTGCGCTTCACGACGTTCTTTCTTCTCACTGTTCATACTTCACGCTCCTCAATCCTAAAATTATTATACAGGAAATTTTTCTCCAAAGTAATCCCCAACAATATCTCTCAGAAAACGATCACCCAAATAATCCACATGACCCGCAATTTCTAATGTTGGGAAGAAAGGACAATATACAAAATTATCCACCGTTGCTATTTCATAATCTGCACCTGGATCAATCATTCTTTCGTGAATTAGAGCATTCTTTGATAGAGAATCATATTTTATTCCATCATACACTATTTCCCCAAAGACTTTACCTCTGAAACCATTTCCCTTTACAATTGTATTTCGCAGATGATTTCGATTTTTTTCCATTTCCCTAATTAAGCGCCATAAATTATAGCCGTTTAATCTAACATTAATTACCCGCATTGGATGAGGCAAAATCCGATGTAGATCTTTTTTCGATATTATTCCTTGATGTAAGTCACCTAAAAAAAGACCACCATTCAAGATTGCAATTTTTGTTCCTGTAGCACCCTCGACAGCTTTTAGACTTGCCTGCATGAGTGGAGACCATTCTTTTTGAATTCCTAGGTAATCTTTTGGTAACAAGGCAACTTTTTTACTATCCAGCATTTTTTCACCCTTTTGCTGATAATTGTTAATTTCTCTTAAATCACCATTGAATTCTGGTAACTTTGCAACCTCAGTTACACTTGCACTGCTTTTAAGCAATTCATTATTATTGCATTCCAAGTCAACTCTTCCAACATATTGTCCCCATTTGCCAGCCGCACAAATTAGCGTCTTATTCACAACCTCGCCATTGACCAAAAGATGGTGGGTGTGGCTTCCCAAAATGATATTAATTTCTTTAAACCTTTTTGCCAGTGCTCGGTCAACATCAATTCCAAGATGTGAAAGCAAAATAATTACATCAGCTTTGTCCCTTAAATCTGCCAATAATTTTGGAAGGACACTTTCAACTTTTTCTGCATACCACCTATTCATCTCATATGTTGCTGGAAACGGTGCAGTGCACGCCAAAACACCAATTTTAGTACCAAATGAAGTCTCAAAAATTTTACTGGTCTTTACCCATGAAGGAAGACACCCACTATCTTGATTTTTTATATTGTCCAGGATAACCGGGAAGTTAGCATTTCGATATAAATTATCTAATTGTTCATGTGAATTACCAATTCCTTCATTATTTCCGATTGTAACAGCATCATAATTAATCGTGTTCATGAGTTCAACATTTGCTTTTCCATTAGTTGCTTCGGTCAAGGGATGTACGCGATCCATTGCATCTCCTAAGTCAAAAATTAAAACATGATTACCCTCAAGCTGTAAATTTTTCCTTTTTTCTATTAAATATCTTCTAATTTTAGGCCAATTTTCTAAATGTGAATGCACATCATTTGTGTGTAAAATTGTAATCTTTTCAGTCATAACAGCCTCCCTCAAATTATTTAAATATTTTCTTTCCGGTCTCTGATATCTACTCCATATTTTACAACTTATTTTGCATTAAAAAAACAATCTACCCATAGATTGTTTTTTTAATAATACATTATGATCTTTTTAATTATTCTCCAGTTCATAGACATCTTCGGCAATCATTAACTCTTCATTTGTCGGAATCGTCCACACCTCAACTGCAGAATCAGTACTACTTATCTTCTGTTCCACAGATATTGCAGCCTCGTTACACTGATTATCAAGTTTAATATCAAAAATACCTAATTGTTCGCAAATCATTCTGCGGATAAATGGTACATTTTCACCAATTCCACCTGTAAAAACAAGTGAATCGACTCTCCCCAACTCTGCAGCATAAGAACCAATATATTTAACAATTCGATTGATAAATACCTTAACCGCCAGATCAGCACGATGATTAGTATCTTTTTGCGCGAAGACCTCTCTCATATCTGAAGATATTCCGGAAATTCCTAAAATACCCGATTCTTTATTTAGAATATCAAGTACTCTCGTAGAACTAACTCCCAATTGATTCTCTAGGTATATCAATAAAGATGGATCAACATCGCCTGATCGAGTTTGCATCGTAATCCCTGAAACGGGAGAGAAGCCCATACTAGTATCTATTGACTTGCCATGCTTAACCGCACAAATCGAAGCACCTGATCCTAAATGCATTAAAATAGTATTTGTTTTAGCTTTCTGGTTTACATTATTTGTCAGTTCTAACAACTTATTAAACACAAACCGATAACTTATCCCATGGGCTCCAAATTTCTGTACATGATATTTCTTATAAAATTCATAAGGAATGCTGTATATGACATTTTCTTCCGGCATCGTTTGGTGGAATCCGGTATCAAAAACCGCCACACTGAGTGCTTCCGGGAGGACTTTTTTAAATGCTCTGATTGCCATAATATTAGCAGGATTATGCAAAGGAGCTAAAACTTTCAATTTCTCCATTTTGACTAAAACCTCAGCATTTACGGCCACAGACTTACTGAAAACAGTCCCTCCATTGACAAAACGATGTCCAACACCCTTAATTTCATCAAGTCGCTCGACAATTTGATATTCTTTAAGCAACTCAAGAAGTCTAGTAACTGCCTCTTGATGATTATCAGACTGAATTTGTTCAATTATTTTTTTTCCTGCAAATTCAGTAGTTTCTACTGCACTGTCAAGTCCTATCCGCTCAATCTGCCCTTGAGCAATTACTTTTGCACTAGGCATATTAAACAATTTCCACTTTAGGGTTGAACTACCTGCATTTACTGCTAATATTTTCATACTATTCTCTTTCTCCTAAAATAAACAATCTTATACATTTACTTATTTTTATTTATCCAGCTATCAACTTGTTGTAAAAATTTTGTAAATTCCTCTCTATCTTTGATAGCCGGAAAACCGCCTAAAAGAACCGGATTTGCCTGTTTTGCTCCATTTCCTCGTTTTTGTAGTAACAAAAGCGACTTCGCACTATCTTGTGTCGCAAATAAATCAGCTGGTAAATTCAATATTCCT
Source organism: Lactobacillus sp. UCMA15818 (assembly GCF_030400225.1). GTDB lineage: Bacteria > Bacillota > Bacilli > Lactobacillales > Lactobacillaceae > Liquorilactobacillus. The sequence goes on along the minus strand of NZ_VJYB01000015.1, from coordinate 20,769 downwards.
TGAAAGTGTGCCTGCTTTTGAATTACTTCAAGCAAGCTTTTTGCTTCAACTGACTCAAATAACTTCTTAGGTACAAGAAACATCCCCCATCCGCCTGGAAGCAACTGCAGCATAGATTGTTCAATCAATAAATGATGCACAAAAGAATGTCCTTTCTTCGACTTGGTTTCAAAATTAACTACACGCTCGTCAATTGGATAATATCCTATTGGCAAATCACTTAAAACAATATCAACTTTCGGTGTTATCAAATTGTCAATCGCATCCTGATGATATAGCTGAGTCTCAATTTGTTGCATCTTGAAACTCATCCCAGCGACTGCCAGCATTGTATCATCATTATCAACACCAAACAATTCAATCTTTTTTATTTTACTTTGCTTCAAATGATTGGCTAAAGTACTCAATAAGTTCCCTGTGCCGACTGCAATGTCTAAAATCTTAATTTCTTCTCTTGAACCTAGTATCCGTTCAAGCAAATATGCAATTAACAATCCAATTGAATCGGGTGTCATTTGATGATTTGGTTGAATCTTGTCAACCTTCCCTGCATTAACTAATGCAAATTGAATAACTTGTCTCATTTCCTCTGACGAAAGACTGATGGTTAAGAATTCTGCATAAACAAGCTTCAGTTCTTTAATGCTTTTTTCTGTTGGTTTACCATCCTCAACCATTATTTTTCCCTTTTCGAGTAAATTGTCTCCCGTTTCAACTAGAGCATCCATATATGAAGAACCTAGATCTTCTTTTAACAAATTTATCGCTTTATTAAATAAATTATAGGCACTACTTATTTTCTTTAAATTCATTTTTCTCACTCCATTTATAATAACCTATACCAGTTTAACGAAAAAAAAAGATAATTTCAATCCACAAACTATCCTTACTCCTCTTGTTGATCAAACATAATTGTTATTTTCCCCCCAGATTTCAAATTTATTTTAAAACTATTTGAATCTTTTTTTACAGTACCATCATAAAATTCTATAACTTCATTGTTTGCTATATTATTAGTTTTTGCTATATTAACTAGAATTTCAGCTGTTTTAAAATCAATTGTTTTCTTTAAAGCTGATGAACGCACATAATAGTAATACATTTGTGCACTAAAAATCAATCCTATGATTAAAAGCAGAGTTAGCGCCGATAAAATAACATAGCCACTTGATTTCTTCAAAAATTTCAGTCTCCTTTTTTAATAGCCAAGACCAATTCCTTATAATATTCCCTGTCGTGAAACTTAACTCTGATTTTCAACATGTATTCTTCTTGATCATATGAAGCATTGAAAAAGCTGACATCATCCAAAAGTGGCTGATATCCACTTTCATCACCTGTCAGCTTGAGGACGCCATCTTTTAAGTACAGAAGATACTCCTTATTTGTTGATTCATTATATAATTTTGTGACATTACCACTCTGACTAACAAATTTCAATCTCATTGAATCATATGATAGTACATCCATTGCCTGCTCCCATTTAAAAAAAGCTTGCTCATTTGTTTCCTTACTTATTTTGTTGCTTGTACTCACTGCGAAACTAAATGTTATTAACATCATAATTGTCAACAGAAGTGCTAAAAGCGATTCCAACAATGTAAATCCATAATTATTTCTTCTCATTATTTCACCTGTAAATCTTATATTTATCAATTTTTTGCCTTTCAGTCATCGATAATTCATCATACCCTACAATCATCATCTTCTTACTGATATTTAGATTTTTGTCTATTTTTTTCAACTCACCTATTTGCTGTCTTTCATGTTCAATAAGTACACGCTGTTCATTAAAAAATAAGCTAATCAAACCACAAAATAAGACCATCTCAATTACAACTTCTGCAAGCAAATAACCGCTAGTTCTTCTCTTTTTTAATACGATAATCCCCCCATGCAAGTTGGAAAGTAATAATATATTTCAACTTAGTCACCTCAGAATTAAAAACAACTGTGTCTGCTTTTACTCGACCACTTGCTGAAATTTGAATATTTTGATACTTGTATAAATGCAATCCTTGCGGATAATAAAGATACTTTTTTTCTTGATTACTAATTACAAAAATCGCTTTATCGTTATAAAAGCATACATTTCCTTTTTGTCCGTTTTTGGGAACAATCGTAACTAATCTCATCCATGACTCATCAAACTTTTTCCAAAAAATTCCCTCAGCAATTTCGTTATACTTATTTTGAATAGGATGAATTGAAATTAACAGCATGAAAACTGAAATACTTAGAACTGCCATAACTTCTACTAACGTAAAGCCCTCTTTATTTTGTTTCTTCATCAGAATCAATGACAATTTTTTCAGCTTTTGCTTTTTCATATTGTTTCTTGTTTAAATAATTTTTTTCATATAATTGGTCAAGCGAAACTACTGAGTCACCAGTATCACTTTTGTATAAGTCAGCTTGCGTTTGAACAACTTCTGAAAATGCTTCGCCACCAATTCTTCGTGCACTATTTTTTTGTGCACCAATTTTTGGCATTATCAATAACAGTAAAATCCCGATGATAAAAATTACGACTGACATTTCAATTAACGTAAACCCAGATAATCTTTTTTCTTTTTTTATCATAGCTATGCGCCTCCTAAATTATTATAAATTGGTGTTAACATTTTTAAATACGTAATAACTATCAATATTGCAATGACAATGAATAAAATTGGTTGCACCATTTCTATCAGACGATTAATTTGAATTGTTAGTCTCTTATGAATCATTTCAGAGAAGAAAAAAAATTCTTCCCCAATTTGACTAAGTATCTTGCCTTTTTGTAAAAATAAACTAATTTCTGATGGTAAAAAATAATATTTAGCAATCATTTTATGAATGTCTTTTCCATCTTCTAAATTATTTCCTAACTCTGCACCAATTTCATATAAAAATGTATTTCTCTCGAATTTTTTCAAAAATGAATAAATCTCTTTAATATTCATTCCTTCTTTTAGCAAAATTGCTAGATTGAAAGTAATGTAATATGCATAGTACTCCTTAAATAAATTACCAATCACCGGTAACCTGCATAACCTCTGCTTTTTTCCCAGAGCAGTTAATCTGTTATATCTCCATGTTCCATAGAAAATACAGCTAAAACTTGTAATTATTGCAAGTATTCCCCATATACCGGCCTGATGATTTTCCGCAGTCTTTATTCCTAAATCTGACATTTGTGGCTGCCATAGAAAATGCATGCCAATACTCACTCCACCTAGCATTACTAACAACATAACTGGATATAATAGTACTCCTACTAATTTTCTTCTTTGTTCTTCTCTTTTTTCCCATAATGAACCAATTTGTTTTAAGCTCCTTGGAAGAAAACCAAATTTTTCTGCAATAAAAAGTTGGTTATATGTGTCTTGATTGACCAATCCTTCTAATCCTGAACAAAAAGTATTTCCCATTTCTATTTCTTTCTGGATTACTTTACAAATTTTGCTTTGTTTCGGAAAGAAAATCATTATATCATTAAGCGCCTGTTTCAATGAAAAACCAGAATAAATCAAGTCACCCAATGTTTTAAAAAATAAAGTTTGTTGTTTGACTGACCAACTAATTTTATTACCCTTCTTTAAATCTTTCAAAAATATCCTTTGTAATCCTTTTATTCTGCAGACACTCTTCAAGATTTTCACCCCATTCACATGATATTTTGGCATTAGCAGTTTCTATATCTACTAATTGTTTGTGTATTAGTTGTTCAAATAAAACTTTGCTTCTTCCTTTTTGGATAGTTGGGATCAATCTTTGATAGTTGATCAGTCTCAGTGTTTGTTTCAAATCTGCATTTTTAATTCCGAAAGATAACATTCTATTGATGACTCCTCTGGCATTCAAAGCATGTACAGTACTTAGAACCAGATGACCACTTAATGCTGCTTTTATAGTATTTTGGGCTGTTTCTTCATCGCGAATTTCTCCCACTATTAGTACATCAAAGCGATGTCTCAGTGTTGCCTTTATTAGTGCTGGATAATCCATCTGCGCCATATTATTGACCTGTAATTGAAGAAATTTTGGTTCAAAAATCTCAACTGGATCTTCAATTGTCATAACATGCTGACCAATTTTACGAGCAATCTGGTACATCGTTGACGTCTTCCCTGATCCGACCGGTCCAGAGAATAAAATCAATCCTTTATTTTGTGCTTTGCTCAAAATCAAATTCAACTGTTTTTCAAAAAAATACTCATTCAAATCACTTATCCTTTGGTATATTAGTCTAATAACAATTGCTTCTCGCCCTAAAAAATCACCAACACTTGCCATGCGACTATAAATGCCATCACGAATTGTCATCGCTCCTGTTTGTGGTCTTCTGTGTTCACTCAAAGACATACTAGACCGAAATTTAAGATTATTAATTATTTGCTGGCCTTTTTCAAAATCAATTACTTGATAAAACTGACTCTCTGCCATTATTGTTAATCTAATTTCGTATACATCACCATATGGATACAAAGAAATATCACTCGCATGCTTTTTAATTGCAGCTTCAAATATTTCTTGAATTATTTCATTCAAATTACTTCACCTCCCATGTATCTTAAGTACGCAAATAATCTCTTTCAATACAAAAAAGACTAACTCAAAAATTAAATTTTATTTTAATCATTCCGTACCAAACAAAAAGTTCTGATATTAATTGATTTTCATCAATTAACATCAGAACTAGTTTTAGAAATACAGATAATATTCGTAATTTTGTGTTAGCACTAGATTTTCCCAACTCTGTACTGTTTCCTTTTATATTATTAAAATTTAATTTGCGTTATTTATTAATTTGTTTTCTTGTTGGAATTGAAGGAATTGCTCCAAGTGTCTGAACTGTAATAGATGAAGCTTTGGTAGCATAGTTAATTGCCTCTTTTATATTTGTTAATTTATTTTCCAATTGAGAACATAACGCCCCAATAAATGTATCCCCAGCTGCAGTTGTATCAATTGCATTCACTCTTAACGCAGGAATAAGCCCTTCTTCTTGTTCCGTTAAATAATAAGCTCCCTGACTTCCAAGTGTGATAATGACATTTTCCACACCTTTTTCACGTAAAATTCTAGCAGCTGCTGCAGCTGTATTTTCATCTATAATTTTGATCCCAGTTAACATCTGTGCTTCAATTTCATTGGGTGTAATCAAATCTGTAATTTTCAATAAGTCATTTGTAATATTTTTAGCTGGTGCTGGATTCAAAATCGTTTTCACTTTATTCTCATGAGCAATTGTGAAAGCCTCTGCTATTCGATCAAGATTGACTTCGAATTGGGCAATTAAAAAATCAGCATTTTTGATACTATTTTGTGCTTTTATTACGTCTTCAGTAGTTATTTCAAGGTTAGTGCCACCGCTTATAATTATACTGTTCTGACCAGATTCTTGCAGTAAAATATATGCTTGACCCGTTTGTCCACCTTTTTTTATCGTTATTTCTGCCGTATCAATATTATTTTTCTTTAATATTCCAAGCATTTTCTCCCCATATGCGTCATCCCCGACTTTACCAATAAATGCCGTATCTGCACCGCTTCTCACTGCTGCAATCGCTTGATTAGCACCCTTTCCACCTCCTGCTGTTGTAAGAGACTTCATTTCCATTGTTTCCCCTGGTTTAGGTAACCGAACTATCTCCAAAATAACATCCATGTTAATACTTCCAAGAATTGTAATTTTCTTCATTATTTTGCACTCCTTTTTAAAATAAATTATATCATTTCTAAAAAAAATCTCCCGCTAGCCAACAGCTAACAAGAGACCCTAAATTCTATTTAATTAATAACTTAAGCTTCTGGAAATTCACCTGAATGATAAACATCTGAAACATCGTCTTCATTCTCAAGTCGGTCAATCAAGCGCTCCAACTGCTCAACCTTGTCTTCCGGAACAGGAACATAATTTTGCGGTACCATCGTTAGCTCTGTGGTATCCAATTCATACTTCTTTTGAAGTTCGTCTTTAACTTCTGCAAAATCTTTTACATCTGTATAAATCTCAAAAACATCATCTGAAGTTTGTAAATCTTCTCCACCCGCATTAATTACGTCTTCAAACATCTGATCTTCATCAACATCTAAATCCTCACGAGCAATAGCAATATAACCTCGACGATCAAACATAAAACTTACTGATCCAGATTCACCTAAATTTCCACCGTTTCTTGTAAAATCAGCACGAACTGCCGAAGCTGTTCTGTTACGATTATCAGTTAACGTATGAACCAAAATAGCAATTCCAGCTGGGCCGTATCCCTCATAGGTAATCTCTTCATAATTTGCACCATCTGCACCCGTCGATTTATCAATCGCACGCTTGATATTGTCTTTTGGCATATTTGCAGCGCGGGCCTTATCAACCATTAATCGTAACTGTGGATTAGAATCTGGGTCAGGACCACCACTCTTTGCCGCCATATAGATTTCTAGTGATAGCTTTTGAAAAACTTTTCCACGTTTAGCATCTTGGGCGTTTTTTCGACCTTGAATGTTATTCCATTTAGAATGTCCTGACATTTCTAATACCTCTTTCCAAAATTATTATAAAAGTAATAATACAATCGTGATAAAGCATATCAAAAAAAATTGATTAAAGCAAGAATTTTTGAATCATTTAATTTTCTCCTAAAAATATTGGAATAAGCTATCGACAGCGAAAACTTCTAAAAAATCCAAATCTTGTTACAATAAAACAACTGCCTCAAACACAAAAGCTGCATTCATTATTCGGTTTAAGCTTTCTTTATGAATTTAACACGATTAAGAGCATAAATAATTTTTATTGCCAAAGTTTTTTGCGCGTGCTATTCTTAATTTAATAAAAATAAAGTGAGGGATCTAATATTGAAAAATTAAGCCAATTTATTGAAGCTGCATGAAGACTATTTTCTTGTTAACTAAAGGGAGTAGTGTGCAGATTTTCTGGATTGGTGACGTTTTTTAGGGATCCTTTTTGTGTACCCTAAATATCCTTATCCCGAAAATAACTGCGAATATTTCTTGCTTTTAAAGCAAGTCGGGGTAAATAATATGTCAACAATTGAAATTAAAAATTTAACATTTGGGTTTGATGTTCAAACAACCAATTTATTTAAACATGCAGATTTAACTATTCAATCCGAGTGGAAACTTGGACTAATTGGTCGAAATGGACGGGGAAAAACCACTTTATTGAAATTATTAATGAAGGAATATCCTTATAGTGGCTCCATTGAGCATCAATTGGATTTTATTTATTTTCCTCAAACAGTAGCTGATAAAAAACAGCTCACTTATTATATCTTGCAAGAGTTATCTATATTTGAGCAATGGAAAATTGAGCGTGAGTTGACTCTTTTGAAAGTAGACACTGATATTTTATGGCGTCCTTACGCTAACCTTTCTGGTGGAGAACAGACAAAGGTCTTATTGGCATTGTTATTTGTAGATGATGTTCATTACCCCCTAATTGACGAACCTACCAATCATTTAGATCTGACTGCACGAAAACAGGTTGCCGAATATTTAAATGACAAAAAACAAGGCTTTATTGTTGTTAGTCACGATCGAAATTTTATCAATCAAGTAGTAAATCATGTTCTGTCTATTGAAAAAAGTCAACTAATGTTGTATCAAGGAGATTTCTCTGTTTATGAAGAACAAAAAAAGCGCCGCGATCAGTTTGAACAGGAACAAAATGTGAAATTAAAAAAGGAAATTGGACGACTAAAACATTCTGCTAAGGAAAAATCTGGCTGGTCATTATCCAGAGAAAGTGATAATCATGGAAATTCTCATATCAAAGGCAGCGGCGGAACAGGACACGATGGATTTACCAGTGCCAGAGCCAAAAGGTCCATGAAACGTTCAAAAGCTATCGTGAGACGGATAGGCGACCAAGTATCTGAGCAAAAAAAGTTTTTAAAAGATATTGAATACATTGATCCATTGAGTATGAATTATCAACCTACCTATCGCAAACAGCTGTTAACAGTAAAAAGACTTTCTTTGTTTTACGACGATAATCAACCGTTATTTGAACCACTTTCTTTTGAAATTCAAAAAGGTGAGCGAGTTGCAATTCAAGGAGCGAATGGTTCAGGAAAATCCTCCATTATTTATTACCTTCTAGATGTATTTCAAGGAGACTCCGCAGGAAAAGTGATAAAACCAAAAGAAATGACTATTAGCTATGTACGTCAAAACTATGAAGACAATCACGGAACCTTGGAAGAGTTTGCAAAACAACACCATTTATCTTATCAAGAATTACTGAATAATTTGTTCAAATTAGGCGTAGAACGCAAAGTGTTTCAAAATAGAATTGAAGACATGAGTATGGGACAAAGAAAACGTGTAGAACTAGCAAAATCACTCACAACACCTGCCGAATTATTTATTTGGGATGAACCACTTAATTATTTAGATGTTTTTAACCAAGAACAATTAGAAGAAGTTATTCAACAAATTCAACCAACAATGATAATCGTTGAACACGATTTGGTTTTTCTAGAGTCTGTCGCTACAAAAGTTATCAACATTGTAAAGGATAAAAGTAAATGAATTACAATACAAAAGTTAACCAAAAGTAATTTTTTTAACTACCAAGATATGTTTTCTTCATTCATAAGAGGACATACTTTTTTATTAATGAATTTCACATTAAATTAATTACCATAATACTTTGTTTGGATATTCGCTATCAATCTATCTCTTTACTTCTGAATCATATTGAGCAAAAAAAGTGCCTCACATTAGTTAGACTTCAATTTGTCTAACTAATGTGAGGCATTTAAAAATGTTTTATAGGACTTGGTCAAAAGTTAAATTTCCCCAACTTATTCACAAACGCTTAACAAAAGGTTCAATCAAACTACACGAGGAGCTGTCTTCAAAAAGTTAACTACTTAATCTTTTTCCAAAAAAGAGACCAACACACAAAAATCCAACAATGGCACCAACACCATCCAGCATAACATCTTGAAACAATGGTGTCCGTCCTCCCGTAATCATCTCATGGAACTCATCGAGTGCAGCATAGCCAACCGTAGAAAGAAATGCAATTCCAATTGTCAGCCAAATACTCTTTAAACGCTTTTTTAAACCAAGATAAAAGAATGTACCCATTAAAAAATAAAAGAAGAAATGAGCACCCTTTCTCAAAAAAAACTCTACAAATTTAAAATAGCCAACCTTGGCTATACTAATTTTTTCGGTAGCATAGTTGAATGAAATTCCGCTCAAATTATTCTTAAAGGGTTCTGCACGCAAATATTTCTCTAAAAATGGAACGGAGGTTTGCTGTTTATATGTCATGGAAGAACTAATAAATAGAATCAACATCACGAGCAATGCTAATAATAAGAATGTATTAGCACCTATTTTAAAATTATGTTTCAATCAATGTGCCCCCGAATTTTACTTAGTCGATGAGCGTTTAATGAGACCATATGGCAACTCAACAACTTTTTCTGTAACTTCTTCTTTGTTCATCAATTTTGTTAAAAATCTCATTGAAACAGCCCCTATATCATATAATGGTTGTGTTATTGACGATAATTTTGGACGAACAATTTCTGTTATCTTTGAATTATTACTTGTAATAACCTCAAATTCACCAGGAACATTGACTCCCGCATCCTGCGCACCGTTCATAACACCTGCCGCCAATTCATCATCCCCAACAAAAGCAGCAGTTGCTCCAGCAGAAATAATTGCCGGCCACAAAACTTCACCAGCTCGATAGCTATAATCCGTTTCAAAAACTAAGTCTTCATCAAAACTTATATTGTGCTTTGCGAGGGCATTCTTATACCCCTTTAAACGATATTTAGAGTTAATAGCTTCATCCAAGGGACCAGAAACAAATGCAATTTTCTTATTATTATGAGTAATTAAATCCGAAACAGCTTCTTCAACTGCCGCAACATAATCAATATGCACGCTGCCAATCTCATTTTTTGAATCGACAGAACCTGCCAAAATAATCGGTGTCTTGCTCCTATCAAACTGTGTTCTTAACTCATCACTGATCTTGTTGCCCATATAGATAATCCCATCAACTTGCTTTGCAAGCAGCGTATTCAGAACTTGAATTTCTTTTTGACTATTATTATCTGAGTTCGCAAGGATAATATTGTACTTGTACATTGTTGCAACATCATCAATTCCCCGTGCTAAAGAAGAAAAGTACACATTAGAAACATCCGGAATTATAACACCCACAGTTGTTGTTTTCTTACTTGCCAAACCTCTTGCCACGGCATTTGGCCGATAATCAAGTCGGTCAATTACTTCTAGAACTTTCTTCCGTGTTGCAGGTTTAACATTAGGATTTCCATTAACAACTCGTGAAACTGTTGCCATAGATACAGCAGCTTCGCGCGCTACATCATAAATTGTAATTGCTTGTTTGTCCATAACTAATTCTCCTTTTTAAAAATTCCCTTTTCAAATCATTTTCATAACACTCTATAATTTAGCAAAAAAAAAAAACTTTTGCAAGCGTTTCATAGTCTATTTTATTACCTTTTCATTACATTTTCAACTTATGAAAACTCTATTATTTTTATTTTCCCAATATGCTATAATAAATTTATTAAATTCTAAAGGAGCGATAAAATGTCACACATTGAATCTATTCAAAACTGGTTAGGGGAAAATAACTACCAATTAGGTTATATTAGTAATTTCAAAAATATTCAGTATTTGACAGGATTTGAAAGTGATCCTATTGAACGCGTCTTAGCATTACTCATTTTCCCAGATCAGGATCCATTCATCTTTGCACCAGCTTTAGAAGTAGAAGCAGTTAAGGACACGGGTTGGAAATATCCCGTTTATGGCTACTTAGATCATGAAGATCCTTACGAAATAATTAAAAACCAGATCTTGCATCGTGTTAATAGTCCCAAAAAATGGGCCATTGAAAAAGGAAATCTTGTTGTAAGTCGTTTTGAGACTATTAAGCAAAAATTTTCTGATGCAACTTTTACTGGTGATTTGACACCCTTCATTGAAAAACTACAACTCATTAAGACACCCGATGAAATCAAAAAGTTAGAAGTTGCCGGAAAATGGGCCGATTTCGCCTTTGAAACAGGCTTTAAAGCCCTTAGCACAGCAAAAACAGAACAAGATGTAGTTGCAGAAATTGAATACGCATTAAAGAAAAAGGGTATCATGCACACCAGTTTTGATACAATAATTCAAAGTGGAACAAATGCGGCAGAACCCCATGGTGTACCAAAAAAAGACTTTATCAAAGCTAACGAACTAGTTTTATTTGACCTTGGGGTCGTCTTTGATGGTTATATCTCTGATGCCAGTCGTACAGTTGCCTTTGGAGATACATTAAGTGATAAAGCACGTGATATTTATGCCGTCTGCTTAGATGCACAGTTGACAGCACAAGCTGCTGTCAAACCAGGGATGACTGCCGCTGAACTTGATAAGATTGCACGTGATATTATTGTAAAAGCAGGATATGGGGAATATTTCATTCATCGCCTTGGTCATGGCATGGGCCAAAGCGAACACGAATTTCCTTCAATCATGGAAGGAAACGAATTACAGCTTGAACCAGGTATGTGTTTCTCAATTGAACCCGGAATCTATATTCCAGGAGTAGCTGGTGTGAGAATTGAAGACTGTATCCATGTGACAGAAAGAGGAGCTGAACCGTTCACTCATACTTCCAAGGAACTTCAGTTTATTCCAAATAATTGATTTAAATTTTCTAAATATTATGTTCTCTTACTCAATAGATTGAATGAGAAAGCAATTTAAGTTGAACGTCGGACAACGAAGTTTGGATACATCAGTAAAAATTTAACTTATGCACATTTTTATATAGAATAAGAAATAGAGGGACTGAATCAAAATTTGACTTTTGATTAGCCCCCCTTTTATATTGTATATTTTCTTATTGTTCTTCTTTAGGATAAAAAACTTCAGTTGGGTGATCTTTTTCAAATTCTGCGGCATCTTTTGCTTCACCGAAAGCTGATCTACCATCAATCACGATATCATCTTCGACAACGTCATCATCTCTATTATCTTTTCCCTTATCAAATTGCTTCTTCAATTCTAAAGTTGCTTCCTTTAAGGAAGAAAGAGCCTGTCCCACATTATCACCATTTTTAAGGTCTTCAGCTGTGTCAGCAACCTTCTGTTTCAAACCACTCAGAGTGTCTTGAAAATCGTAGCCTTCATTTACATAGTCACGCGCATGGTTGTAATAACGTACTGCATTTTCACGTCCTTCATCAGCCATCTGTGCAATTTTTTCCTTTATTTGCTCTTGATGATCAGATAGTACCTTTTTTGTTATAAAATATGCTGCTGCACCAACTGCTAAAGTTGTAAAAACTGATAATTTTCTTCCCATCATTCTATCCTCCAGACAACTATTTATTCTTTTTTCTTAGATTATACAATTTTCTTGCTATTCCAAAGACAACTGAAGTTTTCCCAACATTCTTCGTCGATGTTGAGACTTTTGTAGCCAGTCCTCGACTTGCATTGTTCAAATCAGAGACACTCTCGCTCACATCTGCAACTGCTTGAAAAAGTGGATCGATTGTTTTTGACTTGTCCCCAATATCCGTAAGTAGTGTATTCGATTTCGCCAAAATAGACTCTGCCTCTTTTGAAAGACCATTAATATCTGTACGCATCGATTTTACACTTTCATTTACTTCATTCATGATTTTCCCGACCTTTGCTAGGACAATACATAAAAATATGACAAGCAATAAGAATGCAATTGCTGCAATCAATCCCGCAAGCTGTCCCAATGTTAATTCCATAGTTGTGCCTCCTCATTTTCTACTTGCTTATAGAATAGCATTGCAACCAAAAAACTGCAATTAAAAGAAAATTTAGCGCTATTCTTACCAATTTTTTGTTATTATAGAAGTATTAAAGGAGAACAGTTATATGCAATTATTTTATTTAAAGAGCTCTGACTCAGTTACAAGTGGTGTTTCAACCCAAGTTTCCAAACAAACAAACATCCTTACACATTTTATTATCAAAATTGATTGGGATAAAATTTTTAGCACCATGATTACTATTACACTCTCACTTATTCTTTTATCTATTTTTTTTCTTATTTTACATTGGCTTGGGAAAAAAATTATTAGCCATAGTTTTAAAAGAGCTAAAATAAATGAGCATCTCTCAACAAACCGGATAAGTACAATCTATACTTTATCTTTGAATATCTTCCATTATTGCATTCTTTTCTTTTATTTTTATGCTATTTTGTCCGTAATTGGTGTTCCAGTAGGCACATTAATTGCTGGAGCTGGAATCTTTAGTGTAGCTTTAGGCCTTGGTGCACAAGGATTTGTTAAGGATATTGTTACTGGCTTTTTCATCCTCCTAGAACAGCAATTTGATGTTGGGGATGAAGTTAAAATTGATACCATTAGTGGCACAATTCATGCAGTTGGGCTTAGAACAACTCAAATCATTGATTATGACGGTACCTTACACTTTATCCCAAACAGAAACATAACGGTTGTCAGCAACTTGTCACGCAATGATATGCGTGCTCTGATCGACATTTATTTTGATCCGTCATCTGATATTCAAAAGATGACTGCAATAATAAAAGATATAAATCAAAAACTGGCACCAAAATATGAGGAAATCACACAAGGGCCTACAATTCTCGGTACCGTTGCTAATGGTAATGGAATTCTATCTTTCCGTGTAATAGTTTATACCAAAAATGGTGCGCAATATGCCATACAAAGGGCCTTTTTAACTGAATATCTTGAGGTTCTAACTCAAAAGGGATTTAAAATAAATAATTCACCTATTAATCTAACTGCTGTATCTAAATAGTGAAATCTTGAAACATAATTTAAGAAAAAGAAAAATGAATATTTTGACTCATCGGACATATTTGTCCGGCTTGGAGCTGAAAAAAAGCTGAATCACGTTATACCTTTTTATGATTCAGTATGCTTTGATCCTGCCCCTTTTGAACTAATTGTTTCCATTCTGTCTTGTAAATAACCAGTCATTGCATCCACACCCTTTTTAATTGCTTCCTCTTTTGGTGCAAGATGCTCTGAATGTAGTGAATACGGACTGTCTACCCCTAACCAAAACATCGTTCCAGGTATCTTTGACAATAAAAAGCCAAAATCTTCTCCGGTCATTGCAGGTTCTGTTTTTTCAAACACAACATTTTTATTGTTAGACATATAACTAATGAACTCTTTTGTTGTTTTATAGTTATTCTCTACTGGATAATATCCGCCTTGATGCAAATCAAGTTCAACTTCACACTCGAATGATTCTGCAATCGACTTAGCAATTCTTCTAACCCTCTTTTGAATCAATAGATTCATTTCTTGTGTTAGTGCTCTGATTGTTCCATCTATTTGAGCTTTCCCAGCAATCACATTTCCAGTTGTACCTGCATTAAAATGACCCAGTGTTACAACACCTGATTGAATTGGATCAACATTTCGACTTACAATTGACTGAATCTGCGTTACAAAATAAGATCCAGCTACCACCATATCATTTGCGTTATGAGGAAAAGCTGCATGCCCACTTTTACCCGTAAAAGTTGCATGAATCTCACATGTTCCTGCAAATAAAGTTCCTTGTCGACATCCGATTACCCCTGCTTTTAATTCAGGATTATCATGGAAAGCATAGATTTCATCAGGCATCCACTGATCCAGTGCACCGCTTTCATACAATTGCTTGCCGCCACTAGCATTTTCTTCTGCAGGTTGAAAAATAAATGTCATATTTATATTGGGCTGTTTTTCTGCAAAAAAGCTCAATATTCCAAGAGCAACAGTCATATGGATATCGTGTCCACAGGCATGCATCCTCCCCTCGTTTATTGAGGAAAAGAGTAAGCCTGTCTCTTCAGTTACCGGCAAACCATCAATATCCGTACGATAACCAATTGTATGCGTGTTATCAATTCCTTTTAAATGGACGATAATTGCTGTCTTCCAAGTCTTATAATCCAGCCAGCCATCGTTCATACTTTTAATAATCGAAATTAATTTTTTGTGTGTTTCAAATTCTTCCATTCCAATTTCAGGAATTCTATGTAATTCACGTCTTATTCCAATTAGTTCTTTCTCAGTTAAAATCATCAGAATCATTCCTTTTATTCAATAATTGTACGCCATTAACACATTACGAACATGTAAAAAGAGCGAACAGTATAAGACAGTTGCTAAGAAAAACCACACAGCACTTCTTAACTTGCGGAACTTGTTTGCACATACTAACGAAGGGGCTTGAGTCAACACACCCCAGCCCCTTCTCCAATTACTTGGATTATTCTAAATATTACGTAAATCTTCCACCAAATCAGTTTTGCCATCTTTAATTTCTGAGACATTTTTAACCTTTTTAGCTGGCATTCCAACTACAACAGTCCCAGGTTCTACATCTCGAGTTACCACCGCACCAGCACCAACTACAGCACCTTTACCAACACGCACACCTTCCAAGACAACTGCATTAGCTCCAATAAGTACGTCATCTTCCACAATAACTGGTTGTGCTGAGGCAGGTTCAACCACGCCAGCTAACACCGTTCCTGCACCAATATGACAATTTTGACCGACCCATGCACGTCCACCTAAAACAGCACCCATGTCAATCAT
The DNA here is from genome assembly GCF_030400225.1 of Lactobacillus sp. UCMA15818. GTDB lineage: Bacteria > Bacillota > Bacilli > Lactobacillales > Lactobacillaceae > Liquorilactobacillus. Next base: position 5,134 of record NZ_VJYB01000015.1, on the reverse strand, counting down.
TGATCCAGCACCAATTTCAGCACCAATATTTATAACAGCACCCATCATAATAACAGCATTGTCACCAATTTCTACCTGATCACGAATAATCGCACCCGGTTCAATCCGTGCATTAAAGCGCTTCTTATCAATCATTGGTACCCCGGTATTTCTACCATCATTTTCTACACGATATTTGGTAATCTTTTCTTTATTATTATCCAAAAAAACTGATACATCTTTCCAGTCGCCAAAAAGAATACCCGTTCTATCTTCGAAGTATGAATCAAGTGTATCAGGTACTGTAATTTCACCTAATTTTCCTTTTACGTATACTTTTACAGGTGTTTTTTTCTTTGAATTTGCAATTGTTTTAATAATTTCTTCAGTGTTGAGCTTAGGCACAGCAATTCCTCCCTCATTCTTAAAAAATCAGTCTTGTATCGGACTTGATTCTTTTTCTGTGATTGTATAATGCTTATCAAAATCATGCGTCATATAGTTGACTGCCTTTAGAACTTCGCGTCTAGTAACAATTCCAGTAAAAATTCCATCATCATTGACAACAATTAAGAATGGATGATTTATCATCAGATGCAAAATTTCTTCCATATCATATGGCAACTTAATAGTTGGAAAATCTTTTTGCATTACCTCAGATACCTTCTTCCTGCCTAAACGAGTAGGATCAATTCCATTTAATCCAAGCATCGTCTCTGTCAACATAGGCAATGTCAATATTCCCTTAAAGTGCTGCTCCTTGTCAAGAACAGGGATTGATGAATATTTGACTTTGGTCAGGACAAGAAATGCATGATCCAAATGGTTATTTTCTTGTACATTTGCAACTATTTCTGCTGGAATCAAAAAACCATCTTGTTTAGAGATTAGCATTTGTTCCATCTGCTTAGTAATCACGACAAGTAACCTCCTCTAGCCAATATATCTATTTTAAGATATTTTAGACAAAAAGCCAACAAAAATCCTTTAAAATAAAGCAAAATATAATATTTACTTATATTTTTTTTATGCTACTATTAGAAAGTATTATTTGAAGGAGGTAATCATGGAATATTCTCTAACAATTCGGCTTTTTGCTGAATTTTTTGGAACTGCTATCATGGTAATTCTTGGTAATGGTTCAGTCGCTACAGTTGATCTCGAAAAGACCAAGGGTAGCCATAGTGGCTGGATTGTAATCGCTGTCGGATACGGCTTTGCGGTTATGATCCCAGCCCTCATGTTTGGTACTATTTCAGGTAATCATATCAATCCAGCATTTACAATTGGCCTTGCACTTTCTGGACTTTTTCCCTGGAATGATGTTTTACCATACATTACAGTTCAACTTTTAGGAGCAATTATTGGACAATTTATCGTTTATTTATGTTTCAAGCCACATTATGATTTGACCAAAAATACCACCCTTGTTCTTGGTACTTTTTCAACTTCAGATGCAACTTCAAGCAGATTCAACGGTTTTGTGAACGAATTTTTTGGGACTTTTATTCTTGTATTTGGAGCCCTAGGTATTACTAATTCACCAAGCTTTAGCCATGGTAATCAAATGTCTGGCTTTATTGGAATAGGACTTTTAGTTATGGTTATCGTTGCTTCTTTTGGTGGTCCTACAGGCCCAGCATTAAATCCAGCTCGTGATCTTGGGCCAAGAATTGTGCACCAAATTCTTCCCCTCAAGTACAAAGGACCTTCCAATTGGAAATACAGCTGGGTCCCAGTAGTCGCTCCAATTCTAGCAGGTATTTGTGCTGTTGCATTATACAAAATGATTTTTTTATAAGCCTTTAATAACTCAAATTCAATTAATCAAATAATACAAACAAATCTCACATGATGAATTGGTTCATACTTTGTGAGATTTTTAATATTGAAGTTAGTTTATTATTAAAACTACCGTTTCATTCAAATTATCCATAGTATTCCTTTATATCTTTGCTTCTTTTTTAATTCTCATCCAAATTATATATGAAATTATCCAAATTGTAGTTAAGATTATCCATAATCCGTACCCTAACCAATCAATATTTACTTCTTGGATTAATTTAATGACCCCATTTTTTAAACTAAAAGATTGTGCTGTTACTTGTAGTAATTCAAACATGCCTATCGTAAAAGCAGCTAATATTGAAATAGATGTGACAGTTAAATTGTACTTAATTTTTTTGAATGGTGTATCTAACGCCCATTTATATGCACTTGCCATCATAATCGAATCTGTTGTATCCATCAAACTCATTCCACTGGCAAAGATAATAGGTAAAGAAATTATTCCTAGATAAGATATATTCGATTTTGCCGCCGTAGCTGAAATCGCAATAACCGAAATCTCACTAGCTGTATCAAATCCAAGACCAAATAGCAACCCAACCAAATACATTTGCGACTGTTTGCTGACTACTCTAAAAATTGGAGCTACTATTCTAATTAGAATCCCGCGTGACAAAAGTAAATTATCCAACGAGTATTCATCATAATCATTTTTATTAGTTAATTTTAATGCTCTCCACAAATCAATAAAAATAATTAAATTAATAACAGCTATGCTTACTAAAAAAATACCAGAAACTGCAGACCCAATTGTCCCACCAATTGTCTCAAAAAGAGGTAACTTGATTTTGATCCATTTTAATGAAATGCAGACAGCAATCACCATCACAAAAACAATTGTAGAATGTCCTAATGAAAAGAAATATCCAACTCCCTCAGCTTTTGACTTCTGCTGAATCAATTTTCTAACAGTATTATCGATAGCGGCGATATGATCAGCATCAAAAGCATGCCTTAATCCGAATAAATAGGCGAGTAGGCCCAGACCCCAAAATTCGGGAAAATGTCTTGCCCCACAACTCAACAATACAATGCCAATTATGTGACTGAGCAGGACAGCTTCATAATATGGGAATACTTTTTTAACTGACTGACTTAGCAAGATACTCCTCCTAAAATTTCTTTAATTTACCAGTTTACTTTTTTCTCCAGAAGACAACTCATCGTTCATTCTCCCTGACTTAAACCCCTCTAAATCAAGTGTGATATATTCAAAACCATATAATTTTAACTGTCTGTTTATTTCTTTCATACTATTTATTAACGATACTGTTTCTCTAATAGGTACTTCGATTCTAGCTGTATTACCCTGTACACGAACTCTAACCGTTTTATATCCCAGTACTTTTAAATATGCTTCGGATTTCATCACACGATTAATCAGTTCATTAGTTAATTCTGTATTATACGGGAATCTTGAGGATACAGAACAACTAGCAACTTTATTCCAATTTTCAAGGCCTCGCCTCTCAGCAAGCTTCCTAACCTCAACTTTATATATTTGAGCCAATTGTAATATTGAAACTATCCCCTCCTCGTCACGTGCCTTTAGACCTGGTCTGAAGTCATTGTTATCATCCATTATCATTCCATCTAAAACAATGTCTGCACTAAATTTTTCTTTTAACTCATTCATCTTTTTATAAAAAATCTTCTTCATCCAATACCAAGATGATGGCCGATTATTACGAATTTCCTCATTAAATAAATAGTTCAGCTTAACCTCCGCAACTTCTATTCCAGCCTTTTTTGCCAATTTAACAGCACTATTAAATTCAGTATCTGTAAATAATTCTGAATTTGCTACAGCAGCAATGACATTTTCTTTTCCTAATACCTTAACAGCCGTATCTAAAACAAGCGTTGAGTCAATTCCACCTGAAAAAGCAATGATAACTTTGCCATACTTTCCCATTAAACTATTCAATTTATTTTCTTTTCTTATTATATTTTCCATTTTTTTCACCTTTCTTTTTTATATGCCCAAATAATATTTGGCAAATAATGCTGCTGCAATTGCACCAATAAACGGTGCAATTCCAGGTACTAAAATACCATATTGCCAATCACTATCAGCTTTATTTTTAATAGGTAACACTGCATGTGCAATTCTTGGCCCCATATCTCTTGCTAAATTCATCGCAAAACCAGTAGGTCCACCCATACCCATACCTATCGCCCATACAAGTAACCCAACACCAATTGGAACAATTCCTGGTGTTTTATATTGCGAAATAGCTAAAATTGATGTTAAAAAAACAAATGTTGCAAAAAATTCAACAAAAAAGTTTCTTGGTAGATTCCTTATAGCTGGAGCAGTGGAAAAAATATTACGAATAGTCGCATTATCAATCTTTCCATACGAATGTTTAAAGGAATCAGCATACATAATATATACAATTAGCGATCCAATGACTCCTCCCATTACTTGAACAATTGCAGTAAAAAAGAAAACTATCCATGTCATATTGCCTAATAAAACTTGTGTAAGTGCCATCGCAGGATTAATCGTAACATTACCAAAAATAAACAATGAAACACTAATGCCAAATGCCCATGTTGTGATCGCAAACAGGTGTCCAGAACCATGATATTTTGTATCATTTAAGACTGTATCTGCGTGAACACCTACCCCAAAAATAATCATTAATGCTGTACCCATAAATTCTGCTAACAACTGATGAATCATTTTTACACCTCTAAATTTTTATAGTATTCTCTCTTTGCTTCTTCCATAACAATACTTATTGACAAATTTTTTTCTTCAGCAATCTTTTCTGCACTTGTATATTCAACAGATATTTTTTTTAAATTTCCATATATTCCAATCTTAATTTTCACCTGTCCGTATTTTGTCTTGACTACTTCAAATTTGCGTTGCATTATTTTGCGCTGCATTACATTCCAACGAACTCCAAAAGTTGAACTATTTTTTATAATTATTAAAATAATATCTTCTAGTGCACTTTCTTTAGCAAGAACCGTTAATTGATACGCCGGCCTATTCTTTTTTGAAAAAATCGGTGTAAAAAATGTATCGTATACACCAAAATCAAATAATTTTTTCATGGTAAAAGATAATTGTTCCCCCGACTGATCATCAATATTTGCATGCACTTCAATAACACTATCGCTTTCGGTATTTACTCTTTTTTTACTTTGTTCAGATTCTAATAGTAGTCCCCGCAATGCATTCAAGCTACCAGTTTCTCGTGTCCCAAAGCCATATCCGACTTGTTCAACTATCAAATTATCTGGTATTCCTCCAAACTCTTTTGTGATACACTTTACGATTCCAAAACCAGTT
>NZ_VJYB01000014.1 GCF_030400225.1 Lactobacillus sp. UCMA15818 | reverse complement strand
TTGTTTTTGAAGGTGCTGGCTGCAACCAGTGCTTTTTTTATTTTCAATTATACCAAAAGAGCTACACTAGAAAAATTATTATTTTTTCTAATGTGGCTCTTTTACTTAGGACTTATGGCACAGCCCCCATCATATTTATAGATTAATAGCCAATCAGGTTTTATATGGAGATCCCGCTCTGGCTTACGATTGACCAACGGATGATCAGTATATTGTGGATTCAATGGTTCGTCACAAATTAAGGTTCGATAAACGACTTCAAAATCTTCTTTTCGATAACGACCGCCTTTTAAAACATTTTTATAGTGTTTTTCATTTGTATAAAGTGTACTTAGAAAAGAGATTTAATGTCAGAATTTAGTAGTTTTGCTTTTGGATTGAATCTATGAGTATGACAATATTTATTTCAGTCGTTTAATAAATGAAACCGTAAAAAGAGCTGGGCAAAATTTAACTTTTACCCCAGCTCTTTTTTTGCACTTATCTATTTGATGTGGACGTTTCGATAGAATAATACTGTTCCATATGGTGAGATTTGGAGTCCTTTGACCTTATTCTTTAGTAAATAAGACATCCCGCCCTGATATACTGGTGCAGTAAATGCATCTGTCGTAATTAACTGTTTCTCAGCTTTGATCAAAGTTGACCAACGCTTTGTTGGATTAGTTGCATAGGTAGTCGCCGCCTTGTTTAACAGGCTGCGGAAGTTACTATTGTTGTAGTCATCAGATAAATGATATTGTCCACCATCACTGATGAAGTTAACAGGATCAGCATAATCAGGTTGCCATGTTCCATAGACGATATCGAAATCATAGTCAGTTGTTGCGGCTAAACGAGACTTTAGTGGAATAGAACGAAGACTGACCGATAAACCTGGTAAGTTTGTTTCAAGTTGACTTTGAAGATATTCTCCAATTTGTTTGGAATCAGTGGTATCTGAAGTTAATAATTCAATTGAAATTTTTTGTTTGCCAAGCTCTTTCTTTGCTTCAGCCCATTGTTTCTTAGCTTCTTTGAGATTATAAGTTGACATATTGCCTGCATCTTTACGATAATCATCGCCAGTCTTTGTGTTAAAGGCAAAATTCTTAGGAACAATCCCATTTAGTGCTGAGCCTGCGTGCAAGACATTCTTGACTAGAGAATTCTTATTGTAAGCCAGAGCAATTGCTTTTCTAAAGTGAACATTTGCTGTCGTCTGGCGGTGGGTATTAAATGACAGGTAGCCGATTAATGGGATTGTTTTTGAATGAAAACCAGCTGTTTTTTGGTATTGCTTAATATAATCTGTTGTTAGCATTGCATAATCCAACTTGTTTGTCTGGTATAGATTAGCGGCTGTCGAGGAATCCTTAACAACTTGAACTTGAACTTTTTTTAGTGTAATTGCTTTTTTATCCCAATACTTGCTGTTCTTCACATAATTCCACTTCAAGTTAGTCCCGTTCCAATTAGTTACAACGAAGGGGCCATTAAAGACTGTCTTAGCAGCACTTGTGCCGTACTGGCTGCCATATTTTTTAACAATTTTTTCATCTTGTGGATAGAATGGTGCACCAGTCATAAGTTCTGAGAAGTAACTGATAGGCGACTCAAGTGTAACTTGTAGTTTATAAGTGCTGAGTGCTTTAATCCCCAACTTGTCAGCTGATAGTTTGCCGGCTGCAATCGCATCACCATTCTTAATGGATGCAAAACGTTGTGAATTGGGAGAAGCTGATGAAGGATCCACCATCTTTCTCCATGCAAAGACGTAATCTTGTGCAGTTACGGCGTCACCATTTGACCATTTTGCGTTCTTTCTAAGTGTAAAAGTGTAGGTTTTTTCATCTGAACTGACAGAAACACTTGAAGCCCCAGCAAGGACTGGTTTATTGCTTGAATTAAAGCGATAAAGTCCTTCGAAAGTGTTCTGTAATGCTTCAAGACTAGTAGTATCACTATACTTAGTTGTACTAAGAGTCGCCATTTCGGCATCTGTTGCCACAGTCAAGACCTGTTGCTTTGATGTGTCAGATGATTGCTTATTTCCGCAAGCAGTCAATATAAGTGTTGTAGCTATTACGGTCCCAAATAATACCAAAAGTCCTTTTTTCATGTAATAAACCCCCAATTGATGTAGTTTTATAAAGTGTGTCATAAAGCGGTAAAATTTCGTGTTAGGCGGAAAATTTTGACTTAGACTTATAGAACACATTTATCTGGAATAAAAAAGAAGCCAGGTTAAAATTTAGCTTTTGACCCTGCCCCTCTAGACAATATGAATTAATTAAGTGACGGAGTTTTCTATAATCATGATTGATGGCAAAATAAGCATGGTTGCAGATTTGCAACATCCCTATCTTTTTTGGGCTAAAAATGTCATAGAAAGGTCGCCCCCTTAACGTTCATAGATATGCACTAAGGGTACTTGTTTATTAATGCGCTGTCAATAAACAATATTAAGTTAGTTTTAAAAGTCAAAAATACCCCATAATAATTAGATTTTTGTCTAATGATTATGGAGCACTTCAAAATTTAACTTTTAATTTAGTTTCTCTATATTATTACGAATAAATGTGTTTTGTCTGCCACAATTTATTTTCTAATAACTTTAGCTTTCTTTACATCTTCAATTGTCTTCGTTCCGGCTAATTGCATATCAATCTTTAGCTCATCGTTTAAGTGACTGATTACAGAAGCAACACCTTGAGCGCCACCAAGAGCAAGTCCATAGATAATAGGGCGGGCAAGGGCAACTAGGTCTGCTCCGCTTGCAAGAGCCTTGAAAACATGCGATCCACGACGAACACCACTATCAAAAATAACAGGAACTCGATGGTTAACTGCTTGGGCAACCTCATGCAAAACATCAATCGAAGCAGGTCCACCGTTCAATTGACGACCACCGTGATTTGAAACATAGATTCCTTTGGCACCAGCACCAATTGCAAGCAAAGCGTCTTCTGCACTTTCAATTCCCTTAACTATTACAGGTAAGTTGGTGTATTCTGCAATCCGGCGAACATCATCAGGGCCAATCTTTTGAGCAGCAGCGGCATAAATCTCCATAATTCCTTTTCCCTTGCCATCACCTTCTGAGAACTTAGCTAAGTTCGCCATTGGAATTGGAAATTGGAAGTTGTTAATGATATCAGATTCTCTGTACCCATCTACGGTTGCATCTACTGTAAGAATAATTCCTTTAGCACCAGCCTTTACAGCTTCGTCAAGCAGGCTGTAGTTGAAGTCCCAATCTTTACTCATATATAGTTGGAAGAATTGAGGTGTACCATTACCGGCTGCAGCGGTATCGGCAATTGATGTTGAAGAATAGGTACTTTGAGCCATTAGTCCGCCAACTTTGGCCAAACCTTCCGCCGTTGCTTTCTCACCTCGTGAATGTGCTAAACCTTGTGCAGCAGCAGGAGCCATCATAATAGGTGTTTTTAATTTTAATCCAAAAACTTCAGTAGCAATGGTAGGTTGCTCAACATTGGTAAGAGCACGAGGAATAATCTGAATATGATTGAATGCACTTGTATTTTCATGTAATGTCCATTCATCTTCGGAACCACCGCTAATATAACCAAAACCGCCAGCGGGAATAATTTTTTTGGCTTTTTCTTCAAGTGAAGATAAGTTTAAAATATCTAATTTTTGTTCACGATCGCTTTGTTCATATCCATTTATTGTTGTCATAATTAATTTTCTCCTTATTTGTTACTTTTTTTATTACAATTACATCCTAGTTCTTTTATTTTTTATTGTCAATCATTTTTTGAATCTTTTCTTTGAATGGGAATTTAATCGCTGGAACTAAGCAAAAGTCAATGTCAAAAATGAATCGCCTGAAAAGTGGATAAGGTATTATTAATTTTTATAAGTGTTACTTTTTATAGTTCAATAATTGGAAATTTAATTTTTAGAAACTTTTTTAAAAAGCACAATTTGCGGATTCAAAAAAATGTGATAGCATTAATTGAAAAAGCCATCATAAAAAGCGAGGTCTAATATTTGGTACTCACAAACAAAACACCTGAAGAAAAAGTTAATTCGTTATTCGATCGTGTTGCTCCAGAATATGATTCGATGAATAATTGGATTAGTATGGGATTACAGAAAAATTGGCGTAGGGAAACTATGAAAAAGCTTGATATAAAGACTAATTCAAAGCTCTTAGATGTTTGTTGTGGAACAGGGGCATGGACCGCTGACATAGCAAGCGAATTGGGTGAGAGCGGACATGTTACAGGGCTTGATTTTAGCAAAGAAATGTTGAGACTTGCTGAAGGTAAAATGCTTAATACAAAACAAAAAGCCAAGATAGATTTAGTGCAGGGAGATGCAATGGAGTTGCCGTTTGCGGATAATTCGTTCGATGGAGCAACAATTGGTTTTGGACTTAGAAATGTTCCTGATGCAAGTCAAGTGCTGAGTGAAATGACGAGAGTTGTGAGACCTGGAGGTTTTGTGGCTTGCTTGGAGACCTCACAGCCGCAAAATGTGGTCGTGAAGAGTGTCTGGAATGTCTTCTTCAAGTTGGTTCCTGTGATTGCCAAGGTGCGGGGAAACAATTATGCAGATTATGATTATTTACAGAAAACGACTAAGGAGTTTGTTTCTGCAAATAGGCTAAAGGAAATGTTTGAAGAGACTGGATTGTGGAAAGTTACTTATCAGCAATTCAGTCTAGGCGCCGTCGTTCTTCATGTTGGATATAAAAAGGAATTATGATATAAGAAGTTGATAGTGTAGTAATTCTCAAAATTTAGCGTTAAACAGAGAATTTTGATTTATGAAACACGTTTATACGGAATAAATAGAGAGAGTGTGCCATGAGTCGGGAAAATTTGAGTACTAACTCGAAATTACGAACATAGCGAGTATTTTGCTATGAGTAATTCGAAGTTAGACGGAGAGTTTTGACTTATGAAACACGTTTATACGGAATAAATAGAGGGGCTGGTCAAATTTAACTTTTGACCAGCCTTTCTATTTTGTTCTTATTTGGCTAGTGTAGCGTAGAAAATGAAATTAGTGTTATTTTTGATTGACCTTATTTGCCAAATTATTAGAGGTTATATAGCTATTCATTGCCTTTTGCGCTTCAACGAGCGAATTTTTAATATTGCTGCCGTTATAGATTTGTTCCATGGCAGTCTGAGTCAGGGTACGTTCTTGAATCAATCCTTGCATGAAGATACCAGAATTTGTATTATTCGGTTTTGTACGTCGCAACTGTTGTCCTGGAACTTTTGCTTCTGGTTGACTCTTGTATAATTTTTTGAGTACAGGTTCATCTTGCGAATCTTTATTCAAGGCAAGGTATCCAGTCGCAACTTGCCATGTAGCCTGGTTCTTGGCATTCATCAAGAATTTGATAAAGTTCCAAGCACCTTGTTGTACTTCACTGGACTTATCGTTTGAGATCCAGAGTGAAGCTCCACCAATTGAAACGCCATTGGATTTTTGTCCATCAGCATGTGGATAATAGGTGATACCTAGTTTATCTTTTGTACCAGCTGTTAACTGACTAATATCAGCGGATGATTGCAGGAACATTCCAAGCTTGCCTGAAAGAAATGCCGCCATTTCATTGGCAGAGGCGCTTGAACCAGCACCAAAGTTCATGAATGCACCGCTTTTAATATTTTCCTGCAGCCATTTCATTGTTTTTGTTGCCACTGTACCTGAAAAGTTAACAGAAGTTGGCACTCCCGAATGTCCATCTTCATTATTGGCCAATGACTCGCCGCCGTTAGCTAAAAATTGCTCAAAAAGCCAACCGTAGATTTCAACACTCAATCCTTTGACTTTTTTCCCAGATTTCTGATAAAGTTCGGTGGCTACTCTGGTAATATCACTGTAGCTCGGATTGACTGGAGGAGGAGTTATGCCATATTTTTTCAGAAGAGTTGCATTGTAATATAGTACTGGTTGTGAAGTATTGAATGGCATTGAGAGTTGTGTACCATTCTTGGAATAAAATGCACGTGCGACAGCTGAAATTTTGCTTGTGTCATAGCCTTCTTTATCAATGAACTTTTGAACTGGCGTTGTGTAGCCAGAGTTATAAATCTGGCTTGTTGAGATATCCATTGATTGGAAGAGCGCAGGCGAGGTACTGGTTCCATGTGTGTTCAATATTTTTTGTACAGCTTCGTTGTAGTTGCCTTCGAATTGTGGAACAACAACGTATTTGTTTTGTGAATCATTGAATTCTTTGACGAATTTATTTAGTTGAACTTGTCCAGGGCCAGTCATTTCATGCCAAAAGACAATCTTGATACGTGAGTCAGCTTTTGCACTACTTTTTTGTGAAAAAGTAAAGCCGATTATTGCAAGAAAAATAATAACTAGAGCGGCAAATATTGTTCTTTTTCTTTTCATTTAATTGCACCTTCATTAAGTCCGGATTTGAAGTAATGCTGGCCAAAGAATAAAGCGATTAACGTAGGGATTATAATGATTGCTGCACTTGCTTGAATCATCCCCCAATTATTGAATGTTTCCTGTGATTGCAGCTGTCTGAGTCCGTCTTGAACTGGGCGAAAATTATCACTGAAGGTGGTCAGCATTGGCCACAGATATTGATTCCAACTGGAAAGAAAGCTGTATGCTGCGAGTGTATAAACGCTGATTTTGGAGTAAGGCATTACAACTTTATAGTAATATTGCCAATGTGATAGTCCTTCGATATCCCCAGCCTCTTTCAATTCTCCTGGAATTTGCAAGAAAGCTTGGCGCAGCATGAATGTACCAAAGGCAGAAGTCAGAAAAGGAATAATCATGACCGCATAATGATTGAGCAGACCTAGGTCACGTACCGTTGTAAAGTTAGGAATCACTTCGGCTTCAAATGGCAGCATCATTGTTGCAAGAAATACATAGAATAATAAGTCGCGTCCTTTGAATTTGAGGAAGACAAAGGAATAGGCGCTCATTGAACAAAAGATGACTTGAGCGAACATTGTTAATAAAGAAATTACAAGGCTATTAAAGAGATAACGAATAATAGGTGTCTGAGTTATCGCAGTCACATAATTATCTAATGAAATATGACTGCTCCAGAGAGCTCCTTTAGAGATATCTGCAGTCGGTAATAGGCTAGTCCAAAGCCCCAATAAAAAAGGAATGATGATAAAAATTGTTAGAATAATCAGCAATGAGTAATGAAGTATATGTTGGATTTTTTTTCTTTTCTTATATTGTGTCATTAGTAGGTCACTCGCTTTTCAAGAACTTTGAATTGAATGAATGTAAAAAGTGCAATAATAACCGCAAGAATGACAGATTCGGTACTTGCTAAGCCATAATTACCATTTAAAAATGCATCTTGATATATCCGATATACAAGTAAATTTGTGGCATTATTGGGTCCTCCTGCAGTCATCAAATCAATTAGACCGAAACTTTTGAATGATTCAATCAATGTGATAATTGAAACAAAGAAAATCGTTGGCGAAATCATTGGCAGTGTGATATGGAAAAATTGATAAGATTTAGAAACACCTTCTATTTGTGCAGCTTCATAAAGTGTGTAAGGCACAGACTGAAGCGCACCGAAGAATATAAGAAAGGTAAAGCCAAGATTCATCCAGACTGTTGAAATTACAATGGCAGTCATTGCCCAGCCTGGTTCAGTCAACCAATTAATTGGTGTCAGGTTCAACGCGGTGAATAATTGACTTAACAAACCAACGGAAGGATTGAAGATAAATAGCCAAAAGATTGCTGCAACTGATACGGAAACACCCATCGTTGCAGAGAAGATGGTTCTAAAGAAGTTGATACCAGCCACTTTTTTGGTAGCCGCCTGTGCCAAGACAAGACCGATTGCAATTGTGAAGATTGAGACTGCAATAACATAGACAAGTGTTGCAATCAGACTGTTGATATAGGCGTTCGAAGAAAATAGCGCGAAATAGTTTTTAAGTCCAACGAAGACAGTGGGTTTTCCAAGATTATTTGTTAAGAAAAAGCTTAGATAGATGGTGCGCAGCATCGGATAGAATACAAAAAGCGCCAGAATTAAAAGCGAAGGTCCTAAAAATAGTACTGCATAAAGTTTATCCTTTGCATAAGGATTGTATCCAAGTGACAGCTCTGCGCTCTTCTTTTTTTTAGATGCTATGTTGAAGTTGGGGTTCTTGGCTTGCGTTTCCATCTGTATATCCTCCATTCGTATTCAACAGCTTTTGACCGTCTTCACTAAAAATGTAATGATTTCCTGTGACACTTACAGAGACTCGCTCAGTGGTTGATAAATTATGAGTACTGCTAACCTCGATTCGAAGTTCCAGTGAATTGTCCAGTTGTGCATGTACAATTGAATGTGTTCCTAAGTATTCAATATTAGTTACTATGGCATTTGTCTTGGAACTTACTTCGTCAATTGCGAGCGCATTAGGTCTCACACCAACCAGATAGTTTCCTGCCTTTAGACTATTTGTTATAGAGAATTTTAAGTTGGTTTCAACATCAGAGGGTTGCTTATTTTCTTTTAAAGTTATGGGCAGCAAGTTCATTTGTGGGGTACCGAAGAAACTTGCAACAAAAGTATTTGAGGGAGTGTCGTAAATATTTGAAGCTGAGTCAATTTGTTGTGCTTTTGCATCATTAAGTACCATAATTCTGTCAGCCATTGTCATTGCTTCAACCTGATCATGAGTGACATAGATGAGTGTTAGACCTAGTTTTTGTTGTAATTCACGAATTTCAGAACGCATTTTATTGCGCAATTGTGCATCTAAGTTTGAGAGAGGTTCGTCCATGAGACAGATTTTTGCATCGCTAGCAATTGCACGAGCTAGGGCCACACGCTGCCTTTGTCCACCTGAGAGTTCACCTGGTTTACGTTCACTAAAATCTGTTAAATTGACTAGTTCAAGTGCATGGTTAACACGAGTATTGATTTCAGAGCTGTTCATCTTACGTGCTTTTAGACCAAAAGCCACGTTGTCTTTGACATTCAAAAAAGGGAAAAGGGCATAGTTTTGAAAAACCATGGTCAATGCTCGTTCTTGAGGAGGAAGGTTGGTAACATCTTCATCATCAATTCTTAGCTGACCATTTGAAATAGGAATTAATCCTGCAATCATACGTAAAAGTGTACTTTTACCACATCCTGATGGACCTACAATCGCAAAGAATTCTCCTGTTTCGATCTTGACAGAAATATCTGAAAGTATAAAGTCTGAACCATTATATGTTTTTGAAATATTAGTTAATTCAATAGACATTGCCTTACTCCTTAATATTTTTAATTTGTAACAACTTAAGTGTAGTTGTCGCTTGTAAGAGAATTGTGTGATAAATGTAATTGTTTTGTATTTTATATAAATTTAAGCAGTCGTATGTGACACTTCTTCATGATAAAAAATATAGTTAGTTAAGAAAATATTTTTTAAACATTTATTTTACCAATTTGTTAACTGCAGTAAGCCTTTTCACTATAATTATTGGTAAATTTATGGTAAAAAGAAGTGTATAAGAGGTGCGTTATGATTATTTTGTAAGCGTATTAATTATGGAAAGATACTTTTGAAGGGGAGTAATTAGATTGAAGAAGATAATTAATGATCCTGGAGATGTTGTCCCAGAAATGATCGATGGCTTGGTTAGAGCATATCCGCAATATGTAACTCGCATACCTGAGACAGAGGCTGTTGTGAGAAGTGACAAAGCTTCAATGGATGGAAAAGTCGGAATTGTAAGCGGAGGCGGGAGCGGGCATGAACCTGCACATCCCGGTTTTGTAGGCAAAGGGATGCTAAGCGCAGCAGTTGCAGGTCAAGTCTTCACTTCACCAACACCAGATCAGATTTACGAGGCAATCAAAGCTGTAAATACAGGTAAAGGGGTATTTCTAATTATTAAGAATTACTCTGGAGATGTGATGAATTTCGACATGGCTAGTGATATGGCTGAACTAGATGATATCCCGGTTAAATCAATCATTGTTGATGATGATATTGCGGTTGAAGACAGCCTATATACTCAGGGAAGGCGTGGAGTTGCTGGAACTGTAATCATGCACAAAATAGTTGGGGCTGCTGCAGATCAAGGGGCTTCATTGGCAGAAATTGAAAAATTGGCAAAGGAAGTATTGCCGCATATTAATACGATTGCTGTGGCTTTGTCGGCAGCAACGGTTCCCGAAGTAGGAAAGCCTGGGTTTGAACTTGCTGATGATGAGATCGAATACGGAGTCGGAATTCATAGTGAACCTGGTTATCGCAGAGAGAAGATTAAGACCTCGCGTAAGCTGGTTGAGGAATTAGTTTCTAAAATCGATAGCGAGCTAAAGTTGGATGCAGGACATAAATATGCTGTACTGGTTAATGGGATGGGTGCGACTCCGTTAATGGAACAATATGTGTTTAGCCATGATTTGCTTGATGAGCTTGCTAAGAAAAAGATTGTACCAGCTTTTATGAAGGTTGGGAATTACATGACTTCAATTGATATGGCGGGAATATCCTTGACAATTTTCGACTTAGTTGATGAAAAATGGCTGGATTATTTGAATTATCCAGTTGAAACGATTGCATGGTAGAAGGAGAGATATGATGATAACAGTTGAGATAGTGGATAAATGGATGGAATTATTTTACCAGAAAATTAGCGAACAAAAAGCATATTTAAGTGAACTTGATACGCCAATTGGTGATGGTGATCACGGCAATAATATGATGAGGGGGATGCAAGGAGTTAAGGATGGTCTTGCTAAGCTTTCTGAACCAGATTTAAAGCTGACTTTCAAAACAATTGCCATGTCCTTGATTAGCAAAGTTGGTGGAGCTGCTGGCCCGTTGTATGGAACGGCATTTCTAGAAATGGCTAAAAATTGTGAAGAAACACAGGAACCGGCGGAATTGTTTAAGTTGGCACTAGAAGGAATCAAAAAACGCGGTGGAGCAACAACAGGTGATAAAACAATGATTGACGTCTGGGCGCCAGTTGTTGATGCACTAGCAGCCGCTAGTTTATCGGTTGAAAAGGTGAAAGAAGCAGCTGAAGGAACTAGGGATTTGGTAGCGAAAAAGGGAAGAGCTTCGTATTTAGGTGAACGTTCAGTTGGTCATTTGGATCCGGGAGCTGTTTCAAGTCAGTATTTATTTGAAAGTTTCATTGCAGCAGGAGGGATTAAATGACAAAAAAAATTGGAATAGTGATCGTCTCACATGTGCCAGAAGTTGCCATGGGAATACCTAAGTTATTGGAACAGGTTGCAGCTGATGTTTCAATTACATTTGCTGGAGGAACGGATGACAATGAAATAGGCACAAGTGCGGGGAAAATCATGGATGCTTTTGAACATAACGAAGCACAGGAACTGTTAGCTTTTTATGATTTGGGAAGTTCTAAGATGAATCTGGAATTAGCCGTTGAAATGTCTGATAAGAAGGTGAATATCTATGATGTTGCTTTGATAGAGGGTGCATATACAGCAGCCACTCTGTTAGAAGCAGATGTCACACTTGCAGATATTGAACAACAATTGGCACCATTGAAGATTAAGTAAGGGGGAAAAATAATGAATGGTTTCTGGGGAGAGTTATTTGGAACAGCCGTTTTAATTGTCTTTGGTGTTGGATGTGGAGCTGGTGTTAACTTAAAAAAATCGTATGCTAATGGACAAAATTGGTGGTACATCTCGATTGCATGGGGGTTAGCGGTGACCTTTGGTGTATATGTTGCTGGAGCATTCGGTTCATTGGGACATCTTAACCCCGCAGTAACGATTGGATTTGCATTATTTGGATTTTTCCCTTGGAGTCAAGTCTTACCATATTTACTGGGTCAATTCATTGGTGCCTTCATCGGTGCAGCGATTGTTATCGTACAATATTACCCGCATTTCAAAGACTCTAAAACAGTTGAAGAAGGCAATACTGTTGGCATATTCGCTACCGCACCTGCAATTAACAACCCAGTTTTTAATTTCTTAAGTGAAGTTATTGCGACATTTATTTTTATTTTTACCTTATTGAATCTAGGCAATTTTACTCAAGGGCTCAAGCCTTTGATTGTTGGTTTGTTAATTACGGTTGTTGGTCAGGCATTAGGTGGAACAACCGGTTTTGCCCTCAATCCTGCGCGTGATTGGGGTCCTAGATTAGCATACACAGTTTTGCCAGTCCCCAACAAAACAAACCCTAATTGGGGGTATGCTTGGGTTCCTATGGTTGGACCGCTTGTGGGAGGAATTCTGGCAGCTGGGTTAGTAGCGATAGTGTAGTCGGTTTGTCTTTTGGCAAAGTTGAAAAATAAAATAGTAATATATACAAAGTAACT
This sequence comes from Lactobacillus sp. UCMA15818, assembly GCF_030400225.1. Taxonomy (GTDB): domain Bacteria; phylum Bacillota; class Bacilli; order Lactobacillales; family Lactobacillaceae; genus Liquorilactobacillus. The sequence continues at coordinate 28,002 of NZ_VJYB01000014.1, read as the reverse complement.
GGTACAGTCCCTAACATTTTGGCAATTGCCATTTTGTTGAGTCGGATTGACCAGTTTTTTATTTGCCAATAATTTACAAAGTTTATTACAGGGTTACAAAGATAACTTTTTTGTGGTTTATGAGGTGAAAGCTGTGCTATTTAGGGCTTTTATTCATACTGTTAACTTTTTTATTAGTCTCATTTTTTGTTTATTTTAGTGTAATTAAATGGACAATAAATATTTACCCAAAAAAAACAGTCAAATATGCTACATAAAAACTTGATTATACTTAATACAATAAAGTAAAATGTAAATTATGAGTAATCTTTTATAAAAAAGGGTAAAGCTTACTTGTTTTTTTGGGATTTTAGTGATTTGTATAAAAAAGTTAAAGGGGAGAGCAAATGTGAGGAAAACAAAATGGTTTGAAAGGGTATATTCGGTGAGTCTAGCACTTGTGTTATTATTGCAGATATTTACGCCGATTGTTGATGCGACTACGACTGATCAAGTCAGTGATACTTCAACATCTATTAAGCTAATATCTGCACAACAGGATACTAGCAACGAGAAGCAAGTTGATTTGAAAGTTCAGTTGGATAATTCAACTGACCAAGAACAAACGACTAAAATAGATATTAGTTCGGGAGACAATGTGAAGTTGAAGCAGGTTACAAATGAAGCAATAACTGCTAGCGATAATTCAACTGTACTTGGACAATATCAAGTTACGGATAGTCAGTTAATCTTATCAAGCAAAGCTAACGCACAAGGAACGGTAACTTTGAAATTGGACTTAGCTGATGATTCATCTTTGACGGGCACATTACAATTTGGATTGCAGGCACAAAAAGTTACGGCTAGCTTGGAAGCGGCATCAAGTTCATCGAGCACATCAAGTGCGACTAGCTCTTCCAGCTCGGATACGACCAGTTCGTCAAGTTCAGCCAGTTCTTCTAGTTCGGCTTCATCGAGTTCAGCCAGTTCATCAAGCGCAGCAACTCGTAAAGTTGTATCTCTTGCGGTAAACAGTGGCAATGACATCTCGCAATATCTACCAAGTGCTTCAAATGGTACGATTATTGATAGTGCAACGCTTGCTTTCACTGATTCAAAGGGGAATGCAGTTGACGCTAATGATGTTACATCTGAGACCAATTTGAACTTTGATTACAAGTGGTCAATTCCTAATAATCTGACGGATAACTATCAGATAAAAGGGGGAGATTACTTTACTTTTAGTCTTCCAAGTGGAGTTCAATATAAACCGGGAACAGGTTCATTAGGAGACTTTGGAACTTACACAATTACTAGTGATGGTAAGGTCACTTTTACTTTCAATGATAAAGTTGATTCTCATGATACTATTAGTGGAGATTTTAATTATACTTCAAGTATTTCAAGTGATTATACAACGGGAAAACAAAATATTATAGTTGATACAACTGCTGGGCCAGTCAGTTTTCCAATTGTTGTTAAGCCGACTGGAGGAAGTGCTATTGCAAAAGCTGGGACTTTAACCGGTGCGAATAGTTCTGGTAATAATCCAACCGGTATCACTTGGGATGTAACAATTAATACTAATAGCAATGAATTGAAGGATGCAACTGTTACCGATCCATTACCAAATGGAACTAAGTTAAACTCGGTGGCTGTTTATCCACAAACAGTTGATCAAACAGGTAAAGTAACGGCTACAGGTGCTGCGTTGGTTGCGGGAACTGATTATACAATTGATTCAAATGGTACAGTCACATTCATTGGTGGTTATGCTGATACCTACCAAGCATTCAAAATCGAATATAAAACGGATATTGATAGCAGTAGTTCTGTTATTCCTAATGATGGTGGTAACATAACTTTTACAAATACAGCGACTTTGAGTAATGATGGAAAAGACTCACCAGCAACGGCAACTGTGAGTGCCAATTATGGGAAATTACTCCAAAAAGCCTATGATGGGCAGGATAATAATGGGGGTCAAAAGTACAACTGGCATATTAATTATAATTATGGAGAAAAGAGTCTAACAGCTGATCAGGCAACATTGGTCGACACTCTTTCAGCTGGGCAGGCCTTTTCGGGTACACCTACATTAACTTATGAAGATGGTACTACTGTTCCATCAGCCAATTACACTGTGGGTTATAGTTCAGATAAGTCAATAATGACAATTAATTTTGTCAATGGTCTGACACAAGGTGTTAAGATTTCGTATCAATCGCAAGTGACGGCAGCTATTGATGGTAGCACCACAATCAATAACTCGGTTACTAGTGATGAGCAAACAACTGATGCAGGTAAGCAGACTGTTGGTCAACAAGGCTTAACCAAGTCATTAGGAACTGTTGATTATAATGCCAAAACCACTACATGGAACTTTGACATTAACAAAGCACGTCAGGATATGAAGAACTGGTCAATGACGGATCCAGTACCAGATGGTCTGACGGTTGATTATGACTCCTTTGTTTTAAAAGATAAGGATACAAATGCAATCCTGACAGAAGGGACTGATTATACGGTCACTCAGGATGGTAATGGGTTTACAATTGCTTTTAAGGGTGATTTGGCTAACAGTGCTAAAGATTGGTACACATTAAGTTATAAGACTAGTTTTGAAACACAAAAGCTGCCTACAGGGAGCACGTGGACTAATACTGCAACTGCAACTTGGTATGAGCAAACAGGTACAAAGCATACAAACAATGGGAGTGCTGATTTTACTCCTAAAACAGAATTTAAGAACGATGGCAGTAAATCTGGTAGTTACAATGCTGTCTCAAAAAAGATTACGTGGAATGTTGTAACAAACTATAACCAACGGACTTTGACAAATGCCAAGATCACTGATCCAATCATTGGCGATCAAGATTATGTGGCAGATAGCGCTAAATTATATGAGGCAACTATCAATTCGAATGGATCATATACTCAAGGTAGTCAGGTTAATAATGCTGACATCAGTTATGACAGCAGTTCAAAGACAATTACAGCTAATCTGCCAGCAGGAAGCACTAAAGCATATGTTTTAACGTATGATACGAGTTTGGCTGATAAGGTTATTGATCAAGCAACCTATGATAATACCGCGACTTATGTTAATAACAGCAATTCGAGTACTTTAGCAGCCCAAGTTACAGTTCCAAATAGTGGGAATGTTGTTGAGAAAACTGGTAAACAGGACCCAACCAATGCAGCATATGCTACTTGGAATATCTGGGTTAATAAGGCACAGTCAACTCTAACAGGTGTTGTTGTTAAGGATGAGCCTTCGGATAATCAAATTATTGATCAAGATTCAATCGTAATTTATCCGGGGAAGGTCGCAGCTGATGGGAGCTTCACTGAAGATAAGAGTAGTCCATTGCAGTTAGGTACGGATTACACAATTGATTTGGAGACGGATCAGCTGACTGGGAAGCAAACATTACAGATTATTTTCAAGAACAAAATTACCACAGCATATTCAATTGATTATCGTTCTTTGATTAATTCATCACTGACAAATGATCAGCTTACCAATACAGCTTCGATAAATGCTCAGGGTGAAAAGCCTGTTGAAAGCAACACAATTGGATCTACAAATGTGGTGAACAATAGCGGTTCAGCTTCGGGGAAGAATACAAATTTAGTAGTAACTAAGTCAGATGCAGACAGCAAGGCTGCAATTGCTGGAGCTAGTTTTGAATTGTATTCAGATGTTTCAGGTGCAAAAGGGCAACTGTTGCGCTCAGGAACAACTGATTCTGATGGCCAATTGCAATGGAATAATTTAAAATCAGGTAAATATATTTTAGTTGAGACTTCAGCGCCAGATGGTTATGTGATCTCATCAGCTTTGGCGAGTGGTAAAGAAATCACTGTCAACTATAGTGATGCTAATGCTGCTAATCAAGTCATTCAGTCGATTACTAATGAAAAAGGAAAGATCACGATTCAAAAGACCGATAGTGATACTGCCAAACCGTTAACCGGTGCAGTTTTTAGCCTTTACAAAGACGATGGAACGTTAGTCAAATCAGGGTTGACGACTGATCAAAATGGAGAAATCAGCTATTCAGGTTTGAATGCTGGTAAATACTATGTAGTTGAAACAGACGCACCTGCAGGTTATGAACTGGATACAACCCAGAAGCCATTCACAATTGATGGCGGTAATATTCAGCAAAAAATTAGTATTAGTGATGCTGAAAAGACTGGTTCAGTCATTCTGACGAAGACCGATAGTGATACTAATCTACCGTTGGCCGGAGCAACATTTGATCTGTATAAGGCGGATGGAACCAAAGTTGCAAGTGGGTTGACAACCGATAGCAAGGGACAGCTTACCTATGATAATTTGAAACCAGGAAGCTATTACTTTGTTGAAACTGCAGCTCCAGCGGGATACGATTTCAATAAAGACACACATTATGATTTTACTGTTGAATTACAGACAACAACCAAGGTAGCAACTGTTTCAGTAGGAAATACAGAAACAACCGGTTCAGTTGTTTTGACCAAGACCGATAGTGATACCAATCAACCGTTGGCTGGAGCAACCTTCGACCTGTACAAGGCAGATGGGACAAGGGTTGTGAGTGGTTTGACAACTGACAGTAACGGACAGCTCACTTATGATAATTTGAAACCAGGAAATTATTATTTCGTCGAAACAGCAGCACCTGCAGGATATGATCTTGATAGTAGTAAGAAGAGCTTCACTGTTGAATTACAGACAACAACCAAGGTAGCAACTGTTTCAGCGGCAAATGCAGAAACAACCGGTTCAGTTATTTTGACCAAGACCGATAGTGATACTGGGAAGACATTAGCCGGTGCAACTTTTGATTTATATAAAGCGGACGGAACAAAGGTCAAAAGTGATTTAACGACTGACAGCAACGGACAAATTAAAGCCAATGGGTTAAAACCAGGAGATTATTACTTTGTTGAGACTAAAGCACCAGCCGGATATGATCTTGATAGTAGTAAGAAGAGCTTCACTGTTATATTCCAGTCGACAGCTCAAGTCGCGACTGTTTCAGCATCAAATGCAGAAACAACTGGTTCAGTTCTCTTAACCAAGACCGATAGTGATACTGGTAAAGCTTTAGCTGGAGCGACATTCGACCTGTATAAGGCGGATGGAACAAAGATTACGAGTGATTTGACAACTGACAGCAATGGACAAATTAAAGTTGATGGCCTGAAACCAGGAAATTATTACTTTGTTGAAACTGCAGCCCCAGCTGGCTATGATTTCAATAAGGATACACATTATGGCTTCACTGTTGAATTACAAACAATAGCCAAGGTGGCAACTGTTTCGGCAGCAAATGCAGAAAAAACTGGTTCAGTTGTTTTAACGAAGACGGATAGTGATACTGGGAAGACACTAGCCGGTGCAACTTTTGATTTATACAATGCAGATGGAACAAAGATTGCGAGTGATTTGACAACTGACAGCAATGGACAAATTAAAGTTGATAGCTTGAAACCAGGCGATTATTACTTTGTTGAGACTAAAGCCCCAGCGGGATATGAGCTCGATAGTAGTAAGAAGAATTTCACTGTTGTGTTCCAGTCGACAGCGCAAGTTGCGACTGTTTCAGCGGCAAATGCAGAAACAACTGGTTCAGTTCTCTTAACCAAGACTGATAGTGATACTGGTAAAGTCTTAGCTGGAGCAACTTTCGACCTGTATAAAGCAGATGGGACAAGGGTTGTGAGTGGTTTGACAACTGACAGCAAGGGACAAATTAAAGTTGATAGTTTGAAACCAGGGAATTATTACTTTGTTGAAACCGCAGCGCCAGCCGGGTATGATTTTAATAAAGACACGCATTATGGATTCATCGTTGAATTACAAACAACAGCCAAGGTGGCAGTTGTATCTGCAGAAAATGCAGAAAAAACTGGTTCAGTTATTTTGACAAAGACCGATGGTGACACTGGCAAGGCCTTAGCTGGAGCAACCTTCGATCTGTATAAAGCAGATGGAACAAATATTGCGAGTGATTTGACAACTGATAGCAAGGGACAAATTAAAGTTGATAGTCTGAAACCAGGAAATTATTACTTTAAGGAAACCGCAGCCCCAGCCGGATATGATTTTAATAAAGACACTAAATATAGCTTTGTTGTTGAATTACAAACGACGACTAAGGTAGCAACTATTTCAGTGAAAAACGCAGAAAAAACTGGCTCAGTTGTTTTAACGAAGAAAGATGGGAATACTGGTAAAGTCCTAGCTGGAGCGGTTTTTGACCTGTATAAAGCAGATGGAACAAAGATTGCGAGTGGCTTGACAACTGATGGTAAGGGACAAATCAAAGTTGATAATTTGAAACCAGGAAATTATTACTTTATTGAAATACGTGCACCAAAGGGATATAAGCTGAGTTCCAAACAGATACCGTTTACTGTCGAATTTCAAAATACTAATAAATTAGTTAATCTGACAGTAAAAGATTATCCTGAGAATCTACCAGCAACTAATCAAAATAATACTAATAATTCAAATAAGCAGCAGACTAATGATAAGAATAAATTTGGGTTACCACAAACTGGATATGAGTCTGGAATTTGGTTATCAATAATGGGCAGTTTAGTAATTGTTTTAATTGCTCTAGTTGCATTTTTTAGAAGATTCAAAAGCTAGATTTGAAATATAAAACGATATTAGGGGCTATAGAGGTAGATAATGACAAAAATAAGTAGTAATGAATATGACTTATTTTAAACTGTAGTACTCTTATATAAAAAACTGGCATTGGTGAATAACCGATGCCAGTTTTTTGAGTAGTTAATACGTTAAATAAAAAATTGGACATTAATTGATTTTCATTAATTAATGTCCAAACTAATCTTAACCCATTTATCAATTCAAATAAACGTGTTCTCTAAGTTAAATCTTCCATCTAATTCCTAGTGAATTGTTATTTAGGCATTTCAGATAAATTAATTTTTTGTATAATGATTTGCGAATCATCTTCCACAAATGCACTTACATCTTCAGTATTTATATAACCTGTTTTTTGCTCAATAACATTAGCCATTCCAGCGGCCATACCGTACTTAATTATTTGCAAGTTACTCAAATCTTGATCAATTGCATAAAGCATGCCTCCTACCGTTGAGTCGCCAGCTCCTTGAGTATTTTTTGCATCTAGTGCGCGTGTTTTTACAAAATAAAAGTCAGGATTATTACCATGCTGTATTTTAACAACGGCTCCTGTTGCCCCTAGTGAGACGACAACCATAGGTATTCCCTCCAGTTGTTTATCTTGCAGGGCTTTTAGTGCTGAATTAGGGTTTTCCTCAATTCTATAGCCAAGAAGATCAGATAATTCAGCGTTATTTGGCTTGATAATATCAGGTTTACTTGTACTCTTTAAGGTCTCATGTAAGGCTGAACCAGAAGTGTCTAAAATGATTTTTGCATTTGGGGCAGTTGTACGTATTTTTTCTATTAGTAAGGAATAGTAATTTTGGGGGAGTCCAGATGCAATAGAGCCATTTATAGAGACAGCTGTTAGGTTTTTGAGAGTGCTTATTTGTTGAAGCAAAGAGTTGGAAGATTCATACGAAACTTGGGTCCCGATTTCATTTAATTCAGTTTTTCTCTTATCTTGATCATAAATCTGATAACAATAACGAATTTTACCAGGTATTTTAATGAATTTATCTGTTATTTGGTAATCATACATTTCTTTTTCAAACATATCATACCCATCAGTTTCCACAAATCCAGTAGCTATAACGCTGCTTTTTTTTGATCCATTTAATGTTGAAACAACACGAGCTGCATTGATACCTTTCCCGCCTACAACTTTCTGATGACTTGTTTCACGATTAGTTACTCCGATTGAGAAAGTTTTAGTACGGTAAATAATATCAAGAGATGGATTAGTTGTAATGGTTAATATCATTTTTTTCTCTTCTTTCTTACAATGATGTTTGAAAATTGGCTGTAGTATTTTAAATCCGCTGTAGGTATACCTGAATCTGTGATTATACCAGTTGCATCATTAAGCGATAAAAAACTAAATCTATCTGCTTTACCAAATTTTGTATGATCACATACAACATAAACGTGTTTGGATCTAGATATTGCTGCTTTTTGAACATTACCTTCAGAAAAATGAGAGGTAGTAGCGCTGTTTTCCCAAATTCCATTAGTACTAATGAATGCAATATCAAAAACATAGTTGCTTAAGGAATTTTCAGCGATAGTTCCAACAAACTCATTTGTGGTTTTGTGATATGCCCCACCAGTAAGTACGACATCCATATCTTTATTAACTAAATAATGAAAGGCTAAATCAGAATTAGTTATATATTGGACCATTTCATTCTTAGGTAAAAAATCTAAACTTGCAAAAACTGTCGTTCCAGCACCAAGATAAATGGTCATTTTGGGTTTTACAAGTCTTGCTATTTCGTAACCAATTTCACGCTTGGCACTTTTTTGCAATTCACGTTTTTCAGTTGTAGTTTTTTCAACAATTAGACTTGCACCACCATAAATTCTTGTAAGAAGACCAATATCTGATAGTTCTTTCAAATCTCTACGAATTGTCATAGGAGCGACTTTTACTTGTTTGGCAATATCGACAGTTGTCATAGAACTAGTATTGGATGAATTAAGCAAAGCCATTATAATACGTTGTCTATCTTGTTTAAGCATATGTTTCCTCCTAACCTTTATTAATTATAATATGTAAAACATAAATGTTCAAGTATGTTCGATTATTAAAGATGGGTAACTTGTTTACAATATATAATATTTCTTAAATACTCTGACTTCAGTGGATAAACAGTTATTTAATTCAAAAAATAAAAAGTGTTGACTAGTTAAGAGAAAGCGTTTACAATATAAAATGTAACAAAGATAAACATTTTTGTAAAAGATGAACAAAAAGAAAGGAGGATTCAAAATGTATGAATCTATGTTTAACAAGGATCTTATGAATTTACAAGTTCGTGCAAAGTCTGCAGATCAATTGTTCGACTTTGTTGGCCGAGATGTACAAGAGAAAGGTTTTGTAAATGAGGGGTATATAGAGGGGGTAAAAGAGAGAGAAGTTAATTATCCAACTGGATTAGTGTTTCCTAATATTGAATTAGCTTTGCCGCATGTTGATCCGCAATATATTTGCAAGCCATTTATTTATGTAGTTAGAAATACACAATCACTTAATTGGAAGCAGATGGGTGATTCCAAAGAAATGAAGGCTTGCTATTTTTTGTTTCTTGGAATTAAAGAGCCAAAAAAACAAGTGGGGCTTTTGTCATCGATTATTGCAGCCTTTAAAGATGAGATATTTATTACTAATTTTAAAAAAGTTGTTACTCCTGAAGAAATGATAGCGCTTTTGGTTAATAAATTTGTACAAGTAACTGTATAAAACAATTAGATAGGGGAGATTAAAATGATAACGATTCTAGTATGTTGTGGTTCTGGTGTTGCTACTAGTCCACAAGTTGCCAATAAGATTAATGATTTTTTGACAGATAAAGGGTTTGATGATGTGGCGCAAGCTGAACCGCATCCGGTGGAGACGGCAAAATCTCGCATTGATTCTAATCCAAACATTATTGTGTATGTCGGTATTGCGCCAGCTGATGATGATCTACGTGAAACTATAAAAGCTAACAATGTCATTGAAATTGTTGGAGTTCCATGGCTAACAGGCATAGGTGAGGACGAAGCAAATGCAAAAGTTCTTGTTGCTGTAAAAGCAGCAGTTAAAAAGCCAGCTCAATAAAGGAGTGAAAACATATGAATCTGAATAGCATTATTCAAGCAATTTTATCACCAGGCCCATCAGTTGTTATTTCTATACTGATTATGATTTTAGGTTTGCTTTTTGGCATGAAAACATCTAAAGCTATTCTTTCTGGATTGTATTTGGGTGTTGGATTTATCGGTATGAGTATGGCTATTAACCAATTGGTTACAGTTGTGACGCCAGCATCCAAGGCTTTAGCAAAGAATACTGGAATTAATTTACCTGCTATTGATTTTGGATGGACTGGAGCTTCGGCTATTACTTGGGCCTGGACCTTTGCCTTTGCTTTTTTTGCAATTGAAATTGGTGTAAATCTAATTATGCTGATTACGAAAACCACAAACGTTGTGAATGCTGATATGTGGAATGTTTGGGGCTTAGCGCTTACTGGATATATGATTTATTTTGCGACTGGTAGTTATATCTGGGCCTTCGTTGCAGGGGCAATTCAAGCTGTAATTAGTTTGAAACTTGGCGATATGTGGAGCAAAGAAATTGAGGATATGTTGGGTTACCCAGGTATTACAGTTCCGCATATTGAGGCATTTACTGCAATTCTTATGTGGCCAGTAAATAAGCTAATGGATTTCATCCCTATATTTAACCATCAGTGGGATGCAAAAACATTGAAGAAGAAGATTGGCATTTTGTCAGAACCAGTTGTTATGGGTTCCCTCATTGGATTAATTATTGGACTTGCTGGTCGTTATCAAATAGCTAATGCCTTGAGCTTAGCTATTACCGTAGGAGCTGTCATGGCCATCTTCCCAGTAATGGCGAAATTTTTCATGGATTCATTAACACCATTTGGTACTACGATGAGTAATTTTATGAAGAATCGATTTAAGGGTCGGGATTTTGTGATTGGTCTTGATTGGCCTGTGTTGGGTCAGAGTACTGAATTGTGGGTTACCATGGTTATCTTGATCCCTATAAGTATCATTTATGCAGCTGTTCTTCCAGGCAATCAGGTACTTCCAATTGGTGGAGTTATAAATTATTGTCTTGGTGTTGGTGGCTTATTATTAACTGGTGGCAATTTACTACGTATGCTTGTACTTGGTGTCATCTATGAACCATTATTTTTATATGGTAGTTCTTACTTTACCAATGTATTTACTAAACTAGCAGTTAATACAGGCGCTGTAAATGTTCCCAAAGGAAGTTCTGTTTCGTGGAGTTCCATTGAAGCACCTGATCTTCGCTTTCTGATGAGTAAAGCTTTTAATGGTAACATTTTGGCCTGGATAGGATTAGTGGCATTATTAGCATTATTTTGGATTGTATATCAGTCATTCAAAAAGGATCCTATTCCTAGAAAAAAATATGAAACTTCGTCAACTAAAAAACCTACGGAAAATGCAACAGTTAGTTAATTGTTTAAATTGAAGAGGGTGGCAAGATGACAAAAAAGTTAAAAAATTTTTGGACAGCAGTAAGCTTTTTAACATTTATACTATTTGTTTTGGCTATTACAACACAGCAATATTGGATTAATATATTTGTTATTATTTTGGGACTGCTTATTAAGCGCTATGGGTCGCATCCTTTATTTGCAGAGGGTAAAAGAAAACGCAAAGCTATTATGCAGGAGCTTATAGATTCCCACGTAATTTTAAATAAACATGAAAAGGAAGGTAATTAATTATGGTTAATGCACCGGATGGTCGTATTATTTTTGAACATGAACGTGAAGATTTGGCAAAGATTGTCAATATCACTATGAGTCGTAATGATACCAATATTGCGGGGGGGAATTTTTCATTTAAAGTTAAGGATAATGATGGTAAAGATTATATTATTATGACTCCAACCATGATGTCACAAGCTTATCTTGGTGAGTTAAGTCCAGAACAAATTTTGGTCGTTGAACCCCATACTCGTGAAGTTATTGCAGGTGAAGGTAAACTAACTCGTGAGATTAATCTTCATGAAGGAGTTTATGATGCTAATCCCGATATTCGTGCGGTGTTTCATTCTCATGCAAAGAACAATATGTTTTGGGCAACTAGTGGTCTGAATGAACCCAATGTTACTGAGGCAACTCAAAAGCTTAAAAGAATTGAAACGTTGGACTATGAACCAAATTGTTCCGAACCGCTTGCCGAACTTGTTAGTGATAAAATTCGTGAGCTTGGTGATGCTGGATTAATGCATTTGTACTTACTTGATAGCCATGGTATTTTGGCTACAGTTGGGAAAAAAGGTGAAGTGATGGATGGCCTATCTGCTGTGCATCAAGCGCTGGCAATTGTTGATACTGCTGAATGGAATGCAGAGATTGCATATAAACAAGCTGTATTTCAAAAACTAGGGCTTCTAGATGGATTCTACTCTGAAAGCTCAAAAATTGGTACGTTAGATGATCTTATTGCTGGAAAATCTATTTATAATAGGGATGCCGGTAGAGGAGTAACAAAGTATTCTCAAGGAAAAGCAGCCATTGTTAATGGTGACTAGTTGATATATTATGTGAATCAATTCAATGTGTTTAAATAGTCAGATTTTACTAAGGCTAATCTTTTCATAGTTTTTAAATAATAATAGCTCCTATACTGACTGTCGTTGTAACAAGACAAAGTAGTATAGGGGCTACTATTTTATTATTCGTTATTATTTTTTGTGGAATCAGTAATTAAAGCTTGTTTTTGATGGAATACAGGCGTAGAAAATGATAGCCTAAGTCAAGAGCAGTACCAACTAAGGCTGGTATTATCCAATCCATAGCAATTGAAGCAAATGGCAAAACTTGGGACTGAATTGTTATTAAGGTCTTCCCGACAGAACTTTGACTAATAACTGCTGGGAAGGAACCAACCATATCCAATGAAGCTGGAATTGCAGTAAAAGCGATAGCTAGACCGTAAACGCCTGGATCACGATCAAATAAGGGTGAACAAACTGATAGAAGAATAAGAACTATTGCAAAAGGATAAAGAAACATCAACATGGGAGTTGACCATTCAATAATAGTATCTAATCCAAAATTCGCAGTAATAAATGAAACAAAACACATTAGAGAAAGCCAGGCACGATAGCTAAGTTTGGGAAAATGTTTGTGGAAGTCTTGTGCAAAGGCAGGTGCTAACCGCGCAACATTTTTAGAGCAAACAGGTTTAGCAGATTTAATTTAGCAAGAGAAATAAAGATGATATAAGGCTGCAAAAATAGGAGATTAGCACGAAATTCTGGATTTAGGTCAAAAATTATATAGAGTATGTTGATAGTAGCAATTAACAAAGAGGTTATGCCAGACTTCAATTATGATGGCACAATCTCTTTGTAGTTTTTATGCTCAGAATTGGCTTATGGTAAATGTATACCTAATATTAAAGATAAAGATGATTGCAAATGAGAACTTACAAGTACTTTACTTATTTTTTACATCCGCGTTACCTTTTTCAAACAGAATGGATACAAACTAGGATTATCATTAACTAGTAATGAAGGGAGAGATTTAATTGAAGTTTTTAACTCTGTTTAAGAGAACAGTTGGAATAATAGTTTTAATGATGGTAGCAGTTTTGTTTGCTGGTTGTTCAAGTGGTAAGGCAGCCTCAAAAAAGGTTGTTCACATTTCCTATTGGCATGTTAATGCACAGACTCAAGGAGGAGCCTCAGTAGATGCTCTTGTAAAGAAGTTTAATAAAACACATAAATACATAAAGGTGACAGCAAAATATAATCCTAATATGTATCAGGGACTAATGCAGAACTTACAATCTGCACAAGCATCAGGTAAAGTACCGGATGTTGTTCAAGTTGGTTGGGCATATATGAATTATTTTGCTGATAATTTTAAATATTTAACACCAACTGATGCGCAAAGTAAGTTTGATGGCAGTAAGACTTTCATTAGTAAGAATTTTACTACCCGAACTTTGTCTTTTGCTAAGGACAGCAAAGGAAAATTGGTTGGATTGCCTTATTCGTTAAGTACACCAGTCTTGTATTATAACAAAACAATGCTTGATAAATATGGTATAAAAGCTAGCAGTCTTTCAACTTGGGAAGGTGTCAGTGCGGCAGCTAAAAAAATTAAAGAAGCAAGTGGAAACTATGGTCTTTATATCCAAGAACCAGCTGATACATGGGCACAGCAAGCTTTACAGTTAAGTAATGGAGCAAAAGTCAAAAAGAATGGCAAAGCAGCATTTGCCAGTGCTGCAGGTGTAAAAGCTTATCAATTCTACCAAGATATGGTTATCAAAGATAAGACTGCATTACATACTCCTTGGGCGCAAGGGGTTGATGATTTTGTAAATGGTAAGGTTGCGATTGCGTATACTACTGTTGCGCAGGCATCTCATATTAAACAAAGTGCTAATTTTGATGTAGAAGCAATTACCTCACCTCACTTTAAAGGACATAAGGCAACTGTTCCAGTCGGAGGATCAATGCTTGCTATTACTGCACAGAGTACGGAAAAACAAAAAGCAGCTTGGACTTTTGAAAAGTATTTGTATAAAAATAGTTCTCTGGTAACTTGGAGTAAAGGAACCGGTTATCTTCCACCTACTCAAAGTGCGTTAAGTTCACAAACATTTAAAAATTATCTAAGTAAAAATCCAATGTTGAAACCCGCTGCTAGCCAAATTAAAACAGCAGTTGCATGGACATCATTCGCTAAGAATGGTTTACAGGCAGAACAGACAATGATTGATGCACGTGACAAGATTTTATCTGGAAGCAATGTGCAAGCAACATTGAAAAATGCACAGGAGAAGATCAATGAACAACAGAAATAAAAAAAATAAGACTTTAACAATTGCTTATCTTTTTCCAACAGCGCTCATACTGTTGGTTTTTATTATAGCCCCGATAATATATACGTTCTATCTCAGCTTTTTTAATTGGAACTTAATTGCACCGACAAAAGATTTTGTTGGGTTAGAAAATTATTTCAGTATTTTTACGGATCCAGTCAATCGCAAGATTCTTTTAAATACAGTTTTCTATATTCTGTTATTACTCTTTTTAAATTTTTTAGTTCCATATTTTATTTCAATAATAGTTAAATTTTTCATTAGTAAAATGCAAACTGCTTATAAAATAATTTTTTTTATTCCTAGTTTATTTTCATTGGTAGTGGGAGCAATGCTTTTTTCTTGGATTATGAATCCCGTCTCGGGACCGGTTGCTTTTTTTATGCGGGGACTAGGACTTACCTTACCCAACTGGACTAATTCAGGAGCAATGGCTGTTGTAGTAATTTGTTTGATAACTAATTGGAAAGTTTTTGGTTATAATTTTGTCTTACTGCTGACAGGGCTTGGAAGTGTACCACAAAATATCATTGATGCGACTAAGATGGATAGCATCCCCAAGTGGAGAATGATTTGGGATATTGTTCTTCCATTGAATAAAAGTATTGCTTTTTATGTTCTGATTTTGACGATTGTACAAGGATTGCAATATGTCTTTACACCAATTAGTGTAATTACTCAAGGTGGACCATATTACGGATCATCTAATGCTTTGTACCACACCTATTTGAATGCTTTTGTTCTTTACAAAACAGGGAATGCGTCGGCATTAGCCATAGTTACATTTGTTATCTTTTTGGTGCTCCTTTATTTGGAGATAAAATTTGTTGAAGGGAGAACGAACAGATATGAATAAATTCAGAGAAAGTGGTTGGCATTTTCTATTGATAGTAATCTGTTTGACTTTACTACTGCCAGTACTCTTCATGATTTCTAATTCTTTCAAGACACTGCAGGATTCTTATCATTCTATGCTGCAACTTATTCCGACACATCCAACTTTCAGCAACTATTTGACTTTGGATAAACAAATCAACCTTTTTAGAATAGTTTGGAATACATTTTTTATGGCAACAATTGTAACATTGGGAAAAATTATTACTGGTTTATTAGCAGCATATGCATTTAAATATTTTTCATTCAAAGGCAAAAAATTTTTTTACTTTGCTTTCATTTCCACGATTTTTGTTCCGTTTACAGTAGTAATGATTCCAAACTTTTTAGTGATTTCTAAGCTTAATCTATTGAACACAGCTCTAGGGGTGGCCCTGCCGCAACTTTGTGATGCCACAGGTATTATGCTCTTTCTCAAAGCAATGGATAAAATTCCGAATAGTTTGATAGAGAGTGTGCGAATTGATGATATTCCATCATACAAGATTTTGAAGGACATTGTGGTTCCTATTTTACGACCGAATATTATCAGTATAGGAGCGATTTTCTTTATTAATTCTTGGAATGAGTATGTTTGGCCAACATTAATTTTGAAAGACAAGAATAGTTTTACATTGCCATTAGCATTACAAAACTATATTTCTAGCGAGGGGGGAACCAATTTTCCTCTAGCTATGGCATTATCAACTATTATGATTATTGTGCCATTGCTGATTTATTTGATTTTTCAACGCTATATTTTAAATAGTATTAGCAGTTCAGGATTAAAATAAGGTGGTTAATTATGAGTAATAAAGTAATTTTAGAATTAAATGATGTTACGAAAAATTATAAAAAAACTAATATAATACGTAAAATGAATTTACAAGTTAAAGAGGGGGAGTTTCTAGTAATGCTAGGTCCATCAGGTTGTGGTAAGTCGACTACTTTGCGGATGATTGCAGGGTTAGAAGCTCCAAGTACTGGGGAAATTCTAATAGATGGTCGAAATTCAGAAAAAATCTCAAGCTTTGAGCGCAACATTGCGATGGTTTTTCAAGACTATGCATTGTATCCCAATATGACGGTCTATCAAAATTTGGAATACTCATTAAAAGTGCACAAAGTTAAAAAAGAAGAACGACAAAAACGGCTGGAAGCAATTCTTGAAACACTTAATTTAACCGCATATCGTGATCGTCTACCTGGACAACTTTCTGGAGGGCAGAAACAGCGAGTAGCACTTGGAAGAGGAATGGTTAAGCAAAGTAAGATATTTCTTTTGGATGAACCTCTTTCGAATATTGATGTACAGTTACGTGAAAAGGCACGTGATGAAATTCAGTCGCTGCATGAAAAAAACCATCAGACAATTGTTTATGTGACCCATGATCAGTTAGAGGCCATGGCTCTGGGAGATCGAATTGCAATTATCAATGACGGGATTATTCAGATGATAGATACCCCAGATAATATTTATAATCATCCAACAAATCTTTTCGTCGCACAATTTATTGGTACTCCAAAAATTAATACATTAGAAGTTACCTGTAATCATGGAGAGCTTCTTTTCAATGAAAAGATTGTGTTTTCCAATACTGAACGGTTGGAAAGCTTGAATTTAGCAAGTAATCAGCTTTGTTTAGGGATTAGACCAGAACATGTAGTTGTGAAGAGAAAACGGACAGATTTATTGGATTTACCTGCGCAGATTGAAACTATTGTTGCTTATGGGCGTTACCAGCAATTGACACTGAGTATAAAAGACGGTCAGTCTATCAAAGCAATTATCACCAATAATGATTTTACTAGTGGTGACAATGTTTATTTTTCGTTTGCTGCAGAGAAAGTTTTATTGTTTGACTATGAGAATAAAAATAATCTTGAAAAATGAAAAGGAAGTTTAAAATGAATGATATAAAAATTGTACAAATTTCGGATATACACTTGAATCCTGCGGGTAAGCAGCCGTCTTTCAATCAGCAGTTAAATCCACATGTTAAATTAGATATGGTATTTGATGATATAAAAAAGATAGCTGTTAAACCGGAATTTGTTGTTTTGACAGGCGATCTCATTCATGAAGGAGTTGCTAGCGATTATATCCAACTGAAGAAAATCCTAGAAGAAAAAGAACGTCAACTTGGAATCCCAATCCAAGTTTTATTAGGTAACCATGATAGAACCGAGGCTTTTTATGAAGGCTTTTTACAGAAAGAACCACAAGATAAATATTATTATAAGAAAACCTTTTCCGGTGTGGATAGTTATTTTCTAGATACTACATTTGGAAATATCGAACAAGGATATCTCGATGAGAAGCAACTGAAGTGGCTAAAAGAAAGCTTGCTCGAAAATCAGGAAAGACCTGCGTTGATCTTTATGCATCATCCGATAGCAGGTGCATCATTACATTACATGCGCTTTAGTGTTTTACAAAATGGTAACGAACTGTTGGAAGTGTGCAGAAATGGAAATGTCAAAGGAATCTTTGCAGGCCATATTCACTTCGCAACTACCTATGCGACGGAAAGCATATTAAATGGTGTTGCAGAATCGACGGCCTATCATATTGATTGTCGTAACCATAAGATACATTATGTCAGTGATGCAGTTGGATATAATATTATTACACTTTCTGCAGCGTGTGAAGTTGGTATTGAGAATCAGCTTTTGCTTTGGAATCCGAAAATTGTGAAGGAAATTCCAATTGAACAAACTGATTTTATAAATATGAATAAGATAAAAAAATAATAAGGTGTCTTAGAGAGCCTATTATGGTAATTTCTTAGTATTGAAAAAAATTTCAACACAATTAAAGAAGGAAGAATCCTGGTTATTTTTTGGACTAAAGTTTGCTGGAAAAGCAACAATATTTAAAATAATATACGCAATAACTGCTAATTACATTTGGCATGTTGAGATAAAAAAAATTGTTCTACGAGAGGCTCTAAGTGTCACATTGGGGTAAGTTATGTAAGATGATTTATTGCATGAATAAGAATCATAAAGATTAGGGCAAATATTGGTCCTAGCGGTTCCCCAATGGCATAAGCATCTTTAAACTTGGTAATTTTAATACCTAATGTGAGCTTGCTATTTGGCCTAGAATTTTTAAGAGTATAAAAAAATGGATTGTTACTTTCTGAATACAGAAAATATCAATCCATTTTTGATTTGGTTATATTGATTAAACTTATTTCTATGACTTTAATCCTAGCGAGATACCAACAAATTTTTCAGTTCCTGATAGGCAACAGGGAGCTGAGTAATATGATCACGATCAATGAAGTGCTTACCATGAGGCAATAAAACAAATTTACTTTGCAAATGTCTTGCTAGAGTTTCGGCATATGGATAAGGAACGATATCGTCGTCTTGTGCCGAAATCACGGTAGCCTGATTTATTTTAGCGCGTAATTTTTGGTAATTTAGCGGTTGTTGCGTAAATTCGTCTAATTGTGGTAATGGATAGACTGGTTCATCAAAGCCGGAAACCAATAGTAAATTAACATTATTGATGTCGTGTTGGTCTAAAAAACGCAAGGCGGTAATACAACCAAGACTATGCCCAATTAGAGTTAGCGATTCTGTGGAAGTAATGTTGCGCTCACAAGTCTTGTCCCATTCACTTTTTTTAGGGTTTAAGGAGTCAGGCATTGTTAAACTTGTAATGGATAAATCCAATTCAGACTTAACTTTTTCTCCTAACCAAGGAAACCAATGCTTTTCAGGATTAGCCGCATAACCATGAATTAAATAGATACTTTCTTTAGCCATTTTAAGCCTCTATCCTTTTAATTTAGCGATTAGTTCTGGGCGAGTTCCCTCAAAACCAAAGATATTTGAATCAGCCTGGATTTTGAAACTGTCTTTCAGTTCACCAGCATCATAAGGAACAAAGCCGATAGCGATAATTAAATTCTTGACGATAGTCTTGTCGTTCGCTGCACCAGCAATTGGCAAGGCAATTTTTTTAGCTGCTGGTAGAGCTGATAATTGAGGGAGATCAACGACACCAAATGAATTGAAAGCCTTGACCACACGACTACCTGTAAAGTAGTTAGCAACATATTGTGAAGTGGCAATCTTGTGATCAATGAACTTTGGTAAATCACCATCACGTTTTGGGAAATAATTAGTTGCATCAATCACTAATTTTCCTTCTAATAACTCAGGCTGCACCTGCGAAAGTGTATTAAAGGGGAATGCTAGAACAACAATTTCTTGCGCTGCTGCATCTTCAATAGTACCAGCCTTAATATTGGAATTTCCTAATCTCGCAATTACGTCTTGCAAATTGGTAACACCATGGCGATTAGACAAGACAATCGAGTGTCCTGCCTGTGCAAATAGGCTAGCTAATGCTTGACCTACGTGACCACTGCCGATAAATCCGATATTCATAATAAAAGCCTCCTTGAATTTTTAGTTACTTTTTTGTTGACTTTGTAACACAATGTATTATACTACTAATTGTACAAAGTTACAAAATAAAAACAAAAGTAACAAAGGAGAAAAATATGACAAAAGTAGCAATCGTAACAGGCGCTTCACGAGGAATAGGTCGTGAAATCGCTTTGAAGTTAGCCACAGTAGGCTATGATTTAGTAGTTAATTATAATTCTAATAGTAAGGCAGCAGATCAGGTGGTACAAGAAATTGAACACTTAGGTCAAAAAGCTTTAGCTGTTCAAGCTAATATTAGCAAAGTTTCAGATACCACGGAGCTTTTTGAGCAAGCAATCGCTAAGTTTGGTCATGTAGATGTATTAGTTAATAATGCTGGATTGATGATTACCCAACCAATCAGTGAGGTAACAGAAGAAGTCTTTGACAGCCAGTTCCAAGTCAATGTAAAAGGAACATACTTTATGTTGCAAAATGCATTTAAAAAGTTAGCTGATAATGGGACAATTGTTAACCTTTCAACATCAGTAAATGGACAGATGTTCCCTACCTATAGTGTTTATGCGGGAACTAAGGGTGCAGTTGAACAATTTACACGTCAGCTTGCTAAAGAATTCGGACAGCGTAAAATTAATATTAATGCGATTGCTCCTGGCCCGACCGGAACGGATCTGTTTTTAAATGGTAAATCACAAGAACAGATTGACCAATTGGCTTCATTAAATGCCTTCAATCGTCTAGGAAAACCAACCGATATTGCAGAAGCAGTCGCGTTGCTCGTTTCACCGAGTGCAAAGTGGATTAGTGGTCAGACCATACGAGTAAATGGTGGATTTATTTAAGGAGGAGCTATGGAAAAAACAATTGCCGATTATCAAACGATTCAACACAACTTTAATCAACGAGTGTCACAACAATATCAGTTGCCGTTAGAGACACCTTCAGAGGGAGAAAGTGTGTTAGTAAGCAGCGGACCAATTAAGATTAGTATGGATTTACAGCATGGTGAGGTGGTCTCAATCACGATTAATTGTTATGAAGATAATAATCCTGCGTGGGATGAGGTATTTGAAGGCTTTGAACAAGGAATGAACTGG
The DNA here is from genome assembly GCF_030400225.1 of Lactobacillus sp. UCMA15818. Taxonomy (GTDB): domain Bacteria; phylum Bacillota; class Bacilli; order Lactobacillales; family Lactobacillaceae; genus Liquorilactobacillus. The sequence goes on along the minus strand of NZ_VJYB01000014.1, from coordinate 7,095 downwards.
TCTTCCATTAGTTTCTTTAATGCTTATCGAAAAGCGGTTAACGAGCGACAAACTGTTAGTGCTACAGCACATGGAATCCAAGCGGTTCACACTAGTCGTCCCAATGATTTAACTGTTGTTTTGACTCGGGTGGGAAAATAGTGGCAGACAAAAGTACAGATAATCGTAAAGTCGAAATTCTAGCTGCAGCTCAAGCCTTAATATTTGAGCAAAATACAGTCAAGATATCGTTAAATGAAATTGCTAGTCACCTTGGGATTACCCATGTGGCTTTGTACCGCCACTTCAAAAACAAGGATGATCTTTGGTTTTCCTTAGCTAAGTATTGGTTGTTTGGGACTGAAGCTAACTTAGCTGAAGTGACTACTGCTTCGGCAGTTAATCCAGTCGAAAAATTGCATATTTGGCTAATGACGCTTACACATACCAAGCAAGATACCTACCAGCAACATCCCGCTATTTTCCGCTTATATACTGATATGGTTCAAAGCCATCCGGAATTAGAGGTAGAGCATCTTGAAAATTTAAGAAAACAAATTTTGACAATTTTTAAAATTGAAGAACCAAGCACTAGGAATTTGGCAGTGGCACAAGCTATTTTGGATGCTTTTAGCCTGTTCTATGATCCACGACATAAGGAATTATGGCTAGATGCCAAGATAAAAGTACGGCAAGAGAACTTATGGCACTTAATTAGTCCTAAAATCAAAATCGAATTTGAACAACAAGGAGAATAAAAAATGAAACAGGTTATTGTTATTACAGGTGCCTCCAGCGGCTTTGGAGCTTTGAGCGCTCGAAGCTTAGCACTAGCTGGCAATATAGTTTATGCAGGAATGCGTGAAACCATGCAGCGCAATCGTCCACAAGTATTAGCTGCACAAGAGTTTGCGCAAACCAATCAAGTTCAGCTTTTGCCAATTGAGTTAGATGTCAATAGCGAGACTTCTATTCAAGCAGCGGTTGATCAAGTTATTGCTGAACAAGGGCAGTTGGACGTTATTATGCACAATGCTGGTCATATGGTGGTAGGCCCAGCCGAGGCTTTTACGCCGGCACAAGTAGCTGAATTGTATGATATCAATGTTATTTCAACGCAACGAGTGAATCGGATTGTATTGCCATTGTTGCGTAAACAACAGCATGGTTTAGTTCTCTGGGTTTCAAGCTCAAGTGTTAAAGGCGGAACTCCACCTTACCTAGCACCTTATTTTGCCGCCAAAGCTGGGATGGATGCCTTAGCTGTCTCTTATGCAGCTGAATTAAAGCGGTTTGGTGTTGAGACTTCAATTATTGTTCCAGGTTCATTTACCTCAGGGACCAATCATTTTCAGCATGCTGGACACCCAGCAGACGATGCTGTAGCAGCTGAATATGACAGTAAATACCCTAACTTAATGCAGCAGGTAGGCGAAAAGTTAGCACAATTGGCACCAAGTGACAGCTCTGCGCAGTTAGTGGCTGATGAAGTTGTCAAGATTGTCTCGACTCCCGCTGGACAACGGCCTTATCGGGTTCATGTTGATCCTGCTGATGATGGCTCTGAAAAAGTTTCTGACGTGGCAGATACTAACCGCGCAGCATTTTTAGAGCGAATAGGTTTAGCAGACTTAATTTAACAAGAGAAACAAAGATGATATAAGTCTGTAAAATTAGAATAATAGCACAAAGTTATTAACCTGGGTCAAAAATTAAGTTTTGACTTATGGAGTATATTGATAGTAATAATTAAAGAGGTTATGCCAAATTTTAATAATGATGGCACAACCTCTTTTTAGTTTTTATGCTCAGAATCGGCTTGTTGCAAATTGTGCCATAGCTTGTTTGTCAATTGCGATAACTGCTGCCATTCGGTCGAGGATAATTGGCTATGATCTAATAACACATCAGGCAGTGTTTGCATTGCAATTCTTTTTTCTTGTCCTTGGGGTGTTATCGCGACATAGACAATTCGTTCATCATCCTTATCGCGCTGTTTTCTTAATAATCCAGCAGTGGTCATTCTTTTAATTAAAGGAGTAACTGTTCCGCTGTCTAAAGCTAAGTAGGTGCCGATTTCTTTTATTGTGAGCTGGCGATGTTCATATAAAATTACTAGAACTAGGTATTGTGGGTAAGTTAAACCTTGTTCTGCTAGAGTTTGATGATATCCTCGCTGAATTGCTCTGGAAGTTGCGTAGAACAAGAAGCACAGGTGTTCATTTAAAGGTAATAATTCATTGCTTGAATTTGACATATTTTTTTCCTCCTAGTAGCTATAACCAATATATCTCCTTTTTATTTTTTTTTCAAATTGCTTGTTTGAAATTTAATTGTTGACAAATCAATTGTGCGCAAGTAATATAAAAGGTGTTCCAGACAACTAAACATCTAGGAGGATTTTATTTATGACTAATCGAATTTCTTTAGAACAAGCAGCAATTGATTTTAGTGATGCGAATGCGGGTCATCCTCGAATCTATGAGTTAGCGCCACAAGCTGGTCGTAATTTATTGGAAGAGGTCCAAGCAACAACGATTAAGAAGCAGCCAGCAGATATTGAAGACATAGAATTTGAAACTGGTAAATGGGGAAACATCAACGTGCGCTTTGTGCGTCCGGTTGGAGAACAAGCAGTCTTGCCCGTAATCTTCTATATTCATGGTGCAGGATGGGTCTTTGGCAGTGCGCAAACACATGATAAGCTAATTCGTGAGTTAGCAGTTCGGACTAATTCAGTTGTCATATTCCCAGAATATTCACGCTCACCTGAAGCACAGTATCCAACTGCTATTGAGCAGAATTATAGCGTTCTTCAACAATTAGCAGCACTTCAAACTGAAAAGAAGTTCGATCTTAACCGCTTGACCGTTGCCGGTGATTCCGTAGGCGGAAATATGGCAACAGTCATGACAATTCTGACAAAACAACGTGTTGGTCAGCCAATTCAACAACAACTGTTATTTTATCCTGTGACTGATGCAGGTTTGGACACACAATCGTATGCAGAATTTGATGATAATTATTATTTAACCAAGGAAGGAATGGTCTGGTTCTGGGATCAGTATACTCGCGATCCTAAGCAACGCGCTGAAATTACAGCATCACCACTTAGAGCTTCACTTGAAGACCTGCACGGATTGCCAGAGGCATTGATTCTAACCGATGAAGCTGATGTTTTACGTGATGAAGGTGAAGCATATGCAAAAAAATTACGTAATGCTGGTGTAGCAGTTACTCAAGTCCGTTTTCAAGCGATGATTCATGACTTTGTTATGCTAAATACTTTGGATCAGACTAAGGCTGCTCGTGCTGCCATGGATTTAGCGACTGCTTGGATTAATCAAAGAAATTAAAATATAACTTATGATTCAGTTTTTTCTCGATTAAGATAATTTTATAGGATAGAAAAGATGGGCTTAGATTGTTTAACGACTTTCTAAGTTTTTTGTTGGAGCTGGGTCAAAAGTTAAATTTTGATTCAGTTTCTCTATTTATTCCGTATAAACGTGTTTCATAAGTCAAAGTTCTCCGTCTAACTTCGAATTACTCATAGCAAAGTGCCTGCTATGTTCGTAATTTCGAGTTAGTACTCAAATTTCCCCAACTTGTGGCACACTCCCTTTTGTTGTGCCTGATTTTAACGAATGGGCGAGTCAATTATGAATGGTACGCTGGTGGCAAAATGTATTTTAGAATAAGTGTTTAAGTAGTAAAAGAGCTTTTGATTTATTATAATAATAGTGGTTTTAAATGAGGTATTTTTTGGAGTTTTAATTTTAAATAGGCTGTTGCGCTCTACAAAGAATATTTTTCAGGGAATTGTTGAAGGACACTAAATTTGTACCGAAAGATTTTTGATAAGGAAAGGGAAGAAAATGAAGAAAGATCGAGTTGAAGCATATACTGATGCGGTTGTAGCTATTATCCTTACTATTATGGTTCTTGAATTTAAGACCCCAGAGTCGGCTCGCTGGGAGGAAATAATCAAACAAATCCCCTACTTCTTTGCTTATATTGTAAGCTTTATTTTTATCGGGGTTGCTTGGTACAACCATCACTACATGTTTACCTTAGCTAATAGAATATCGAAAAAGGTTTATTGGGTCAATAATTTATGGCTTTTTAGTATGTCCTTGTTACCAGTTGCGACTGGGTGGGTAGGAAAGTTCCCACAGTACTCTGGGCCAGAGTACTTGTATCTGATTATCTTCACTTTTTGGAGTGTGTCTTATCTTTGGTTATCAAATTCAATTAAGAATACAAAAGAACACCGTAACACAGCAGTTAGCAGGAAAATTGAAGAAATGCGGCCATTCAGATTCCTTAAATCAATTTTCTTCCCCATTTCTGTTTGTGTAATTGCGCTTGGAATCTATATATATCCACTGATTGGCATCACGATTACCTTTGTAGAACTAATTGTACTGGGTTTTCTAACACCTCAGGATAGTGATCGAATTGATTAAAATCACTATCTTATGGGCGAATAGAGCATAAGTAATATTTTAAATCATTTTCGTGGATCACTAGATTTTGAAAAGCTTTTTCGAATACAAGGACAGCATTTATAACTTTATATTCAATTTTTCTTGTAAAAAAGCATCCCCAGTCGAGGTTACAACTAAAGCACGTTTTATACTTTTATGTGATACAACAAATTTATTTTTTGCAAATGATAGAAATAGAGCATGACCAAGTGCGCCACCAACGTGATGTTGACGCTCACTCCAATCTAAACACTGTGTCGTGAATTGTCTTTTTAAGTTATGCAGATTTTGAGTATCAATGTTAAGAGCATCTTTTAAGAAAGTTATCCCAAGTTCAGTGGGATGAAATTCTGAATCTAAATATTTTTTTGTGACAAGAGATTGAGCAATGAGTACTCCAATATGACCAGCCATATGGTCGTAACAGGTACGAAACAATTCATCCTTTTCAAGATCAAGAGTGCGCTGCAGTGAGCGTGCTCTTTTTTGTGGCGAAATTGGGCTAAGTTGTTCTAATAATTGAGCAACATCAGTATTAGTTAGGAAAAAATAATGAAAGCGACCTGATTTCTCCATTCTAATCCAATTATTATTAAGAAATTCATTTAGATGATGGGTTACAGTTTGTGGTGTTATTTGGCTGGCTCGAGCAAGCTCTGTTGCTGTATGCCCCTTATAGTCCATCAATTCATCAAGAATCTTCATTTTTGATGAATTGGAGAGTGCCTTAGCAATTATTGTAATATCAGGGAATTCATTCATTTTTTGTTCTCCACAAGTATATATTTTTTTAATTCCATACTTCGATCATCGTCTAAGTAACCAAAGTATATACTAAAAACTGTTGAAATACAAAGATATCTTAATTGAAGACAGTTAATGATTTTTAACTTGGTCTATTAAAAAGTAATTTAAGGAGTGTGGAAAATATGGTGAATTTTGAAGAGATAGTTTTGACTGCTGATAACCTAGTGAAACAGTATGGTACTTTCTTTGCAGTAAAAAATATTTCAATACAGTTAAAAAAGGGTAAATCATTGGCTATTCTTGGGCCAAATGGTGCTGGAAAATCAACAACATTGAAAATGATATATGCAACAACTGCTATCACAACTGGACATGTTGAGATAAAAGGAATTGATGTTGAAACTAATCCACGAGAGGCTAAGCGCCATATTGGGGTAGTTATGCAAGATGACTTGCTGGATACATCGCTGAATGTAATGGAGAATATGGTAGCGCATGCCATTTTATTTGATATTCCATGGAAATTAGCTAAGAAAAAAGCGGAAAGACTACTAAAATTTGTAGGTCTCTTAAATTATCAAAAAAAAGAAATTTATGAATTATCAGGTGGAATGAGAAGACGATTGGTGCTAGCACGCGCTTTAGTCAATAATCCAGAATTAATTATTCTTGATGAACCAACGACTGGATTGGATATTCAATCGAGACATGTTTTTTGGAACAAATTAGAGCAATTGAAGGAAAAGGGCGTATCAATACTAATTACATCGCACTATGGTGAGGAGATTGAACGTTTGGCTGATGACGTAATGATTATTAATCATGGAGAAAAAATTGTTAGTGGACCAACGAAATTGTTACCTGCACAACAAGGATATGGAAATATCGAAGAAACTTATCTAGGACTAACTGGATATACGAAGGAGCATGAAGAAATTGAACAAACTCTCAGTTAATGGTATTTGGCATGTTATTCAACGTAATTGGATGAGCTTCAAAAAGTTAATTAAAATCTCGATTTTCCCGAATTTGTTTGATCCAATTTTATATTTAGCAGCAATGGGATTAGGGATTGGACATTTTGTTGGACATATAGGAGGAATGCCTTATTTAAACTTTGTTTCACTTGGATTAGTAGCGGCGACTGGTATGAATGCCGCTAATGCAGAAAGTGTAACTAATGCTTATATCCAGATGTATCTGGACAAGACTTATTATGAGATGAGTACGAGTCCAATTAATTTAGAAGAAATTATTGTAGGCCAGGCTTTATGGGCAGGGGTTCGGAGTACAATATTTGGGACCTTATTTTTATTAGTAACCCTATTTATGGGAATCTTACAAAGTTGGATGGTAGTGTTTATTCCAGTTATTCTATTTATTACAGGTACCTTATTTGGTTTTTTAGGATTGACATTTACTTTATTAGCACCTACGAGAGACTACCTTAACTATTTCAGTATGTTAATCATTCAACCAATGTACATGTTCTCAAACACCTTTTTTCCTTTAGGATCTGTTTCACCTTGGTTGAGAAATGTCGGTTGGTTATCACCACTGACACATGCAGTAGATTTAATTCGACAAATGGCAACAGGTGCTGTAACACTGCAAAGCTTGAACGATATAATTTGGTTGATTATAGTTGCTGTCGTACTTTCTTTTGTTCCCCAAAGCATAGTTAGGTCAAAGTTAAATTATTAATAAAACAAAGAAAGTATGCACTTTGATATTTTAACGGGAGTGTGCCATAAGTGAAGTGCCTTACAAAACTTGGACGTGTAAATCAAGTTTTGGAGGTGCTTTTTTGACACGTAATTATACCTACAGTTTTAAGCTGAAAGTTGTTAAAGAATATTTAAATGGTGAAAATCCATTA
>NZ_VJYB01000013.1 GCF_030400225.1 Lactobacillus sp. UCMA15818 | reverse complement strand
TTGTTTTTGAAGGTGCTGGCTGCAACCAGTGCTTTTTTTATTTTCAATTATACCAAAAGAGCTACACTAGAAAAATTATTATTTTTTCTAATGTGGCTCTTTTACTTAGGACTTATGGCACAGCCCCCCTTTGCTAATTACAGCTAAATATGATTCACAAGAAACAATAATCGTCTAATTTCGAATTTCATCATCTTATGTCACATTCTTTTCTATTGGAAGCCACCCTACTTTTAATCCCACCATTACCACACTAGCAGTTACCCAACTCTTTTTTCTAGTCTTGAAGCAACCAACGAGAGTGCATAACAAACAACAAAATACAAAACAGCTAATGCCACAAACATTGGAATCAAATATCTCGTGTTCTGCCCATAAATTATCTGTGCGCGATACATTAATTCTGGCAAAACAATGATTGTAGCCAAAGATGTATCCTTTATTAATGAGATAAATTGGCTTACTAAAGGTGGAATCATTTTCTTCAATGCCTGTGGTAAAATGATATAGCGCAGGCCTTCCCAATAAGTCAATCCATTTGCACGTGCACCTTCCATTTGCCCAGTATCGACAGCTTGAATCCCACTTCTTACAATTTCAGCAATCATCGCCGATTCGAAGACTGTCATCGCTGTAATTGCCGCAGTCAGCGGATCCATCCTAATTCCAATTTTTGGTAATCCAAAATATGTGAAAAAGATCAGCAACAACAAAGGTAGGTTTCTAATTAAATCAACGATAATTCCAACAACTCCCGAAACAACTGGGTAACGAATATATCTAACAATTCCTAGAAACAAACCAACTATTGAACTCAAAATTATTGAAATAACAGATACTTCAAGAGTGACCCATAATCCTTCTAGCAAGAAGCGAAAGTTTATCCAAGTGTATGCTTCAGCAAAACTATTCATCTATCATCCCTCCTTAGGCCAATTTTTTCTCAAGATATCGCATATAATAACTCAACGGTAATGTAATTATTAAATATAGGATACCTACAGCAATATAGGTATTAAAAGTATCAAAGGTTGCCGAAGCAATCATGTCTCCTTGATACATTAAATCAAAACCTGCTACAAAGGCTAGTACCGAAGAATTTTTCACTAAATTAATAAATTGATTTCCCAGTGGCGGAATTACATACTTAAATGCTTGTGGTAAAACAATATGCCACATTGCTTGCATGAAACTCAGTCCATTTGCACGTGCACCTTCCATTTGTCCACCATCAACCGCCTGAATTCCTGCTCGAACTGTCTCAGCAATAAATGATGAAGTGTAAAGAGTTAAGCCAATTGTTCCCGCAGTAAAACCATCCATTGGAAAAACATATTGCGGTACAACCACATAAAAGAACATACCAATTACGAGCAGTGGAATATTACGAAAAACTTCGATATAAATCTTGCCAATTATACGCAAAAACTTAGATGGTAAAACTTCAAAGATTGCAACTGTGGAACCGATTATCAGGCTAAAGAACAAGGCAATCACACTACATAGAATTGTATTTTCTAGACCTGTCAGCAACTCTTGCCCATGCTGTTGAAAAACACTAATCATTGTTGGCTCGCCTCCTTCAAGTTAAATCCAGCTACATTTCCAAACCATTTTTGTAATAGTTTCTGATATGTTCCATCTTTTCTCATTTCGCTCAAAGCCTTATTGATTTTATTTTTCAATTCCGTTTGTCCTTGATCCACTGCTATTCCATAAGGCTCATTAGTAAAGGTTCCCCCCACAACATGATACCCTGGATTTTCTGAAGCAATTCCAAACAAAATCCCGTTATCAGTTGTAAGTGCCTGCCCTTGACCTGATTTCAAAGCAGTAAATGCCTGTGCATAATCTTCAAGCTCTAATACCTTAGCATTTGGTGCTGATTTCTTAATATTAACAGCAGATGTCGACCCTTTGACTGCTAATACCGTAGTTCCTGCTTTATTCAAATCTTTAACGTTCTTAATACTACTGCCCTTTTTTACTAACAATGATTGTCCCGCCGCAAAATATACTTTTGAGAAATCAACAATTTTTTCACGATCCGGTGTAATTGTCATCGTTGCAATGATTGCATTAATATTGCCATTTTTCAGTAATGGTATTCTTGTTTTGCTTGTAACCTGAACAAATTTTGCTTTGCCTTTTGCACCTAATATTTTCTTGGTAACTGCCTTAGCGACATCAATATCAAAACCCTTAATCTGACCAGTCCCAACATCCATCAGTCCAAAAAGTCGAGTATCAGCCTTAACGCCCCATGTAATGGTATTATTTGCTTTATCTTCATTCCATGTACTTTGTGTTTTTGAAGATGAGCAAGCACCAAGGAGTCCTCCAAGAATAAAAATACCTGCTACAAGGAGCATTTTTCTTAGTCTTTTCATCAACTTTCCTCCTCTAATGCTTGATGATCTTACTTAAAAATTGTTTTGCACGTTCTTCTTTAGGTGCTTCAAAAAACTCGTCTGCTTGAGCATTTTCTAAGATTTCACCATTGTCCATAAATACAACCCGGTCAGCAACTTCACGAGCAAAACCCATCTCATGCGTTACGACAACCATTGTCATTCCCTCTTTTGCAATTGCCTTCATCACATTCAATACATCATCAATCATTTCTGGATCAAGTGCAGATGTTGGTTCATCAAATAGTAATGCCTTAGGTTTCATAGCTAAACTTCTAGCAATTGCGACACGTTGCTTTTGTCCACCAGACAGTTGCTTGGGGTATGATGCGGTCTTATCTGAAACACCAACTGATTCTAATAGTTTCAATGCTGTTTCTTTGTTCTCAGCTTCATTCCTTTTCAAAACAAGCTTTGGTGCCAGCATAATATTTTCAAGCACCGTCTTGTTATCATATAAGTTAAAATGTTGAAAAACCATTCCAACATCCTTCCGAATTTGGTTTAAATCCGTCTTTTTATCAGCCAAGTCATATCCATTAACCAACAACTGGCCTTCCTCAATTTCTTCTAAGCCGTTAATTGTACGAATTAACGTACTCTTACCCGAACCTGATGGGCCAATCACAACAACGACTTCACCTTTTTCAACCTGTAAATTGATGTTTTTCAGCGCATGAAATTTCCCATAATATTTTTCAACTTTTTTAAATTCAATAACTGGCATATTTTGTTCCCCTCCATGTAAATTAACTTATGATAATAAATATTCTAATTAAGTTTTCCTTTTTATGCAAGAAATATCTTTCTGTTTTCTAATCAACTAATGCTAGCAGAGTATATTTCATAAGAGTATTCAATAAATTATTTATTTTTAATACTGAATGATATTTCAAAACAAAATAAAAAACGCATCAAAATATTCAACGATACGTTTCTCAACTATTATTCTGAAATTCTGCCTAATATTCAAAGTTTCTTATTTACTCTGATATGCTACCTGTACACCAAGACTAAAAGGTCGTTCCTCCGATACAAGAGAAGACCTACCTGCAAATTTATGCAGCCCCCCCTGAATTACGACTGCGGCAAGAAATATCTCATATTTATCACCGATATCGGCAATTGGTGTTAATCCAATTCGTACTATCTGGCCTAGTTCTTTCCTCTCCAATGGATTTACGCCACCAAGAATAACAAATCGATCTCCGCGTTTCTCTAATTCAAAGTATGGAAGTGCAACTGGTTCCAGCAATGCATCAATTCCGTTATTGTTTGTACGAGCCAGCTTGAGTTGCTGTTCTTCTGACAAGCCACCGAAATCTAGGTTGAGATATTCTTGTTGTTCCAATACCGCCACTATTTTTTTCAGGTTAATATGATTCTCTTGACTCATATCAAGTGAAGCTGGCAGCATTTTTTCATTATTGAATATTCCATTAGTCTGCACATATCCTGCTCTGGATACTTTGCCCGTTTTCCCTATTTCTTCTTCCTTTGGCTTCAGATGCAATTTTTTCTCGATCCAAGGGGAGAAATCAATCCGCGATTTCTTTTTCGTAAAATAATGAATAACATTTAGATATGAAAAATAAAGCAATGCAATGAAAGCCAGAATAAAAAGCGCTCCTCTTGCCATATATCCATTCTTAAAAAATTGATCTGCCACATATAATAGATAAAAGTTCCCTACAGTTCCTAGAATGGTATAAACTCTATTTTTTAGCTTTACATTTATATTGATATATCCTAGATAACTATTGATAATCCCAATTATACTAAACAAAGAAGCACCTCCTATTCTGTCTTAGTTGTTTGAGCACTTGAACTTGCACTATCAGTCTGATTATCCTGCGTTGAACTACTTGTTGCTGTTGTAGCAGAGCTTTGACTTGTACTGCTGCTTCCATCTTGCGTTTGATTATCAGTTGCTGATGAACTGCTGTTTGAATGGGTATTACTACTTGATGTTGAATTTTCTTCTGAACTGCTATCTTTTTCTGAAGAAGACAAGGATTCTGAACTGCTTGAAGAAGGATTACTTGAAGAAGATTCACTAGATGAAACTGAATTTTCTGAACTTGTCTCCTTGCTCTCACTTGAACTGACTGAGGACGTCTGTGTCACAGTTCGTCCTTCATTTGTATTTGTCACAGTATTTACCGCAACATTCGTAGCTCCAAGTGCTAAAACTACTGACATTACCGCGAACGGCGTAATGAACGGTGGCGTTCGATATGCCATTTTAATCGCTCCATTTCTAAATAATATTTATATCTCTATTTTAAAATATTCACAAGACGTATAGTAGTTGCTGAGCCTAGTCTTTGCCTAATCTTATACAATCAGCACAAATTCCGTACAGTTCAAAATGATGGTCCTCAATTTCACACCCGGGAAGTTGTTCTTCAAAAAAGTCTAGTGGACACATCTGCACCTCTTGAACTTTTCCACATTTTTTACAGATAAAATGATGATGGTGCTGATGTACAAAATCGCACTGATACTTGACGCATGCGATTCCATCACGTGTCCGCTGCTCAATTATCCCAATTTCTTGAAATTCTTTGATGTTGCGGTAGATAGTATTGTGACTCATTCCTGGATAAATTTCATGCATATACTTATCAACGACTGCAACACTAACATATTGTTCTTGGAAATGGCTAAGATACTCTAACATACTTATTCTTTGCTTCGTGATCTTATAATTATTCTTCTGTAATATTTTCACTGCGATGTCAATCATTTTTTTCGCCTCCATACAAATGATAGTAATTGAGAGCATCTTTTGCAGTTGCTGGTTACTCATTAAACACACATGATGCCTTTTATCGCTTGCTTGCTGCTTCTTTTAGTACCTTATCCACAATGTTTTTTGTCTTTTGCCACATTCCATTTTCAATTATTTCACAAAAGGATACCAGTTTCGCGGGGATGTTCATATCTCGCTGGGCCTCAAAACTCGCTAAGCGTCTCACAACTTCTTGTTCAGATTCTCCGCGCCTTAAAATACGTGTTGCGAGTTGTTTGACATCGGGAACCTTAATATACCAAAACAATATTTGAATATCTTTTATTGTCTTTTTATAACTGAGAACTCCTTCAGTGTCCAATACTATGGTTACTGTCTTCGACTTCTGAAAAGCCAACTCTAATCCCTCATAAGAAGACCCATACATGTGACCTGCATATTCGACAAACTCAATAAAGTGATTTTTAAAAAAACTCTTTTTTGATTCAAAATAATAATCAACTTTATCCTTTTCCCCTATTCTGCGCGGCCTTGTAGTATGCGTAATTACTCGTGGAAATTCATACTTTTCGAGCAAATAATTCTGAATAGTTGTCTTACCTGAACCTGGTGCCCCACATATCACTATCAATCGTTTCATCTTTTCATCCATTCCAAGCTGATTAATTTTTCTAAGTTGACTTTTTGCATAATACCTTCCTGCATAGTAACCATTACATATAGCAATTATAATAACTCTAGTCTCTTATTACTATGAAAAAGCCAATAAAAAACTGATATTTCAAGATTTTTTCATACATTTCACAAATAACACTCTTGTAACAAGCATTTCCCGTTTATTTTATTTTCCCCGACATGAATTGACAGAACACTTCAAATATGTTTATCATCTAAGTCATAATAATTAAATAAAGAAAAAGTGAGGTATTTCTTTTGAATCTAAAGGAACGCGTTTTACGCAAAGAAAGTCTATCCCGTTATATCACCAAAGACAATCGTTTTGTGAAAACCTTGGGTGCCGGTGATCTTATTGCACTTGGTGTTGGAGCTGTTATTGGTGCAGGAATCTTCATACTTCCGGGAACTGTAGCTGCTATGCATACTGGTCCAAGTATCGTATTATCATTTATTTTAGCAGCGATTGTTTGTTCTACAGCTGCATTATGCTATGCTGAATTTTCTGCAGCATTGCCGATTGCTGGCAGTGCCTATTCATTTGGAACAGTTGTTTTTGGTGAGATTGTCGGGTGGTTCCTCGGTTGGGCATTAATACTTGAATACATGCTCGCCGTTGCTGCCGTATCAACAGGATGGTCAGCTTATTTTAAGTCATTTCTATTGGGCTTTGGTATTCAAATACCTAAGGCACTTAGCGGCAACTTCGATCCAGCAAATGGAACATATATTAATCTCGCTGCAGTCTTAATTATTCTCTTAATTTCCTTCATGCTTTCCAAAGGTGTCAAATCTTCAATTAGAATTAACAACATCATTGTACTGGTAAAAATAGCTATTATTGTAATTTTTCTAATTGTTGGTGCATTCTATATTAAGCCCGCTAATTGGCAGCCATTTATGCCCTTTGGGGTTAATGGAATATTTGTGGGTGCCTCTTCTGTTTTCTTTGCCTATCTTGGATTTGATGTAGTTTCGGCTTCAGCCGCTGAAGTTAAGAACCCACGGAAGAATATGCCTTTAGGTATTCTTGGCACCCTTGTAATTTGTACTATTCTTTATATCTTAGTCTCTATTGTTTTGACTGGTATGATTTCTTATACCAAGCTGAATGTAGCAGATCCAGTTGCTTTTGCACTTCAGGCGGTTAATCAAAACTGGGTAGCCGGTATTATTTCTATAGGTGCTCTGGCTGGAATGTTCACGATGATGGTCACTATGATTTATAGTAGTTCCCGCTTAATCTACTCGATTGGGCGCGATGGGCTTTTACCTGATTTTCTCGGAAGAATCAATTCTAAGAGTCACACTCCAAACAACAGTATGCTCGTTGTCACAATAATCATTGCTACTCTGGGTGGATTAGTCTCACTCAATCAGCTTGCTAATCTGGTAAATATCGGAACCTTGATTGCATTTACCTTCGTTTCTTTCGGAATACTTCCGCTGCGCAAACGAACAGATATCTCTCATGACGGCTTTAAAGTTCCATTTTATCCTATTTTACCAATTATTTCTGGAGTTTTGTGCATCATCATGATGACACGCCTATCTGCGGAAACATGGGTTGCATCAATCCTCTGGTTTATTATCGGGATGGTTCTTTATTTCACATATGGCATAAAACATAGCAAATTGGAAAGTGAAAAATAAGCTAATAAATTTGTAAATTAATAAAATTGGAACAAACTAAAATTGGAACGAGGTCAAAATTATTTTTTGATCCGATCCTTTTTTTATTTTGCTCAATTATATTGTATAATCAAGCAATCAAGGAATTAAATCCAGGAGGTACGATCTTGAAAAACAATCAATTTGCTCATATTGCTACTCCAGATTCACAAAAAATTGCTGAGCTTGAAGGTATTGGTTACTTGACACCGGAAATGCTTGCAAGCAAGAATCTTGCAGAAGTATGGCGTGAGTTAATTATCCGAGCATTTCCACAAGCGCTGACAGCTAGCTCACAATCTGAGAAACTAGCTGCACTCTTAGCGGATGAAAATACTAACTTGCTCACATATACTGATCAAGGAAAATTTTCTGTAACTGCATTTTACAATGTTGCTTTACAATTATTAGAGTTTCTCCCAACTATTGACTTTGATTTTTCAAATCCACTAGACGCAATGAAAAAAATCAATCTTCCATATATTGACAATATTTCTACCACCACCGCATTATTTTCGGCATGGTATGAACTATTGTGTACCCACACAAAAAATGGTCAGTTATTGCTTGATAATTTGGCTACGCAGGGATTCTTCGTAAATTTTTACGGGAAAATTTCTCAACCACTTTTCTTCAACGGTAAGGCCCAACCAGTATTTGACACGGATAGACTAATCCGCGAAGTCGTCTACGTTGAATCCTCATTAGATACCGATAAAGATGGCAAACTCGATTTGCTGAAAGTAGAAGTAATCAGACCAGTTGAAACCAACATTGGTCTAAGAGTCCCAGCATTATATACTGCCAGTCCCTACAATCAAGGCACCAACGATGAAGACGGAGACAAGCTCATGCATTCAATGAATGTGCCTTTGATTCACAAAGTTCCAAACAACACAACCTATGACGATATTGCCTACCATTCTCCTCAGTTATCATTGCCTGATCCAAGAGTGACAGCCGGTACTACAACTGAAGCCTCCGAAACATTTAGCAGGGAATTCTCATACACTCTTAACGATTATTTTCTTGCCCGCGGTTTTGCCGCCGTTTATGCTGCGGGAATTGGTACCATGGAATCGGATGGCTTTCGGACATGCGGTTCAGAGAACGAAACAGCTTCTACTGTTGCTATTATTGAATGGCTAAATAATCAGCGCCGAGCTTTTACGAATAAAACAGATAATGTTCAAATTACGGCTTGGTGGTGCAACAATGCCATCGCAATGACTGGTAGATCATATTTAGGAACACTTGCGACTGCTGCCGCAACAACAGGAGTTGCCGGGCTTAAAACCATTATCTCTGAAGCTGCAATTTCCAACTGGTATGATTATTATCGTGATGGTGGTTTAGTCGTGGCTCCCAGCGGATTTCCTGGAGAAGATGCCGATGTACTAGCACTAGAATGCTTTAGCCGAAAAAAACAGGCTGGTGATTATCTGACAGTTAAAAATTTATTTGACCAGCATTTACAACAGATTACTGAAGATCAAGATCGAACAACGGGAAATTATAATTCATTTTGGGATGCTCGCAATTACTTGAAAAACATTAAAAATATTAAAGCTGACATTGTAATGGTTCATGGATTAAACGATTGGAACGTCAAGCCCCGCAATGTTTATCAATTATGGAACTCACTGAAAGAACTGCCAGTCACACGAAAGCTCATCTTGCATCAGGGACAACATATTTATATCAATAACTTCCGTTCACTTGACTTCACTGATATGATGAATCTCTGGCTGTCATATAAATTATATAACGTGCCTAACAAGGCAGCTGAAGTTCTGCCTGATATACTTGTACAGGACAATTTGCAGGCTGAAACATGGCATAACTATCAGGATTGGGACTCAAACGAGCCTATACAGAATCTATTACTGCAACAACATGAGCTTGTTCCTGAAAATAGCGAATTGCAAGATGGTGCAGCTCACTTTCAAGATTATTTGAATGAAGAAGCCTTTTCCCTATACTCTTCAAATCATTCACTCTGGAAAGAGCATCTCTTACAAGTGGAGAATTCACCATTGAAAAACAACCGGCTAATCTTTAAATCAGCAATTTTTGATGAGGAGCTGCTTTTGCGAGGGACTCCCGAAGTTACTGTGAAAGTTTCTACAAATAAAGACCATGGATTGCTCAGCTTCATGCTTGTTGATTATGGAAGTAAAAAGAGACTCAAGCCAATCCCCACTACACTTGCGAGAAAATCACTTGGTTTAGGATACCATTGGCGCGAAGACGACTTGACAGAATTCACAATGGATAAAGAAACACCTTGGAAGATGATTTCTGTTGGTCACATCAATCTTCAAAATCGTACTTCATTATGGAAAAATGATGAATTACTTCCAAATACCTTTTATCCAGTCTCATTGAAGTTGCAGCCAACATTCTATAAGATTCCAAAAAATCATCAATTGGGATTGGTAATTTATGCTACAGATATGCGAATGACAGTCCGTGGGAATGAAGAGCAGTCATATTCGATCCAATTAGCGGAAAGCAAATTGGCTTTGCATCTTTCTAAAAAAAGCTGAATCAGACGTTAAATTCTAATTTGTTTGCTTTATTTATGCAAGGACCGTTATGTTCGCAATTTCAAGTTAGTATCCAAATTTTACCAATCTATGCCACACTCTCTGCTCATGGTGGTATGATTAAATTATTGATAAAGAAATCGGGTGTATATTAATGAAACAAGGAACTACTATTCTTACATTAGATAATGGTTATCATCTTTGGACCCATACAGAAGGTAAAGGAAAAATCAAATTACTTTGCCTTCATGGCGGCCCTGGTGGTAACCACGAGTATTACGAAAATTTTGCTAGTAAATTAGCAAAGCTTGGTGTTCAGGTAACCATGTATGATCAATTAGGCTCTTGGTACTCAGATCAACCAGACTTTAGTATTCAGGAAAACATCGATAAATTTCTAAATATGGACTACTTTATAGATGAAGTAGAAGAAGTCAGAATAAAGCTTGGCTTAGAAGACTTTTACCTGATTGGCCAATCATGGGGAGGAATCTTAACACAAGAATATGCTCTTAAGTACCCTGAACACCTAAAGGGAATCATCATTTCTAGTATGACCGATAATATCGAAGAGTATGTAACTAATGTTAATAAGATTCGCGAAAAAGAATTTTCAGATGTCGATCTTGCTTTCATGAAAAAGTGTGAATCTGAAAACAACTATGCTAACGAGCGTTATCAATCTCTAATTGATAAATTAAACCAGGGATACGTTGACCGTAAGCAGCCACCAGCAATCTCACATTTAACAGATACAATGGCTACACCTGTCTATAATTATTTCCAAGGTGACAATGAATTTGTTGTCACGGGTAAAATGAAGGGCTGGGATCGTAGAAACGACATTCATAAACTACAGATGCCCACACTAATCACTTATGGTGAACATGAAACAATGCCGCTTGAAACAGCTAAGCGAATGGCTGCAACTATTCCAAATGCTAGACTGGAAACAACTCCCAATGGTGGGCATCATCACATGATTGATAATGCTCCTGTCTATTTTAAACATTTGGAACAATTTCTTGTTGAT
Organism: Lactobacillus sp. UCMA15818; assembly: GCF_030400225.1. Taxonomy (GTDB): domain Bacteria; phylum Bacillota; class Bacilli; order Lactobacillales; family Lactobacillaceae; genus Liquorilactobacillus. Next base: position 38,015 of record NZ_VJYB01000013.1, on the reverse strand, counting down.
GTTGAAAGCCATCATTTTCCGGAATCGAAAAAATAGAGCAGGTGTGCGTTCCATTACAGATAGTGACCCCCTCAAGTTGGACAAAAATCTAACTTAGGAGGTCCTTTTATGATTATAATATGACTTTGCTTTGAACCTTCTTGCAGACAAAGATTATTTTCACAGCAGAGGAAGCTTCAAAAACACAACCTTATCATTTAACCCCTGGATTTACTGAATTTGAAATAATCATTGTTAGGAGATTTGTCCATTGGGATCAAAAACGACAATTATTCAAGAATTTGCAAATTATACGCTTAAAAATATTTTTGCATCTCTAGGGCTTTCACTATATGTGATTGTTGATACTTTATTTATTGCGCTCGCTGCTGGTGCAATTGGACTAGCTTCTTTAAACATTGTTCTCCCCATTTTTAATCTTTTTAGTTCTGTTGGTTTGCTGCTTGGAATTGGCGGCGCAACGATTTACTCTATGAACAAAGAAAGACACTTGAATAATACTATTTCGTTGTACGGTCAATTGCTCATCCTAGGAATTTTGGTTGGAATTTTTTTTGTAATTATTGCAAATCTATTCACCAATCAGCTTTTATATTTGATGGGAGCAAATTCACAGACAATTGCTGTGGCTGCACCCTATCTCAGAATCATTTCTCTTTCAGCCCCGCTCTTCATTGCAAACTATATTTCAGTTAATTTTATTAGAAATGATGGTAATCCCAAGTTAACAATGATTGCTACCTTATCTGAAACTGGTGTAGTGGTAATTGCCGATTACCTTTTAGTCTTTACATTTGGATTGGGGATGAATGGTGCTGCATTTGCAACACTCATCGCCCCCTTGACAAGTCTTGCAATTCTCACAAATCATCGCTTTTTTCCTGCAAGAAACCTTAGATTAAAATTGAGAATGCCAAATTTTGTTCTAGTAAAATCTGTTATCAGGCTTGGATTTCCCTCCTTACTAACAGAACTAAGTACAGGCATTAGTATCTTCGTTTTTAACATCGTTCTACTAAGATTGGGCGGTAATTATGAAGTTGCAGCTTATGGAGTAATTGCTAATATTGGTATCATTGTTCTGGCTTTCTTCAACGGTGTCTCATTCGGAATGCAGCCGCTCGTTGCTCGTGAGTATGGCAAAAACAACTGGGAACATGTACACAAGATACTCTATGCTAGTCTGATCACCTGCTCTGCAATTGCTTTAGTTGGTTATTTATTTTTAATTATTTTTAAATATCCTGTCATTAATATTTTTAATAACGAACATAATAACTTATTGGTAACATATGCTAGTTATGGTATTCCTCTTTATTTTCTAAGTCTCTTTTTTTCAGGAATCAATATAAATATCATGCTTTTTTCTGTTTCTATCAATCAACCGCGCCTATCATTTTTCATATCGCTGCTTCGCGGTTATCTGATTTTACTACCCACTATTATCATCTTTGGTTACCTATTTGGCATAACAGGGGTTTGGCTAAGTGTTCCTTTTACCGAACTGATTGTTGCCCTTTTTGGTACTCTTTTTCTGCGAAACATCCTTACGCAGAATTTTGCATGATATAATCTATCTGTGAGGAATGCTATTTAATAACATAGAAAGGAAGTGAAGTTGCTCAAGACGTCGATTCATCTAGCAATGCATTGGGTACTAGGTTCCTTCGTTTAGCAACTCGTATGAATATCAAAAGAATTGATTATCTTGTTTTGAACGTTTCCAATATCTCACGTGCCGTACGCTTCTATCACGAGGTTTTTGACATGCCTATCATCTCTGAGAATGCTGAAAAAGCAGTTATGCATTGTGGCCACCAGCTACTAGAATTACAGTTAGTGCCTTCTGCAACCAGCAGCAGCCAACGTGTTAGTTTCTGTATCGTAGCAAGCACACCTATGGAAGACGTATTGAATCACTTGGCCAGCTACTATGTTCCTGTCCTCAATGAACCAAGCGAGAAGGTTGGAGCTTCTGGAAAAATGACTGCTATTAGAATCAAAGACTATGATGATAATATTATTGAAATTGCCGTCTATCAACACTAACTAGAATTTTAACTTATGAAACACGTTTATTAAGAAATAACTAGCGAGGCTTGGCTAAAATATAACTTTTGGCCAAGCCTCGCTAGTTATTCAAATATAAGCAAAAATCTTTTGTCATGTTCTACTATCTCAGCGTTTTAAATTCGCTTAATACTTCAAACACTATCGTTTATTTCTTAAAGTCTACTCTTGAACTAACTAACTTAATAATAACAGCACCTAAAACAGATACAGCTAACTCTCCAGCCGCAACCGTCAAATATGTTTCCCAAAAGGGGATATGGCTAATCAAATATAGTTCCAGTGCGACACTCCACATTGAAACCGTACATACAACTACGCTGACGGCTAACTTTCCTGCTGTCGTCTTCGCATATTTACTAAGCCAATAACTGATTGACGTCATCATAAGTGAGCCTAGTGATCCAAAAATAACATCTGTAATCCCAAGATTAGACCATAAATTGGCGATTACACACCCAATTGTGATTGCCCAGATATAGCGTTTATTAAAAATAGCAAGATTATTTAGGGTCTCTGAAAGTCTGAACTGAATAGGCCCATATGCCAATCCCGAAGCTGTCAAAGTCAAAACAACATACATTGCAGCAACTAGCCCAGCCTTAATAATTCCCACTGTCTTTTCGTGTGAACTTTGCATCTATGATACCTCTTTCTAGTTTTTTATTCCGGTGGGATTTTCGCGAACCACCGTTATGATACTTGTAATTATAACAAAAGTCAGTATGGACACAAAAAAGAAAATTTGCAAATTAAACTAAAGATAAGTAGAAATCAGTATAAAGTTTAGCTTTTAATCCAATCCGCTATCGATTGCGGATAAACATACTTCACAAGTTAAAATTCTCCGCCTAACTTCTTTTTAAGATACTTTTCGAACTGTCCATAGGGCTTGTAACCCTTAATTTTTTCTTTTGGAACACCATTCTCAAATAAGAGTGTACAAGGAATACTCAGCACATCAAACTGCTGTGCAATTTTTTGATTTTCTTGAACATCTACTCTCCCAAAGAAAAGCTTGTTACCAAAACTTTTCTCCAATTCTTCAAAAACGGGTGTAAACATCTGACATGGTCCACACCAATCTGCATGAAAAGCAATAAGTGCTAAGCCCTTAGGAATATCCGACTTACTTACTATTTCCGTCACCATATTACACTCCCTCAGTTGTCATAGAATGAATTTCTCAATGACTTCTGCAACTGCACTGTTGTTATTATCATTAGAAGTAATAAAATTAGCATTTTCCTTTATCAATTCATGTGCATTTGCAACAGCAACCCCCAGACCCGCGGTTTTTATCATGGCTAAGTCATTGCCACTATCTCCAATTGCAATGATTTCGTCTTCCTCAATATTTAACATCTTACCCAGTTTAATAAGTCCTTGACCCTTATCAGCTTTTGCAGAATTAAATTCAATATAGCGATCCGATGAAAAAGTAATATTCAATGAATCATCAATGTTCCTTAGAACCTCCCCTTCTATTTTCTCACGCTCTGCTTTGGTTGGTACATTAAAGATTATCTTTACCAATTCGGTTCCTGCCAATGCATCAATGTTGTCTTCTTTCAGTTCTTCCCAATGAGCAACTCTTCCAGAAATATAATTAATTTCTTTGGAATTGATATTCCAAATATAAAGTTTATCCAGTGAGTACACATGAATACAGTAATTATTTTTCACACCTAACTCAAAAAGTTGTCTTATGACTTTAAATGACAAAAGATTGGTTGTTAAAATTTGATTTCCTTGATTCTCAACAATTGCTCCACCATTAAACGAAATCACATAAGAATTTTCTTGTTGATACAGTCCTAGCTCACGTAAATTATCTTGGACTGTCAAAAAATTACGTCCAGTATTGGGAACAAAAAAAGCTCCCTGCGCAACCGCTTTCTTAATTGCTCGAACATTTTCTGGCGAGATTTTTTTCTGATCGTTCAAAAGTGTTTCATCTAAATCACATGCAATTAACTTATACATTTTTTAATCACCAATCCTTTGAATTTTAAAATCCGCTTTTACTTATCTTCTCACACGATTTATAATAAGTGTGATAAAAATTGCTAACAAAACAACCCCAGCAAATAACGGGGCTGGAATTTCAATGTCTATCATGGGAATCGAAACAAACAGCTTTACTGCAATTAATCCGATTAAGGCATACGCCATTACCTCAAGTTCAGGTATGATTTCCATAAGTTTGATAATTATTTCGGCAATTCCACGCATACACAAAATACCAATCATCCCACCTAGCAATATAATTACTGGGTTTGAAGAAATTGCTAGTGATGCTAATACAGAATCAATTGAAAATACAATATCCATCAATTCAATGGAGATTACAACGGACCAGAATAATGGTAATAGCCGCTTGCCTTTTGCCCTTTTCCTCTTGGCAATAGGATGGTACATGTGATAAAAATGTGCTAGTGCTAGATAAAGCAAATACCCCGCACCGACTACCTTGATTTCCCAAAAATTTATCAAGTATGTCCCTATCCCAATAATCAGAAAACGGAACACATATGCACCCCAAAGACCATAAAACAGGGATTTCTCTTGTTCTTTTTTTGTAGGCAAGACCTTCGTCTGCGCAGCAAGCACGATTGCGTTATCTACCGAAAGCAGACACTCAATCAAAGCAAGCGATAGAATCACAAGCCAGTCACTTCCAGATTCAATTACCAATTTCCAATTCTCAATATTAAAAAATGGACCATATAATTTAGAAATAATATCCAACAAAGAGCCCTCCTGCAGCTGATTTTATTAATTTAACTTCATTTTAACATATTATAATTTATAATTAAACTGCCATTCAAGGCACTAATCGGTCGATTTTCTATCACTAAAACTAAGTGTAATCTCCTTGTAACTCTTGCTCTCTTTATTATCGGAACCATGCAGAGTTGTTAAACTCTTACCGATAAAATATGCTTTTAAAATGCTATAGCTTTCGGCACGATCTCTACCTGATAATTGCTTTCCATCAAAGACTAAATCATTATTTAAAGTAAACATCTTTTCAATATCAATTTGCTGATTGACTCTCCCCACTATGAAGTCTAGTGATACTCCAAAAAAAATCGCCAATTTCATAACTTCAGAATAGGAAGGTGTATTAATACCGCGTTCCCAGCTCCCAATCTGCGGTCCAGAATTGGGATGTGTCTTTAATTCATCATCTATATTCATTTCATTTAACTGTCTTGCCAATTGCGAAAGCGTTAACCCGCTTCCCCTGCGTAACGCTTTTAATTGTTCTGGAAACATATAATTTTCCCTCCTAATATTTATAAATTCAACTGTTATACTTAAAAGAATTGCTATGCTAAAATAAATGAGAAATTCTTATTCTCCATGAAAGTCAGGTGTTCGCAATGTCAATCACTGAACTTACAATTCCTTTGCCTAATGAAAATTTTGTAACTGCAACTGCATACGTTTTACCCATAACGACTCCAAAAAAGACGATGTTTCCCGGAATTATAATTTGTGCGGGGGGCAGTTTCAAGCACCTTTCACAAAGGGAGAATACTCTAGCGGCACTTGCCTTTCATGCTCATGGTTTCAACGTCTATTCATTGAATTATTCTTTACTTTCCACTGACACTGAACCACTTTACCCGATTCCTTTATATGAACTCGCCTCAACTATTGCCTTTATCAGAACTAATGCAAAGAAGTTCAATCAAAATCCTGATGCGCTTACTACATTGGGCTTTTCCGCCGGAGGACATATTGTTTCTGCATTGTCCGGAACGTGGGCAACGGTTAAATTAACAAGTGAATTAAATTTAACAAGTGAAAGCATCAGACCCAATGCTCAAATTCTAGCATATCCCTTAACTGATTTAACGACTTTCTTTACAAATAAATCAACCAAAATTAATCACATCATCGCAATCCCTGAATTGATAAATACACAAAGATTAGTTAATGCAAAAACGCCGCCAACATTTATCTGGCATTCTTATACAGATACTGCTGTACCTCTTAGTAACACGTTGGGTTATATTACCCAACTGGCTAAAAATAAAGTTCCCTTTGAATCACATATCTTTTCATCGGGTATTCATGGAACTGTACTGGCTAACACCCTGACCGCACGTCCAGAAAAAGGGGTTTCGGATATTAACTCTCGTGTCGCAACCTGGGTTGATCTTGCAATTAGTTGGATGTCATCCCAATTCGAGAATTCATAGAACCTCGACTAACTCATTTATGCTTAGTAAATAAAGATATTTGTGAGTTACCTTTTGCCCTAATTCATTTTCTAAAGCAACCGCATACAGATTCAACTGCCCCTTATAACGACTAATCAGCTCTTTCTTTTTTTGTATAGCTCCTGGTCCAATATAATCTGTTTTATAATCCAGTAAAATAACTTCTTTATCAGTTTTGATATATGCATCAATAATACCGTGAATAAGTATATCAGCGGCAATCCTTGTCTTAACATCTGGAAACAGTTCATTAACCGGCATTAACATTGAAAACGGAACTTCTCGTTTTACCAATTGCGGCTCTTTCAGTAAAAGTTGTCCCATGTTGCTTGTAAAGAAATTAACAATTGACTGTATTTCAATTCTTTCTGCAATGTCGCTTTCCAACAAGCCGCTTTCCAACAAGTTAGCAATCGTTTGCTCAATTACTTGTGTTGTAACTGGTTTTTCCAATTCTATCTTTTGTAGCACTAAATGGGTTGCTGTCCCTATCTGGGCAGCTGAAACCTTGTTTTCATTATTAAAAAAAGTGGGTAGTTTAAATTCTTTATTTACTATTCGATTAGCTTTCCTCTTAAAAGTGTTTGCTCCCCACTCTTTTAAAAATGGTAATTCTGTTTCTGCGGGATCAGCAAACACACGCTTTACCTCTGAAACTGCCTGATAAGCAGTTGTCATTGTCAAGTCCACATCCGGATATTCAAAATTCAACAGTTTACTAATCTCAGCTTTGTTAGAATTCGCCGAGCCTTTATTTTCTTTCACTAAGAGGTTAACTGGATCATCCTGCTGATCACTTTCCAACTGAAGTTTAGAACTATTATAGAATTCCACTGCAAAATTTGCAGTAGATTCTTGGATTTCCTTTGGTGCAGTACTCGAAACTGCAAATGTCTCTCCACAGTATTTTGTTCTTATCAGACACATCCCTATCCAATCCATAAAGTTCTTACCTTGTTGTCTAATAGTTGGACTGAGTACCAGCTGATGATCTTGTACCGCTTGCTTCCAAATTGAAACTGCTGTTTTCTTATTCGAATATGTTCCAACAATGTATAGTAATTGTTCCGCACGTGTCAGTGCAACATACAGCAATCTCATCTGTTCAGCCGCAAGCTTTTTCTTTGCGAGATCTTTGATTACCATCTTCGGCAACGTATCTTTCTTCACTCGTTCATCATCAAGATATGTTATTCCAATCCCATCATGAACATCTAATACGTAATCTTCTCGTAGATTTTGTTCATTGAACTGATGATTTGCATCCATTAAGAAAACGACCGGGAATTCTAGGCCCTTACTGCCATGAATCGTCATGACTTGGATTGCATCGTCAGTCTTTTTTGCAGTGGCTTCAGCCAAATCATGATTTTGTTTCTGCATCCTATCAATAAACCTGACAAATTGAAAAAGTCCTTTAAAACTTGTCTTCTCGTATGCACTTGCTCGCTCATACAACGCATGCAAGTTGGCTTGCCTTTGCATCCCACCAGGCATTCCACCGACATAATCCAAGAAACCAGTCTCTTCGTAAATCTGCCATATCAGTGCTGCTAGTTCATTCTTTCGTGCAGTATTTCTTAACTCATTCAAAAGATTCATGAACCTATCAATTTTGACATAGATTTCTCTGCCAAAAGTACTTTCTGCAGTATCATTGAAATTTTCACAGAAATTTTGCAGCGCTTGGTAATAATCACCAGTTCGTTGATTAATCCTTAGATAGGCTAAAGCATTTTCTTTCAAGCCGACAATTGGCGATCTAAGAACACTGACTAGTGGAATATCTTGCAATGGATTATCTATTATTTTCAAAAAGGACAGCATTATCTGTATCTCAGTTGTCTGAAAGTAGTTCTGTGCATCATTTATAAAAACAGGTATTTCAGCCTTTTGAAACTCATCCATAATTAATAGATTATTATTCCGTGTTGGAACTAACAAAACAATATCTCCATAGGCTACTTCGCGAATCTCACCTTTCGTACGGTCATAAATTGTTTTCTTTTGTGCAACTAATTCTTTAATCTTGTCGATTGCTGCCAAAATTTGGCCCTGCGCTGCACTATCAGGAATGAAATCATTCGCTACATCTTCATCAGCTAAACTATTGGTACTATCTTTGCTCTTTTCTGACTCATAGATTAAAACCTCGGCGGTTGGTGACAAATCAGGATAATATGCTGCTCCAAATTTTAATTGTGCATCTTCATCATAATCTAACTCACCAACACGATTATCCATTAGTTGTTTAAAGATTAAGTTTATAAAAGATGTGACATTCTTAACAGAGCGAAAATTTTCTGCCAGAATCACTCTCTTACCACTACTATCATTATGCTCTTTACTTTGCGAATATCGTTGATATTTCTCTAAAAACATTGTTGGGTCGGCCAGTCTAAAGCCATAAATTGACTGCTTGACATCCCCAACCATAAACATATTTCCCGGGGAATTCTTAGCTAAGTATCCTATTAGTGTTTCTTGTAATTGATTTGTATCTTGGTACTCATCAATCATGATTTCACTGAACTTCTCTTGTAACTTCTTACGAACTTTTCTTTTGTCTCCAGTATTTCCTGATAATATTGCGAGTGCAAAATGTTCAAGATCGCTAAAATCTAATACATGCCGCTGTCGCTTAGCTTGCGCAAACTTGAGTGCAAAATTTTGGACAACTTCTATTAATTTCAAAACTAACTGTTCGCTAGCTTTCATCAATTCAAATTGTTGCTGTTCATTGAATAAGAAGTAATCTTCAGCTAATTTGGCTACTCTTTTTTTCACATCTATCCGTAACCCAAGAATCTCATCTTTGGCCTCTTTTTGAATATCATCTAACTTCGTCATCCGTGGAGCTGTTCCTAAGGTAAAATTCATTACTCTTGCTTGGATTTCATTCCACCTATCTACTTCAACACTGGATTTAAGTTCAGAAATAGTTTCCAGCTCTTTTTTAAGACGATCTTCCCATTTTACAAAGCCTTGATTTTCTGCTATTTCTAGAGCCCGAGTCAGATTACGCTCAGCTTGAGCCAAATTTTCTAATATTATCGGTTTAAGCTGTCTCGTAAAGATTCGGCTCGCTACCAAGTTATCCGCATCAACTGCATAGCTCTGCCCCATCATACCGAGCCATTCATCAAAGTTTGAGTTGGCATTAGCAAAATCAAAAACCTTAAAAACTAGACTTGCCAATCCATCATCACTACGATCATCAGAAAAGTTTTGTGTCAATTTCTCAAAAAGTTCGTCAGAATGCAGATAGTATTCTTCACGTAAATCATTCCAAACATCATCACGCAACAGTGTTCTTTCTGTTTCATCTGTCAGCATTCTAAAAACAGGATCTAGATCAATCAAATAATAATACTTTTCTATTAATCGCAAGCAAAATGCATGCAGGGTGCTGATATTGGCAATATTCAAACGGTTTAATTGTTGGATATACCATTGTTGCTCACTGCCTTTGGCACTATTTATCTCAAGCTGGAGTGCTTTTTGAATTCGTTCCTTCATCTCTTTTGCAGCAGCCTCTGTAAAGGTTACTATCAGCATTGTGTCAATCCCAACTTTTTGCTTTAAATGTGAAATAACACGTTCCACCAATACACGTGTCTTACCAGAACCTGCTGAAGCTGCAACTAAGATGTTCTGTCCGCTACTCTCAATTGCCTCTTTTTGAGAACGAGTAAATTCAAATTTTGCCATTAATTTCACCTGCACTTTCCGTCAACATTTTGATTATTTCTTCTGGAGTTATCTTCGGCAGTTTCCGATAATTATTTTCTGGCAGCATTGCGTCAAATTGAAAGATTGACTTATATGGTGAAAATTGCAATGCCGTGCGCTTATCAGGCCATTGAACAGGATTCAACGATAATTCACCACTCAAAATTTTGTTTGCTGCTTCCTTAATCAAATCCTCATTATGCCGTAATAACAGCTCTAATTCTGCTAATGTTACTAGTTGATGCCGCCCGCTAGCTTTAAAACTACCATCCTTGTTCTTTCTAAAAGGATAAACATTTGAATAACCATTGCTCTCCTCAGCTAGTTTCTCATCCATTGCTTGTAGCAAATTCTCATCTGAAATAATTAAGCCATCATATTTATTAGCTTTAAGCCACACCTTTTCCTTAGATTGTTTCAAAACATCCTTTGCTTTTAACTTTGGATTATACAGGTGCATATATAGCGCCCCTGCTGGTTTGGTTTGTTCATTATTTGTAATTTTACCAAAATTAAGCATCAATGCATCTAAATACGTCAGCATTTGCAATGCCAATCCATAATAGGCATCTCGAAAATCAAAAATATGCGAACTTGACTTGTAATCTACAATTCCAACATAGTTCGTATTACCTGCGAGAATCTGATCTAATCGATCAATCTTTCCACGTACATTAACCTTGCGTTCATTTTCCAACTTAAATTCCAATGGAGCAAGACCATTTTCAGTCCCCACATGACCAAACAACACTTCTGTCTGAATAATCTGTGTGTTACTTCTTTCTTGTTGTTTCTGCATTGCCCTTGCTACTTGCAGCACCGTTGCATCCAATTGTCTTGCTAGATACTGCATTCTTTGTGTACTATTCAAAATTTGGAATTGAGGTAACTGGCGGATTTGCTCCGTGATAATCCTAATTTTCTTCATGAGCTGTTCCACAGTTATCTCCGGTAAACGAATATTCTCTGCTTTCAACATCTTTACCAATGAATCCATTGCTAAATGAAAGAATTCTCCTGTATTGGCTGCAGATAATTCAAAAATACTTCTTTCTTGTAATTTCAATCCATACTTCAAGAAATAAGCATATTCATTTGCATAAAACTCTTCTAACTTAGATATTGAAGTGTTTATTGTTTTTCCATATAACAAATCAACAAGCTCAGGTTTTAATTTTTCAGGAATATTCTGATAACTCAAGCTCGCCAAAATTTGATTCATAAATTCCCGTTCTTGACCATCCTCGTTCAAGAAATTATGGATTTCAATCCAAATATCAGGGACTTGCTGTTCCTGCATTTTCGATTGCCTAAGGACCATCAATAATTTCTTAATTGTTGTTTTCCTTGTTCCCACATAATGTTTTAAAACATATTTGTTTGAATCAGTTATTTGTGGTTCATGTGTTTTTAAATCTAATTTGATTCCATAATGATTAGCAATTTGTGTCACATAAGGAGACACTCTCAGACTTTCTTTGGCATCGTCAGCCAGTGGATAAGACAAGTATAATTTATCTGAAGAACTCATAAATGCTAGATAACTTAGAAATGGTTCAGCAGCCAATTGATTTAGTGTATCATCATTCAGGTACTGTTCTTCAGTTAAAGCCGGGCTTAAGTATGTTCGATCCTCATCAGAAATAATGTTACTATTACTAATTCTGTCTGGCATCACTGCATCTGTAGCACCGATTAAAAAAGTAATCTTCCGGTCGTTCATCTGTACCATCCCGCTCTCAGAAACAATAATTTGATCTAAAGTAGAAGGTACCTGGCTATATTCAGCACCTTCGAAGCCTGTTTGTAGTATCTCAACAAATTGGTCCTCATCAAATTTATGTTCTCCCAATAATTCAACATATTCATCCAATAGCCCACAAAAGGTATTCCACGTTTCTTCAGGTTTAGCTGCTTCTGCAATATTTCCTTGTTCAATTGCTTTATCGCGCCAGTTCAATAATTCATTAGAGATGCCTGTTTCAGTTAAAAACTGACAGAGAGCTTGTGCAGCTTCGCGTCCGTTTTTTACCTTTTTCATTTTTTCAAAAAAGGGAGGAAGTGTTGTTTTTATTAAATTACGAATAATATTTACTTTTCGAGAGATTTCAACTTCTTTATCTGTCTGAGTTCCTGTATCTCCTTCAAAAAAGCGATAGTAAATCCAATCATCTTCGCGTAGCCAACTTTTTCCGTCAAAACCAAATTTTAAGACTAAGTTTTCCGTCAAATCAAGATATTCCCGATACTTCTTACTTGTTAGGCTTTTCCCGTCTACTTTCGGTAACAATAGTTCTGTTTTTAATAGTCTCATCACATCATCATAGCGATAATAATGCTTTTTCACTGCAAATAATGCAGCTATAAATTCAACAAAAGGATGATCCGTCATCTTTTTTTGGAGATCAATAAAAAACGGAAGATGGTATTGTGCAAAAACCGGAGCAATTATATTGCGGTATAAGTCTAAATGACGGGTCAATATTATAAAATCACTATATCGATATCCCTCATTTATTACACTATGCCTGATTCGAGTCGCAACTTCTTCAATCTCAAGGTAACGATTGTTAGCAGAAAAAATGTCCAGCCCTTCTTGAACCGCTGCCGTCTTCAATTCAGTGTGTTGTCCCTCTACCTTTGTCCAATATCTTTCCAAATCTAAGAGAATTGGTGTTTTAACACGTTCATCAGCAATCACAATATTATTGCTGATTATCTGATTCTGCGCAGCATACGCAATAAGGCTTACATATAATTTGTTAGAGCGGTAATAAATAGATTCCTTTCTCGGACTAGCATATTTCTGCCGCTCGTCTAGTACCAAATCGATATATACTTCCTTAGCTTTTTTCATCATTGCCTCAACTAATTTGTTCTCACTAGCTGTGAATTGAGAAAAACCAGTTACTATAAAGCAACTATCTTCTAAATTAGTTTCAGCTATTTTTTCCGTTAATGCCTGTAATAGCTGGCTATTATCTAAATACTTTCCAATTAATTTCTTTTCATACTCTTGATAGATTATTTGTAAATCTTTTAATTTAGCATATAAGTCACTTTGATTATTAGTTTGTTCAGCCAAAAAAGCCAAGTCTTGACTATTAATCCGTCCTTTACTAAATTCATCAAGTTGTGCAACAACTTCACTTACAAAACCTGATTGTGCTTGTTCACCTTTAAAAATAGTTAATTTATTCTTTTGCTCCTCTAAAATATTTAAAACTAACATGTTTAATCCTGCGTTAGAAAGTCTTGGCTTCTGATAAATCGCGCTATCTTTCAAAAAAAACCATGCTAATCTTGAAAATGAGAGAATTTGAACTGAACTTTGGGCAAAGACCTCCCCTTTTCGTCCAAAAGCCACGCGTAATTTCTGCAAAATTGCAATCTCCGAGGCAAACTTAATATGATTGGGAACTAAAATATAGATGTTCTTAACTCTTTTTTCTTTTTTTAACCTAACAATTTGTTCAACTAACTCACTTTGATGATTTTTTGCTGCACTTCCTAAGATAAAGCTCAAGCCCATGCGTTTTATCCCCCTTTAATTAAGTCACAGTTATTTTATCACAAAAGAAGAAGAGTGTTGAAAGCTGGAAAGCTTCGAGCACTAACAATCAATTACAAATATGCTTGCTTTTTAGCTATTAGTAATTGGAGTTAGGCGCAGTAGCTTGGCTTTCATAAACTCGTTAAGAAGAAGAGTGTTGAAAGTCGGGAAGCTTCGAGCACTAACAATCAATTACAAATATGCTTGCTTTTTAGCTATTAGTAATTGGAGTTAGGCGCAGTAGCTTGGCTTTCATAAACTCGTTAAGAAGAAGAGTGTTGAAAGTCGGGAAGCTTCGAGCACTAACAATCAATTACAAATATTGTGGAAACAAAAAAGAACCGCCACAAAAAATTAATTTTGTTCGGTTCCAAAATTGTTTTTTATGCTAACGAGTCCCATGGATCCATCTTAATAGCCTGCTTACTCAAAATTTTGCCGTCGTTCTCATTTAAGTATTGTTTCTTTACGATTACCTCATACACATGCTGCTCAAACCAATCATCGCTCATTATGAAATAACCCTTTTCACCATACTTATCACCCCAACTATTCTCAACTTTCCATTTGATAGGAGTTCCCTCAACAATATCAACCCCAACAATTGCCATCGCATGCGAAACAGTTCCATCACCTGTCCGCAATCTATCAGACTTACTAAGATTCAAATCGATATCAAAAAGCTCACTTTTCTTATATAGTTTAGCCGACAAAACGCCCAGCTTACGATTACTATCCTTACCAACATCACTACCAAACCACACAGCTTCACCATCTTTTAGCTGGGCAATTGTTGCCGTTTTTAAAGAATCAATCATTGTGTTAGCAAAAGTAACTTGAAGCCCCGTATGAATATAACCTTGACTCGGCAACTCATATAATTCATTTAATTTATGATCTGGTGCATTTGAAAGGCAAACATAATCTGCAAAATCCCACTCAAAGTACTTCTCAAAAAATTCTTTTGGCGTTATATTTCGATCATTAAAATATTGTTTATCATCATTTCGGTATTCAAAATCAAAGTTTACTGGTGGTTCGCCAAAGGCATAAACCAGTATTCGATAAATTTCTGCCAAAAAACCTTTTTTTGTAGTCTCAAGCATCTTATCAGTCTTACCTTCAGCAATTAGTTTCCTTAAAGAAACCCCATCTTTTCTAAGTTTTCGTGCTAGTACTTCCGAAACCTCACTAGTTTTCTCACTATTAAATGTTTCCGGCATGGCAGCTTTTGGAACCACCCCATATTTTTCAACTAAAGCTGCTGAATTGGCCCACTGACCGCCATCATCATCCGGAAAATCAAATAAATTCTTAACGGTCCTATTAGAAAAAGGCAATGAAGCAGTTGTAATCACACTCTCATAGAAATGATTTGCTTTCTCTAAACGATCATAAAAAGAATTATAATTTTCTGATAATTCAAAATCCTTAACTTTATATTTAACTGCATACTGCTGTCTCATTGTATTAAGAGTCGCAAACAGCCAGCATCTGCCGCTATTTTTCTGATTGGAAGCCTTCCCAGTCTCCAGCTCTAAAGAAAAAACACGGACTAAATTTTTTTGTGCTTCATAGTCTTCACTTGTTGCCGCTATCCCATTCTTCTGTACTGCTCGTGCAACAACCCGCTCGATTTTTGACTTACCATATTCTTTTTGAAATTCTTCTAAATCACTTTCTGATATATCTCGATTCGTCGCATGCATGACATTATCCTCACTTTCAAAAACCCAATAATCTATACTAACACGTAATGAATCACACTACGTTCATTAGTTGGTTGTATCTCTCGTGCATTTCCATGGTTAAATCGCTGTTTTAATTTGTCCAATTGTTGGGCACTTACAGTAATTGGCTTCTCAATTACCCACCACTCGACGTTTTTAACCAAAGGTGGTGTGGTT
Organism: Lactobacillus sp. UCMA15818; assembly: GCF_030400225.1. Taxonomy (GTDB): domain Bacteria; phylum Bacillota; class Bacilli; order Lactobacillales; family Lactobacillaceae; genus Liquorilactobacillus. Next base: position 22,518 of record NZ_VJYB01000013.1, on the reverse strand, counting down.
AGCGAACCTAGATAGTGGTATACACCGGATTTAAGGCTTGAAATCAAGCTGTCCAAACCCAAGGTTGCAGAAAAGGGTTCTTTTTCACTTTCGATTGCAGGAAAATCTTGAAAAAAACTATTGAGTTCTTCACTGAATTCCCCTAGTTCAACGAAAAGAGCTACTACTGCAATTTGACCGATTATATTTTGGTGTACAAAATGTAACTCCATTGGATGTGATTTTTCATCAATTGTATGTTCCGCAGGAAAATGAAAATGAAGCTGCTTAAAGTCAAAAGTTCTTCCTTCAATAATTGCCTTCCCCTTACCATCATATTGTAGATTATTCCCTTTGTTCACAATATTAATAAATTGGTATTTATCGTCAAACGTTAATATCTTTTCTTTCGCACTAATCTCAATCGTGTGTACCGTCTCAATATTTATTGGTGATTGCCAATTTGGAACAATTTTGGACCACTTTTCTTGCTGTTCGTAATTTAACATGTCGACCGCTCCTTCTCTCGGATATATGTATGTATACGAAAGTAATCTTAACTGTTTTACAGCTGAATTCAATTTATATGCTTAGAAATTAAATTCGTTTAAACCTTTTCATTTAGATAACAATCTTTGTTGCCCCCCTCAAAGACACAAAAAAAGCCGCATCAAAAGTTACCTTTTGACCCAACTCATATCATTTTTACCCTGAGATTACTGATAAAATTACTAGACAGTGTGCTTTTTGTTAAATAACGCGTCAACAGATCGGTTGTTAAAAATCAAATCAATTGCTTTGGCAAAAGTTTTGGAAACTGACAAGACTTTGAGTTTATCAAATTGTTTCTCTGCAGGTACATCGATTGTATCCGTTACGACTATTTCCTTGTAATAAGAATTCTTTAACTCTTCAACCGCTAAACCGGATAAAATCGGATGAGTGGCACATGCATACACTTCAGTCGCCCCCGCATTCTTAAGCGCAACTGCAGCATCTGAGAGCTTGCCCCCAGTATCAATTAAATCATCAAAAACGATACAACGACGCTCATTTACATCACCAATTACAGTCATATTTGAGGCCCGCGTCTCGTCACGTTTATCAACAATTGCGATTGGTGCCTTTAACAAAGTTGCCAAGTTACGGGCTGCTTTCACCCCATTATGATCAGGAGCCACGATGACAACGTCATTTGTAATTCCCTTACTTCTAAAATATTCCGCCTGCACAAAAATCGCAAGCAGATGGTCAACCGGGATATTGAAGAATCCCTGTAATTGTCCTGCATGCAAATCCATTGTAATTACGCGATCAGCCCCCGCCAATTGAATAAAGTTGGCAATTAACTTTGCAGTAATTGGTTCTCTTGGACGTGCCTTGCGGTCTGAACGAGCATATCCATAATATGGCAAAACAACATTAATTGTCCCAGCACTAGAGCGACGAAGTGCGTCCACCATAATCATCAATTCCATAAAATTCTCGTTAACCGGCTCCGAAATCGACTGAATAACAAAAACGTCATCACCACGAACGCTTTCATTGATATTTATCTGAATCTCACCATCACTAAAGTGTTTCACGGATGCTCCACATAATTGAATCTTTAGTTCAGCCGCGATCTTCTCTGCCAGCTTCTGATTAGAATTTAATGCAAATAATTTTAAAGTGGCTTTTTCTTTTTTTTCGCCCATGATTGCCTCCAATTTACTCTTTTGACTTATTATAATAAAAATTACCTAATATTACTATATTTTTATTATAATATTTATTCTCTGATTTGACCGTTACCTCTAACAACATACTTAGTTGTCGTTAAGGCTTCAAGGCCCATCGGACCACGAGCATGTAATTTTTGCGTTGAAATCCCAATTTCTGCTCCAAAACCAAATTCAAAACCATCCGTGAAACGCGTTGATGCATTTACATATACGGCGGCTGCATCAATTTGCTCCAGAAATTGTTGACTTTTTTTATAATCATTTGTCACAATTGTCTCAGAATGTTTCGTACCATGCTGATTAATATGCTTAATTGCTTCATCAACGGACGAAACAACCTTTACTCCCAGAATATAATCATTATATTCTGTGTCCCAATCTTCCGCTGTTGCACGAATTGCTGCGCCTTGCAGAATATCCAATGCCGCCTCGTCAGCTCTAATTTCAACATTATTTTTCTTCAACTCAGCAACAATTTTTGGTAGATATCTATTAGCGATAGCTTCATGAATTAGCAATTTTTCAGCAGCATTACAGACTGCCGGTCTTTGACATTTAGCATTAACTATAATTTTTTCTGCCATTTCAAGGTCAGCTGTCTGGTCGACATAAATATGACAATTTCCAACACCAGTTTCAATAACCGGAACTTTAGCATTTTCCATCACTGTCTGTATCAACTTAGCTCCTCCACGGGGAATTAAGACATCCAGATAATCTGTCAGTTGCATAAATTCATTAGCAACTTCATGTGATGTGTCGGTCAATATTTGGATAGCATTTTCGCTATACCCATTTTCTTTCAACGTCATTTGTAATATTTCAACAAGTTTGAGGTTAGTATTGAAAGCTTCCTTGCCCCCTCTTAAAATAACAGCATTACCAGACTTAAAACAGAGTGCAGCTGCGTCAACAGTTACATTTGGTCGTGCCTCATAAATAATTCCAACAACCCCAAGTGGAACCCTTTTTTGTGTAATCTGCAAACCAGCATGATTAATCCAACCATTAGTAACATTACCTAATGGATCCGGCAACGTTGTAACTTGTTCTAGACCTTGTGCGATTTTCTCTATCCGACTTTCATCCAATGTAAGTCGATCAACGAAGCTTTTAACTAATCCTGTTGCTGCTGACAAATCACGTTGATTTGCAGCAAGAATTTCGCTGGTACTTATCCTCAGTGCGGCTGCCATAGCAAGCAAAATTTTATTTTTATTTGTAGCCGAAACAAGACCCAATTCATAGGACGCAGCTTTGGCTTGACTTCCAATCTTTTCTAAATTAATTCCCATAAGTGGAACCTCCGTTCTTAATCTTTGTTGATAAATAACGTTCCCAACTGTTCGCCATTCAATATTTTGAAAATCACGGAAGGATTCTCTCCATTAGCAAGAATCATTGCTTTATTTGCATCAAGCATTCTTTTCGCAGCTTTCAGCTTTGTAGTCATGCCGCCTGTTCCAAATTTAGACCCACGTCCCCCAGCTTTTTCAAAGGTTTTGTCGTTAATCTCATTAATTGTTTGCAGTAACTGTGCATCATCAAATTTTCTTGGGTTCTTATCATAAAATCCGTCAATGTCAGACAGCATGATCAGTAAGTCCGCATCAATCGAAGTTGCAACAACGGCTGACAATTGATCATTATCTCCAAACTTAGTATGATGATCCAATTCATCAACGGCAACCGTATCATTTTCATTAACAATGGGAATAATTTTTAGCCTTAGCAGATTTTCAAATGTATTCAATACATTTTGCCTGCTAGTCGGATAATCCATCACATCATGCGTTAACAATATTTGCCCGATTTTTTGTCCATAGACCGAAAAACGCTGCTGATAAACCGTCATTAACTGTGTTTGCCCAATTGCAGCAAGTGCTTGTTGCTCTGGAATTGCGGTAGGACGTTCATTCATCCCTAATTGACCAAGTCCAACTCCAATTGCACCAGAAGAAACTAGGACAACTTCTTTATTCTCATTCACCAAGCCGCTTAAGCTATAACAGAGTTGGTCAATTGCTTGTAAATTCAATTTTCCATTTGGATGTGTCAAAGTACTTGTCCCTACCTTAACAACAATTCTTTGAGCTTCAATATGGCGCATTACAATTCCACTGCTTTCTTAATAATTTCAACCATTCTATTACTCTTCATTTTGCTTTTCACTTTTATTCTCAACATGATGTCTGACCTCTAACCAGTCAATATAATTTCGATTAAACTCAGTTACTTTCAAGTCGAGCTGATCAATTGTTATAATATCATTTCTTTTTACTTTGTAATTTTCAAGTAAGTAACCTGCTATAGTGACACTCTCTGATGCATCAAAGTTCTTATTTTTAATCTTGAAAAAGCGTTCAAAATCATAAAGCGTAGTTTTACCAGAAATCTTGAACCCGCCGTCTTCATTCTTAACAATATACTCACTGGATACATTATCAATCTCATCTTTGACAACACCAAAAAGTTCTTCATAAATATCTTTATCTGTGACAATTCCACTAGTCCCGCCATATTCATCCAAAACTACTACAATTGGTGTTTGTTTTTGAATCATCTGCTGTAAGAGCCCCTGAATTGGCGTTACTTCTGGAACAGTAATAATCGTACGCAGTAGTTTGCTGACCAAAATACCGTCATCAACTTGTGCTTGTCTGATTAAATCATATATATATACATATCCCAAAATGCGATCTTTATCATTATTAGCAACAACTGGAAAGCGACTAAACCCCTCACGCAGGTAGTTATTCACAACCGTCTTGACCGAATCCGTGATATCAACAACATCAAGGCTCGTCCGATCCACCATGATATCCTTGGCAATCTTGTCATTAAAGTCAAAAGCTCGCTGCATATACATCAAATCATTTTTGTCTAATTTACCACCAGTTACGGCATTACGCGACACCCGTAATATCTCTGCCTGTGTTAACACATCGTTACTCTCTGTAGCTGGAGTCAGACCGAACAAACGAATGATGCCCGCCGCAGAAATATTCAGCAATTGAACAAAAGGATAAAAGAGAATATGGAAATAATGCAGTGGTGTAACTACAAGCATCATCATTCTCATTGGCATTTCAATACTCAAATTTTTAGGGACAATCTCTGTGATAACAACTTCAAGATAGGTCAACAAGAGCACACCCAGAATGGCTCCGACAGCATGCATCGCCGTCGTTCCAAGTGGAGTAATCTGTAATACATCAACAATCGCTGTCTCAATTGTGGCCTCACCAACCCAACCTAAAATAATCCCTGCTAACGTCACACCTACTTGTGTTGTCGAAAGGTACTCATTTAGATTCTGAACCATTTTTAGAGCAGTTGTTAATTTGCGTTTGTTTCCTTCTCCTTCTTCGAGTGCGCCTTCAAGTGCACTTTTTCTAGTCTGTACAAGTGCAAATTCTGCTGCAACAAAAAAAGCCGCAAAATAAAAAACTATCACTATAATCAATACATTGGAAGCCAGCTGACCGCCTGTCAAAATCCATTCCCCATTTCATTCTTTGTTCTATTGCATATCATATCATTTTTTTGTCATTTAATGATGTTTATCATCTTATTTCTTTAATTCTTCGTAAAAATGGAAAAGGTATGACAATAATGTACTCGTCACACCCACTTTTATATTTTAAAAATCCAGAATTATTATTATTTTATAACATTCCACTATTTTTTCTTAGTTTACTATCACGTTCTTTTTTCACTTGCAGTATCCAATTCTTAAAAAATAATGTCTGCGTATCTGCCCATGAAAAAATAGGATTTTTCATCTGTGCAAAATCTTCATAATAATTTTGCGGTTTTGCCAATATCGCTGCCTGATCCGGATACGCCTTCAATTCTCTTTGATATTCTTTTGCGAGAGCATCGCTACCATATTCAAGATGGGCAAATAAGAAAACTTGTGGCTCGCTTTTAGCCTCAACTAAGAATAGATGATTTGTTTCTGAAAGTGCCTTAATCTCCAAATTTTTATTTTCGCTAATCTGCTTATGATTCAATTCTGCATAACGTGCATGCGGAGCTGTGAAACCTCTAGGCAATCCTTCCAACAGCTTCGACTCTGTAAACAGTTTTTGCTTGTAAATACCAAATAACTTATGCGCTAACATCTGTTTCTCAATCCCATAAAAGAAATTTGCAGCTGCCATTGCTCCCCAGCAAATATATAATTGTGGAATATCTAGTTTTTGTAAAAGTTGAAATAGTTGCTGCATTTCATTCCAATAAGTAACATCCAGAAAGTCAACTTTTTCAAGTGGTGCCCCCGTGACAATAAAAGCATCCATCTTCTTCACTTTAAGAAAATCTAGCGGCTCAGATATATGCGCAATTTCTTCTGGCACCGTACGTCCTTGATAATGCATTGTTGGATAAAAATAAGTCACTTTAACAGGGGTACTTTGTTGTTTCAATACAAAAGCAAAACGTTTTTGAGTATCAGACTTGTCATGCATTATATTTAAAATTCCGATATTTAAAGTTTCAGCTTCCAATGTTTCGCTCCTAACTAAAATAATCTATCGATTTTTTATTTTACCGCTCCAGACAAGAAACTTCTAGTATAATTTTAAAGAAATTCTGATAATAGAATTAACTAAGATAACAACTGTAATTAAAAAATAAAAGACTTGACTAGATGCAAGAAAGGAGTGTGGTATAGGTTGGTAATGCTCAAAATTACAAGCATCATGCGCATTTGGCCATAAATAATTTGAAGTCATCCGGAGAATTTTGACTCAGCTTCGGACCTATTCTCTAAGATTCTTGAGGCTTACCGTCCTCATTTTCCTCTAAATTTACTTGAATCTGCTTCATACTCAAAAGAGTGTCAGCAACTAGCTTTGCGGTATCGCTTTTTAAATCACTTGTATTCGAGTAAGATCTAATAAACAAATCTGAAGCATTCAAGTTAGACGATATAATAACAAGATTCGTCACTAGTGGAACTGTATTTTCTACATCAAAGAAATTATCAACACGATTAATATTTGTAAAGGGCAAGTTAATAACACCCGTCTCTAATACCACTTCAACAGGTTCATTATTCATTGCAATTGGTTGCACAGCCCGCACAATCTTTTCTCTTGAAATGGCGCTCTCAAACTTAGCAAGCAAGTTCTCCATAAAATTAGTTTTTAACTCGCTAACCTCTTTGACTTCTATTTTATTCAGCACTATTTTAGTAAATTCATCTGTTTCAACTTGGTTAATAAAATCCTTAACTTTAATTTCCATTACTATTTCACTTCCAAACTCATTAAATGATTATTCTGCCGAAGATTCTAATCTATATTAAAAGCAAGTTTGGATAATGTCAAATTACACCAGCATCCCTAACCACAGTATCAATCCTTTTTACTTAGTAAGAATGTCCATTTTTGGCATATATTCACTATTCTTTAACCCTATGAATTAAATAACTATCCTGTCCCAACAAAAGTTTTCTGATTTCCACCGCAAATCTTGCGCGAGCAACTGGACGCAAGGATTCCACTAATTTTTTTAATGGTTTTATCTTTGCTAAACTATTCAATACCGTTGCAACAGCATAGACAGTTGGACGTTCCTTATGATAGATTAATCCCGGATAAACGAATAATGCCCTTGTTCCTAATCGTTTGCTTAGTTCATCTTCAAGTACAAGTTTGGCTTTCATATAAGCACCCATCCCCAATGGTGCAGAATTTGCAGAAACGAACAGAAACTTGGTGTTCTCAGTCTTTTTTTCAATGAACTTAATTACGTTCATCACTGGTTTTATTGTTTTTTTATAATATTCATTGTAGTTTTTTGCCAACAGTACTCCAATCAGGTCAATAACCCAGTCTGCTGTTGCCACTTCCTTTTGCCACGTTTCTGGTTTATCTAAGTCAATCCTGTTCCATGACACTTTTGGCCACTTTTCTTTATCTTCATTTGTTCCGCCATGTCGTGACATACTAACTAACTCAATTTCTTCGTACAAACTCAATTCTTGAATAATGCCCTTACCTACATAGCCCGATCCACCAAGCAATACAACCTTCACGTAGATCATCTCCTAATAAAAAAATATGACACAAATTCATCTATGCCATATTTCCTAAATATATTTTTTATAAGTCTTTCTGCTGTCTAGTTTACTATTCTAGAAGAATTGACGCAAGATATCTTTCAATGGTGGTAATTCTGGAATCTTCCAATAATTTTCGAGGTATTCTTGACCAAACTTCATATATCCTTTCGCCTCATCCATGACAATCTTGCCCGGAAGTGGAGCGTTATCCTTGACATAGGCATTAATTAAAATAGGTTTATCTGTAATAGTATATGCCTTATCCAAAGCCGCCTTGAATTCGTCATTAGATTTAACCGTAATACCCACACCACCACATGCTTCAGCAAATTTAGCATAATCTATATCAGCCAAGTCAATCTGGTAATTCAATTGTCCAGCTTGCTGTTGCTCATACTCAATAAATGCAAGTTTTTGATTATTAACAACTACACAAATAACAGGCAGCTTATACTTTACAGCCGTAACAAAATCCTGCATGACCATCGCAAAAGCCCCATCGCCTTGCAATGCAACGACTCTCTTATCTGGATAGGCAACTTGTGCTGCGATTGCTCCGGGCAAAGCACACCCCATCGTTCCAAGCCATGCTGAAATTGCAAATTTCTGCTGATCCTTGACATGCAAATAACGTGCACTCCACGATGTAGATGTACCAACATCAATAGAGTAAATCAAATCCGCTGGTGCTGTCTCATCAATATAGGCTGTCATACTTTCTGGTGAAACTGGGCTCGTATTCAGCTTACGCTTGGCAGCCATCCATTTGTTCCAATTACTCATACTCTTTTGACATGCAGCCAAGAACTTGCCGTCGGTTCTAACTACACCTAAAGCATTGAGCGCCCCAACAAACTTCTTAACATCCCCTTGCACAGCAACATCAACACTATAACGTTTACCTAAATTTTCAGCTTTCAAATCAACCTGAACACTTTTAGCTTGTCCCTTCTCAGGCAAGTAAGGCCGGTATGGATAATTTGTCCCCAACATTATCAGCAAATCAGCATTTTTCATTGCCTCGTATGCTGCCTTGGTACCCAATTTACCTATATTCCCCAATGAATTGGGATGGTTATCCGCTATCGTGCCTTTAGCAGGCAATGTTTCCATAAATGGAATTTTATTTGCTTCAACAAACTGCTTGATATCATCTCCAGCATATTTGGCACCTACTCCCAGTAATACGACTGGCTTGCTTGCATTCTTTATCAACGAAGCTGCTTCATCAAGCTGTGTTTTGTTAACCTCTGGTGTACTCAGCGTAAATGCACGTGCAGAAGAATTGTATTCTCCCTTCAATATTTGATTAGGAATATCGTCAGGAATGGTCAATACTGCAACACCCTTGTTCTCATAAGCACTCCTAATAGCTTGGTCAATGACTTCTGGCAGATTGTCCACTGCTGAGATTGTTCTATTAAAAACCGCTACATCATCGAATAGCTTCGCAGTGTTTACTTCCTGGAAATATCCTTCGTTTAATGAAGTCGATGTAACCTGACCTAACAGAGCCAGTACTGGTACATGATCCATTTTTGCATCGTACAGTCCATTCAGAAGATGGATTGCACCAGGCCCGCCAATTGATAAGCATACACCAATCTGATCTGTATATTTTGCTTCTGCTGCTGCTGATAAAGCAGCAACTTCCTCATGACGGACTTGAATAAACTTTATCTTGTCTTGTTGGCGACGCAAAGCATCGATTGTAGTATCGATTGAATCACCAGGCAACCCATAAACATTTTGGATGCCCCAATCTACTAAGACATTAACTAACAAATCTGCTCCCTTTGTACTTGCCATAAAAAAACACTCCCTACATAAGAATAGCTCATAGATGCGGGCTCATCTCTATTCTACTGCAAAAAGCATTTTGCACAATACTTTTTGCTCACCAAAATTTTCAGCCTATCTTTTGACTCCCCACAGCCTTACTAATTTTAGATATAAAAACAGGAAGGAAGTTGTGACATAAGTCAGGAAAATATGAGTACTAACGCGAAACTACTAAGATAGCAGGTCCTTTGCTATGAGCAATTCGAAGTTAGACGAAGAATTTTGACTTATGGAACACGTTTATCCGAAATAAAACAGGAGGATTGAGTCAAAATTTAACTTTTGACCCACCCCCCATTATTGTCTCTGTCTAAACAACATATCCAATAAATTAGCTGCGTTTTATCGCATTCCTACTTTTGATTATTCAATTACTAACTTGGTTCCGCCATTAATATTTTTATAAAACCACTTTGCATCTTTAACAGATAGCCAGATACTATTATTTGTATCTACCTGACTTCCCAAGCTGCGTGCTTCTGAAACAATATACTTTCCATGCTCATTAGTGGGAACACTCTGTATCAAATATTTGCCATTACCCTTCCAAGAAACCCAATATCTACCTCCATTGCCGGTAACTTGATTAAAGTAAAATTCACCACGTTTATTACTAACATTAAATGTTCCTGTTGGAAATTCTTTTTTGCTTTCATTCGAATAGCCTGCAGAATGTGTCCCTAGAGATACATACATTTCATAGACCTTTTTCTTCCCTGACATCACGTAAAGACGTTGCTTTTTTTGTGAAACTTTGATCCATAAGCTCTTATCGCCAAACACATCGGGATATTTTTTTATTTCTGAAGACTTACGCCACTTTATTGGGTGCCTCATATTCGCATCCTGATCTTCTTTTTTTTGTTGCTGCTGCTTTTTTTCATTTTTTGCAATCTTTACACTATTTATTTTTTCCGCATGTTTAACATATACTACACTCCAGCCTGCAAGAAAAACAAGCAAGATTGCAACAATCCAAGAAACCAATTTGCGTTTATTCATTCACTTGTATACTCCCCTAATTTTTATTAAGCCGAATGCTCTCAACATCAAAGATCTTATCAATCCAGCCATCATAAAAAGACTTTTCATGAGATACTAACAAGACATTGCCAGCAAAAGACACAAGAGCCTTTTTCAAAGCATTCTTTGTCTCATCGTCTAAATGATTCGTAGGCTCGTCCATAATTAAGAAATTGCTTGGCTTTAACTCTAGGATACATAACTTAACCTTCGTTTGTTCGCCACCACTCAATAATTCCATCGGTTTCATAGCATTAGCTGGACTTAATCCGGCTCGTGCAAGTCTTTGCCTGATTGTCTTTGGTTCTAATTTTGGATAAACATCCTGGACTATCCGCAGCGGTGTTTGTGTCGGATTGTCCCAGTCCAAATCTTGCGTAAAATAATTTACCTTGGCTGCTTCAACAAAGTTAGCACTTCCACCAAAGTTCGGAATTATACCTAAAATTGATTTAATAAGTGTTGACTTACCAACTCCATTAAAGCCCTTCAATACAACTTTTTCTCCATGACTCATTGAAAAAGTAACTGGTGCAAGCAAAGGGCTTTCATATCCAACTGAAAGATCTTCAACAACTAATGTAGCAGATGACATCAGTTCTTCATAAGGAAAACCAAAACTAGATTGCAGTGCATCACTCGGCGGATCAACTTTTTCCATCTTATCAAGTCGCTTCTGCCTCGACTTCGCCATTGTAGACCTAGTTCCTGCCTTGTTTCTTCTGATGTAAGCTTCGTCCTTTTCAATTTGGCGTCGTTGCTTCTCATAAGCTTTAAGCTGAACTTCTTTTTTTACTTCCTTTTGCTTGATTGCTGAACTGAAGCTTCCTGTATATTTTGTAATTTTTCCAAAGGCAACGTCAATAATTGTGTTTGTAACTCTTTCCAAGAAATCAAAATCATGTGAAATTACCATAAAACAGCCAGCAAAAGCATTTAAATAATTTATCAACCATTCGATATGCTCAACATCAAGGTAGTTAGTTGGTTCATCCAGTAATAATACATCTGGATTCTCAAGTAATAGCTTAGCCAGGATAATCTTCGATCTTTGCCCCCCGCTGCACTGATCCACATGTCTGTCTTTTCCAATTGCATCTATCCCAAGACCAGACATCACCTGTTCAATCTTAGTCTCTATCTCATAAAATTCACCGGCTTCAAGCTGTTCCTGATAGCTGCCTGCTTTATCCAGTAAAGCTTCATCCATTGTAGTGGCATAATCCTCATAACACTTGGCTTGTAACTTACTAATATTATATAAGTCTGCAAATGCAGATTTTAAAAAGGAAAAGACTGTCAAATCATGCGCTGTTTGTGCGTATTGATCAAGATATCCAATCTTTATATTATTCTGCCATACAATTTTACCTTCGTCCGGAAGTTCTTGTCCTGTAATAATTTTGATTAAAGTACTTTTACCCGCTCCATTTTGTCCGATAATTCCCATATGATCTTCTTTATTTAATCTAAAGCTAGCATCTTGATATAAATCCTTATCAGCAAAAGCGTGTGAAAGACCGTCTATTTCTAAAATACTCATTTATTTTCATCCATCCTCTTATTGGGTGATTATATCATATTCATACATCAATTAATTATTATTTTTATCAAAAAAAACCACCATAAAACGTCATTGACGCCCCATGCTGGCAAATAAATATAAGTTTCTAGAAAAATCAACTTATTTATCGGCTTTTTCTAGCTCCTCGCGACTCTTCAAAAATGATAATACAGTTTGATGTTGTGCGCGACGCTTTTTAATATTCTTTTGGTTAACAGGGCGACGATCGTTAGCTACCCCAACATGAGTATTCTGTGACATTGGTTCTCCTCCTTTCACTCTACACGTATTTTCCTATTTTATACTGTTTTTAATTTTTTTTCAAGCGAGCAGAAATTAAGCTTTTCGTCTTTTGCTGGACTTAGCTTTTTGCAGTTGGATGCTTAACAATTCCTGAAGGACTGCGACATGTTCTTTATATAAGTCGTCTAGTCCTAATTTCTGATATAACGAGAAAATTTCAGAAATAACTTTCAGCCCTTGTTCATAATCTCCGTCATTAATTATCTTTAACCCTTCAAAAAATTTCTTGTTACTTACCGCATATACATTATCTGAACCAATTTTTATTTTATTAAGCAACGTATAATAATAATTCACATTATTTGTCTTGTTAGCCTTCATAAATACTAAGATTGACTGACATAAGGCTCGTACTTTCAAATTATCAAGTTTCATATTTCTACCCCCAGAGCCATTGCTCCAATCATGGCCTTGGAATATTTTTTCAATCGATAAGCTATCAAACATAAAAATCGCATCAACATAAAGCCCGTATTCGTAGTGTCCCCATTTTGTACTCCGTATTAGATAATGGGCAATTTCTTTTCGTTCATTCAAAAAACTTTCTGTAGTTCTGCTGAGCTTCTTACGCATCACAGTGGCAATTAACATTAAGTTATAGAAACGAATCAATCCGTTTTCTTGATATTCTTTGGTAATTTTTTTCTCCAATGCTTTAATTTCAGTCAGATTTCTGAGCTGATAGGCATTTTTTAAATTATCACGATAATCGCAATACTCACTATTACTTTTATCCAGTACACTAAACACCCTTGAGAATTCAGCAGCTTCAATATTTAAACGATTCAATATGTATAAGAAAGTGTCTGCTGTCGTTTCAACTAAGCCACTCTCATATTTATAATACATTGACCTTGACAGTAACCCATCATACACAGACTTAGCTTTTATCCCTTTTTCAGTTCTGATTTGCTTAACAAGTTCCCCTGTTTTCATTTTTTGCCTCTTTTCACAATTATCATATATGTGCTCATTAAATAGGCACCCCGCCCTACAAAATATCGCGTATGTCAAAGACATCTTTTACGCGCATAACAAAATTATAGCTCCCCCTAAATAAAATTATTTTTTACTTATGTAAACCCATTACTAACTTTTAGTACCGTGTACGCACACAATCATAACAGAAAATTTCATGAAAGTAACCATTCTAATTTTAAATTTATTTTCATCCATCTAAGTCAAATTGTTATTAATCTAAAAAATATACTAATTATCTATTTTGGCCTATTTTATGTCCACTATTTAATTACGTCTATATCAAACCATTATCCATTATTCAAACAAATTCATTTGTACATTTAATAACTAAATTTGCTAATTTTCTCAACATTATCTATCATTTTTTTTATTCAAAAAAATTGTAAATAATAACTGTATCTACCTAAAGTTCAGCAAGTACTTATTTTCTAGTATCATCATAGAATACCAATATTTATATCAAAATAACTTCACTGGTAATTCATAAATTTAGTCTATTATCAAAGTCATTCAATCATGAAACTTTTTTCACATGGCTTCTAAGCTAACTGAATTAAGCAGAAAAAGCCTGCTTAATATGAGCAGTGCTGAAATTCAAATTAATGAGGTAACTAGTATGATGGAACTTAGTATTGAACTTAAACACGTTTTTAAGCAGTATCCCCCAAGCGCTTCATTCTTCTCACATATAAGAAGCTCTCCGCTTGTATTACAAGATATTAATTTAAAAATTGCCGCTGGTGAATTCCATATTTTCTTAGGTCGCAGTGGTTGTGGTAAATCAACATTACTCAATATTATTGCTGGCTTTCTTCCCCAAACAAGTGGCCAGGTCTTAGTTAACGGCCATGAAGTTACTGCTCCTGGACATGATCGTGGAGTGGTATTCCAAAATGCCGATGCTGCGATTTTCCCATGGTTAACTGTCTATGAAAATGTTGCTTACGGTCTAAAAATGCAGCACTTCCCAGAAAAAGAACGAACTCCTATCATTGATCAAAGCTTAAAATTAGTTGGGCTTGACCAACACACTGATAAGTACCCCTACGAATTATCTGGTGGGATGAAACAACGTGTCCAGATTGCGAGAAGTATTGCTAATAATCCAGACATATTAATTTTGGATGAACCTTTTGGTGCTTTGGACGCCCAGACTAGAGCAATTATGCAAGACGAGCTTATTAGAATTTGGCAAAAAACTAAGAAAACTATTTTATTTGTAACACATGATATTCAAGAAGCTGCTTATCTAGGCCAAAAAATCAGTATCTTTTCTCCAGCTCCTGCTGCAAATATCTGCAAAACAGTCACTGTTGATTACCCTTATCCTAGAAATATTTTTTCTAAAGATAATGAGCAATTGGTCACAAAACTAAATAATTATTTCCCGATTAGGGGGTCGTTAGCATGAAAGAAATGTCGAGTAAAGATACCGCTAAAACCCAAGCATTGAATGGACTAGAAGCTTCTAAAAACACCGATAATTATACAAAAAATGAATGGCTTAAGACTGGACTATTATTTTTAACTAAACATGGATTGTTTGCTTGGCTCTTGTTACTAGTGATTTGGATAATTGCCTCTAAAATTAGTGATTCCAGCTTCCTACCTAGTCCATGGAAAACATTAACTAGTGCTAAGGAATTAATAAAAACTGGAACACTTCAAAGTGACTTACTAATTAGTTTGCTCCGAATATTAGCTGGTTGGTTGGCTGGGACTATTATTGCAGTCCCTTTAGGATTATTCATTGGACAATTTAAAATTATTCGTTATTTATTCGAGCCATTGATTAATTTTTTCCGCTTTGTACCAGCCATAGGATTTTTGACACTATTTCTACTATGGTTTGGTGTTGGTGAAGTATCTAAAATTGCATTAATCATTTATGCAACAATGTTCCCAATCATCATCAATACTATTACTGGGGTTATTGCAATTGATCCATTAAAGATTGAATCCGCTCAATCACAAGGAGCATCAAAATTTCAAGTTTTCTACAGCGTTGTCATTCCTTCAGCTGTACCAAATATCTTTACTGGTGTCCGCCTTGGATTAGGCGGAGCAATTATAGCGATTGTAGCAGCAGAAATGCTAGCAGCTCAAAACGGAATTGGCTATCTGATTTATACTTCTAGACTCTATTATCGTACCGATTGGATTTTTGTTGGGATTTTTGTTCTTGGTTTTATTGGTTATCTTTCAGATACACTGCTTCGTTTATTCGGTAAAGTTGTGCTCAAAAAATATGGTGTATTTGAAAAAAAAGCAACGTAATGATGGAATGCAACAAAAAGTTAGAAAGGTGTTTTTGTAAGTGAATAAAAAAATAATCATGCTATTTGGAAGCCTAGCAGTTATTATCGCTATTATATTTGCTGCCGTTTATGGCTTAAAGACTGTTGACAGTAGCTCAAAAAAGAGCAGCACTAGTTCAACAACAATCCGCTTAGGATTAATGACAAATTCCGGTGGCCAATACTTAGCAGCTATTGCGAAAAAGGAGGGGTATTTCAGTAAGTATAACCTGAAAGTAAACACTACGACTTTTTCCTCTGGAATTGAAACAGTTAATGCAATTACAACAAAACAGTTAGATATTGGTTACGTAGCTGATTTTGCAGCCTTAAACCGTTTTGGAAGTTCAAATAAAAGCAATCTCAAAATCTTTGCAAAGTTATCCAGTTCTGGAGGCAGTGGGGTTAAATTATACACCGCTAAAACCATTAACTCATTAGCTGATCTCAAAGGTAAAAATATTTTAACTAGTAAAGGAACTGTTACGGAATATTGGGTTGCTAAAACATTGAAAAAAGCTGGCTTAAAAGAAAGCCAAGTTAATCTATTATCCGTTGAAACCGGACAAGAAGGATTGGCTTTGATGAAATCAGGAAAAGCCTCTGCTGTATGGGCATCCGGTCAAGATGCAGAAAAACTGAAAAAAACTGGGAAGTTCAAAGTATTAACTACCCAAGGAAAAATCACATCACCGACTTTAGCCTTTGCTATTTCCAATAAAAAATTTCTAAAGGAACATCCAAAAGCAGCAATTGCCTATCTGAAAGCCATTAATGACAG
Organism: Lactobacillus sp. UCMA15818; assembly: GCF_030400225.1. Taxonomy (GTDB): domain Bacteria; phylum Bacillota; class Bacilli; order Lactobacillales; family Lactobacillaceae; genus Liquorilactobacillus. The sequence continues at coordinate 5,951 of NZ_VJYB01000013.1, read as the reverse complement.
TATTAAATTGGTTCAATCTCATCCACAAAAAGCTGCTAAAATTGTCGCTTCCGCATTAAATGTTCCTAAAAAAACTGTTTTAGCAACTTTCAAGAGTACTAATTTCAAAGTCAGCTTCGAACAGAGCACATATAACGACTTAAAGAGTATTTACAAGTATCTAGCTAACAATGGAAGCTTAAAACATACTTATGACATTGATGATTACATTGATACTACGACACTGAAGAAAGCCATCTCAGGTTCTGTTTCATATAAATAATACTGAAGTTTAATTTATTACGATATTAAAAAAGTTAAGGAGTGAATCATATGGGACAACCATCTATATATCCAACTGGAACAATTTGCTATAATCCTGATAAAGCTTGGAATGGCTATACCTTAGTACCAACAATTAACGATGGCATATTATTATTTGATATGAATGGTAATGAGGTAAGACGCTGGATTTTTCGCGGAATGCCCCCTAAAATGCTACCCAATGGGCATATTATTGGAAATTCTGGCAACCGGCACCCAGTTCATGGGATGCAAGATGGAATTAATCTTGTTCAAGTTGATTACGATGGCAATATTGAATGGCAATTCGATCATTTTGAAAAGATTGACGACCCAGGATACGATCATCGCTGGATGGCACGACAGCATCACGATTTTCAGCGTGAAGGCCAGGCTGTCTATTATTCACCATTAGAACAACCAAAGGTAGACTCAGGGAAAACTTTAATATTAGCCCATCAAACAATTCATAATTCAGTAATCTCTGACAAAAAATTGTTGGATGATATTGTTTACGAAGTTGATTGGCAAGGTAACTTATTATGGAGCTGGAGCGTAGCAGAACACTTTGCTGAATTTGATTTTGATGAAGCTGCCAAAAATATTTTGACAAGAAATCCAAATATGCGTCAATCTGATGGTGGTGTTGGTGATTTCATGCATACTAATTGTGCCAGCTATCTGGGAGAAAATAAATGGTTTGATCGAGGAGACCAGCGATTTAAGCCAGATAATATTATCATGGACAGCAGAGAAGCAAATATTTTATTCATCGTTGATCATGATACCGGCAAAATTGTCTGGAAGTTAGGTCCTGATTATATACATGATCCTAAAGCACAAGCAATTGGTCAAATCATTGGGCAGCACGCTCTACACATGATTCCCCGTGGATTACCTGGAGCTGGAAACCTACTATTATTTGACAATGGTGGCTGGGCTGGCTACGGTACTCCTAATCCTGGTAGCTTAGATGGTTCAAAAAATGCACTCCGAGACTATAGCCGAATTCTCGAAATCGATCCTGTTGCAATGAAAATTGTGTGGTCGGTTACCCCTGCTGATTTTGGTTATCAAATGCCAACTGACAGTAGCAAATTCTATAGTCCTTATGTTTCAAATGTCCAACGATTACCAAATGGCAATACTCTGATTAACGAGGGATCTGACGGCAGAATTATTGAACTCACTAATGACTATGAAATTGTCTGGGAATGGATTTCACCTTATTTTTCACATAATAATGATGGTAAACTAAAGAACAATATGATTTACCGCGCTTATCGTTACCCATATGATTATGTGCCACAAGAACCAAAGCCGCACGAAATATCAATTCAACCACCTGACATTTCTACTTTTAGATTGCCAAATGCCGGAAAAAAAGGTGCAAAAAAGATTGTTGCTGTTGCTGGTACCTTACCTTACTATAAAGACGTTGCCTTGTGTGTCGCAACAATTGATGAATCCAATCAAGTAACCGCTAAAAAGAAAAATCAACAATTATTTACAATTGACCGCAACATTTTCCCTGAAATTACCCAGGAAGAATTTACAAATCAAATCTTAAACAACAAAAATACCGATAAAGTTAAAATCATAATGTTCGGAGCGGAGCGTTGTTCTCACTGTCGCATAGTCCATCCGCTACTGAAAAAAGCAGTCTCTGAAAAGTTCAACAATCAATTTGAAACATATTATCTTGATGTTGATAAAAATCAAGAGATTACAACCAGACTTCATATCTTGGGAACCCCAGTAGTTTCGGCTTATAGAAGCGGTAAAGAACTTAATCAATTTCGCGGAGAATTAGGTTTCAATGGCATCTGTGAATTTTTAAATACCTTTCTTACTGCAGAAATCTAATGATACTAATTTATGTGACATTTAATTTTGAGCTTTGTTTTAAAACAAATCATCCTTACCTAATCCATAATTATCACTTGCACAACCCAAAGAGAGTGTGCCATAAATCGGGAAAATTTGAGTACTAACTCGAAATTACGAACATAGCAGGTACTTTGCTATGAGTAATTCGAAGTTAGACGGAGAATTTTGACTTATGAAACACGTTTATACGGAATAAATAGAGGAACTGAATCAAAATTTAACTTTTGACCCAGCTCCATTTGTTTGCATATAAAAACGTATCTCATAATTCAAAATTATTGCCATATCTCTCTTACTTTTAATTTATATTATTTTTCCTGTGTTTTTAATAGATCACGAATTTCTTCCAGGAGTTTAACTTCAGGAGCAGCAACAGGTACAACTTCCTCCTTCTTACGAATCAAAAATTTATTAACAAACTTAACCAATAAGAACACCACAAAGGCAATAATCAAGAAATTAATAATTGCGTTAATAAAACTACCTATTTTGAACGTTGCTCCGTTAATCTTGAACACTAATTCTGAAAAATCAATTCCTCCAATAAACAAGCCAATAAAAGGATTAATTAAGTAATCAACCAATGACTTAACAATTGACGTAAAAGCACCACCAATAATAACACCGACAGCTAAGTCAATCACATTTCCTCGTGAAATAAACTCTTTAAACTCTTTAATCAATTCTAAACACCCCTAATATGAAATTACTTTAAATGTACCAATATGCATATATTTTTTCAACTATTTAAACTTCTCTCTTATCACATTTTATAATCGTTATTTCTTTCTTAACACCGTGAAGCATGATACATTTAAACTATAAAATATGAAGGGATTGTCATGCTTAATGAACCAAAAATATCACCAGCTTTCTGTTGAAAAGGCATTAAATTTATTAGATACAAACACTACAGGTCTTTCCTTGGATGAGACAAACAAGAGATTGGGTCAATACGGACAAAACACGCTCACTGAACAAAAAAAGAGTTCCTTGTTTCAAAAATTCATAGCTCAATTTAAAGATCTAATGATTATCATATTAATGGTTGCTGCTCTTATCGCTGCTTTTGCCGGTGATATTTCAGATGCCTTAATTATTTTCTTGGTAATTGTTTTAAATGCTGCATTTGGTGTATTTCAAGAAGCAAAGGCGGAGAATGCAATTGATGCATTAAAAGAAATGACAACCCCCTCTTCAAAGGTACGACGAAATAATCAAATCACAACTATTAAGAGTGTAAATTTAGTACCTGGCGATATTATTTTATTAGAAGCAGGTGATATCATCCCTGCCGATGTTAGATTCATCAGCACTTCTTCTCTGCAAGTCGAAGAAGCCGCATTGACTGGTGAATCTGTACCTGTAAATAAAAACATAACTAGTATCCCTGAGGCTGAAATTCCACTAGGTGATCGAAAGAATCTTGGCTATATGAACACCAACGTTACCTATGGGACGGCAGAAGCGGTAGTTATTGCAACCGGCATGAACACAGAAGTTGGCCACATTGCAACAATGCTCAACAATGTTGATCAGACAACCACTCCACTTCAAAAAAGCATTGTACATCTGAGCAAGATTCTAAGTGTTTTAGTTTTGGCGATTGCACTGCTGGTTTTTATTATCGGAATATTAGCTGATCGTGCTTCAATCTTAGAAATGTTGTTAACATCAATTTCGCTTGCAGTTGCAGCAATTCCTGAAGGGCTGCCAGCAATTGTAACAATTACGCTTGCACTTGGGACACAAACCATGGCTAAACGTAATGCATTGATTAGAAAACTGCCGGCCGTTGAAACGCTTGGAACTACAGAGATCATTGCATCAGACAAAACTGGTACTTTGACTCAGAACAAAATGACAGTCGAAAAAATATATCAAAACAACACCTTGACTGATGCCAATAGTGCACAAATTGATCTGAACAACTTAATGAAAGCCATGATTTTAGCCAATGATAGCCAAAAAAGCGACACTGGGTTAATCGGTGATCCCACTGAAACGGCTTTGATTCAATACAATCTTGATAAATCAAATCATGTCTCGCAAATTGAAAAAGACTTCCCACGAGTTGCGGCAATTCCCTTTGATTCTGAGCGAAAACTGATGTCTGTTGTAATAAAACAGGCAGATAAACCTGTGTTGTTCATAAAAGGTGCTGTTGATGAATTATTGCAGCGAACAACACGCATTGAAAAAAACGGAGAAATAACTGTTTTAACTGAAAACGACCGCAAAAGAATACTCGCTGCAAACCATGATCTAGCGCATAAAGCTTTACGTGTTTTAAGTTTTGCATATCGACCACTAGATAGTATTCCAAATGAGCCTTCCTCACAACTACTCGAACAAGATTTAATTTTTGTTGGGATGGTGGGAATGATTGATCCTGAACGTCCAGAGGTTAAAGACGCTGTTGCACAAGCTCGTTCAGCAGGAATCAGACCATTAATGATAACTGGTGACCATAAGGATACTGCTACGGCGATTGCAGTTCGCTTAGGGATAATTACGGCTTCTCAAACTGATGCTGTCATTACTGGTAATGATCTAGATGCACTATCAACTGACGAGCTGAATTCTGCAGTTGATAAGTATTCAGTTTATGCTAGAGTTGCACCTGAACATAAGGTTAGAATTGTTAAGGCATGGCAGAAGAGAGGAAAAATTGTAGCGATGACAGGAGATGGCGTCAACGATGCTCCTGCTTTGAAAACAGCTGATATTGGGGTCGGGATGGGTATAACCGGTACTGAAGTTTCTAAAAATGCTAGTGATATTGTTCTAGCTGATGATAATTTTGCAACCATTATTGTTGCTGTCAAAGAAGGACGCAAGGTTTTCGCAAACATTCAAAAGGCCATTCAGTACCTTCTTTCTGCTAATTTAGGTGAAGTTCTAACTCTCTTCTTTATGACGATGCTCGGCTGGGATATCTTTGCCCCAGCACAAATTCTTTGGATCAATCTCGTAACAGACACTTTTCCTGCCATTGCACTTGGAATCGAAAAAGCTGAAACTACGATTATGCAAAGAAAGCCTAGGGGCGCTAAGTCGAGTTTCTTTGGCGATGGAGTTCTCTCTAGTATTACCTACCAAGGATTGCTGGAGGGAATATTAACTCTTGGCGTGTACTGGATAGCCATCAAGTATCCTTTCCATAACTCATATGATTTGATACATGCTGATGCTTTGACCATGGCTTTTGCAACTTTAGGATTAATTCAACTGTTTCATGCTTTTAATTCTAAATCAATTCATGGTTCTATTTTCAACAAAAATTTATTTTCAAATAAAATGTTTAATTGGTCGATTGTTATCTCAGGCATACTTTTGTTTGCAACGATTTTCATTCCGGCATTCAACGACGTCTTCAAAGTTACCCCACTCGCCCTAGAACAATGGTTAATAGTGTTAAGTGGTGGTGTGTTAATGATCGTAATTGTTGAAATCGTAAAACTATTTCAGCGTAAACTCCATAGATAACTCATCTGTACCGTAAAGAGGAAATATTAGCTCGAAATTACTCATAGCGAGTACTTTGCTATGAGTAATTCGAAGTTAGACGGAGAATTTTGACTTATGAAATATGTTTATACGAAACAAATAGAGAGGCTAGATCAAAATTTAACTTTTGACCTAACCTCTCTCCTACGTTTAGTCAAGCCTCTAATTTCTTATTTTTTTAATCTTTGAACTAGTGATTGAGAATTGGATTAATATTTTAACTTATTTGAAGGTTGTAGCTTTTTGTCCTCAAATTTAAGTACAAGAAA
>NZ_VJYB01000012.1 GCF_030400225.1 Lactobacillus sp. UCMA15818 | reverse complement strand
GCTAATGTGGTAGAACCGATACCACTTAAATATTCGGTTACAACTTTTATTTTGAAGTTCAAATTAAATTTCATTATAGTAAAACCCCCAAGATTGGATTTACGTCCAATCTTGGGGGTTCACTTTATGTGTTCACTCCTTTATTCTTCTTTTTGATTTTCTTTTCTTATTGCTTCCCATAACCCATTCAAATATGAAATTCCTAAAGCACGATCATACAAACCATACCCAGGTCGTCCATCTTCACCCCAAATATTCCGTCCGTGATCAGGTCTGATATAGCCATCAAAGTTTGTATCAGAGAGGGCCTTCATGATCTCGTACATATCCAATGAACCTTCTGAAGATAGATGCGCTGATTCATGAAAATCTCCTTCATTACCCATAAATTTAATGTTTCGTGCATGGATAAATGGTGCTCGATCTTTTCCAACAAACTCTCTGATAATTGCTGGAACATCATTATCAGGGTTCTCCCCCAAACTACCCGTACAAATCGTAAAGCCGTTGTATCTTGACTCGTGTAGTTCCTCAATCACAAACATATCATCACGATTCTTACAAATTCTTGGTAAACCAAATAATGGACGTGGCGGATCATCTGGATGAATTGCCATTCTAATGTCAACTTCTTCACATACAGGAATAATTGCATCCAAGAAGTATTTCAAATTCTCACGCAATTTATTCTCATCAACATCCGCGTATGCTTCAAATAGACTTTTTACTTCAGAAAGTCTTTCTGGTTCCCAACCAGGTAGAATATATCCATTAGAGTCTTCTTGAACCGCTTTCAAAATATCTTTTGGATCACCCTCAACTTTTTTATGTTCAAACGCTAAATCGTTCGACCCATCTTCTAATTTAAAGTGAAGATCTGTTCTTACCCAATCAAATATTGGCATAAAATTATAGCAAATTACCTTTATTCCTGCTTTAGCAAGATTCCTAATCGTTTGCTTATAGTTTTCAATGTACTTATCTCTTGTTGGTAATCCAATCTTAATATCATCATGAATATTTACGGATTCAATCACTTCAAGATTTAATCCTGCTGCTTCAACCTCCGTTTTAAGAGATTGAATTTTTTCCATTGGCCAAACATCACCAACAGGTACATCAAAGAGCGCTCCTACAACTTGTGTAGTTCCTGGGATTTGACGAATATCTTGTAATTTAATTGGATCATCATTTGATCCATACCAACGAAAACCCATATTTTTCATAATTATTAATCTCCCTATGCGAAAGTTGCTCATTAATCTGCAACAATTCTTTTGATTGTTTTAGCTACTGCTTGCTTCCCATTAATTAATTCTTTAAAATACTCTTCCACTTTTTCTCCGAGACCAATCTGATACAAGTCAAAACCAAATATTTCTTTATTACTCAAAATAGTTTTAAGATGCTCATGTACGTCAACCGGTGCACTCAACTTAATATCTGCAACTTTTGGTGTTAATTCTGTCAACATCGGATCTGAGCTTAATTCAAATTTTTGACCCTGATCATCAATCCCCATCAAGTAACGACACCAACCGGCAATAACAAATGGAATAAATTCCAAATCTGTAACATCAAAAGCGGGATTATTCAGATAATGTTGAATTGTTACTCCATAACGAATTTTTAATTTTTGTGATGTATCTGTTGCAATCCGTTGAGGCGTATCAGGGATATTACGATTAGGTAACCTCTTTTCAATTAACTGATCAATAAATAGTTTTGGATTAATAATTTTAGGGTCTTTGACTACTGGCAGGCTTTCCTTATATCCAAGATTCTTAATTAAATCAAGCAAATCAGGATTTTCAACTTCTTGCCAAATTGATTTGTACCCAAGTAAATTACCAAAAATTGCAAGGGCGGTGTGTAACGGGTTGAGGCAGGCCGTCACCTTCATTTGATCTGCATCGTTAACAGTATCCCTATCTGTCAGGATTACACCTGCCTTTTCTAAATCCGGTCGTCCATTTGGGAAGCTATCTTCAATTACTAGATAGTGTGTCTCTTCAGTATTACCAAATGGAGCAATATTAGTATGCTTAGCAGTGTGCACAATTCTGCTATCTTCAAATCCTATTTTTCTTAGTTTCTCAGCAACCGTTTCTGCTGGGTTAGGTGTGATTCGATCAATCATACTCCATGGAAATGTAACTTTGTTTGTATCTTTTAAATAATCCAAAAATCCACTCTCAACAAACCCATTTTCAACCCATCCATTTACAATTGTTAAAATTGCATTTTCTAGTTTTGCACCATTTTCTGAGAAATTATCCGTGCTTACCATTGCGATAGGCGCTTGATTTTCTAAATAACGTGCATATAGAAGATGTGCAACTGCTCCCATATTTGTCTTAGGATGCGATGGCCCATCTGTAATATCATCAATCGCAAGTTGTGTTAAGTTACCTGAACTATCCCGTAAACTGTAACCTTTTTCAGTAATTGAGAATGTTGCAAATTGTAACGAAGGATTTTCAAATACTCTTGTCAAGTACTGCCATCCAGTAGGATTTGCATCGTTAAAATAAACACTGTGAGCAACACTGGCCACTAATTTCTTTTGTAATGATCCATCCGCATTCATTGTCACACTAAGAATTCGATTATTATAAGCATGATAGATTTCTTCAATCACTTGGTCATCATATGTTTCCGCAACAATGACTCCACTCTTCATAATTTCCTTATTAAGTAATTCTTGAGCAATCACCGCATGGAAGCAACGAAATAAATTTCCTCCTCCAAAATGTACCCACAAAGGTGTTTTATCAGTTTCCATACTAACTTCTTCTTGAGAATATTTTGGCACTTCAATATCCGCCAAACTGAAATCTCTTTGTTTACCTACATAATCATCTGTAAGTTTAACCATTTGTATCCCCTCCATTTTTCAACCAAGTTACGGTTGTAATTTCCAAAAAATTGTTTTATCATACTGATGTACTAATATATCAGTTCACAAAATACAATGTAATCGTTTTCTACAAAAAAGTCAATACATCTTTGAAATTATTTTCACAAAAAATTAGGAGGTAGACATAATGCTTAAAAAAATAGTAACTACCCAGAAAATTAAAAAATCTGGCGTAATCGCTGTTATCAGAGCCAAATCAGCAAAAAAAGCAGTTGATATATCTGAAGCTGTAATAGCTGGTGGGCTTACAGGAATTGAAATAACCTTTACTGTACCTCAAGCAGATCAAGTAATTACCGAACTATCATCAAAGTACCAAGATACTGATGTTGTAATTGGAGCCGGTACAGTTCTGGATTCCGTTTCAGCACGATTGGCTATCTTAGCTGGGGCACAATTCATTGTTAGTCCTAGTTTTGATTCTTCTGTCGCTGAAATTTGTAATCTTTATCAAATACCTTATACTCCAGGGTGTCAGACTCTAACCGAGATGCAAACTGCTCTTAAAGCTGGTGTAGACATTATCAAATTATTTCCAGGTGCAATTGCTGGCCCGCAAATGGTTAAGGCCGCTTTAGCTCCATTGCCGCAACTTAATCTGATGCCTACAGGTGGTGTAAATCTTGAAAATATGACTGATTGGTTTAAGGCTGGTGTAATTGCCGTCGGAGCAGGTAGTAATTTGCTAAAACCTGCAGAAAATGGAGATCTTGCTGGTGTAACAGCTACTGCCAAAAAATATATGGAAAAGTTGAATCAAATTCGGAATTAATTGTTAAAAATCTTTTTAAGCGAGGTATTTTAAACATGATTGATTTTTTAACGATTGGTGAACCGCTTGTAGTATTTGCGGCTACAGAAACCAATAAATCATTAGCAGATGCAAAAACATTTCATAAATATTTGGCGGGAGCCGAATTAAATGTTGCAATTGGTTTAGCACGTCTTGGATTTTCAACAGAATATCTCTCTCGTGTAGGGTCAGATCCCTTGGGGCAATTTATTATTAGTGAACTAAAAAATAAAAAAGTTGGCGCTAAAAAAGTCGCAATCGACTATACTGCGTGGACCGGTTTTGAGATGAAACAAAGAGTTACAGCTGGCGATCCTAATACTTTCTACTTTCGAAAAAATTCAGCAGCTACTAGATTATCTACTGAAATCGTCGAAAAAATTGACTTTAGTGAGATTAAATACCTGCACTTGACAGGTATCTATCCAGCCATTTCAGACAACGCATTAAAAGTTGCCGAATTGCTGTTATTTAAAGCAAGAAGGGCAGGAACAACCATAATTTTCGATCCAAATTTACGTCCTGCTTTATGGCAAAATGAAACAAAAATGGTTGAAACCGTTAATACCTTAGCAAGTAAAGCTGATATTTTCATTCCAGGTATTAAAGAAGCCCACCTATTAACCGGTTTATCGGACGAATCTGAAATTAGTGATTACTATTTACAAAAAGATTGTAAATCTATCATCATTAAAATGGGTGCATCTGGTGCTTACTTGAAAGATAATAATAATACTGAATTTATTCCCGGGTATCATGTCAAAAAAGTGATTGATACTGTTGGTGCTGGTGACGGTTTTGCTGTTGGCTTAATTTCGGGTCTATTAGATAATCTCTCACTATCTAAAGCCATACTTCGTGGTAATGCCATTGGTGCTTTAGCAGTACAATCATCAGGAGATAGTGATGGCTATCCTACACGGGAACAACTGGATTCATTTGTTATTAATAATTTACCAACCCTCTAATAACTGATATACTAATGTATAATTATCATTATTAATTAATACATTAGACGATAGAGAAGAGTTGGTACCTTGCTTAACACATCCTTGAACCTCCATGACCAAGCCTACAAGATTATACTTGAAAAAATTCTGACTGCTGACTATGAGCCCGGTCAGAAAATATCTGAAAAAGAAATTAGCGAAGAGCTGGGAATTGGTAGAACTCCTGTAAGAGAAGCTATTTTACGCTTACGCCAAGAAGGATTAATTAATGTTATCCCTCAATCTGGAACATATGTCACAAAAATTGATTTAAAAGTTGCTACCAGTGCGCGTTTCATTCGTGAAAGCATTGAAACCAATGTAATAAGGGAAATCGCATTAAAAAAAGATATTACGACCGATCAATTGCACATAATTATTGATAATCAGAGGTATTTTTCCAAACAAAAGCAATTTGAAAAATTTTTTACCGAGGATGAAGACTTTCATCGTGAATTTTATGTTCTATCTGGACACAGTCAAGTTTGGGAATGGCTACAAACTATCAATACACAATTGAATCGTTTCAGAATTCTACGATTAAAAGTTGCAAAGCTTCCTTGGGAGACCCTGATACAAGAACATGAAGATCTCTTAAGTGCTGTCGAAACACACAATGTAGATGTCGCAACGACCCTGATATCTAATCATCTTCATTTAATGCTTGATGAGGAGAAGACATTAATACAAGCTTTTCCAGACTATTTTTCAAATTATTAGTTGTGGTTATTTGAATTGTATTTTAATTATAAATACGCCACTATTATTAAAATTATTCGTCACTTTTCAAAACTAGTTATCGAATACTAAAAACCATTTTGAAACATGATGCAGATGCAGTATTATCACAATGTCATGGAGCTTAGGGAGATGAACATGGGTAAAAGTCTAAGGGAAAAGCTTAGTGGCAGTGATTTGCGCTCTATCGGAGAAGCAAATCTAGTCATTGGTGACATAAAAAATCAGAGTGAATTTGATATTCTTTTTCAATATTTATATGATAATGAACGCTTGATTGTGATGAGAGCAGCAGATGCGATTGAAAAAATTTCTTTAACACATTCTGAATATCTATATTCACATAAGGTTGATATCATAAATTTATGTTCATCAGCGACTGACATTGAATTAAAATGGCATCTAGCCTTATTAATATCGCGCTCTTCTTTGTTGGTTTCAGAGCAAGCAATTGCATTCAATATATTGAAAAAATGGGCAATCAATCCTAAAGAAAGCAGGATTGTTCGAGTGAATGCTATTCAATCACTCTATGAATTATCAAAACAAAACAGTTCATTTAAGGCAGACTTTTTGTCAATAATCAATATTGTTCAAGAAGAGAACATTGCTTCTATAAATGCAAGAATTCGCAAAATACTAACAAGTGAGGCTTAATTAAGACGAAAGAATTTCTCGTAATATTCTTCTAATTCTAGCTTAATATAGAGAGTATGCTATGAATTGGCAATGTAGCACCTTTGAAACATCATATATATATTTTTGAAACGAATGTAGCACCCTCTCGAAAAATGACTTTTTTGAGCAAAATGAGATTTTGGGATAATAGGGTATCAGAATTAAACTTTTTTAGAAAGAATTACTTAACCATTTTTATTTACAGCTGACAGAAAAAATCCGTTGATAGATTGCCACATTTACAATCTGTCAGCGAATTTTTTTCATACCAAAAGGTATATACGTCTTTGTCATTAAAAAGTCCACATACAACATTATTTTTAAGATGATTGGAAACTTATGAGTTTCTTAGACAATTCTATAAATTTTTTGCTCAATATTGTAATTCTTCATAACTATGCATATGGAAACTTTTTAGAAATTGGAAAGCTGAAACCTTTTTTACTATTATTAGATGCCCATGACCACCATTTTAAAAAACAGTTGTCTTAACAAAGATATCTTCAACTAAATACACACACTTGAGAATACGTACGAAGCAATACAAGACATCATGGTAAGTTCAAAGAATCGTTTTTGATTTCAGGAACTATTACTATCTAATTTTCCATAGTATCAACGATCGTATTTACTAAATCTTCAGCCTGTTTTAAAAAACCTAGCCTGTCAAAAAAGCCATGATCAAGACCTTTGTACATAACTACATCGACATTTGCTCCTAATGCTTTTGCTTTTTCAGCAAAAAAGATGTTGCTTTGAAGAAAATAGTCAAATTCAGCTTCAATAAGTGTTATGTCAGGAAAATTTTCAAAATTATTTATATATACGGGACTAATCAGTGGATTTTCCACTTGCTCAAAGTTGGTATATAAAACATTGATTATTTTGGTTAGTAGAGCAAATTTGTTTAATCTCGTATGAATATAAATTTCATGTTTTTTGGCAATATTATATTTAGAGTAATTCCACTTATAAAGTGTCTTACTCTTTTCTGTCATATCAAGTGCTCCATAAATAGAAATAACCCTACGGATAAAATTATTTTTATTTTTCAAGCCACAAATAATTGCTAAATTACCTCCTGCACTATCACCTGCAATATATATTTGTGAATCATTAAAACCTAAAACTGCTTTATTATTACTAATCCATTCTAATGATTCTACAACATCAAGGTAGGCTCCTGGATATGGTGTCTCCGGAGCTAGCCGATATCCAATAGAAATAACAACACAATGGCCTCTTTCAGCTATTAACTTGCATTGATTATTTACTGTATCTATAGATCCTCCAATAAAGCCACCACCATGTAAATAAACGAGACATTTAGTACTATTCCCATTAATATTCGGTGTATATTTTCTAGCCGGAATATAACGACCTAAACAAGGTATCAAGAAATTATTAATCTTCACATTCTCCTCACTTAGATCCCTGTTGTAAGACCCCATATTCTCTCTTAAAATATTAAGTTGAATATCTTCAATGACTATTTTTTTATCAACAACTTTATCAAAGATAAGTGCTTTCCTCTTTGTACGCTCTAAAACCTGTGGGTCTAAGAAACCCCATTTTTCTCCATACGCTGAATTTTTAATAATCATATTCGACCCACTTTCTAACTAATAAATTGCCCTAAAATAGCTCCAGCCGAAATTTCCCCTAGTTTAGTATCAACAATATCTGTAGTCGGAGTAGAATTAACCAGTGTTACAATTACCGTACCATCGTATCCCCTAGTTGCTATACTTTCAAAATCAGCAACACAAAGCTGCTCTCCCTTTTTAATTTTCTTACCTTTTTGAATAGCTTCACTAAATAATTCTCCTTTTAAATCAACAGTATTAATTCCAATGTGAATTAAAAATTGTCGTCCATCATCTGCAGTAATCCCATATGCGTGTTTAGTAGAATAAGTTACCGTAATAATGCCATTTACTGGAGATAAAACACTTTGCCTAACTTTACTTGGCTTAACTGCAATTCCCTTACCTAAGGAACCGGAAGCAAATACATTATCAGCAACTGTGGATAAACTTACAGCCTCACCATTTACTGGAGCATAGACTATTAGTGGTTTCCAATTTTCAATCTCTCCCTCTTTGATAGATTTTATTTCTGGCTTTACTGGAATTGTGGCAGTTAAAGAAGCATTATTTATCTCAACTTTTTTATCAAAGCCAAAGAAGTAGGTTAAAACTGCTGCCACCATAAATGCTACAAAGTACCCAACAATAAATTGAATAAACCCATGTCCAAAGTAAACAGGAAAGCTTGGTACACTGGCAACTGCTACAGCAGTTGCACGAGAACCAGCTGCACCTGCTATTGCTCCTCCTATGCCTCCTCCAATCATAGCCATCAAAAAAGCACGTTTATACTTTAGAGTAACACCATAAATAGCTGCTTCTGAAATTCCGAAGAAACCCATAATTGTTGCAGAAGAAGCAACTTTTTTCATTGCAGAGCTTTTAGTACGCAATAAAATACCTAAAGCGGCTCCTGATTGTGAAATGATACTTGGACCAAAAACAGCTAAAATTGTATCATACCCATATTTTTGAATATTAGAAAAGATAATTGGGAACAATCCCCAATGAATTCCAAAGACAACCATTGCTTGTGCAAAAAAGCCTATAAATGCCCCGGCTACCATTTTATTTAAACTATATAAATTCATATATACGCTTGCAATACCATTACTTAAACCTGATCCTAGAGGTCCAAATAAGATAATCGTCAAGGGAACAAGCACAATCAAAGAAATTAATGGAGAAAAAATATTTTCAACTGCAGAAGGAATGATTTTTTTTATAATTTTTTCAAGATATTTTAATGAAAAAATTGCAAAAATTATCGGAAAAACACTGCTCTTAAATGTAGCAATTTCAATAGGAATATGCATAAAATCTATTGTCTTACCATATAAAGTAGCCATGCCTGGATAAACCAAGGAACCGCCTATCGCTAGTGAAACAAAAAGATTTGTTTTTAATTTTCGTGCACAAGTAACTGCCAAAAACATGGGTAGAAAATAATATAGACTATCCCCCGCGGCATTTAAAATCGCATATGTCCCCGATGTTGCGGTCATCCAACCAACAGATATAAAAATTGCTAATAGCCCTTTAATAATACCAGAACCAATTAATACGTAAAGTATTGGTGTAAAAACGCTAGAAACAAAATCAATTAATGCGTTAAATGGGTTTTTCTTACCTGTGTTTTCCCCATTGATGTCAACGTCTTGATCCTTAATAGTTATTAGGTCGTTCATTTCATTAAAAATATCAACTACTTTCGGACCGAAAACAACTTGATATTGTCCAGCAGCTTTAACTACAGAAATCACGCTTGGTATACGTTCAATATTATCCTTATCTGCTTTATCTTCATTTTTAAGCTGAAATCGTAACCTAGTTGCACAGTGTGTAAAAGACTTAATATTCTTTTGACCACCTAATCTTTCAATCAAATTTTGAACAATTTCTTTATCATTCATTATTTATCCCTCTCTCAGTTATTATTTAAAATAATTCTTTGAATGTGAATTGTTAAATATGCCTGTTCACTTTTTGATAATTCAACTTTACGTGTCTTTCTAATGTAATCAACTATTTTCAATGTACATTTAAAGGCTTGTGGCATTTTTTGAGATAGTTGATCATAAAAAAATAACGTATTTTCATCTTCTTTTTCCCCGTATAAAATCCGTCTAGTTAAAAAACGAAGATGAATTACAAATCTTACATAATTAAAAGAATTCACGTTATATTCAATATTAAAAAAATATTTTACTATATTTAAAATATCTGTAATTGTCTTGATTGCAGTCCCTGTATCAATCTTTTGGTAATTCTTTTTCAAGTTGTCTACTATATGGAATGTAAGCATTCTAGCTTCTTCTATTGGAAGTGTTATGTTAAAAAAGGCATTTATCTTTTTAAGTGTTTTGACTGCTTCTTTATATTCATCTGGATAGATATCTTCAACTTCCCATAGAAGTGAAGTATTAATATTATCATTGTCTTTTTTAAAACGAGATACTGCAAAATAAATATGATCCGTTAAGGCAATGTAGATGTTGTCATCTAGTTTTATTTTTAAATTACTTTTTAGTTCTCGGACTATGCTATCCGTAAATTTCAAATATTCATAAGGAACTTCAGTAGCAACTTGAATCAATTTATTTTGATTATCTTGAGTATCTAATTTGTAGGTCCTTTCAATCTTTAATTTGTTAACTTCTTGTCCCCTTTTTACATTGAATCCAATCCCATTCCCAGTCAAAATAATATCAATTCCATTTTTGTTTATTGCCAAAATTGCATTATTATTCAACTTTTTTTTGACAATCATAAATGTCCTCCTTCCATTGTATTAAACTTTTTAATATACATTTTAAGCTTTCACCTTCTTTACTTTAAAAAAACAAAAAACCTACTAAATAATGTGAAAATTCCTAAAAAAGAATTCACAAAATTTAGTAGGTTATGCCAGCACAATCTGTAACAAATCCTATTCCTGTTTACGCTTACATTATATAATTAGTACTATAGCATGTCAATCTTTAATGTTCATTAGTTACTAAAATAATTCATAGCTTTTCTATGTTTATCAACATTTAATTACAAATCGTATTAAAAAGCAGAGCACCCCTATAATATTTGGTATCAACTTTAGTCGCTAAAATAATAACTAACATGATTATGGCTGCACCTGAGGCAATCCAATAATTGTAGTCTGGATTAATAGTGAATAATTTCCCAGCAAAAAAAGTAATTGCAGCCCAACCTAGTGACCCCCACATTCTAGCCCGTCCATATTCAAATCCATACTTCAAACTAAGTTTTTGTGCATAAGATTCGAGTGCACTTGAACCTGCTTGAAATCCAATCCCTAAGTACACTCCACCAACCAAAGAACCAATTATCAGATTATTAGTCAACAAAGTGCCATAAACATAAATAAAAAATGGACCTGAAAATGCTAGTAAAACACCTAGGAAAATTAGGACATTTTTCTTCAATCCCAACTTATCAAGAATATACCCATAAAGTGGCTGAGCAACTAAGGTTACTGCCGCATTAAGACCAAACACAATCCCTGAATCCGTCCCATTTAGACCAAGGGATTTGCTTAACCAAATTGAATATAAAGAATAACATGCTGCAAAGCTAACAAAGAAAAAGAAAAAATATGCACTAATTGCCCAATAAATCCTTCTTTCAAACATTACCCTACCTGCCTTATCATCTATCTGTAAATGCTTTCTCTTAGAGATTATACAAGCCAACAGATTGAATTTTGGCAACATTTTAGCAGTGAATAGAAGCTAAATAAGGTATATTCAACGATATATAGGTTTATTTGTGCAACAAAATGGGTAATACAAAAAATGGGCTTAAATGGTAGGTCGCAAATGATCATTAATAACCGGGTTGTAATCACTCATATGGCCCATTAAAAAATTTAACAACTGGGACGGGGAATACCTAGCAATATTAACATTGATTAAAGATTATTTAATAGTTTTCTTTGATAATTGCGTTGCAAGTAATAAACCGACAAGAGCTAAAATAAACGTAAAATAGAAGCCATAATGAGTGCCGTTCACAAATGCGTTGGCAGCTTGATGGCCATCATTAGCATAGTAAGATGCCTGGCCTATGCTTAGTAGACTAGTGGCAATTGCTGTTGAAATGGCACCAACGACTTGCTGTAATGTATTCATAATAGTGCTACCATCAGCCGCAATTGGCCCCGTTAAGGCATTCAAACCATGTGTTTGGGACGGAGACATTGCCAGTGGCGCACCAATCATTAAGACGACATGGGCGAAAATGATATACCACACTGCGGTGTTAGTCGTTGTAAGAGCCAGCATCAAAGCACCAATCATTGAGATTAAAAAGCCCAACATGGCTGGTTTACGTGCCCCAATTGAATCATATAAACGACCAGAGACAGCTGAAACAATGGCATTTGTTAACCCACCAGGCAACATAATGACCCCTGTTAGCGCAACGGGAATTAGCAAGCCTTTTTGAATATACATTGGAAGTAAATACATGGCTGACAGAATAATGGCAAAGTTAATCATAACTAGACAGGCTCCAACTCGAAAATCAGAAACAGCAAATGCTTTGAGATTCAAAATTGGTGTTGTCATGGTCAATTGACGGTGTGCATACCAAGCCAAGATAATAAAACCTAAAGCTAAGATGACCAATACAACAGGTGATCCCCAACCTTGGTCACTTGCAAGACTAACTCCAACAACTAGACTACCGAAACCGACCATTGATAATAAGATTGACAAAAAATCAATTTTAGGCTGAGTGACTTTAGCAATGTTTTTAAGTGAAGTCACGGCAAAAATAAAAGCAATGATTAAAAATGGGATGAACAACCAAAAAATCCACCGCCATGAAGAAAAACCCAAGATGGCCCCAGCAATAGTAGGACCAACTGCTGGTGCAAACATGATGACTAACCCAACCATTCCCATGGCCGCACCTAATTTATAGGGTGGAAAAATTTGCATAGCGACCGTAAACATGAGGGGTAAGATTAGACCGGTTGCGATACCTTGAATCATCCGTCCGAATAGCAAAATACCAAAACTAGGAGCTGAAGCTGAAATGACAGCCCCAACAGCAAAGTCAATTAAAGCAAATAAGACCACCTGCCGGGTTGTAAACCACTTTGTTATCAGACTAGATAGCGGTAAAACAATCCCTATCATCAACATATAACCGGTTACCAACCATTGAATAGTACCAGTAGAAACATGCAGCTGTGCCATCAATTGAGGCAAGGCGATGTTCAGTGAAGTTTCACTGAACATCCCAACGAAACCACCAATTAACATTCCCATCATGGCTAACATTGGATGGGCAACAGGAACCCGTGCTTGTTGTTTGATTTGCGGGTTACTTTGTACTGAATTCATTATATTATTCACACTCACTTTCCTTAATACAGTGGGTTAGCATAACATAAAAAAAAATTCTTCGTAAGTTTTTTCTGAAAAACGTTCGTTAAAAGCTGAAATCATATAATTGGTTTGTTGACCTAAGCATATCAATCGATTGGGTGCCTCCCTCGAATTTCTTTGGATAAATTCATTACTGCTTACTGAATGATGATGAACTATGAACAATCCAAAACGTGTTTAAACATACAATTTGGACTCAAGTGCCCATATTTAGGACAAGTTATCCAAATGTGATTGTGGTGTTTTGAAATTCATATTCGTTGAGGGTACTGTGAATACTGAAAGAAAAAACTTGCGCCTCTCACCCTGTTTTTTTATGTGTCAAGTTTGCCACTATTGCACCGCTAAATATCCTAGTTATATTTAGTTATAATAATAGTTTATTTAATTATTCTTTCAATTAGTACATTGTTTTCTGCACTTTTTCGTGGTTTTACGGCACATCGACAAGCCCTGTGCCGTGTAGTCGTTGCATAGATAGAATTAGAATTATTAACTTTAGTGACTGACAAGGCGAGCATTCTCAGTCACTATATTCTTTTTTTCCAATTAATTATTATAGAAACAATGGTGTTTCATATAAATGAGGTTTTTCCCATTTACGATCACTTGCGTTAATTCGGGCTATTCCTTGACCAACGCCATAGCTACGTTTCGGTAGATCTGAAAAACCAGACATTAGATACCGACGTTCATCGCCACTATCAGCAGCACCTCCAAGCATAATTACGGCATCAGAACAATTCACACGAGCTACCTAAGGTAAGAACCCTTCTTTAGTGACAAATTGAGAGATAGCTATAATATGAATGTCTGCACTAGCACCAGTTGCGGAAAGTCGATTAATCGCAGTTTCCCAACGCTTTTTTAATGGTTTGTCTAGTTCTAATTCCGCATTTAAGTTACCAAGTTCATCAAAGAAAATAGCAATATCATTCATATTTGACATATCAAGATGCTTCTCTTTATTTGCTTCGTTGATTTCATTTAAACGTTTTTGCATAATTTCTAACCAATATTCAGCTCTTTCAATAATTTCGATTGCAGTGCTTTTACCATTTAATTTTTTGACATAGCGGTCAAATTTGGCTGAATTATACTCAACAGTCCAACCTTGCATAATCATTAGTTGAGCCATGTAACGCCCAGCTAATACTGATTTTCCAGCTCTCATTCTTGCAATGATACTTAAGTGAGGTGTTTTATCTGCCTGCCATACTAAATTATTAGCCAATTTAATAACATGTTTGTCTTCACTGACAAACGGTATCAGAGAACTTTCAGAATCGTTGACTATTAGGCTATTAGAGGTAGTTACGTCTTCAAAATGGAACAACATGGAACTATCACCTTGCACCAATACCAATTCAGAGGAAATGACAGCGAAACGTTTGTATTTCCCACCGAATAAACTACTGATATTTTGTTCAAACTTATCTTTATCCATTTTTGAGAAATTAGCTATATTCTCGATTGCAACGTAACCTTCATTTAAGTTATCGGCGACCCAAACGTATAAAATGGGGATTTCTTCATCGTATCTGTTTGAATTTGATAACTTTAAAACATCGGTAATTTGTTTGTCGCTGAATAATTTTAGTAAGCGATTAGCTAATCTATTTGCTTGTTTTGTCATTGCTTCAATTTCAAAAATTGTTAGTTGTTCACGCTTAACATAAAAAATTATGAATAACATAGTAGATAATACGTTAAAAATTGGAAGCACAATTATTATTTTTTAAAAAAAATCAGTTGTAAAATTAAGAAAAGCGACTTGTAGACTTGCTTTCCATAGAATAAAACTCAATGCCAACAATAATGTGGCAAAGCCACAAGCCATCAGAACTATCTGATAGGCTTGCAGAACACTTGTTGAATTACGGTTGATTCGCCGATATTTACGTTGCATTGCGGTTCACCACCTCTACGAAATCAGCATTATACCACCCGCCACGATTTGTTGCACCACCACGCACGTTTTTGAACAACAAAACCATACCGAATTTTACGTCAAGCATGTTTTCAACTTTGATTGCGTACTCAAGGGTTTTGGTTGTATCTACAATTGGGTAACGATACTTACCATCGTCTGTTTCTTCGATAGAACCAGTCGATACAACTTTAAGTTCAGAAATAACTTCCGCTTTGTATTCGTTACCTGTGCGGGGACTAATCATGGATACTTCCCGTGTGTCATGACCGAGCACATCTTTTAAGCGTAGATTCCAATTTGGTTGAGCCATAGTTCTTTCTCCTTTCGCAACTTTTTAAGTTGCTAAAACATTTGTGATGTTGAACCCTCCTTTTTTTGAGAGGGGGGTGGACAGTTTAGCGACATAACCACTTGGGTCACAAAAACTAATGCATTGCTTTGATGTGTGACTGTTTTCATTTAACAATCAATTGTTCAATTTTTGATTTCAGTTCGTCGTTGTTAGAATCAATTAGGTCTAAAATTTGTAGATATGCGTCTAAGTGAATAACTAGTGATGTTCGTAGTGAAGGATTATTCAGAATCTCATTCATTTTTACTTCAATTGTTTTTTCGATTTGACTTATCATTTTGTTTCTCCCTTTTATCTTATTGTGCAAGCCTGCATTACTTACTAAATTTATGGTATCATATGTAAAGAGGGAGTTAAAAGGGAGCTTAACATTTTTTATTAGTGGTTTTTATCCCTCTTTTTAAAAGGAGAAGTCGATTATATGCGTCAAGATATTAAGTTTAAGAAAACGATTGAATATTTTTATAATTCTTTGGCGGACTCGATTGGTAAACGAATCAAGCAATTAGGTGTAACCAGGGAGGATGTATTACATTCAGATCCAACACGAGTGACAGATATTGTGAAAAATCGTCGAAATAAAAACCATCCCTATTTGATAGGAGAACGTGAATACAGCAAAATTTACAACATTTTTAAATTTAACACAAAAGAAGAAGTTTCAAAACAAGGATTAAATCATAATGAATTCATTAAGGAGGTTAAAGAATTTGGACGGGATAAAAAAACTGGGAAAATGAAAACGATTAAGAAAAAGAAATTTTTCGATCCGAATAACTACGATAATATGTTGTGGGGACATATTGACTGGGAGAAACTTTTTCTTTGTATAATGGAAGATATTCAAGCATTGGATTCTGATGATGAATTGCATAAAGTATTTGAGCAATCATTGTTGGATTATGTTCCTTATTCAATTGACTATGCCGACTATGAAATTTCTGACAGTAATCCGTTTTCTAATTTTTTTCTTGCTAAACCACCTGTTTATGCTCCAATCGAAGTTGAGTCACTTCTTACTGGTAAATTAGAAATTGAAAACGATCTTGTATTTGGAGATGAAATTTTCAACCAGTTAGAAGATAATAAACGTAAGGCGATTGATTGGGTATATTTAAAAGAAAAATCAGCAATTATCAGAAAGTTAAAAAATGAATTTTTAGCAGTTTTTAGCGGGAAACGACTACAAAAATTCAACCAAAAATTTGATTTTTTTTTATTAGAGTTTATGTCCAGACTAACGGCTGATAAGCTACCAAAACATAATTCATTTGGTATTCAGGCATACAATTATATGAAGGAACTGTTAGAAGGAGAGTTAGCTAATGAACAGGCTGACTTTTCGTATATAACTATTGAATCCTATAGACCTGAAGACTGGTGCATAGATGAGGAAGGAAATTTTTATCCTGATTATAGTGATGTAGGAGAAGTAAGAGAAATTAAAATTGATGTATTAGCAAACTATATTCAGTTTGCAAAAAATCATTTACAAAGATTGCAAAAGTTTCAATTGGAGTTTGAGAGAGTAAGAAAACAAACTTAATAGTTGAGAGTTATGGATGAACAAATTGGGAAACTAGGATATTAGTATAAAGACAATCTTACGGTGCTGAGATCGTCTTTATTTTTAAGCGAATGTTAGCGACAGCTGATTTTGATTTTCGTCTTGATTTACAAACCCTTCAAACAACTGATTTGTGGAAACAATCTCTTGACAATCAAAAAAGGATTTTGATTAAAATTATTGATAAAAATCAGCTGTATTACAATTATTCAGAAATTGACGATGAAAACGTACGAGATCTTATTTCTGATACTGATTATGAATTTAATCAAAGCTTTTATGCGAATAGAGGTGAATAAGGCATGGCAAAGAAAAAAGCAGTCAAGCAATTAGATCAAATTGCATTGGATAATGATTTTACAGAATTAACCATTTTATAAATCTTCCCCAATTTTAAAACTTAAGAACAAAAAACCTGTCACACATTGTAAGCAGGTTTTTGTTGTATACATAATTATATTAGATATTTTTGGCGACACTTTGTCTCCAATTTAGCCATTTTAAGTAGTTTAAGAACAAACAAAACGCAGTAAAATCAGCATTTGTTGGTTATCCCTTTCTGATAGGATTATTCCCACTCTGGACTTTGGGTTAAGCATATAAGGTAAAATGCAGTAATATCAAGCAATATGGAAAAGTATAAAGACGTATAAAACACCAAAAATAAGAAAAAAAGTGCAATTTCAGTGCAGTATCTAACTAAATCAGACACTGTTTTTATCTTTATAAAAGATTCAATTTTTATTTCAATATTCGATTATTAAAGGCGTTCATCGAACGTCTTTTCTTACTTTCAGAATATATATATATTGAGTTTGCGAAAGCCTAAATGATTGCACAAATAAAAGGATTTCTTTTGATAATTTTGAAAAATATCATTATAATACAGTAGAGTTAACTAAATTTTAGGGGGTGTTTTTTATGGCAACAGCGGATCAAATAAAAAGTTTAGTTAAGTCATATGCAGAAGGCAATGATGAAAGATTTAAAACTACAGTTCTACAAATAGCTGCATATGAAGCAAAAAAGAATCATGTTAATTTTGCTCGAGAATTGAAAACTTTGATTGAAACCAAAAGGCCTGCTAAACCAAATGTCATCTCTCTAAATAAAACTAATCCCACACTACAAATGATTTTTCCTGATTTCCAATTGGAAGACTTGATAGTCTCTGATGAAATAAAGGATCGTATTTTTCGCATTTTAAATGAATATAAAAACAAACACAAGTTACAACAATTTGGGTTACAAAACAGAAGAAAAATATTGATTGAAGGACCTCCAGGAACAGGAAAAACATTTACTGCTTCGGTGATTGCTTCTGAGCTCTCTCTTCCTTTGTATACTGTACAAGTTGATAAGTTAATAACGAAGTTTATGGGTGAAACAAGTATAAAATTACGTCAGATTTTTGAATCTATTGAAAACAACGTTGGAGTGTATTTTTTTGATGAATTTGATGCAATTGGTACAGATAGAAGTATGGATAATGAAGTAGGAGAAATGAGAAGAATTTTAAATTCTTTTTTGCAGTTTTTTGAACAGGATACTTCAGAAAGTCTAATTATTGCGGCTACTAACAATCAAAAATTACTCGATCAAGCACTGTTTAGACGATTTGATGATATATTACATTACACTTTACCCACTACAAAAGAAGTTAGTACAATATTTACTAACAGATTATCAGTCTTTCAAAAAGGATTTAACCCGACTGATAAATTAATTACTATGGCGAAAGTACTAAGTCAGGCAGAACTTGTTAAAATTTGTGACGATGCAATAAAAGAGTCTATTTTAAGCGGTAACGAAATCACCGAAAAACAGCTTCTGACCTTAGTGGATGAAAGAGTAAATATCTACTCTGATAGGGAGGCATAAACAGGTGGTAGAAAAAAGAAATATTTTTTTGCAAGGAACTGAAGCATCAATAGAGTATGGTGGTAAACCAGGTATGAACGGAGACAAATTTCCACATAGAGCCAATGCATATGGTCATGGAGCGTTCATCCAAAGAAAATTAAAAGAAAGTTATGAACGGTCTTCGAAACAAAAACAAGCTGCAGCTATAAGATACAAGGAAGGAACTTATTTAGAATTTACCAGTGCTCCTGATTATGACTTATCTTTAAATAGTTTAGAGGATCTTAGACAAGGTATCAAACTTCTTAATGTTAGAGAAGAATCTAATAAAGTTGAAAATTCTGACATTGATAATGACAGTCCAAAGACGATTAAAGCAACAGTTTACGTACCTGAGGGCAAAGAAAGTTTCTTTTTGAATAAAATAGACAATTTTTTGAATACCGATAAAAAAACTAAAACTGGGAAACCAAAAAACAATGATTTGATTAACAGTATAGAGGACATTCACTTAGCAATGCTAGATTCTTTTTGGGTGGGCTCAGAATCAAATATGCCATTAGAGAAACCAGAATGGTGTGAGGTTTGGTTAAGATATTTAGCAGTAGAAGATGAAACAAAAAGTAAAACTAATCTTGAAGAAGCTACTAATAATTTTATACAAAGCTGTCAAGATTTAGGAATAGTTTTTGATAGTAAGAAAATTATTTTCCCAGAACGTATAGTTAGATTAATATTTGCAAATAAAAAGCAATTAAGAGAACTGATAGAAATGTGCGATTATATCGCAGAGTTTCGTAGAGCTCCTGAAAGCACTAATTTTTTTGATGAATTGTCTGGACAAGATCAACAGGAATGGGTCGATGAGTTGTTAAACCGTACCGAATTTGGTCAAGGTAATGCATCAATTTGTCTTTTAGATACAGGACTAGCTTCAAGACACCCGCTTATTTCACCTGCTATTAAAAACGAAAGAACAATTCAAGCGGTTAAAAAAGATTGGGGTACTAGTGATCACTTAGGTCATGGGACCCAAATGGCTGGTATTTCTATTTATAACGATTTAAAGAAGAAATTTTTAGAGAAAGATGATATTAAAATTAACCATAAAATTGAATCAGTAAAAATCTTACCCCCTAACAGTGAAAATAATGTTGAATTATATGGAGCGGTAACAGAAGATGCAGTTTATCTTTCTGAAATTGAAAATCCAACTGCTGATAGAACTATTTGTATGGCAGTTACTTCGTCCGATTTCAATACAGATGATGGTAGTCCAACTTCATGGTCTGCTGCTATTGACAATATAACTTCTGGGTCAAGTGATTCAAATGGGAAAAGACTCTTTTTAATCAGTGCTGGTAATGTATATGGAGAGGAAATAAAGGATCTTAATTATCCAGATTCTAATATTTTACATGGAGTTGAGAATCCTGGACAATCATGGAATGCCATTACTGTTGGTGCATACGCTAATGATATTGAAATTGAATCTTCAGTTTATAACAACTGTAAACCCCTTGCTGATGTGGATGAACTATCACCGTATAGTTCTACATCAAGGAGTTGGGATTCCAAATGGCCTATTAAACCAGAAATACTTTTAGATGGTGGAAACATGGTTACTAATGGTGACGACATTTCTGAATGTGAAGATTTGGAATTACTAACTACTAATAGAAACTTTTTTAATAGACCTTTTTCTACTTTAGGAGGTACAAGTTCAGCAACAGCACAAGCTTCTTGGATGGCTGCACAAATTTATGATGAATATCCAGGAATATGGCCAGAAACGGTTAGAGCGTTAATGATTCATTCGGCAAATTGGAGTAATCGAATGATTCAACAGTTCTGTAGTGATGATAAAAAAACAACTGGGAGAAGGGATTTGCTAAGAACTTGTGGCTACGGTATTCCTAATTTAAATAAAGCGCTAGAATGTAAAAGTAACTCAGTTAATTTAGTTGTAGAATCTGAATTGCAACCTTTTTCAAAAGGGAAAAAAATGAATGAAATGAATATTCACCAAATTCCATGGCCAAAAGAAATTTTAAAATCTCTGGGAGAAACTGAAGTAAAATTAAAAGTAACACTTTCATATTTTATTGAGCCAAGCCCTGGAGAGAGAGGCTGGAAAAATAAATATCGGTATTCATCAGCTGGATTAAGATTTGACGTTATTAATAGCGATGAAACTCTCGCAGAATTTAAGAAACGCATTAATTACAAAATGCGTGATGAAACGACTATAACAGGTTCTAGCAGAAAATGGTATCTCGGAACTACAAATAGAGACGTTGGTTCGATCCATTCAGATTTTTGTAAAGCACCTGCTGTTGATTTATGTGATGTTAATTACGTTGCTGTGTATCCTGTTATCGGATGGTGGAGAGAACGTCCAAATCTAGGAAGGTTTAATAATCGTTTAAGATATTCTTTAATAGTTTCAATTGAGACACCTGAAACTAAATACGATTTATATACTGCGATTACCAACCAAATTACCAATAAACAAGAGATTGAGATTGACACTAATATTTAATTTTCTTTTAACAAAAAACAAACGGATACTTGACTATCTATTGGCTGTAATGTAAAAGAAAAATAATAACCTACACAATTAAATTTGATTAGAAAACACCCTACGACTTAAGGGTGTTTTTTGTTTTTAAAGGATTTGATTAAAATAAGAAAATTAACCTTAGGAAGTCTATTCGATGGAATTGGTGTGTTCCCCCTTGCCGCTCAAAAGCACGGCATTCAGCCCATCTGGGCGAGTGAAATTGAAAAAGCACCCGTGAGTATTACGAAGCGTCATTTTCCGTCCATGAAACATTTAGGCGACATCACTAAAATCAAAGGCGTGGATTTACCGCCTACAGACATTATTACCTTCGGTTCGCCTTGCCAGAACTTATCCGATATTGGCAACCAGACAGGCTTACAGGGAGAAAAGTCAAGTTTATTTTTTGAAACAATTCGAATCATCAGAGAAATGAGGAATCAGACTCATGGAACCTATCCAACTCTCGCTATTTGGGAAAACGTCTTGGGAGCTTTTTCGTCAAATGACCGGCTGGATTTTAAGGCCGTGCTGGAAGCTTTCACAGAAACCACGCTTCCAATGCCTGCTTCTGGATTCTGGGCCAATGCGGGAATGGTGCGAGGGAGAAAAGTTGATTTGTGCTGGCGACTCCTCGACGGTCAATATTGGGGAGTCCCCTAACGAAGAAAACGTATCTTTCTCGTGGCAGATTTTAGATACTTCCGTGCCCGTGAAATACTTTTTGACACCCAACGAGTGCAATTGGATCCTGAAACTAGCCCACAAAGCAGGCGGCTCTCCGCCCAAGAATGTTTATCAACTTCTGCTAAAACAAGGCGGTCACTTTGTCTCTTTCCCTTTCAAGAAAGACGCATGCGCAGTTATGCTAAAATCGGCAATCTCCAAGGCTTCCGCTCCAGTTTTGGCAAAGCAAGGGACCCTTTTCCCACCTTATTAGCGGGAACCGTGAATGTCTTTGCCAACTGGCCCAAAGGTGAAGTAGAGAAAGGAAACATTCGTAAGTTGACCCCACTAGAATGTGAACGGCTGATGGGACTCCCAGAAGACTGGACGAAGTACGGTTTTCAGAATAAAGAAATCAGCCCTTCTGCTCGTTACAAGGCATTAGGTAATGCGATTGTTCTGCCCTGTGCGGAATTTATCTTGGGAAATGTGGCGAAAGTCTATGGAAAGGAGGATCCCGTTTGATGCAGGAAACCGAAAGTTTAAAAGCTGCGCAACAAATGCTGTGTAACAATGCCATTCACCAGTTAACAAATGCGATTTATACTTTTCGTTCTGTCCAGCATATGGATGGTCGTTCAGAAAAAGGTCGTCAAATTTTGGCAGAAGATTTGATGACGGTCGAGGATGCTTTATACAGTGTGCAAAGTCAAATCGAAACAATCCGCAACCTTTATCTGGAGGTGTAGTGATGGATAACAGTCTTGCGATTTATGTGACGAATCTCAGTCAATTTGAAGCAATCGGTGAAATTATTAGTCGCTGGTTCACCTTACCCGTTTCGATGGAAGAAACCTTTGGTAATCTGGAATTTGCCGGAGAAGGAAAAATCGAACAGCGTCGTGTCAATGGTCGTTATAGTATTGTATCACGTAGTTATAACCTTTATTCAGATGTACAGCGGGCCGATGATATTGTGGTGGTCTTGCCCCAAGCTGCGGGAGAAAAATCTTTCGAGTCTGAAGACCGTGTGCAGTTAGTTCATCCTCAAATTGTGGCTGAGGATTATAAGATCGGCGAACGTGGGTTTACGAATTATCAGTTACATGTCAGATGAACTTCAAACTATGGATCGTTATCCGTCTGATTTCCTGCATCTTTCACTGTTAGGTTTTTCTATTGATATTGAAAATGAAGCGTTAGGAACTGCCATTGAAGAAAGTTTGTCCGATAAAAAGCGCACCATTCTGCTACTTTATTATTTTTTAGACATGAATGAAAATGAAATTGCCGACTTATTTCACGTTTCTGCCTCCACGGTCAACCGTCAGCGTCATCAAGCATTAAAGGCTATCAGAAATTATATGGAGGAACACGAAAATGAATACTAAATGTCCCCTCATTTCCTACGAAATGATCGAAAGAGCGATAAATGGTGATTTGGACACTCTTAATGACATTCGTGCCCACTATCATTCCTATAGTCCCAAGCTCTCTCTACGTGTGATGAAAGATGAATCTGGAAATTCTCATACTGTTGTCGACGAATTCTTACGTAGTCGTTTGGAAGACCGTTTGTTGCGTATGATTTTATCTTTTGAAATCCGGTAACTTTTTAGGTGTGGGAAGTGCCTTTCCACTCTGCGCTTCCCTCTGTGTTTATTATTCCAGCAAAGTTTATCAGCCATTGGTAAATTTTGCCGGGCTAATCAGCCTTCAGTTCTTTGAAAACTGAATATCTGCAATCGAATCCTTTGCAATAAGAAAATAGCCTTTAGATAAACACGCGATAACCTTTTAAAAAAGCGAGCGAATCTTGTTTATGACTAAAAACAATTTTTAGCCGAATTGCAGCCAAGACTTTCTTATTGTGACAATGATACTCCCGTGTCGTCATGATCCGAGCGTTAAAAGCGTCGCAGGTTATGAGTGCAGCTACATGCGATCCATGCAGGGGTGAAATTTCCGTGAGCTTTGCTAGAGCTGTTCGATTGCTATGAGCATCTAAATTTTGGCATCTTTGATATAATTGTAGGTGAATATTGGAGAAATCTTAGTCTGCAATGGAAAGGAGCACAAATGATCACAGTCACTAAAAAAGACTTAGTTGCGCTAGGATACGGAAATTCTTTTGCTGCCGACATTATCAGAAAAGCGAAAGATCTGATGATCGAAAAAGGACATACTTATTATCAGTCACGAAAATTAGATCGTGTTCCTTGCGAAGCAGTTGAAGAACTTCTTGGAATCAAGTTTTCAGATGAAAACAGGTCTGATTAGTTTTTGTACGTAAGGAGCGTAAAAACTATGACGAAAGATCCCATTAAACGTGCCAAAAATGGCACCTACTATTTTCGGGCGAATTTAGGCTATGATGCTAACGATAAAAAGATTCAGAAGTATCGTAGCGGTTTTCGCACGAAAAAGGAAGCTAAAGAAGAATATTATAAGATGTTACTGATGAAACCAGACGAATTCGTGGAAACTGAAAATAAGATGAGTTTTAAACAGTTTGTGGAAGAACTGTTTCTTCCCTGGTATCGGACCAAAGTAAAAATAAGAACCTACGAAAATCGTTTAAAAACCATTCTCAAACATTTCCCTTACTTTAATAAGTTGGCGGTTAGTGATATTGAACCCATTCATGTACAAAAAGGGCAGTTAAAGCTTTCAAAAAAGCTAAAACCGTCTTATGTTCGTTCGATTCAAGGTTTGTTTTCTGTTGCCATGGATCGGGCTGTAGTTTTAGAGCTTGCGACTACCAATCCTTCTAAAATTGTGGGAAATGTGAAAAAACAAAAACAAGTGGTCGATTTTTGGACGAAAGAAGAATTTGAAAAAGTGATTGC
The DNA here is from genome assembly GCF_030400225.1 of Lactobacillus sp. UCMA15818. Lineage (GTDB taxonomy): Bacteria > Bacillota > Bacilli > Lactobacillales > Lactobacillaceae > Liquorilactobacillus. The sequence goes on along the minus strand of NZ_VJYB01000012.1, from coordinate 26,281 downwards.
TTTATTTTACAAAGGAGACTTTTATCAACACTTTCTTTTCATGTCTTTATGGTTGTTATTTATGACTGGTATGCGTATCGGTGAAGCCACTGCGATTCAGTGGGACGATATCGACTTTGAAACTGGGATGTTATCTATTGACAAAACTCTGTATTATAAGAACCAAAAAGAATATTACTTTACATCCCCCAAAACAAGAGCCAGTGTACGTCATATTGTGCTGGATAAAACCACTCTACAGTTCTTAAAAGAATGGCGAAATGTTCAACAAAAAGTGGTAAAAACCTCTTTTGTGATGAGCTATAATGTGATTCCACCACAGAAATATACCATTGCTCACGCCATTGATCGTTATTCCAAAAAAGCAGGAGTGCATCGTATCCGTATCCATGGTTTGCGTCATTCTCATGCTTCTCTGTTGATCAGTATGGGGGAAAATCCGCTAATCATTAAAGATCGGTTAGGTCATGAAGATGTACAAACTGCCTTGGGAACTTACGGACACCTTTATCCCAACAGTAATTTTCAAGTGGCGGATAAATTAAATGGCGTGATTGACTTTGAACCGACCGAAGAAAACTTGGATCATTCCCCACGGAATCAGTTTACAGTCAATTATTTAAGACGTCCAACAGAAAAAAGTGCAATGAAAGTGCAATCCAAAACTAAAAAAAGCTAGAAGCCCTTGTTACACAAAAGTTTCTAGCTCACCTGTTACTATTCCCACTCTATCGTTGCCGGTGGCTTCGACGTAATATCGTACACTATGCGGTTAACGTGGTCGACTTCGTTAACAATTCGAACTGAGATTGCTTGCAAGACATCCCATGGAATCTTAGCAAAATCAGCAGTCATCCCATCAATCGAAGTAACTGCACGGATTCCAACCGTATAATCATAAGTCCGACCGTCACCCATGACACCGACACTGCGGATACCAGGAAGTACCGTGAAGTACTGCCAGATTTCCCTTTCAAGACCATGATTAGCGATTTCTTCACGTAGAATCAAGTCACTATCACGAACAATTTTAAGTTTTTCTTCTGTAATTTCACCAATCACGCGAATTCCAAGACCAGGTCCTGGGAATGGTTGACGCCAGACAAGGTCAGATGACATTCCAAGTCTTTCACCTAATTCACGAACTTCATCTTTGAATAATGTCCTTAAGGGTTCAATTAACTGGAATTGAACATCTTCTGGCAGACCACCAACATTGTGATGCGACTTGATTGTTTGTGCTGTATCTGTTCCCGATTCAATTACATCGGTATAAAGTGTTCCTTGTGCTAAATAATCAATTCCATCTAACTTAGCAGCTTCATCATCAAAGACACGAATAAATTCGTTACCAATGATCTTACGTTTCTTTTCAGGATCAGAAACACCAGCTAACTTATCCATGAAGCGCTTTTTAGCATCTACTTGAATAATGTTCAGCCCAAATTTTCCTTCAAGACTTGCCATAACCTGTTCAACTTCACCCTTGCGCAACAGGCCGTGATCTACGAAGATACTTGTCAACTGCGTTCCAATTGCTTTATGCAATAAGACACCTACAACTGACGAATCAACCCCACCTGATAAGCCAAGCAGAACCTTCTTATCACCAACAGTTTCACGAATTTTGTCAATCTGCATATCAATGAAATCATCCATTGACCAGTTGTCACGTGCCTTACAGATATCAAAGGCAAAATGACGCAAAATATCATTACCATGTTCTGTGTTACGTACTTCTGGGTGGAACTGTAAACCATAGAACTTCTTGTCATCATTTGACATTGCAGAGATTGGACAATTAGCACTTGTCGCAGCAATTCTGAATCCTTCAGGGACACTTGTCACTAAGTCACCATGACTCATCCATACCGTCTGCGTAGCTGGTAATCCCTTGAACATTGGTTCATCAGCGGATGCCACATGAATATCAGCCTTGCCATATTCCTTGTTATTAGCACTCTCCACCTTACCATTAAGCTCATTTGCCATTAACTGCATCCCATAACAAATTCCTAAAACAGGGATTCCGAGTTCAAAAATCTCAGGATCCACATGGAAAGCATTCTCATCATAAACACTATTAGGACCACCAGAGAAAATAATTCCCTTGGGTGCCATTTTCTTAATCTCAGCAGCTGTCAGGTTATGTGATAGCAATTCTGAATAGATACCGAACTCACGAATTCGGCGGGTAATCAATTGATTATACTGGCTTCCAAAGTCAAGCACAATAATCTTGTCAAAAGCCTGCATGTCAACATTAGTCAAGAAGGTTCACCTCGTCTTCAAATTTTGGAGCATTTACTACTTTTATTCTACCGATTAGAGCTTTAAGGGTCAAATCAATTTCACGCAATTTCCAGTAAATTCCGGACAATTTTTAGTATTTTCTAATACTTACGCAAAAAAAGTTCGTTTACTAGATGATTTTGCATTTTATGTAAGATTAAATCTGCGCGATTTCTTGTTGGCAATATATATTCACGCAAATTTGGCCTGTTAATTGTGAGCCAGACCTCTCTTGCCATTCTGGTTGCCTTAGTTCGATCCCCAATTGCATACGGATAATAATAATTGGTAGGATCTTGAAATGCAGTATCCAATAATGTTTCAAACCGTTCAAGATACCAGCCTTGAATCAAATCTTCATGTGCATCTACATAGATAGAAAAGTCAAAGAAGTCACTGACATATAGCTGCTGATTACTTGGCAACTGCAGCACATTAATTCCTTCAACAATCAAAATATCGGGGTTGTCTACAACATCAAACTCGTTGGGAACTATATCATAGACCTTATGAGAATACCTAGGCGCCTTAGCTGGCAACCCATTCTTCACGTCGTTAGTAAATGTCAACAACCGTCCCATATCATAACTTTCAGGAAAGCCCTTGCGCTGCATTATCTGGCGTCTCTTCAATTCCTTATTTGGATACAAAAAGCCATCAGTTGTAATTAACTGCACCTTTTTTTCTGGATATGTCGTACTTAAAAGGGTTTGCAGCAACCTAGCAGTTGTACTCTTGCCCACCGCAACACTTCCTGCAATTCCTAGAATAAACGGAACTTTATGTGCTTCAATCCCTAAAAACTCTGCCTGCTGCTTCATCAGCTCTTGCCGTGATTTCATATGAATTCCTAGTAAATGCACTAATGGTTGATAAATATCTTGAACGTCAGCTAGTGATATACGGTCATTAACAGACTTAATCCGTGACAATTCTTCTAAGGATAAGGAGACTTGATATTTTTGGTATAGGTTCCGCCACTCATCACGTGGAATCTTGTAATAATTCATCTGATTATACATTGCTACTCCTACATTGTAATTAAATTAAGATTATTATAGCATTTTACTGGTTTGAATATTAGGCTTTATTTATAAGAGTATGATTCAAGTTGAGAGCCTTCAAGTACTAGCGAAAAATTACGAACATAGCCCGGTTTTGGCTATGAGTAATTACGTAATTATAGATATAAAATCAGATACGCAAATCGCGTGTTGTGTCTGATTTATCAATATCAAACATGAAGTAGTTTATATCACCACGGTACTTAGCAATTGAATACTCTATCTTTTTCTCATTTGTATCTCCAATAGTGTGAAAATAAAAAAGAGGTTCAGCAATCTTGACATTGAGTAGCGTACTTGTGGTTTCACCAGCAGCAATTACTTCCAATTTGCGACGAACATGAGTAATAGGATAACCACATTTTGCCAATTCATCATAGAGAGAATGTTTTGTAAAGTCAATCTTATCAAAATTATTCAAGAGTTCATAAGGAAGAAAAGTAGTGACAAGGACTACAGGTTCAGTCCCTGCAAAACGCAGACGAACTAATTTATACACCAAGCTGTCCGCATCAAGGCCGAGTTTTTCAGCAACTTCTGGCGTTGGATTCTCATTGCGAAAAACAATAACTTGAGTTTTAGCTGTTAGTCCTTTAGATTGCATCTCACTGTCATAACTTTCAATAACGTGGGTAAATTCCTGACTAATTTTATTTTGACGTACCATGGTACCACGATGACGTTTTTTCTCAAGAAGTCCCTCGTTTACAAGATTTTGAATAGCTTGTCGAATAGTAGGTCTACTAACATTATATTGGGACACTAAGATCATTTCTTTAGGAATAATGCTGTCTTTAGGGTAGATCCCAGAAATAATTTTTTTCTTAATGTCATCTTCAATAAACTTGTACTTAGGTACTGCCATGAGCCACCATCCTTTTACGTTCTGTGAGCATAGTATTATAGAACTTTTTTAACAATCTCCACTAGCCTTTTTATGTCCGTGATCTTAATACTAATATTTACTTTTAGGGGTGGGTCAAAGCTTAACTTTTGAGCCACCTCCTCTATTTATTCCGTATAAACGTGTTCCATAAGTCAAAATGCTCCGTCTAACTTCGAATTACTCATAGCAAAGTACCCGCTATGTTCGCAATTTCGAGTTAGTACTCAAATTTTTCCGACTTATGTCACAACTCCATTGTTTTTACACCATCATCATTCATTCTCTTCTTCAAAGCATCGATGATTTCAATACCTGAACTGGTACCAATACGACAGGCACCAGCTTTAATCATCGCAAGAAAATCGTCCGAGTTCCGAACACCTCCAGCCGCTTTAACATATACACTTGAACCAACAATTTCTTTCATAAGTTGAACGTCTTCTACAGTAGCACCACTCGGACCAAATCCGGTAGCAGTTTTGATAAAATCAGGGCGAACTCGCTTAGCAATAAGTGTAACTTGTTTAATCTCGAATTTTGTAAGATACGGATTTTCAAAAATAACCTTGCAAAGAACCTCTTCATCATGACAAATCTTAACAATTCTAGTCATCTCATCCTCAATATAGTCATAATTTTTTTCTTTTAACTCAGTGATATTAATAACATAGTCAATTTCATTAGCACCATTAGCGATGGCATTCTTGGTTTCAAATTCCTTAGCTTCAATTGTCGTTTGCCCGAGAGGAAAGGCAATTGCAGCACCAGTATCAATATCTGTTTCTTTCAGCAATTCCGAGCAAAGTTTAGATTGAACTTGATTAATTGCAACCATCTTAAAATGATATTTCTTAGCTTCATTACAAAGTTTTTTCATATCAGCATCCGTTGCATATGCGTGCAAATTTGTATGATCAATCATCTGTGCAAAGTCATTAATAGTATACTCAGACATTTTAATCCCTCCAATTAGGTTATTACATAATGATAATAAAATCATTTGCTATTAAAGTCAACTTTCTTTTCATCTTTTTACAGATGTCTATAAATATAGAAGCTTGCGTTTACATATAATAACTTGAAACACATTTTCGTTTCATTAAGTAATTACTTATTATGCAGAATATAATATTATAAAAATTAATTTAGTTTCACACATCAATATAGTGAACGCCTTTTTTCATCTATTGAACTAATTGTGGGCAACACTGTTCAACCAAATAAGGCAGACATAGATGAATTTCGCAATCGTTTTAATAAGTAATTAGATATAATCTCAGAGACAGTACTCATTCTGACTTATGTTAATCTTTTACGAATAATATACATGTGGTCTATAAAATACAAACAAATTAGGTAAAAAAGCACATCTATGTATTACCAGATGTACTCTTTTATTACTAATTAAACTGATATTGTTGGACCTGATTATTTTTTTCACTCTTTTCTTCAGTATTATATAAATCTATATCATTTTATAAGTTTTAAAAATATCGATCAAATCCCCTGAAAAGCCTTCCCAATTTAACCAAAGTATCTAATGTAATCCGTCTCTAATCACACTAAATATCTTGTATTCTAGAAGTTGAGGTATTAATGTTTTTTTCTAATGTATGAGCTAAGAAACTTAGTGGAATCATAAATTTTCCAGTTTGGTTTTAAAATTATTCATAAACTGTGAGTTAGAGATAAAACTGTTATTTTAAAACCTTTTCACTTATATTTCCGATAAATGCAGATACTTCATAAATATCTTCTTTCATTCCACTACTTATCCATCGATTTAGCACACCACTACACCCATAAGCCAAAAAGTAATATAACCACTCTTGAGTGATTTCCTTTTTCTTATTATTTTTAACAGCAAGATCATAGCAAAGTTCAAATATTTTTGCAGGAAATGTACTATCTCCGTTTTCTGAAAAAAGAACAAGATAAAGTTCTTTTTTTTCTTTAAACTTCTCAAGAATTTTCCCAAATATATTTTCTAAATTCTGATCTCGCGATTCAAATATCAGCTCTTTCAAATCTATTATCAACTTGTCTTCCATTTGTTTCATCAAATCATAACAGTCATGATAATGTTTATAGAACGTAGCTCTGTTGATTTCTGCAGTTGCACAAATTTTCTTAACAGTAATTTTATTAAGTGGGTAAACCTTTAATTGTTCGACAAAGCTCTGCTGAATGATCATTTTTGTATAACGAACACGAGCATCTGTTTTCATATACTATCCTTTCAAAATTCTTTCTTTTAATTATATAAAACAAGTCAAGTTTGAGCAACAAATGTTTAATATATGACATTGTGTTAAACATATGTAAAAAAAGTGTTTATTAAATTACATCATCAAAATTATTGCCGGTTGAACTCTTCATCAATATTGTTAGACTAAACTCATAAAAAGAATATCTAGGAGGAAAATTTTATGAGAATTTTATTGGTACCAGTTATTATAGTCTGTGCCACAGTAGGAACAATTCAAATAATCAAAACTATTGCTCATTTTGACAATAATTTGAATTCTATTCTTTCATCAAAGTAAACTTTTCAATGAATCGAGGAGGTCTATATGAACTTAATGAATATTTTCATGGTTCCACTTATTATGGCTTGTGCTACAGGTGGTACTATTGCACTTTTATCAATTATCTATAAATATCAACATCGAAAAACCACCAAACGTATAAAGAAAAGGGGAAGATTTAAATGAACTTATTAATTTCAAGCGTCTTAGAACAATTTAAAAATATAATTTTATGGGGAACTGAACTTCCAAAGCTTTTTCTAGTTCCTTTGATTATGTTATTATCACTTATTGTTTGTGTAGTAGTACTGTCAACTATTTTGTTTCTTATTCGTTTGATATTTGGACAAAAGGTAGTGAATTTTATAAAAGGAACATCGAGATAAGCACATAGCACAATTGATATTCATAATCAACCATGTCAGCATTGGGTCATTCTAGATTACAAAAGGCTTCAATTTTTAATTCATTCAGAATAGGTTATATTAGACAAAAAAATCAACACCTAAAAATGGGCTTGCGGTAAACGCCATTTTAAAGGAAGTTGATCTTTTCTGTCCGAACAGAAGTTAATTTTACAATCTATTCTATACAAACAATTTTCAAAATTAAAGTAAGCTTTGCTCCGAAATTACTGCTTTACTGTATTTTTTCATCATAACAATGAACAAATTAATAATTACGATGACTACTGACAGGTAAATTAAAGACATTAAGTGTTGCCCTATCCCCACTTGATTCCCTAAAACTCCAAAATCAGCTTGAATTGCATAATAAGTTGGTGAAATAAAGCTCATAAACTTAAAAAATCCAGGTAAAATAAGTTTAGGAATTAATCCAGCTCCAGAAACAATTTGAATCATCATAATTGGTACATTGAACATGATACCTAATTGACCAAAAAGTAGATTGAAAATGAAATTAAAATTCATTGCAGCAAATAGTTCCAAACCATGGTTTAACCAAAGTTTCATAAATTCCGTACTACTAAAATTATTAAGCCAAGTTGCAATTCCTAAAATACAAACAGGCGCTATAACAGAAATTAAAAGAATAGCTAATTCCGACATTCCGTATGCCTTAAACTTACCAATTTTTTGAGAGAACTCAGAGAAAGCAAGATATAGCACTAATGCACCAATCATCGACCCAATATAGAATGCTAATGCAAGAAAGAAAGGAGCCATGGTATGATTCATACCACTTTTAACTTTATTCATTTTGTGCAGCTTGTAAGAGACTCCACCATCTTTAGGATTATAAAGACTATCAGCTTGTTTTTTTAACTTTCTCTCTGCTACCGTACCCTGAGCTTGAATAGCCTTAGCCTGCTGTGGAGCTTCTTTAATTGCTTTTGCAAGTTGTGCTTTTAGTTGCTTTAATTGAACAGTAGTAAAAATAGCCTCTCCACGTTTTTTAGTAATTTTATTTTCAACAGTAGCTCCTACTGTTTTGGCTACACTTTCCATACCACTGACAGCAGTCATTGGATTAGCTTCATTCACATAAAAGTGCAGATTTGTTTTTTTGCCATTTATAATCTTCTTTTGAAAATTAGTCGGAATATTAACAATCAAGTAAATTTTCTTATTTTTTAATTTTGTTTTTGCCGTTTTTAGAGAATAATTGTACTTAATATGTTTAAACGGTAATTGTCGTACCAATTGCTTTTTTAATGCATGACTATCTGAATCTTGACTAACCACAGCTATTGGTAAATCTTTTAGGTGACTTGGAACTACTTTGTATCCTGAAAAGTAGATTCCCACCATACACATACCATAGAATAACACTATTAATAATGATCCAATAGTCCATTTATTACATAAAAACTTTCCAATACTTTTCATAAGAATCCTCCAACCTCTACTTATATTTTACGTCTAATAACATAACACCACCATTTCAATAAAGCAAGTACTTACTTTATTGAAATGGTGGTGTTATAATTAAAATATCTTTTAAGAAAGGAATGATATCTTTGACTGATACTCAAGAAAGAATTTTGACTGCCTTCAAACAACTATTAATAGAAAATGGTTATACTAAAACTACTACTCGCAAAATCGCTAATTTGGCCGAAGTAAATGAACTTACTATTTTCAACAACTTTAAAGACAAAGAAGGTTTACTTAACGCTGCTGTTAATGATTATTTGAATGATGTGAATGAACTTACTAACAACATTCAGCTATCAGGTAACGTTGAAACAGATTTAACTATGTTAAGTCAGCAATGCCAGAGCTTCTTTAATGATCATAAAGCTATTATATTAGCGGGATTTCGTGATGCATTTGACATTCCTAGTTTAAATGCTGCAATTCAAAAAATTCCATTATATTTCAAACAATTTTTGATGGACTATTTCAAAAAAATGCAAACTAATGGCGTTATCGATCATAATTTAAACGTTGAAGCTCAGTCAATGAATTTTATTTGGCTTAATTTTGGTTATTTTTTAACTGGGCAGAGATTTAACACACCTGGGTTATCTTTTGATCTAACATATTTTTTACAAAACAACATCAAAAGTTTTATTAACGGATTGTTTGAGTAAAAAATTATAATCTTCTAGTATATTTAGATTCATTACTCCCTAAACAGACATATAAGGCCTCTATATTCTGAGATACTATTACACCGCACATAGAAGTTCCCAAAATATTTTATTCATAATTAGTTCTGAAATATTAAACTTTAAAAACAATGGTTCTAAAAAAACAAGTAAAGTAATCTCACTAAGAGATTTATATCAACTAGCGTTTAGTTAAAACAGATGCGCCAAATTAAAGCATGAAACGTTAGTGAATTTTAATAATAACTATCCATTCTAACATCTACACTGAAATGTGTTACTTAACCACAGCCAGTATGAGCTAACAGGTATAAAGTAAATGGAACTGGGTCAAAAGTTATATTTTGATTCAGTTCCTCTATTTATTCCGTCTAATTTCGAATTGCTCATAGCAAAGTACTCGCTATGTTCGTAATTTCGAGTTAGTACTCAAATTTTCCCGACTTATGGTACACTCCCACAGATTCTAAAAAAGTAGTTCTGAGAAATTAAAAACACGTTTCTCAGAACTACTTTTTTAATTTTTTATGTACACATAAAGAAGCCAAACATGCACTCCTTTTGTACTTAGCTTGTGTTTGTTGAACTAATTGATAGGCATTAACTACTTCCATTGACATTCTGTGAACGCAATCTTACTGAATATGGCAGTAAATGAAGATTCACTAGGACTACAAGCATATATTCCTATTTGAATTTTCTTGTTTCCATCAAATAAGTGAGTAATTCGCATTTGCTTATAGTGAATGCCATCATAGGAATTCTCAATGCAAAAATCATTATTATGCCTACTTAATCGATAGTACATAAATCTTTGTTTCATGGGAATATCTGTCGTAGCCCAATCAGAAAATCCTTGATTAGTTACGACACTTCCAAGTCGTTGAAACTCCTCATTCTCATATTCAATAGACGCTTTTAGCCAATTCTCACTATTTTGATAAATAATTACACCACATTGATCAAATTGTTTTTTGCTATTAAATTCCGTTTTGACTAGAAACGAAAAGTTCATATCACTAATTTTTGTCAATAAGGCAGGAGCATTATCATGTTGAAAATTATAATACGTATTTTGCCAAAAATCTGTTCTTGGTTCTGTAGTTATTTCAACTTTTTTGGTATCAATATAATATTTTTGAGGCTTATTTATCCAAAATAATTGACCTTTTTTGAAATTTAGGTTCATATTTATCCCTCCATTCACTTGGTAAATACAGAATCGATATAATCCAGAATACTCTGTTACTCTAGCTTGAAGTACCTCACTAACTGTAAAAAAGGTATATCTCCTAGCATCCTTTGCCAGAATTCAATGAATCTTATTTATTAAATAATAATTAATATCCCATTGCGTGTTTGACAATCTGTTCGGTTGTTGTATTGATTAGAACACCCAACATTTTAAAAGCAACGTGAACAGCGGTTTGCGGACAGTATGAGGTAATAACATTACTGTCAAAAACTATTGGTTCATTTAAAACATTTACACCAAACTTCATGAGTTCTGTTTGTCGATAACTATTTTTTAAATTATAGGTAGTCGCATTTTTACCTTTCAAAATGCCACTTTTACCAACGGGTAAAGCCCCAACACATATTGTGACAATTAATTTATTAGCGGCATGGAATTTTCGAATTAGATTTAAGAAATGTTCACTATAAGCTTCTTCATAAAACCCGTATTCCTCAAATCCCCCAGGAATAGCTAAAGCATCAAAGTCATCAATGTTAATTTCATTGATGACTTTATCAACCATAATATTAACATTAAAAGTACTTTGTACGACAGAAGTAAATCCGGCGGTGGTGACATTAATATCAACCCCATAGTCATTCCTGGCCCAACCACAAACATCTATGAACGGACTAAACTCCATGGTCTCAAATCCCTTATTAAGAAATAGTAAAACTTTTGTCATATCAAGCCTCCAAGTAGATTAAATTATGATTATCGAAAAAATGACCAATCTTACCGAAAAACCCGTTTTAACGAGACTTTTCTTATTATGTTCATATAGCAAGTTTTTTTGATTATTCACTATCAATATTAACTTAATAGTGACCTAGGATATTTGTTGCTCAGCTTTAATAAACATAAAAAATGATACAATCATAGTTATATTTAAAATTTGATAAGTTCTGAGACCCATAACATCAATTAATTACCCAAACAAAAAATTTTCTATTGGTTGTATGCCAGCAAACACTAATAAGGCTAAGCCGAAAATTTGCTCCAAATATTTAAACTCACTGATAATCGGATAGACGTCGACACACTTTCAAATAGACAATTCCAGGTAAGCTTAAAAATTAGTCTGTAAAAAGCAAATTATATTAATTTCTTATACTAATAAAGCTAGTGAAAGTATGCATAGATTACCTGTTTTTGATAAATTCTAATTGGCTGCACATTACTTTTGGATAGGTCACTGGTATTCTACTGGTAGTCATTACAAAAAAAATATACTTTACCACTTAGTTATTGAACATAATACTTTGGAAAATGGTAGATTGCAAATTTAATCTGGACTTTTTTGCCACAAACTGATAAGCCAATTGATTAATTTGTAAATTTTCTTGAATATAAAGGTTCATCCACTACTCAAACATGAGTTTATTTTTCAAACACGTTTTACTGACTTTAAGAATCTAGTTTTCAGGGTCGAGAATTATATTAACTAGTACAATACAAAAATAATCAGCGTTGAAATCTAAATATTTTAGTGTCAAAACTTGACATAGGAACACCTTAGTTATCAAACATTATATAGGATAATCGACTCTTAATTCAGAAGCTTTCATATATTTCCTTTTCTAATGGTAACTAAAAATTATTTTAATTTTTCTTTTCTAGCAAGTATGAAGTTAATAAAATATTTGCTTGCTATTGGTAAGCTAAATTCATCTTGATAAGCTATTCCAATTATTCTCTCTATTTTGGGCTGGATAGGTAAATAGACAATATTAAAATTAGTTTTTTTCATTATTAATTTTGATAAAATGCTAATTCCTAAATTTTCTTCTACCATTGTCATAATAGTATTATCATCATGAATTCTATATTTAATACTTGGATAACATAAAGCTTTCTTAAACGCTTCTAAGGGTTCACTATAGCTACCTTCTTCTAAAAGAATAAATGGATCCTTTACTAAATCCTCAATACGAACTATTTTTTTGTTGGCCATCTTATGACTAGATGAAACAATAGCTCCCATTTCACCACTTTTTATAATTTTCATTTTTAAATTTCCACTCGTTTTAGGTGTTAAAAAACCAAAATCTACTTGACCTTCTTTGATCAACTTATATATAGATGTATAGTCTCCTTGCTTTAAAATAAAATTAATCTTTGGATATTGCTCTTGGAATTCTTTGATCATACTAGGAAGCCAGTAGCGACTAATACTGGCAATTGCACCTATTCTAATAATTCCAGTTTTTAAACCCTTTATTTCGGTAGCCATACCTTCCATTGCCTCAAACTGTTGAATTGATCGCTGAATATAAGGATATAACTTTATTCCTTCTTGAGTTAAAGTTATCCCTTTTCTGGATCTTTTAAGCAGTTTTATAGAAAACTCATTTTCCAAAGAAGCAATCATTTGACTAAGTGAAGATTGTGTGTAGCCTAAAGCTTCCGCAGCTCTAGTAAAACTTCCTGTCTCAACAACTTTTCTTAGGGCTATTAGTTTTTTCAATATATCACCTTTTCTAATTCTTGAATTAGATAAATTAATTTTACTTATCTAATAATTTATTCTACAATTAATATAATAATTATCAAGAAAAAGGTGAGTATAAAATGTCTTTAGAAAATGTTAAAAATTTTTTCTCCGAATACGGATTACAAGATCGAATTGTTGAACATGATAGTATCGGTGATACTGTTGCCCATGCTGCCCAAACTTTAAACTGTAAAGAGGCTCAAATTGCTAAAACAATGACCTTCTTTGTGCATGATGCTCCTATTCTAATTTCAATGGCAGGTGATGCTAAAGTAGATAATAAAAAATTTAAAGCCGTATTTCAAGCTAAAGCTAAAATGATACCTGGTAATGAAGTAGAACAAATCATAGGACATATTCCAGGTGCTGTTTGTCCCTTTGCTTTGAATGATGATGTCAAAGTTTACTTAGACATTTCTCTAAAACGCTTTGAAACTATTTATACTGCTGGTGGAAGTCTTAATAGTACTATCAAATTATCCCTTAAAGAACTCGAAAAGTACGCTCAACCTATAAATTGGATAGATGTTGGCAAAGGTTGGATTGTGAACGAGTAGGTCTTTAAAAAATTTTATGATATTTTTTAAGATGAAATATAGAGTAGATAAAGTTCCTTATAATCATTAAAGTTCCTTTTCCCGTGACTGTGATGAGAAAACCAATTCATCTTCGAATTGGCTTTTTTTCTTGTTTAAATCATGAATTCAATACTAATTTGGGTGTAAAAATTTGAATAAATTTCCCCCTTATGCAGTGCTCCTTCTTTACTTAATTTTCCGATTAATACGTTCCTAATGCCCCAGAGGTAACGGTTAAAATATTGCAACAAATTATCTTGCCAATCAAAAATTCTAATATTCTTAAAGAAGTTCAAGATATCTTACTCAATAATTTTAAAGTTGGTCAGCATAACTATACGATTTTCCAAATTGATAAAACCACTCTGCTAAGAGTAAGTGAAGTCAGGCACTTAAAAAAAGACTACCACAAAAGATTAGTTTTGCAGTAGCCCATAATATTAATCGCTAACGCTTAGTCCGTAATCAATTCATAAGAATCGGTAGAAATTCGCTTAAATAAACGTGATAATTCATTTAGCGCAACAACGTTTAGCTGATGCATTGCCCTTGAACAAATTGTATACACTAGCTGACGTTCATCCTCATCGTGATAATTTTGTTCACTAGCATCCCACATTATTACTGCATCAAATTCCAGACCCTTTGCCAAGAAAGCAGGAACGATGATGTTGCCAGCAGCCAGACGTTGATTTTCAGTCTTAATCAATGTGACCTTGACTCCTTGTGCTTGTAAATCAACGGTCAATTGTTGACATTGTGCTAAGGTCTTGCCAATAATCGCTGTCGTTAGCTGTGCTTCATCATTTTTTTGCAATTGTTCTGCGACCTTTTGAACCATTTGTTCTGCGTTACTGAATACTTGTAATTCAGGCAATTTACCTTGACGTTCAAAAGCCTCAACAGATGCCCCGCTAAGTAGGACCTGCTTCGTAAATTCAGTGATTTGCTTGGTTGAGCGGTAAGATTTCGTAAGTTGGACAACCTTGATTCCATCTTTAGGGAAGAGTTTACTCATTTCTTCTAATAAGGTATAACTTTCTTTTTTCGTAAATATGGCTTGATTCAAATCGCCCAATACAGTGAAACGCGTTCTTGGAAAGCTCGTCTTCAGGCAAGCCAACTGATATGGTGTGTAGTCTTGGATTTCATCAATAAAGACATGCCGAATCTCTAGTTCGCCTCGCTTGCCAGTAATCAAATCATAGAGGTACAGATATGGGCTGACATCCTCCATCAACATTCTTTTCTCTTTAACAGCAGTGATTACACTTCCTATTTTCTTTTTCCATTGTTCCTCAGTAATTCCGGCTTGCTGAATGTCTAACAAGTCGGGAACACTGTTTAGAAAATGAATATATTGAGCATTGATATTCAAGAACCGGTTACGTTGTATATCTCGTTGAATCTGCTTATATTGTCCCATCACATACCGTCTTGTCAAAAAATGCAATTCAGCATCTCCGTCTCCAAGATCACGTGCATGGTCACCATAGAGCTGCGTTAATTCTTCTGGGCTCAACTCTTGAACTGCCTTTTCCACCCATTCTTCCTTGGCAGTCTGATCAATTCGCCTACTAAGTTGTTTCAGCAATCGTTCTTTTGTAGCTTCCAGCCGATTACGCAAATGATAGTTCTCGTTGAAACTATAATAGATTTTCTCAATGTGTTCCTTATCAAAGAAGAGCTCTCCTCTAAAACGAATATCTTTAAAACGCATTCCCTTCTTTTCAAGAAAATTACCATATGTTGTTGTTGCATTGAAGAATTGCAGACCATCCTTTAATCCCTGAATCTTTTTCTCTCCAGTTGTCCTAGTCCGTTCAAAACGTTGCTGTAAAGTTTCAACTTTGAGCTTGGGAAGTCGTCGCTGAGCATACTGATAATACGTCATTTGAATCATATTTTGTTCACCCAAATCAGGTAGCACTTGATCAACATAATCATTGAACAATTGATTAGGAGAAAAAAGAATCACTTGGCTCGAAGTCAAGTTACCTCTGAAACGGTACAACAAGTAAGCAATACGCTGTAAGACTGCCGAAGTTTTCCCAGAACCAGCTGCTCCTTGTACAAACAACAATTTGGCCTTGGTCTCACGAATAATTTGATTTTGTTCTTTCTGAATAGTTGTTACAATGCTCTTCATTTTTGTATCTGAAGAATCATCCAACACATCTAAGAGCATCTGATCTCCAACTGCTTCATCAGTATCAAAAACTGTCTGAATTGTGGCATCTTCTACTAAAAATTGACGTTTTAGACTTACATCAACGTTTTGCGTCCCATCTGGCGTCTCGTAGGAAACTTCACCAATTCCCCCATCATAGTAGACACTTGAGATAGGTGCACGCCAATCATAGATTAAGAAGTTATCTGGTCGATCACTAAATGATCCTAAACCAATATAGACAGATTCTTTTTTTAGTTCGCCTTTTTCTTTGAAGTCGATTCTTGCAAAGTACGGTTTCTTTTCTAGTTTTGCTAAAATATCCAGTCTTCTGGCAGCTAATTTCCAATTATTCTCACGTTCTTGTAAGAGTTGCTGCTGCTGTCTAACTGTCATTGCAGTCTCAAATATTCCTGAATAAGATTCTGTCTTAATTCGCAGATTGTTTGAAAAGTCTTTCTTGATAGCTTGTGAATCTTTTTTTGCGCTTGCAATCTCTTTTTGATGTTTCTTTTGGGCAATCTTAATCTTGCCAACTACAGCATCCATACGCTTTTGTTCTTGAGCCTTAATATCAGAATTCATAGATTTCCCCCCAATTGCCTAAATTCTTGTCATACAATTTTAACACCTTTATCCTCTCCCCACAATTAAGGATATCTAGTATTATTTAAAAAAATATAAATCCTGTGTAAAATACTAGCTTTTAAGTGCAATCTTCGTTAAAATTATCTACAAATTAACTTAAAGGAAGTGATTGTCTTGATTAGCAACATACTCTATTTTTTATCTCATCTCCAACTCTACTTGTTACCGCTAGTTGAGACATTAGGCGGTTGGGTATACATTGCACTCTTCGCAATCGTTTTTATGGAGACTGGACTCGTAGTGTTCGCCTTCCTTCCTGGAGAATCCCTTGTTTTCTTCGCAAGTACCTTAGCGGCGATTACAGGTTCTTCACTTGATATCAAAATTCTTGTCCCTGTATTCTTCTTTGCTGCCTTGATTGGTGATACAGTCAACTATGAGATTGGCTGCAACCTCCACAGGCTGCCATTTTTTAGAAGGTTCCTTTCTGAAGATAAACTTGCAAAGGCACAGACATATTTTGAAAAACACGGGGGAAAGACAGTAATGTTTGGAAGATTCATTCCCTTAATCAGAACTTTTATTCCATTAATTTCAGGAAGTGCTCGCATGAATTACAAGCGTTTTTGTATCTACAATCTCCTTGGGGTACTAATTTGGGTAGTTTTAGGTTCTTCGCTAGGTTACTTCTTTGGCCAATTAAACTTTGTTCAAAATAATTTCTCTGTTATCTTAGTATCTTTCGGGCTGATATCAATCATACCAGGAGTCGCAATCTCACTTTATCGTTTCATCAGAAATAGGCGAGTTATTTAAAGAAATCTTAAAATAAATTTGTTATAAAAAGAACTTGATTTCGGTTTAATTAATGCCGTAAACAAGTTCTTTTTGTTTACCTGCTTGCAGGAATTCTTCCAACCACCTTTAAAATTTTGGTACTAATGATAGCTGAGACGCAGTATGTGTTCTCTACCATGAATAATTCAAAGCAAGTTGAGAAAATAATATAACAATCTTAAGAACTTTCATAGTCTCACAATTATCTGTATACTGTTAATATGTGCCAAACTAGTAAATTGGCTATAAATTTAGGAGGAGAAAAAATGGTTTTCACAATTTATTTTGTTCGCCATGGACAAACAATCTTCAATCATTATAATCGAATGCAAGGATGGTGTGATTCACCACTAACTGAAAAAGGAACATCTGATGCACATAAAGCTGGAAAAAGGCTTGCGGTAAAGCATTTCACTAATGTGTATCATAGTGATACTTCACGTGCCAAGAATACCTGCCATATCATTATGGGTGAGAATAACAATTCAAAATCAATCCCAGAACCAACAACGCTTCCACAATTCCGAGAACAAGGTTATGGATATTTTGAAGGCTGTGATTCAAATCAAGCATGGTTGATGGTTGGAGCAAGACATAACTGTCGCTCATTTCCAGAAATAATCTCAAAATACTCAATTGAGGATTCACGTGATTTCATGAAAGAAATTGACCCATTTCACGAAGCAGAAAACAATGATGAATTCTGGACACGCGTCAATTCTGGTTTTGACTATATTCGTAGTCAGCAAAAAGATGGGGATGAAGTATTGGTAGTCAGCCACGGTACAACTATCCGCAGCATTGTTCATCGCTTTGCACCTGACATTGACATCATCTCTCTCAGCCCACAAAATGGTTCTGTAACAAAAATGATTGTTGCAGATGACGCTATTTCAGTTGAATATTTTAATCATTATACCGATGAACAAGACTATTAATATTTTGCTATAAGTAATTCGAAACTAGACGGAGTATTTTGACTTATGAAACACGTTTATCTGCAATAAAAATAGAGTGTGACATAAGTCGGGAAAATTTGAGTACTAACTCGAAATTACGAACATAGCAGGCACTTTGCTATGAGTAATTCGAAGTTAGACGGAATATTTTGATTTATGAAACACGTTTGTCCGTAATAAAAATAGAGACCAAGCCAAAACTTAACTTTTGACCTTGTCTCTATTTTTTGTTACCCATACATTACCACAATAGTCGCGTCAGTATTTTTACCTTACCACCTATTGCTTTACTTCCATTTACACGTGTCTGCTATTCCTCGTAACTAGCAGCACGTTTTTTATATTTGGCAACTTCATCTTCTGAACAACGAACAAAGTGCCCTGGAGTAATTTCATGCATCTTACGCGGCTTATTTTCATCATCAATTTCTTGTGCTGAATCATAAACAATTTGCTTGCGGTTCCTTTCAAATTCTGGATCAGGAATTGGTACAGCTGAGATTAAGCTTGCTGTGTAGTCGTGCAATGGTTTTGTATAAACATCATCAGACGTTCCGACTTCCAAAAGCTTGCCATAATGCATAACTCCAATTCGATCAGAGATGTACTTGACCATTGAAAGGTCATGAGCAATAAAGAGATATGTTAAACCTTGTTTTTCCTGTAAATCCTTCAACAAATTAACAACCTGAGCTTGAATTGAAACATCTAAAGCAGAGATTGGCTCATCAGCAATAATGAACTTAGGCTGCACAGCTAAAGCACGTGCAATTCCGATTCGCTGACGTTGTCCACCTGAAAATTCATGCGGATAACGACTCGAATGATCCTTGTTTAATCCTACTATTTCTAGAAGATCCTCGACCATCTTGCTGCGTTCTGCATCATCCTTAGCCAAATGATGAATATCAATTCCCTCTGCGACAATATCCTTAATCTTCATTCTTGGATTCAATGAGGCATATGGATCTTGAAAAATCATCTGCATTTCTCTTCTGAATGCATGCTCTTCTTGTCGTGTTTTTAATTTATTAATGTCTTGTCCATCAAAAATAATCTCACCATCGGTTGGATCATATAAGTGAATGATACTTCTACCGGCCGTTGTTTTACCAGAACCAGATTCACCCACAAGTCCAAAAGTTTCTCCTTCATAGATATCGAAACTTACATCGTCGACAGCTTTGACCAAATCAGATTTCCCCACATTAAAATATTGTTTGAGGTGCTTAACTTCTAATAGCTTTTTCTTCTTCTCTGACATGGGTCTTCTTCCTTCCTAGGCCTTTACTGACTTATTGACACTCATCTCAGCAAATAGCTTCTGACGACGTATAATCTCGGTTGGTGGGGTTACTTTTGGAGCATCTGGATGTAACAACCAGGTAGCAGCGTAGTGTGTATCTGAAACCTTGAAGAAAGGTGGTTCTTGTTCAACATCAATCTTCATTGCATAAGTACTCCGCGCAGCAAAAGCATCACCCTTTGGCGGGTCCAACAAGTCAGGTGGAGTACCCGGAATTGCCTCTAATAATGTACTTGAAAGAGTTGGCATTGAATTCAATAATCCCCATGTATACGGATGCTGTGGATTATAGAAAATTTCATCAACCGTGCCATATTCAACAATCTTGCCTGCATACATTACGGCAACTCTATTAGCCATCCCAGCAACTACACCCAAATCATGTGTGATAAAGATAATCGAAGTCTCGATTTTTGATTGAAGTTCCTTCATCAGGTCAAGAATTTGTGCTTGGATTGTCACATCAAGAGCAGTAGTTGGTTCATCAGCAATCAGTATCTCTGGATAGCAAACCAATGCAATCGCAATAACGATTCGTTGGCGCATACCACCTGAGAATTGATGCGGATATTCATTAATCCGCTTTTCAGGATCAACAATCCCCACAAGCTTTAAAATATCCAATGCCTGTGCCCAAGCTTTCTTCTTCTCCATTTTCTTGTGTTTCATTAGCGGTTCAGCAATCTGCTGTCCGATTTTCATTGTTGGATCTAATGAAGTCATTGGATCTTGGAAAATCATTGCGATATCCTTACCACGGATATTTTGCATCTCTTTTTCAGATTTCTTCAAAATATCCTGACCATGATACATAACTGAACCACCAACAACCTCTGCATTATTTGCAAGTAATCCCATTAGACTCTTTGTTGTAACTGACTTACCTGATCCTGATTCGCCAACTATTGCAAGCGTCTCACCCTTGTCTAGATGAAAGCTCACATCACGGATGGCTTTGACATCGCCAGCATAAGTGTGGAAATTGATTTCCAAGTTCTTCACATCTAAAATTCTCTCAGCCATTTTGCCACCTACCTTCTAGTCTTTGGATCAAATGCATCACGTAGACCATCACCTAATAAGTTAAAGGCAATCATCAATACACACAATACAATTGCTGGATACCACATCTGATATGGTAAGAATTGGAAGTTCTTCTGTCCATCATTAAGCAATACACCAAGTGAAGTCTCTGGCGCACTGATACCAATCCCAATGAAACTCAGGAAGGCTTCAAAGAAGATTGCCGTTGGGATAGTATACATTGTCTGAATAATAATAATACTTGAAAGGTTGGGTACCAAATGTTTCCAAGCTATCTTAGGTGCCGATTCTCCCAGTGACCGCGCAGCCAGCACATATTCTTGCGACTTAAGCTGCAGTGTTTCCGCACGAATCATTCTGGCCATTGTTGTCCAACTTGAAATCGCAATTGCAGCGATAATTGATGTCATCCCTGGTTTTAAAACCAATAACATCAAAACAACAATGACTAGACTTGGAACGGACGAGATGATTTCAATAATACGTTGCATTACATTATCAACTCGTCCCCCTTTCCAACCGGAAATAATCCCATATGCAACACCAATGGTTAAGTCAAAGAATGTGGCCACAAGTGCTACTATCAATGAAACTTTTGTACCATAGATAATTCTTTCAGCAAGTGAGCGTCCTAAGTAATCTGTTCCTAAAACAAAATATTTATCTGAAGAAATATTATTTTGCTTATACTCATCTACCCATTCACCCGCAACTTTTAACTTCCCATTAAAACCATTAATAGGAACACCAGGTATTTTTGCCGGTAAGTTGGCATAGTTTGGTGCTGACTTGACCAATGAGTCATGGTCAATAAAAAACGATGAACCAAAAGCCACAATCAGCATCAAAACAATAATCCATAATGAGATGAATGCACCTTTATTCATTTTCAAACGGCGCCAAGCATCCTGGACGAAGGTTAATGATGGAGCAGCAATTTTTTCGTTGTCTAACTCTTCGGCTTTTGGTAAAGCCTCAAAGCTGTCCGGATTTAATTTAATTTTTTCTTCCATCTGCTTAATCTCCATTTCCACTTAATCGAATCCTTGGGTCAATGATTCCATAAACAATATCTGTCAATAAGATCACAACAACCAGTCCAGCAGAGAACAACATCGTCACACCCATAATCGTTGGGTAATCATTTGTTGTAATCGACTTAACAAACTGTTCACCAATCCCAGGAATAGAAAAAATATTTTCAATAACCATTGAACCTGTCATAAGAGCAACCGTATATGGCCCGATTAATGTTACTAAGGGTATCAAACTATTCCTCAATGCATGGTGATAAACTATCCCAAATTTTGTTAGTCCCTTGGCTCTAGCAAGTTCAATATAATCCGAGTTCAAAACATCTACCATTCCAGTTCGGATAAAACGAGCCGTTTCTGCGAGTGGCCCGACTCCTAGAGCAATTGTCGGTAATACTGTGTAGCTGAAGCCACCCCAGTCAGCAATTGGAAACCAACCCAATTTAAGAGCAATATAAAACTGTAATAAAACAGCCAAAACAAAGTTGGGCACAGATTTACCAATGATAGAAAGAATTGTACATAAAGTATCAATCCAAGTATTTCTATTAATAGCCGCAAAGGAACCGATAATAATTCCTATCACAACTCCAAAAATCATTGCTTGAAGACCCAACTGAGCTGAAGCACCAATTCTACTTGAAATCAAATACGAAACTGGTTGATTGCTATATTGGAATGAAGTTCCTAAGTCTCCATGCAACATACCTCCGAGATAAATAAGGTATTGCAGCCATATTGGCTTATTCAATCCATACTGCTCATTCATAATTTGGATCTGTTGCGGTGTCATCTTTTCCTGATTAGAGTACGGTGTTCCTGGCATTAATTTCATTAGAAAGAAAGTAATGGTTGCTACCAAGAATAACGTCAATACCATGTAGAAGACACGTTTTAAAAGATATTTACGCATATTTTTTCCTCACATTCTAGTTCTTACTCTAAAGTTAGGGCAGATAATATCTATTTTACATTATAATCTAATTTTGTTCCATACACTAATCGGGGGATAACTATGTTCAGTTAATCCCCCAATTAGCTTTTAATATTATTTTAATTCAACTAATTATTTTGCAATATAAGTATCTTTAAAGTTGTAGTTAACCCCAGCAGCATTGTAAATAACACCCTTAACTTTTGATTTAACTAAAGTTGCTGTTGCTTGTTGATACAATGGGGAAATACCTTGATCGTTTAATAAGATCTTTTGAGCCTTAACTAAGTCATTCCAACGTTTTGTTGTATTAGCAGCATCAGTTGTCTTAGAAGCTTCAATCAACTTATCGTATTCAGTGTTTTTCCACTTACCATTGTTTTGTGAATTGTCCGATGTGAAGAGATCCAAGAAACTAATTGGGTCAGAGAAGTCAGCGCCCCAACCACTAATAACAATTCCAAAGTCTCCACTAACTGAACGTGCTAAACGTGTCTTGAATGGCACATTCGAAACAGAAACCTTGGCACCTGACAAGTTCTCTTCAATCTGACTTTGTACGAACGCTGTAGAATCTTTGGCCTTATCTGTATCATCACTAAGTAATTGAATATCCAATGATGTTACACCAAGTTCTTTCAAACCTTTTGCCCATAACTTCTTAGCTTCCGCACGATTTGTTGCAACAGCACTCTTAACTGAAGCTGCATCAGCAAAATCTGTACCATTTAACTTAGCTAAGCCTGTTGATGCTAATCCCTTGGCTACTGTTGAACCATCGCCAAGAACCTTGTTTACAAATTGCTTGCGATCGATAACCAATGAAATAGCCTTACGGATATTAGCATTTTGGTATTCTTTCTTTGTTTGGTTATATTGTAGATAGAAAGTCGAAGCACCCTTACGAGTTACAAGTTGCTTTGAGTTAGATAACTGCTTAGCTTGTTCTGCACTCAGATTTGTTTCATCTAACTTACCAGATTGGTATAAGTTATATGAAGTTGTTGTACTCTTGTTAACCTTAAAGTTGATTGCTGAAAGCTTAACATTTTTCTTATCCCAGTAATCGCTATTTTTCTTCAATGTCCAGCTTAAGTTTGAACCAGTCCATTTTGTAAGCTCAAATGGTCCATTGTATACCATATACTTAGAAGCTGTCCCATATTTGCTACCATATTCCTTAACTGCTTTTTCATTTTGTGGGAAGAATACAGGGAAGCCCATCAATAACTTGAAGTATGGAAGTTTCTTATCTAATGTTACAACCAACTTATAATTGCCTTCTGCCTTGATTCCTAAAGTAGAGACAGCCTTCTTGCCATTCATGATATCATCAGCATTTGCAATCCCACTAAATAAGTAAGCATATTGTGATGATGTCTTAGGATTAACAGTTCTTTGCCAGCTGTAAACGAAATCTTTGGCAGTAACCTTTTGTCCATTACTCCACTTAGAATTTTTACGCAATGTAAATGTATATTTCATGCCATCATTAGAAACTTGTGTCTTGGTAGCAATTCCTGGTTCGATTTTACTATCCTTACCTAAACGATATAAACCTTCGTTTGTATTGTTCAACGTATCAAAACTCACAACATCGGTTGCCGTTGATAAATCCATTGTAGGCAATTCTGCTGACTCGTTCCAATTAAGTACCTGTTTTGAAGCTGTAGAACTACTCTTAGAACCACAAGCCACTAAGAATACCGAAGACAAAGCTACAACTGTACCAAGCTTTGCGAATTTATTTATTTTCATCGCACTATTACTCCCCTTGTATGTTTCTAAAAGAAACTATTTTTTAACAGTGATTAAATTTTATATGATAACTAAATTAAATACAAGTATAAATTCTTACTTTATTCATATTTTTCCCACATTTTACCATCGTTTATGCTCTTTTTTTGAATTTTATAAAAAAAAATCCGGGTTCTCTTTTTTTATTCAAAGAAAAAACGACTTTTAGCTTTAGAAAGCAAACGATAAACTTACATAATTGAAAATTCTATGCATTTTCTAATGTTCGCTTTTAACTCACTCAAAAAACATTCAAAAATCATTCGCTATCTCCCCTGTATTTTTTACCTTCCGGCAGGCATTCGTGATAAATGTTATAATTATTACCATTAGAGGAGGTTTTTACAATGATTCCAGTTATTACTGCAGGTATCGAAGCACAGCAAGAAAATTTTGATTATTTAATGGATGAATTAACAGAATTAGTAAAAGCAAATAATATGACAGTTGTTGCCGATGTCCGCCAACGACTCCAAAAACCAGTAGGCGCAACCTATCTCGGAAAGGGAAAAGTTACAGAAATTGCAGAAATTGCTCAAGAAACTGGTGCACAATTTCTAGTTCTAAATGATGAGCTGTCCCCAACGCAAATTCGTAATCTTGAAAAGAGTATAGATATCGCTGTTTTAGATCGTACAGAACTTATTTTAGAAATCTTCTCAAATCGTGCCCGCTCAAAAGAAGCTCAGATTCAAGTTGAAATTGCCCGACTAAAATATAAAATGCCCCGGCTAAGAGTTGCACCAGATATTAAGTTAGATCAGCAAAGTGCAAGTGGTGCTTTAGCAAATCGTGGTGCTGGTGAAACAAAACTTGAATTAAACAAACGAACTCTTCAAGATAAAATTTCATTTCTGTCACGAGAATTAAAAGAAATTGACAAAGAATTCGAAATAAAAAGTAAGTCTAGGCGTAAATCAAATCTGCCTAGCGTTGCACTTGTTGGCTATACGAATGCTGGTAAGTCAACTACAATGAATGGATTGCTCTCGTTATTCTCAGAAGAAGAGACCAAGCAAGTTTTTGAAAAAGATATGCTTTTTGCAACCCTAGATACTTCTGTAAGAAACTTGAGCTTCCCAGACAATAAGAAGTTTCTCCTAAGTGATACAGTTGGATTTGTAAGCAAACTACCTCATAATTTGGTTGAAGCGTTCAAGTCAACACTCGCTGAGGTTAGGGAAGCCGATTTGTTAATCCAAGTAATTGATATTTCCGACCCACATGCTAAAGAAATGATTGCCACAACAAATCAAACGCTCGAAGAATTAGGTATCAGCAATAAAAAGATGATTTTTGCTTATAACAAAGCTGACAAGGCCAAATTAGATTATCCCACTATTGAAGGAATGAATCTTACTTATAGTGCCCGAGATGAAGCATCTTTGAAAGAACTTGCTGGTCTGATAAAAAAGCTTCTTTTTCCTGGCTATCAGAAAATGAGATTTTTAATACCTTTCACTTCAGGTAGCTATCTTGAACAGCTAAATTCACAGGCGAATGTGCTCAACACTGAATACACTGTTGATGGTAGCATCGTAACAGCCGAAGTTTCCCCCATTCAAGCACAATATTTCTCTAAATTTACTTATTCTGAATAAGGATATCATCTCAAAAAATCCTATCTGATAAAAAAGGGAGTTGTGATATAAGTCGAGAAAGTTTGAGTACTAACGTAGAATTGCGAACATAGTAAGAACTTTGTTATGAGTAATTCGAAGTTAGACGGAAAATTTTGACTTATGGATCACGTTTATATGGAAAAAACAAAGGGTCTGTGCCATAAGTCCTTCAAAATAGAAGAGATTAGTGAAAATCGTTCCTTGATTTTCACTAATCTCTTCTTTGGGTTTATAAAACAGTTATGATTGGTGCCCTTCGCTACCAATTTTCTAATATTCATTGCCATCAAGGCAATTCCAGCTTCTCTTTTTACCTTTTCAAGACCTCTAACAGAA
>NZ_VJYB01000011.1 GCF_030400225.1 Lactobacillus sp. UCMA15818 | reverse complement strand
GCTAATGTGGTAGAACCGATACCACTTAAATATTCGGTTACAACTTTTATTTTGAAGTTCAAATTAAATTTCATTATAGTAAAACCCCCAAGATTGGATTTACGTCCAATCTTGGGGGTTCACTTTACATATAAAATTTTCTAAAGTCCATTTTATTATTAACGACACCAAAGTTTCCAGTCAACATAAATTATTTAGTTGAGATAAAATGCTAAATATAGAGCTAAAAACAAGCACTTCAGGAGGTTTACTATGTATCATCTTTTAAAACTAATTCGTGGCATTCTTTTATTACTACGAGATCTAACCCTTCAACGACCAGTAATTTCTATTGTCATTGCCTTATTATTAATTTTAATTGCCCTTTGGGGATTTTGGCGGCAAAAAAACCACTTTTAAAAATCAGTAATTAAGTTTCTTTACTAAAGATAACAGTTGTTCAACTTCACTGGCTGTTAAATGGCCAAAATAATTAGCAAAAATAGTCGTATCTCGCTTTGCCAATTCTTGTAATAAAGAATTACCTTTGTTAGTAATTTCAAGTTGATAAGTTCGGTGATCTGTTGCTGTTTGCCGAGTAATCAACTCTTTATCGACCAACACTTTTAGCGTCCGGCTAACAGCCGCTGGCTTGATATTTAGAATTTGGGCTAATTTCTGTGAGCTTTCTCCATGATAGCGTTTAATATTGACCAAAAGTTGATATTGTGAAGCATAAATATGATAATTTTTCAGTTCCTCATTTAATAAATTATTAATCCTTCGTGCTGATTGATTAAGCGCATGCGTTAAGTCTTTTTGAATTGCTGCTTGCAAATACTCCAGCTCCTTTTTCAAAAAAATTTCCGACTGATAATAAATACTAATGGAATAGTGATCACACTCAACAAAGTTGATAAACTCATTAGAGTGATTGCCGGCGATGGGTCTTCATGTTGCTGCAGTGTAAATAACACAACAATTCCGGCAACTGGACAAGCCATCATCAAAACAACTGCCGCTTGAGCCATTCCGGTAATTCCTAAAAATGAGATAACCACTACTGTCAACAATGGATAAATCAAATTCCGTAAAAAAACTGCTGCTACCAACTCCCAACTCAAACGGCAATCTTTTAAAGTGATATTAGCAAAACTATTACCAATTACCAACATTGATAGTGGTGTATTAATTGCACTGATATCGTTAATCAATTGCTTTAAAATTCCTGGAAGTTGCAGTGAACTAGCAAAAATTAACCCACCTAGCAAAATTGCTATAATGTTAGGATTAAATATGACCCGAAAAAATTCTTGCTTGATTCCGATTTTACTTTCTTCTTTGTTAAATAAAGCAACTCCATGAGTCCAATTAAAAAGATTAAAAAAGACAATCGGTACTACTGCATAAAAAACACCCCGATCACCAAACAACGAACTGACTAGCGGAATTCCAATGAAACCAGCATTTGAATAGATGCTGCCAAATTTTGTAATTCGCTGCAACCGTGGATCCGTAACTGCATGAAAGATCAACTTTGAGCACAAAATCTGCAATGAATAGATAATCAGCATTGAACTGGCAATCAATAATAACTGATCTAAACGCTGAGCTGAATAGTGAATTTCAAAAGATTTGATAATTAAACAAGGTGAAACTAAATATAATAAAATATTAGTTAAATCATTAGCAGTTTGTTCATGAATAAATTTTATCTTGTTGGCCAATAAGCCTAATAACATTAAACAAAACATCAAAAAAATTTGATTAAACAACAGCCCTATATTCATGTGACCGTCTCCCACTTCCAAAAAATTAGTTAACTAGTTAACAGTTGTAATAGTGGGATTTTGAAAACAACTTGTCAAGACCGCATTAGATTCATTTCTCTTCTAATGCTCGAGTTGTTTGTGCAATTGATAATTGTGGGGGAATTAAAGTTGACTTTCCAGGGCGTTTTTCAATCATTCCTAACAGCAGTTCAACCATTGATTGGGCAATTTTTTTAAGCGGTTGCTGTACCGTGGTTAAGTATTGTAATGAAATCTGATTAATAAAGACGCCATCAAAGCCAGTTACTCCAACGTCAGCGGGAATTTTAATACCCAAGTGTAAAAGTTGTTGTAAAGCTCCAATTGCAATCCGATCAGTGGCCGCAACAATCGCACTATTATCAGTTATAATTAATTGCTCGATTAGGTTGGCTGCTGTCTGTTCAGTATTATCGATCCGAAAAATAGTTGGCATTTTATTTAATTCCGTCATGGCTTGCAAATACCCTTCCTCACGCGAAATCGCAAAAGCCTCGTTCAAATCAAGTCCAAAATAAAGCAAGTTTTGATACCCACACTTTGCTAAATAGTGTGTCATTTGATAGGTGCCTTGGAAATTATCAATATCAACATATTTAATCGTTTGATCAAGCTGACCATAAGATACGATCGGATCAGATGACTTGGTTAATAATGGCAAGTCTTGTTGTCTTGCACCGCTGACAAAGGTTCCATCAACTTGACTAGAATGATCAGTCAAATCATGACTAATCTCCAATGTATAACCTTGTTCACGCAAATAATCTGCAATATATAACAATAGCTTGGCATAGTATGGATCGACTTGTTGAATATCTTCTAAAATTAGAAATTGAATAGCAAATTGGCGTTGCTGTGATAAAGCTTGTCCAACTCGACTAGGCTTATAACCTAACTTGCTAATAGCTTGCTGAACAGCTTGTCTGACTTCATCTGAAACCTGTTCGGGATGATGCAACACTCTTGAGACCGTCATCGTTGAAACATGTGATTCTTTGGCAACATCAGCTAATGTTATCATGAACCTCACCTCCAAAATTATTTTACTATACTCTGTTAGCCGAAAAATCTTGTTAGCGCTAACAGAGTTTTAAGCGTTTTCGAAATAAAATTAGCGTGCTACAATTAATTTGTGAAATCGATTTCAACTATTTATTTTAGGAGTGTCTACAATGGAAAACAAAAATAAAACTACTTTGCCTAATTTGCCATTATCCACCATTTGGATGTTAAGTTTTGGTTTTCTCGGAGTTCAAATGGCGTTTTCTTTACAAAGTTCTCAAATGGGAAGAATTTTTCAAACTCTTGGAGCAGACCCAACCAAGCTTGGCTTCTTCTTTATTTTACCCCCATTAGCAGGAATGGTTGTCCAACCAATCGTTGGCTATTTATCTGATCGAACATGGAGTAAACGCTTTGGACGGCGAATGCCTTACTTGCTAGTTGGCGCTTTAGTCTCAGTTATTGTAATGTTTTTATTACCAAATTCAGGCAGTTTCGGCTTCAAAACTTCAACTGCCTTATGGTTTGGCGCAATTGCTATTTTATTTATGGATTTGAGTTCAAATGTTGCTATGCAGCCATTTAAGATGGTTGTTGGTGATATGGTCAACGAAAAGCAAAAATCATATGCTTATTCAATTCAAAGCTTTTTGTCCAATACCGGTTCTGTTTTAGCAACAATTTTTCCTTACCTTTTGACAGCTATCGGTGTGGCTAATACAGCAGCTGCAGGTCAAGTTCCTGATTCTGTTCGAATTTCATTTTATGTAGGAGCAGTAATTCTGGTTATTTTTTCTTTAATTTCAGTTTTTTCAGTCCATGAATATGATAATGATACTTACAAGAAATATCATGGTGTAGCTTTAAATGAAGACAACGCTAACGAAAAAAGCAAAAGTATGCTGCAGTTATTAAAAGAAGCACCAAAAACTTTTTGGAGTGTTACTTTAACTCAATTTTTCTGCTGGATGGCTTTCCAGTATCTTTGGACTTATGGTGCTGGCGACGTTGCGGCAACAGTCTATCATGCTGCTGATCCAACCAGTTCTGGTTATCAAGCTGGTGCTAATTGGTTTGGAATCTTATCAGCCGTTTATGCAGTTGCTGCTGTTATCTGGTCACTGGTTTTATCAAAAATTCCGGCTGGTAAAAATAAACTTGGCTACACCTTATCATTATTTTTAGGTGCAATCGGCTTTATTTCAGTTTTCTTCATTCATTCACAATTTGGCTTGTTATTCTCATTTATCCTGATTGGTATCTCATGGGCTGGCATGATGGCTTATCCTTTCATTATGGTTACCAACGCACTTGATGGTTATTCACATATGGGAACTTACCTTGGTCTATTCAATGGTTCAATTTGCTTACCACAAATTGTTGCTTCAGTCGCTTCGTTTGCAATTTTTCCAGCAGTTGGAAGTAAATTTCCTGCAATGATTTTAATCTCAGGAATTTTAATGTTAATTGGTAGTCTTTCAGTTTCATTAATTAAAGAAAAAATATAAGATAGAGAAAAAGGGAGCTGATTTAGATGACAAATACTCGTTGGTGGAAAGGTGAGATTGTCTATCAAGTTTATCCACGTTCATTTCAGGATACAAACAATGACGGAATTGGTGATCTACAAGGAGTCATTCAGCATTTAGATTATCTAAAATCACTGGGAGTTACCATGATTTGGCTTTCTCCTGTTTACCAATCACCGATGGTCGACATGGGATACGATATTTCCGATTATCAAGCAATTGATCCGCAATTTGGTACTATGGCTGACTTTGACCAACTGTTGGTCGAAGCCAAAAAAAGAGGAATCAAATTGATTATGGATTTAGTTGTCAACCATACCTCAGATCAACATACTTGGTTCAAACAAGCATTGGCCGATCCAAGCAGTCCTTATCGTAAATATTATATCTTCAAAAAAACTACCGATGGAAAAGTTCCGAATAATTGGCGCAGTATTTTTGGCGGTTCTACTTGGACAGAGGTCCCCAATGAGCCCGGAACTTATTATTTTCATACATTTGCTCCGCAACAACCGGAACTAAATTGGGAAAATCCTAAATTACGGCACGCAATTTATCAAATGATAAATTGGTGGCTCGATAAAGGAATTGCTGGTTACCGAATTGATGCGATTACTCACCTGAAAAAGGATCTTGATTGGGCTAGTCTACCACCAGACGGTGATGATGGTCTAGTTGCTGTAACTAAAAAGGGGCAAAACCGACCTGGTTTAAATAAGTTCCTTGATGAATTAAAGGCAGCTACTTTTGATAAATATAATGCCGTTACAGTAGGTGAAGCCTATGGTGTTCCGGCAGGTGATTTACCACAATTCATTGGTCCTGATGGCTATTTCTCGATGATTTTTGATTTCAGTTACCTTAATATTGATATTGCCAATGTTGACGAATGGTATCGTGGTAAGGCTGACTGGTCGATTAAAGAGTTGAAAGACACCATCTTTTCGGCCCAAAAATCAATTAAGCAAGCTGGTGGCTGGACGGCCAATGTCTTAGAAAACCATGACCAACCTCGCGTTCTATCAAAACTAATTCGCAACAAAGCTGAACAAACTCCTCAAGCTGCCAAAGCTTTAGCGGCCATGTACTATTTCTTACCAGGAGTTCCATTCATCTACCAAGGTCAAGAAATTGGCATGAAGAACTTTCAGCGAACTAAAATTTCTGAGTTTAATGATGTTTCATCAATTAACAATTATCAAATGGCTCTCAAAGCTGGCTTCCAGCCACAACAAGCACTAGAGCTTTTAAATGATCGTTCTCGTGATAATGCTCGGACACCAATGCAATGGGATAATACCAGCTTTGGTGGTTTCTCAAGGACTCAGCCTTGGTTAAGCATGGGAAATGATCGCCAAAAAATTAACGTAACAGATGAAAATTTAGATCCTACATCTGTACTGAACTTCTATCGAGCAATGGGAAAATTACGGCATAATCCGCACTATCGGTCAACCTTAATCGATGGCAAATTAATTGAACTCCCGGTTCCTGATGACGTCATCGCCTATCAACGCCAACTGGGAGAACAAATAATTAGTGTTTTCGTTAATTTGTCTGCCGAAAGTCAAAAAGTCTCCCTTCCTACCGGCTCACTTCTACTTAACAGTCAAACCAACTTAGTTCAAGATGCTACTAATTTAATTTTGCATCCTTATCAAGCGGTTGTTTTTGAAACGGATTAAAATTGTTTTCAAGCGGTAACTACAAAGTCAAACCTTTTAACTTTGTAGTTACCGCTTTTTTAGATTCCTTCTTATTTTTAAAAGGTAGATTGCAAATTTAATCCGAATTTTTGGACAAATTTGTCAGCATAACCTGATACGGTGTTTGCCAGTCGAGTATTTTAAGCGGTCGCTGGTTAATTTGGAGTAACGTCGTCGTTAAATCTTGAGCACTAATGTGCTCAAAACGAGTCCCTTTAGGATAAAAATAACGTAAATTCCGATTAAAGCGTTCATTACTACCACGTTCAGCTGGAGTATACGCCAACGGCAAGAATGTCAACCGCACATAACTAGCATCAGTGACTTGAAAATCGATTTCAGCACCCAAATTAGTGCTATACATCACGTCTCGATCCGCAATTTGCTTGACCGCCCAACGCCCCTGAAAGTATGCCGGCATCAAGGGTTGATTGGCCTGCGTTATTTGATAATCCACGTTTTTCCCTCCTATACCTCTTGTTTACTCAAACTCGATCATCCTATTTATTCTTCCGTTAACTTGTCATGAAACATGGTTAAAACGTGTTATTTAGTTGGCTTACTGTTCGTCAGCCGATGTGCGTCCTATGCCGACTTCCTGGGCTGGGTGCCAATTGCTGGAACGTAAGCCGACGTCGATTTGAGCTAACGCAGGCTTCAGTGGCACCGAGCACGTTTCGGTAAGCCGCTCGAATGGCTGATAAACAACCACCGAACTTAGCGCAATTTATCGTTGACTATTTTGATACTGGAACTTTAAACAAAGTGTTAGGTGCATTAGCACTTTGTCGGGAGATTAAATCTTACTACGCTGATTCAGAATTAGTGAGTTATCTCAATATCAATTTCAGTCTGACAGTCGATTGACACAATTACCGGTTATGAAAAGCAACGACAAAGCCATCAAATGTTAGGTACATCTTTGTCCGCCATTCGAACACTGTCCCGACTGGAAGGCGTTTCGGCCAATGCTCAGCGGTGAAATTCCACTTAGCAAGCGTCCTTGGCTTGGTTAGTGGAAGACCAGTATTTAAGACGTGGTCTTCGGCTTAAATCTGTGTCCACCGCGTTCCAGCAATTGGCAGAAATTCCTGGAAGTCGGTGTAGGACGCGCCAACTAAGCAATTTTACGCTAACTCGGACTTTTTCCAGCGGGCCTAAGCTGGCTGCTTTTGGATTTAAAAAATAGCACGTTTTAATCATAATCACTGTCAGCAATAATCAGCCCATCCGAAATTAATACTGTTATTTTGCAAAACTTGACGCCTATCAAGTTGCCATCAAGCTGAACTCACTATACTAGGGTCATCAAATCAAATAAGGAGTTGCAAATTATGAAATTCCAATTATTTCTCACTAAACATACGAATCAAATTACATTAGTTACGGGGATTCTGATTGTTCTTGGGATGCTCAGTAAATATCTCTTACAATTTACGCTCGGTTACCAAGTCATTTTAGCAGTTGCTTCAATTATTGCCGTCATTCCGATTGCGGTTCGTGCTTGGAGCGCACTTCGGAACAAAGTTTTCAGTATTGAACTGTTAGTTAGTATCGCAGTGATTGGGGCATTCATTATTGGTGAATTCAACGAATCCGCAATCGTTACTTTCCTCTTCTTGTTTGGCTCCTATCTCGAAAACAAGACCTTGCAGAAGACGCGGACCGCAATCAAAGGCTTGACTGACATGTCACCAACTACCGCAACTTTAGTTACTGATGATGGCACCGAAGAGGTCGACGTTGATGATGTGGACGAAGGTGACGTTGTCCTAGTTAAAACCGGGAGTCAGGTTCCCGTTGACGGGATTGTTGTTGAAGGTAACGGCTACCTTAACGAAGCCTCAATTACGGGTGAAGCACGCCAAATCAACAAGCAACTCAAGGACTCGGTTTACTCCGGAACAATGGTTGAAAATGGCTATCTGAAGATCAAAGCGACTCAGGTTGGCGACGACACGACTTTTGCAAAAATTATTGAATTGGTTGAAGAAGCTCAAGATACCAAGTCCAAAGCTGAAAAGTTCATCGACCGCTTTGCTCAATATTATACGCCTGCTGTCCTCGTTTTAGCAGTCCTAGTCTTCGCCTTCTCCCGTGACTTCCGCTTAGCAATCACTGTACTAGTTCTCGGTTGCCCAGGTGCCTTAGTTATCGGCGCCCCAGTGTCAAACGTTGCCGGAATTGGGAATGGCGCCAAGCGCGGTATCCTGATCAAGGGTGGTGAAGTCGTCGATACTTTTGCCAAAGTCGATACCCTGGTCTTCGATAAGACCGGTACTTTAACGGAAGGTAACACTGCCGTTACAACCATGCACACTTACACAAACAATGCGGATAATCAACTAGCTATCGCCGCCGCTATTGAGGGGGTTTCCGACCATCCGTTAGGCCAAGCAATCGCCAGTTATGCCGACCAGCAGTCAGCGGGGGGTGCTCCCGTCCTAGATGACACTGAAACCGTTAAGGGCCAAGGAATCTGCGCACAAGTCGGTAAGCAAGAAGTTGTCATTGGTAATCAAAAGATGTTGACAGCTCATAATATCAAACTAAATCCTACCCAACTCAAAGATCTCAATGATTTACAAGCTGTTGGTCAATCAACCGTTATCATGGCAGTCGACGGACAAGTTCAACTCATCTTCGGTATTGCCGATACGATTCGTCCAGGCGTGAAGGATTCCCTCGCCGCATTAAAAGCCCAAGGAATCAAAAAGCTCATTATGCTAACTGGAGACAATGAACTCACCGCTCAAGCCGTTGCTAACGAATTGAACCTAGATGAAGTTCACGCCAACCTCTTGCCAGAAGAAAAAGTCGAATACGTTAAGAAACTAAAAGCAGCCGGTAACACGGTCGCCTTTATTGGAGATGGAATCAACGACAGTCCTTCAATCGCTAACGCCGATATCGGAATCGCAATGGGTAGTGGGACTGATGTTGCCATCGACACATCCGATGTCGTCTTGATGCAATCAAGCTTCCCCGCATTAGTACACGCCCACGGTCTCGCCAAGAAAACTGTCTCGAACACTCGTGAAAACATCTTCATCGCCATTGCCACCGTGGCCTTCCTACTGATTGGGCTAATCTTCGGTTATATCTACATGGCCAGTGGGATGTTTGTCCATGAAGCTAGTATCTTAGCCGTTATCTTCAACGCTATGCGGTTAATCAATTTCCAAACCAGGTTCGACAAGCACCAACCAACTAAAACCATTCAAGCAGCCACAGCTTAATCAAGTCTCCCCAACTTGGTTACAGGCCTAGCCACCAATAGCGGCCCACCAACTAGTCTTCCCAGCTAGTCGGGGGGCCGTTTTAGGACTGGTCACATCTGGACAAATAACTTTCTTATAAATACCCAGGGGGTATATTGTTTAATGAATAATAATTACTAAGGAGTCATTCAAAATGATTAAAGAAATACATGACCAAGATTTTGCCAAAGAAACAGATACTGGTATCGCCGTTATTGATTTTCGCGCAGACTGGTGCCCACCATGTCGCATGATGGACCCAATTCTTAAGTCCCTTTCTGAAGACCCAGCTTACAAGGATCAGGTCAACTTCGTTTCATTGAACATTGACCATGACCAAGCTACGGCCAGTCAATTCCAAGTTCAAGGAATTCCAACCTTCCTGATTAAGAAAGATGGCCAAGTCGTCAGTCACATGGTCGGAGCACGTCCTAAGCCTGATTTTGAAGCCGAACTCAAAAAAGCACTTGCCTAATTACGAAGGGGGCATCATGAATCATGGCAACTACTGAAGAATATGTCACTAGCAAGCAGATCAAGACCCGGCTGAAACGCTCGGCTGGTCAACTGGACGGCGTTTTACGTATGATGGACGAAAATCGTCCTTGCGAAGATGTCTTGGTTCAACTTTCAGCAGTGAAATCAAGTATCGACAAGGCCATGAAACTCGTCATCGCCCGTAATATTAATAATTGTGTAGATGCGATGACCACGGCTGATGTTCAGAATCTTGAACACTCCTTGGATCTACTGCTAAAAACCAAATAACGCAAAAAAGACGGTGTCGTCAATCTCGCGGTAAAGCGAACCCCCTGATCTGGAGTAAATCCAAACTCAGGGGGTTTATTTTATTCCGAAGAAAACAATTTTTTGCTCCAGATTTATCAATCATTCGTCTCGTGAATTCTCACAAATCTACAAATGTGTTCACACTATATTTGCAGGCCTGTCCTATAAAATGAATGATTCTGATCTCTTATAAACATTTTCTTAGCCGGAGTATTCTGTGCAGAAAATCAAAAATATCTACGCTTTCCAAGCCACCATTAAACCCGGCGAAAGAAGCCATAACTGCTCAGAGTAACTATCAAAGTCACAGATTAAACTTTTCTGGGAAACAATATCATGAAAAAAATTCATTTAAATCTTCCTAATCATAATACGGAAATTTTTTGTCAAAATATCGCTGAATGCTTCGATAATGTTGTTTATTAAAGATTTCTGGTAAATCCCCTTGAGCAAAATATTGCAACTTGCTTGTCTCAGGGCTAGTCACATTCTCATGCCCACCAATTAACCGCACAACAAATTCGATAACAACGGCCTGTGCAACATCACCATTTGGATATTCTTGGATGTGATTAGTAGTGACTCCAAGTAAAGAATTGACTTCAACAGAGAGACCAGTTTCCTCTAGGTATTCTCTTTTACATGCTTCTGGGGCTGTCTCGCCAAATTCAATTGCACCACCTGGGAGACCCCATGCATCAAAATCTGTTCGTCTTTGTAAGAGAATCTCATGTTTATCATTTTCTAATATACCACCCGAAAATGCTAAAATAATCGGTTGGTGTCCAACACTTTTTCTCAAAGACCTTATATAATCAGTTCCCATTGAAGTTGCCTACTTTCTATTTGCAATCATCTTTTTGTGAATTCTGTTAGGTGTACTGGAATCTTGTGGAGTTTTGGTTATACCGTCTTTTTAGTACCAGTTGACGCAGTTAAACATCGTATCTGTCAGGCAACTTATCGAGTCAATCTTTCCAATCGCCCTTTTTCCAGTCATCATGGTTCCAATCATCGTCGTCATCACTGTGGGACTGCTCAGCATCCTTGGGCGCTCGTTTTGCTCGTTTCAACAGCACCGCCGTTGAAACCACCGTTACGAACCCAGTCGCAATAATAAAGACAAATGTCCACATCACAATATCGCTAATCGCCATCTCGGGGCTCTCCCATTAATTTAATTGTCGTTAGTATAGCGCAGGCCCGTTGTAATAGCAAAAACGCCCTGGATAGTTTGCCCACACAGTCGCTATCCAGAGCGTTTAATTTTTCAGCGACAACGACCTAATCGTTGTCATCCTCATCTTCTTCCTCCAAACCAGTTCGAGCATCGTTACCAAGATAAGCTTGTAATTCCCGAATATTGCAATTGTTACTGCCACGATAAGCAACTAACCAAGCCGCCAGTGCCGGCCGGGTTTCTTTTTCAGCAAGCTTGATAGCCCGGTCAACGAATAGGTTTTCCGTATCAAAATCCTTGATTGTTGCAGCCACGAGTTCATCAGCAGATTGATACTTGAAAGCCCCATTTTCTTCCAACATGGAATACTTGGTTAATTCAGCCGTTGTGGAAGATGGCTTCTGGTTTTCATCTAGGAGTAATTCGCCTAATTCAGCAAACTGACGGACATTCTGATCTAACAAACGTTGATATGCTGTCCGCAATGCCAATGATTGTGGTCCTTTAACGTACCACTTCACTTGGGTCAACTTAACATAAGCAACCATTAAGTTAGATAAAATGTGATTCGTCATTGCGCCCGCTGTTGGGACATGGTGATCAATGTCACTCTGTTTTAATTCCGCTGCGTATTGTTCGTCGATCGTCAGTTCACTCATCGTTTATTCCTCCTACTTAACCTTGACGTTTTCAACTTCGTAACCAAGTCCGGTAACAACTTGTGCCAAATCATCGGCATTCGTCACTTCAGGATCAAAGTTAGCCTTGACCTTGCTGGCATTGAATAGCACCTTAACATTCTCAACGCCGTCATGGTTAGCAACGGCCTTTTCGATCTTGGTCATGCATGATGGGCAAGTCAACGTTCCTAATTGCATAATAATTTTCATAATCAATTACCTCCGTGTCGTTCATTTGATGGTTCCATCATAACCGGATTTGATTGATCAGAACTTGACGGCCGTCAAGAAATTCAAAAAAGTTTTACGCTACAATATAGTTATTAAAACAGTAGGAAATTTAAAACGTCAAACCCTATCTACCAAGCAAAATCTGTTATAGTTAGGGTGAATTTATTCAGGAGGTGGGCCTTATGGCAGAACATGAATGTGTGCAGTTAGTCCCAATTTTTAGCGAACTCGGTAGTGAACAATTAGACACCATCGAATCGATCGTTCGTCACCACCACTATCCAGCCGGCAGCACTTTATTTGGTGCTGACGATCCACTGGATTCACTGATGATTGTTGCCAATGGGCAGGTTAAAGTCTATCAGCTAGCTGCCAATGGTCGCGAGCAGTTACTATACCTATTACAAACTGGTGATATCGATGGCGAAGCTGCCTTATTTAAAAATCAACGGCGAACCTCATTCGGTGAAGCCTTAGTAACGACGGATGTTTGCAGTATTCGCCGTTCAGACTTTCAAGACTTGATGCAAAAATATCCCAGTATCAGCATCAACGTCTTAAACGTCTTTGGCAAACGTCTCAGTCAACTGGAACGTCAAACAACCAGCACGGCCACTGAATCCGTCGAAGCCCGTTTAGCGAACTATATCACTGAAACAGCGGCAGCGCTCAAAACCGACACGTTTAAACTACCATTAAAGAAAAAGGACCTGGCGACGTTCCTCGGCACCACCCCTGAAAGCATCAGCCGTAAGCTCGCCTTATTCGAGCGTCAAGGCCTAATTACG
Source organism: Lactobacillus sp. UCMA15818 (assembly GCF_030400225.1). Classification (GTDB taxonomy): domain Bacteria; phylum Bacillota; class Bacilli; order Lactobacillales; family Lactobacillaceae; genus Liquorilactobacillus. The sequence continues at coordinate 46,605 of NZ_VJYB01000011.1, read as the reverse complement.
CAAAAGCCTGGCAAGGTCATCGAAATTAACGATGCCGACCAGCTATTATTAACTGAATAATGACTACTAATTAAATTATCCTTAATCCCCCGGATGACTAGCGAAATCACTGTTAGTCATCCGGGGGCTTTTACGTCAACCATCACGCTGCCTCATAAGGTGATTTACAGGCACTAACAGCTCCTGCATGCCGATAATTCAGAAGTAATCTTGACCTTTACATTAACATTCACAACCCATCAGCTACTAATTCAGGACTATTAAGATGGTAGATTTATGCTGCCAATATTTTTCTTGTTATTGTGCAGTGTATCTGCATTAAATAAGTTAAGAGAGTTCGATAACTCCAGTGTTAGTGTAAAATTTTACTCGGTAGGACGTTCGGCCTTAACAAATTAAAAGAAGACCGTTAATCTTCTAATTGAGTCACTACAAACAATTAGGAAAGAAGAACGGTCTCCATGTCACAAATTGTAGCAGTTATTTTGAATAGTTTAAAGGGCGAATTGTCAAACTAAGTGCAACGGTTTGTCAATTCGCCGTTTTACATTTAAATTACAAGTGCATACCCCCATCTTCATGCCGGTTTCGAGTTTGGTGTTGCCGTTGCTTTTTCGTCATTTCCCACTCAGTCTCTTTTAAGCCGCGTGCCTGTTTTTGTCGTTCGTAATCTTCATCACGAGCATATAGAACAGTCATGATCGCGTCACTAAAGGCCGTCTTTAAGTAATAGTCTGGACTAACTGGCTTGTAATTTAGCGGTTGATAATGCCCCATATTTGCTTTTCTGTACTGGTCGTCCTTGGCTTGTTGCTCTTTTAACTGCTTTTGGATTTTCTCGATTTGACTGTTCTTAATCGTCGGATCAGCTTTGCATTCGCCAAAAAAGAGTTGTTTAGTACCATCATGCTTTAAAACCCGTTGTAGGTGATGATTCTCTAACTGATCTAAGCTCAGCTGTCCCGATAAATAAGCTAGTCCTTGTTGATGTTCTTGGGGACTGAACACCTGTGGTGGATTTGCTTGCCACTGTTCAATTGTTTCAGCCTGACATGGCTTTAAAACAGGATCATAGTACATCACGGCTGTATAGGCTTGTTCCTGTTTAATCATTGGTAATTCATTAAAATTGCCGTTAGGAAAGGCTCTTCTTAAAACTTCCTGGTATTGGGTTTGAATAACTTGCTTAACAGCCATGATTGTTCGCAAATCTTTGACTGCGCGAGTAATCTTTTGCTGCTCGGTTGGTGAATACTTTTCTAGTAGAGCTTGATCAACGTGTTCTAGACTTTCTAAGCTATCATCATGAATCATCAGCGTATATTTAAGCTCGATTTTGACTTCCTTTTCTTGTTGCATTAATAACTTCCAGCCAACGTATGGCCGTTTGGTAAAGGTCAATAATTGTCGGGTCAATAAATCATCACGAATATTCATTAAACGTTCGTTTAATTCACTGCCTTTGAAAATCGTTTGTTCACTATTAGTTTCTTTAATCAATTCCCGTCGTTCAGCCGCGGTTGTCTGTTCAAAATCAAGCTCTGGATAAAGTTTTTTAGTCGTGCGATCAACTACTTTATTTAAGAGCTCATCTGCTTTTTTTAGTGAACTTTCTTGTTGGTTAATTGTCAATAATTGCTTAGTGACATCTTCACCAACAGCGTGCTTAATTAAGGTACTGTTTTTCCAATTAAATAGCATGCGCCGCTTATCATCTAAACTTTCCAAACTAATATAAGTTTTCAGTTCGTGGCTTAACTCTTTGACCACTTTTTTCTCGTTAAACGAGAAGTGTTTACTTAGGCTATCTAAGTGACCTCGATTAGCTACTTTTTCCTGCATATTTTTATAGCTAGCTTTGGACTTACGATAGTTCTTAACTTGTTGATTAAATGCCTTTCTTTCATGCCGTTTGCTATTGATTCCCTCGTGTTGCATTGGTGTGTCAGCTATTCCCTGTTCCACAAATGATTTTTCACTGATCCGATCAGGAATGTTTTTTTGCTCTAAAGCCTGATTTACACTTGCCGCCCAATTGTGCCGCCATTCAGTTATTTTTTCTTTTTTATCCCAATCAACCAACCAAATTTTTCGGTTTCTCACATTCCCTGCAGGGGTCTTAGTTTTATTACCATGACTATCTAAAATGTATTCTGTTTTTGTTTTCTGTCCCCAAGTACCATCGGGGTTAAATGGGCGATTGGTTAACATCACGTGTGCGTGTGGATTATCTGGGTGATCACGATGAATCGCTACATCGGCTACCATGCCTTGATCAACAAAGTTTTCTTGCACGTATTTAGTTAATAATGTTTTTTGTTCATCTACACTTAACTCAATTGGTAAAGCCACGTTAAACTCTTTTGCATACCGTGAGTTTGATTTACGGTCTTTCTTTTCAACTTCATTCCACAACTGCTCTCGATCACTCGCCCATTCAGGTGAATTTTTTGGCGTCAAAATAAAGCTTTCTGGCATGATCGATCGGGCATAAAAATAGTGGCGACCTTCCTTATCATCAAATAGCTTTTCACCACTTCGATAAGCAGCACTGGCAATGGCACTTCGTCCTTTACCGGCACTAATATTACTAAAACTCATATGAAAGATTGCCATATCAGTCACCTTCTCACTTTGGTTCTATGGGTTTAACTTTGTTGTCGCCATCGGCGACTTCTAATACAGGTTTTAATGGGTTTAGCACAACGTCATTTTTGATGACGTGTAAGTGCGCATTGACCTCGTTTAACTCGAACAATGATTCCTTAATATCTATTATTATTTTACTATTTTTTTAGTGGGTATTCAACTAACCAGTTGTCATTAATTATTTTTAGTGATAATATTTAAGTGACTTTACTAAGCGATTTAGGAGGAAACTGTTATGTCATTAACCAAATTTCAAAAACAACAACAACAATTTGAAGAACTTAACCGAAAAATAAAGGCTGAAAAAGTTAAGATTGAACAGAACTTAGGTAAGCAAATTATTAAGCAAGCTAATTTAGACTATGCTAATTTATCTAATGCTGAAATAAAAGCCCTCGCTCAAAAAGTTTCTAACTTTCTAAAAAATAATCAAGCCTAAATTGGTGGTGTTTCAAATGACTAATCAATATGAAAAGTTGGTCAACCAGCAAGCACGTTTAAAGAAAAAAATAGAACAAGAGAATTTCAAACTTCGCCAATCAGAATATTATGAAAATGCTAAAAAAAGAAAAGAACGAACTAGATTATTAATTCAAAAAGGAGCACTCTTAGATAAATACTTTGAAATCGACAATCTTAATACTGATGAAACAGAACAATTTTTGAAAATTTTTTCTGACTATGTGAAAAACAAAAAGCCTGATAAGTTCAAAAAAGACAATCCTACAAACTAGGGCTGTATTTTTTGTTCTCTTTGTTTTTTTGTAAGCCTATTTCTGGATTCTTTTTAGCAAACTCTTTAAGTTGATTTTGAGTTCTATTACTGATTTCTTTTCTAATTAAATCTATTTCTTTTTGTTGCTTAGTATTTGCCTGATTCAGCTTAGTATACTCTTCATTCAATTGGGTATCATTTAATTTCTTTATTCGTTGTTCTTTAGAAACGGCTTCGTGGTCTTTTGAAGTAAATTGAACTCTTTCTTTTGAAATGCTTTTATCCTCTCGGACGTTTGATAAAAATTTAGCATACGTTCTCGTTCATTAGTTAATTTGTTTTTTGCATATTCAACTAGTCCTGGTACATCTTCGTTAACTTCATATTGGATATATTCATCACGATTTTTTCTTTCAATAACCAATATCGGTTCTTTTTTTAGAACCAAGCCATAATCAATCAACATCCTTCCTGTTCTACCATTACCGTCACTAAATGGGTGTATTCTTTCAAATTCAATATGTTTTTCCATTAAAGTAGTCAAAGTATCATCAAGGCTTTTATCAGTTTGAAATGCTTGATTAAGTTGATCACACCAGGCTTGTATTTTGTTAGATACCTCAAAGGGTTCTGCCGTTTTAAACTCCGCACCCTGAATATAGTTCGGCAGACTCTTATACTGTCCGCCGTCTGGTAGTATGTGATCGGTTAATAATCTGTGAAAATTACGCACTATTAACGGCAAAAAGGGTCTTTTGTCTGTTGCTTCTTTAAAAAGATAGTCAAAAGCTTGTCGGTGATTTTCTACCTCAAAAACCTCTTTTAAAGAATGCCCTTTTTCACTTGGAAGTTGGCCATACGCTAAAATTAATCTAGTATCATTTAAGGTTAGTGTATTTCCCTCAATTCCTGTCGAATGATACGCAAAACGAATTAGCACATCTTTTAAGTATTCTTCACTTTATGGACTATACATAATCTTCTACTCCCTTTTATTCTTGCTTTAAAGACCATTCAGCAAATTTTAGATTCGTCACATCCTTTTAATAGAATCAAATAAGAACGTCGCTACGCTACATTTTTTAGATTGTATAGTTACGCTGGCCAGCTTTGAAATTATTGAGTAACGAATCTTGAACCTCTTTGAGAACATTTGAATCTTTGATTGGTAAGACAACTTGTTGCATAGTCTTTTCTCCTTTTCTTGAAATATTAAAGCAGTTATGTTATTATTTTTGTAAGGAAAAAGTAAGGAGATGATATTGTGAGTGCAGGCAATGTAACTAAGGTTAGCTCGAAGATCACAAGTAAAAATCAGATTACAATTCCTAAAACAGTACGTGAACTGTTAAAAGTTCGGTCTACTGACACAATTGAATGGCAGATTGAACCAAATGGTAAAGTAATGATTGTTCGTAGTAAACCGGATCTATGGCAACTTGTTGATGAACAAGAAAAAAAGTTTGGAAATCTCAGTACAACAGAAGTTGATTGGGGTAAAGACGTAGAAAGTGAAGACTTTGATTAATGAAATTAAAACAAGGCGCTATTTTGTGGATTAATTTAGATCCGGCTAAAGGCACTGAAACTAAGAAAAAGCGACCGTGTTTAATTGTGAGCAACGATCACTATAATCGCTATTTTAATACGATCCTTGTTGTACCAATAAGTACATCTGATAAATATCGTACCCTGGAAAAGTATGTTAAATCACCGTTATTTATCGGGGTAGACAAGGAAGAAATTCACGGCACAGCATTATTGCAACATGTTCGTGCCATCGATCCAACAAAACGATCAGATGGCGAAGTTGTGGCCACTTTATCTCAGCAAGAAATTAGTTCAATTAGTACAAAGATCCAACAATTTTTCTGAAAAATAGACGTTATTTGTTAATGAAAGAAAAATAATAACACCCTATATATACATTATAGATATAGGGGTGCTATTTTAACAATGTTTTTAAGGGGTTATTTAATTACTTATAGACCCTCTTAAACTGCTTATTGGAAATTTATCTATCGCTCAACGCCCAAGTTACGTTAAATCCAAGATTTTCTAGGTTACGTTTAACGGTTTGCAAATAATGGAATAGTGTCCTTTTTATTATTTGCTTTCATAATTAAGAAAATAATTTCCCTTCTCAGTTGAACTAGTCGGTGCTAAATCCTTCTCTGTTAGTAAATTATTTATGGAATCAATAAAATCTGGTTCAATTTACGGTCGACGTAAAATAGACGTTGAATCAGTTTTTGGTGGATTGAAGGCTTGTTTAGGTTTTAGAAGATTTTCAGTTAGGGGGCTTGAAAAGGTAAAAAGGGAGGCTGGAATTGCCTTGATGGCAATGAATATTAGAAAATTGGTGGCGAAGAACACCAATTATAATTATTTTATAACACAAAAGAAGAGATTAGTGAAAATCAAAGAACGATTTTCACTAATCTCTTTTGTTTTGAAGGACTTATGGCACGGACCCTCTTCATAACGTGTAACCCTAAATAAAAATGCTCCTATGATGATATTTTACCAAACTAGCAAAACTAGTCCGGAATCTCATCATAAGAGCATGTATACTTGTGTATAGTAAGTTTGCTGAACTGCAACAAATACAGGAGGAACAAATGTTTTTAGCAATGAGAGAGATTAAAAAAGAAAAACTACGGTACGGCTTGATTCTAACAGTCGTCGTCTTAATCAGTTATTTGATTTTCATTTTAAGTGCCCTGGCGCTCGGGCTGGCAACAGCTAACACCGCTGCGGTGGACAGCTGGCAGTCTAAGTCCTTTGTAATGACCAAAGACGCTAATGGCAATGCCGGACAGTCATTACTGACAACGAAACAGGTGGATCAGTTAAGCGACGACAAAACCGCAACACTTGGCATTACACCAGTTAATATGAAAATTGGCGGAAAACGTGAATCCGCACAATTCGTTGGGATGAATAACGACGAGTACATCGCTAAAAACCTACAATTAACCAAGGGGCACTTGCCAAAGGCAGCTAACGAAGTCGTCCTCGCTGACTCAGTTGATAAGGATATTAAGGAACTAAAGTCACTCAATAATTTTTTTGGAACTAAAGTATAGGGGTCAATGGAACATCCATACGAAAAGTAGCGGTAGGATCCCGAACAAAAAATCAGAAACGTTGATTTAACAGCGTTTCTGATTTTTTATATTGGCTTTATTTAAAAAGAGCTCTGGAACATTCGTACGAAAAGTAGCGGTAGACTTTAAAAACCGAACAATCTTATTTTTCGTCTGCTTCATCCAATGGTCTTAAATGACCATTTTCTAACGCTTCATTATATTGGAACGTGTACTTACCGACAAAGTTAATGTGTTCAAACATCAGTGGCGATAATTTGCCGATCATGTCGTCAGAACAATCAAACCCTTCTGATTGCATCTGCGTCACAATCTTTTCCAGGTAAACGGTATTCCAATAAATAATGGCATTCGTGACTAAACTGAGAGCGTTTAGTTGTTCTTCCATACCATCAAAATACGTTTGATAAAGCTTCCCTTTCCGACCATAAAAGATGTTTCGACAAAGCGCGTGCCGAGCTTCACCTTTATTTAGCTGTTCCAAAATTTGACGCGCATAAATCTCATCTGAAAGATAGCGTAATTGATGTTTCGTTTTATAGACTTTGCCGTATTCATTAATCGCTTTACCCAAAGCGGTTGGGTGGCCTTCACGTTGCAAGGCCTGAGTTAATTCTGTCGCATTGACCTTACCAGACTTTAACGAACCGGCCACGCGTAAAATATCCTCCCAATGTTCTTCAATCAACCTTAAATTAATGCGGTTTTGAGACACCCCATTTAAGACTTGATAATCAGCGGTCGAATCAATCCGCCATAGCTTGGTTCCCTGACTATTAGCAATTCGGGGACTGAACTGAAAACCTAATAGGCCAAATAAGCCAAAGACTAAATCGCTATAACCGGCGGTGTCGGTCATAATCTGAGTGGGTTCCAAACTGCTGCCTTGATTTAAAAAGCCTTCTAATAGGTAGAGAGAATCTCGTAAGGTCCCTGCAACCACCATGCCATGAAAGCCGATATATTGATCAGAAACAAAATTGTAAAAAGTAACCCCGCGACCGCGGCCAAAGTATTTTGGATTGCTACGAGAATATAAAGACCTTTGGGGGGTAACGTAACGAATGCCATCGGCCGAAGCCATTTGACCGTCGCCCCAGATGAGCGCACTTTTTAATTTTTTATGCGCGTTAATAATGCGGCGATTGGCGGCGGCAAGGGTATCAATTCGCAAGTATTGATGGTCCACGTACATTAACCGATCGTATTTTAGACTATTTGAACTGTTTTTAGCCACTGGCGAAAGGCCAATGTTACAAGCCTCAGCTAATAAAACCGCTAAAATACTAATATCAACGTGTTTCATCTTCGTCCCACTTTCACTAACGTGACTAAAACATTGTGTTAACTGTAACTGTTGGTTAACCTCCAAGAGAATATCCGATAAATCAATTTTGGGAATTAAATGCCGAACCCGACTTTTAAAGGCCGCTTCGTCCTTTTGTTCACGGACTTTGCGTAATTTGGCCACAATAATTTTTTCTTGGCCGTCAACCTCTTTGACCTGGGCCATTTCTGAATCAGCCCAATTTTTTAGGGCCTCGGCATAGGATAAAGCTAAATCCTGTTTCACCGCTTCAACGGCTGCTTGACCAGTCTGCGGTAAATCAAGTTGTTGAATCAAAACGGCCTTTTGTTGACGCCAAGTAGACTTATCAATTAAGCAGGCCATGGGATCAAGATAGCGATTACTTTGCCGGACGTAAATATCATGACGCTTAAGACCATGAACCAGAAGCTCGATGCCGGCAATCAACACACACTGATTGGTTACTTGGGGGTTCTCACGAATATAATAACGCCATTTTTTCGGTAGTTTTTCGACGATCTGTTCAAACATCCGATAGGTAACCGGGCGCGGAAACCGTTGGCGAATAAACTCCCCAACCATCAGACAATCTTGGCCATTGGTAGTCCCTTCAAAAACAATAGTGGCTAAAATATCCGGAATGAATTTCCGGAATTTTCGATAAGCATTTAACAGTTCTTCAATGGCAATTGGTTCTCGCTCATTACGCACTAACTGATTAACCTGGGTAACGGCTGACTCAATTATTTCAGGTGGATAAGTTGCTAAAACTTTGTTTCTGAGATCTTGACTGCTGATCGTTTCGTCCATCAATAACCTGACAATCTGGGAGAGCGTTAAAGCTGCATGATCAAAATCTTTAATGGTTCGCAGCCGTTCCTTGGCTTCTTTATTTTTGGCCCGTTTAAAAAGCGTCTCGTAGAAGCGTGAAAGAGCTAGTAATTGTTCATCCATCGCTCGTTTGCGATACTCGGAAACAAAAGCGACCAATAACGCCGTTTGTCTTTTGACGGACATCCGTTTAATCAGACTGGCCTTGGCTTTAAAAGCATAGTTGGCCAGATTCTTTAACTTTCCTGCTGGAATTGCGCCTAATTGCCAATCCTCAGTTTTAAATTGTTGAAACTGTTTTAATCGAGTAAAGCCACGGTTAATTTCTTTGCGGCTTTCATCCATCAAAGGATTTCTTAAGAGATCCATTTTAATGGTGGCCCCATAGATGGGTTCCCCAACGGCAGTTAACAGATTTAAAAGTCGGTCCGTTTCTTCCGCTGAAGGGACGGCCACTAATTGACTATCCAAAAGGTCGGCGGCAACCTCCGTGACCCCATTAACAAAGCGTTCAAAGGTGGTCACCCCTGGTAAGAGAATTTTTTCATCCAAACATTTTTTTAGCAGCATATCAAAAAGTAGTTTTTCGGTTTCGTTTGTAAAACGCGCTCGCTCAAGCAGCCAGTCGTTCAGGCTCGCTTTGACCGCGGGATCAGTAAAGGCTTGATAATGATATTTTCGCTTAATCAGCGCCATATGTTGGCTAATGGTCATTTTTCGCGTGTAGCCTGCTAATGCCCGACCATCAATAGTTAACTGTTTAGCTAAATAATCAATTACCTCAGCTGGGACTTGTTGTAGATTAGTTGGAAAAGTTCCTAAAAATCTAACTGAGCTCAATTGAACGGCAAAGCCTAATTTAGTCGTTGCGGAACGCATTTCATCAATTAACGCGCGATCAAAATCAGTTAATTGAAAATACAGCCGCAGTTGATCGGCAGAAGAGATGCCCTCAAAAGTTCCGAAGCTTTGTTGGTGATGCGGGTTAGTCGGCATATTATTCTCCAATGTTTTTAAAAAACTATAGTTTTTGGAAAGGTTTCGCTATACTTTGATTAGGTTGATTTAACCGGGTTTTGAGTTTTCAAAAACTCATTATCAAAAAGTTTATAATAAACCATTGCCAAAAGATAGCTAAATTTACCCTGGCTATCAAAAAACTAAGGAGTCACTCATGATTATTGGATATGCACGGGTTTCAAAAGATGATCAGAATCTCAATCGCCAAATTGATCAATTAATGGCTTATGGTGCCGAAAAAATCATTCAAGAAAAGTTTACCGGGACCCGGCAAAGAAGACCGGGAATTACCCAGCTTCTCCAAACCATTCGGGCTCATGATGTCGTGGTCGTTGAAAGTATTTCCCGCTTGGGCCGCAATACGTTGGACATTTTAAATCTGATTCAATTACTGCACCAAAAACAAATTAAGTTTGTTTCTTTAAAGGAGCAGATGGACACCGAGACCCCAACTGGTCGAGCCATGCTGCAAATGATGAGTGTGATTGCGGAACTGGAGCGGAATTTATTAGCTGATCGGGTTAAAGAAGGGATTGCGGCCAGTCGTCGGCGTGGCGTGACAGTTGGCCGACCACGAATCGCCCAAGAAAAGTTGGATATTGCCATTCGGATGTATCAAAGTGGTGACTATTCAGTTAAAGAAATTTTGGCCACCAACCAAATTTCCTCAGGAACTTTTTACCGCGAAGTGAATCGGTTAAAACTAAAAAAGCTTAAAAGAAAAGATGACCCATCTGCTTCTCACAACTGACTTCTAAATATTATGGATTCCAAAAAAGATTTACGACCTTTAGTTTTAACAAAGTTGACAAGCCATTGGAGTAGCTCTTATACTATACATAGATGATCGTCTATGTAATGGAAGGAGAAAAAATGGATTATCAAAATTACGTTCAAATGCTAAAAGCAATGGCTGACCCGAACCGCCTAAAAATCATTGATCTGCTTTCATGTGGATCACTTTGTGCTTGTGATATCCTCCAGCATTTTGATTTTTCTCAACCCACTTTGTCTCATCATATGAAGGTTTTGCAAAATGCAGGTATTGTGTTTGCGGTAAAGGATGGGAAATGGCAACACTATTCCCTACAAAAAAGGTTTGTCCAAGAGTTTAAACAGAATACCGACCAACTGTTAGCCGCTGATGAGCACTGCCTTTGCCAACGGTCTGATTGTGAAAAAGATGTTGCCAATTAAGTTTTTTTAAGCAATACATAGACGCGTGTCTATATAAGGAGCTGAAAAATGATGGAAAAGTATTCGCCACAAGAGATTAATTTAACCAAGTACCTATTTTTTACCGGCAAGGGTGGGGTTGGCAAAACCACGGTTGCCAGTGCCACTGCAATTAGCTTAGCTGATGCTGGTCACCGAGTTATGATCGTTTCCACTGATCCAGCTAGTAACTTGCAGGACGTTTTTAAAGTTAGTTTAACCAATCAGCCAAAGCCGATTCCAAACATTTCCGGTTTGTTTGCTGCCAACTTTGATCCGGTCATTGCTGCGAACGAGTATCGCGAGCAGGTTATTCAACCTTATCGAGGCGTGTTGCCCAAAGAAGCCATTCAGAATATGGCTGAACAATTATCAGGCTCGTGTACGGTTGAAATTGCTGCATTTAATGAATTTGCCAACTTTCTAACTAGTTCCAAGATTAATCAGCAATTTGACTATATTATTTTTGATACCGCGCCGACCGGCCATACCTTAAGAATGCTGCAATTGCCTTCTGCTTGGAGTAATTACCTGGATAAGAATGATCGTGGTGCATCCTGTCTCGGCCAACTAGCTGGCTTAAATGATAAGAAAGCTATGTATCAAAAAGCGGTTGAAACTTTAGGCAATCCTCAAGCGACGACTTTGTTTTTAGTTACCCGACCACAAAAAGGCGCCCTTCTGGAGGCACAACGCGCTTCACATGAGTTGGCAGCCTTAAACATTAAGAACCAGCAACTAATCATTAACGGTATCTTAAATCAGCCAACCGACGCAGTTTCTCAGACTATTTTTAAACAACAGCAAGCTGATTTGCAGAATATGCCAGTCACTTTAGACCAGCTACCCAAGTTAGCAATCCCATTGCGAGCATACAACGTATTGGGATTAGCTAATTTACGACTACTATTGAAAGACCAGCAGCCGCAAATCACTGAGGAACCGGTTACTGCTAGTCACTTTCCTGATCTGGATGTTGTCGTGAAGAATTTAGTGCAGTCAAATAAAAAAATTATCTTCACCATGGGCAAAGGTGGCGTTGGTAAAACAACCGTTGCCGTTCAAATTGCCCAAAAGATAGCTGCTCAACACAAAACCGTGCACTTGGCTACCACTGACCCAGCTGATCATTTGAAATACTTCAAAATCACAAGTCCGCTGATCAAGGTGAGCCATATTGATGAGAAAAAGTCTTTAAAAGAATATCAAAACGAAGTTCTCACTACTGCTAAAAAGACCATGAAGTCTAATGATGTTGATTATGTCGCTGAAGATTTGCGTTCACCATGTACTCAAGAAATTGCTGTCTTCCGAGCTTTTGCTGAGTTAGTCGCCCAAAATGATAGTGACGTCGTTGTGGTTGATACGGCTCCGACTGGTCATACACTCTTACTGTTAAACTCGACCCAAAGCTATGCTCAAGAAGTTGCCCATACCTCCGGCAGCGTCCCACAAGCAGTCGTTAATCTGTTACCAAGACTACAAGATCCTAAGCAAACTGAAATTGTTATGGTAACGCTACCAGAAGCCACGCCGGTTTATGAATCAATGCGGTTAGATGACGATTTGAAGCGAGCCAGTCTAGCTCATACTTGGTGGGTGGTCAACCAAAGTATGTTGGCAACTCAAACCACTGATCCATGTTTGCTGGCTCGAGTGCAAAGCGAAGTTAAATGGATTGATCAGGTAAAAGAGCTTTCGAATAATCATTTTGCTGTTATGCAATGGCAACCAAATTACGAAAAAACGCTTTTAACGGTTTAATTAATTAAAGGAAAAAAATAATTAATCAGTTTAGGAGGTATCATGCAAGTCTTTTTTGCCGTTGGAATTTTCTTACTCACATTATTATTCGTTATCTGGCAACCTAGAGGATTATCAATTGGATGGACAGCCGTTGGTGGTGCAATTTTAGCATTATTGTTTGGCGTGGTGAGTTTTAAAGATGTTGGAACAGTTACCGGAATTGTCTGGAATGCCACCTTATCTTTCGTGGCTATTATTCTGATTTCACTCATTTTAGATCAAATCGGATTTTTTGAATGGGCCGCCTTACACATGGCTCGCTGGGCAAACGGTCACGGTATTCGCATGTTTATTTTGGTGACCACCTTAGGCGCCGTCGTTGCTGCCCTTTTTGCTAATGATGGGGCTGCTCTGATTCTTACCCCCATTGTTTTAGCAATGGTTCGTGCCTTACACTTTGATGAAAAGCAAGTTTTCCCTTTTATTATTGCCAGTGGCTTTATTGCCGATACCACTTCTTTACCAATGATTGTTAGTAACTTGGTAAATATTGTCTCTGCAGACTTTTTTGGAATTTCCTTTTCAGCGTATGCGTTAAGAATGTGGATTCCTGATCTATTTTCGCTGTTAGGTAGTATTGGTATCCTGTATCTTTACTTTCGAAAAGCATTGCCACGAAAATTTGATGCCACTCAGGTTGCGGAACCCAGTTCTGCACTAAAAGATCAGCGACTTTTCAAGTTTTCATGGGTCGTCTTAATCCTCCTATTGATTGGTTACTTTAGTAGCGGTTTCTTAGGAATCCCCGTCTCCTTTATCGCACTGAGTATTGCGGCTATTTTTCTGATAGTTGGTCAAAGAAGTTCCCATGTTAATGCGATGGCAGCGATTAAAGGAGCTCCTTGGAACATTGTCTTTTTCTCAATCGGTATGTATGTCGTAGTCTACGGCCTTCAGAACGTTGGTCTAACAACATTATTATCAGGTGTCATTACCGAAATCGCAAAAGGTGGTCGGTTTGCTGCCACAATGGGCATGGGCTACTTAGCAGCACTTTTATCGTCATTAATGAATAACATGCCGACCGTCATGATTAATGCACTATCAATCAAAGGCGCTGACGTTTCAGGGCTCATCCATCATACGTTAGTGTACGCAAACATAATCGGCTCAGATTTGGGACCTAAGATTACCCCAATTGGCTCTTTGGCTACATTAGTCTGGCTACATGTGTTAGCTCAAAAGGGAGTTAAAATTAAATGGGGGACTTATTTTAAAATTGGAATTGTAACCACGATCCCAGTGTTGTTTATTACCCTATGTGGCCTCTGGTTATCATTATCGATTTTTGGTTAGAAAATATAAATCACAATTACTTTGGAGATGAATAGAATGAAAAAAATAGAGCTTTTTGAACCAGCAATGTGTTGTTCAACCGGTGTTTGTGGTCCCAGCGTTGATAAGGAATTGATTCAAACAACGGCCATTCAGCGGTATGTCAGTGTGAATGCACAGGGGCAGGCCATGTTCATTCGTCGTAATTTAGCCCAGAACCCCGATGCCTTTGTTCGAAATCCGATTGTTGCCCAAGAACTAAAACGTCAGGGTATAAATGCTTTACCAATTACGTTAGTGGATGGTCAGTTGGTAAAAACCGGTGAATACCCAACCATTAACGAGTTTAGCAGTTACTTAGACATGGATTTAGTAGCTGCTTTGGTTCACTAATAGTTTAGATGGAGGATTAATGATGACACAAATTTATTTTCTATGTACTGGAAATGCTTGTCGAAGTCAAATGGCTGAAGGATTCGCTAAAAAAATTTTAGGCAATGATTGGCGCGTTGCCAGTGCGGGAGTCGAGGTGCATGGCTTGAATCCATTGGCTGTTAAAGTTATGGCTGAAAAAGGAATAGATATTTCCCAGCAAACATCAAAGTTAATTGATCCCGATTATTTGCTTCACAGTGACCTAGTTGTCACCTTATGTGGAGACGCTCGTGATCGCTGTCCAGTCACCCCACCAACGGTCAAGAAAAAGCATTGGCCACTTCCAGACCCGGCTTTAGCAGCTGGATCCGAACAGGATAGAATAGTAGTTTTTCGGAAGGTCAGAGATCAAATTGAGCAGCAGATTATTGACTTAGCAAAAGTCGGTAACCTCTGAGGAATCAGTAGGTCCGTAACCAATACGAATTTTAAAATAGCGGTAGAAAACCGTATATTCAGATAACAAACATTCTGAGTGTTCGGCTTCCTACCGCTACTTTTCGTATGGATGTTCCATTAACCCCGTATAGGACGCTTGACTAAGTCCAGCCAATAACCCCCAAAAAACAGCCATAGGTGCTAAAGATAATGTATTTAAATGTCCTTTGGTTACCAACAAAATTGTACCGATCATTGCAATAATAATTGAAATACAGTCTATTCTACGGGGAAACTTTAATTGTCTTAATGCAATAAAAATTATAATGAACAGTGGACCAGTGAATTGTAAAATAGTAGCAGTTGCAGCATTCCCATACTTAATTGCCATAAAATATGTGAACTGTGATGGAAGCATTCCCAAAAATGAAAAGGCTAACAGTAACATAACACTATTTTTATTTTGCCAAATATTTAATATAGGCTCCTTTTTAATAAATAATACAAACGCCAATAGTAAAAAACCTGATGTTAATAATCTTATACCTACCAACCACTGTGGAGATAGACTATAATTATTAAATAAAAATTGAGCTACCGTCCCTGCAGCGCCCCAAAAAAATTCACCAATGATTGCTAACCAAATGCCTACTGTTCTATTTTTCACTATTTATTCTCCAATTAATATTATTACGTTTAATTCAATTTCCACTTGATTTTATTTATTTTGTTTTTTTTGGTCGTGATACGTTTTTGACTAACTAATTTCATGGATATTTCTTCGCAATTAATTGGCTTAGTATCAAATAATCAATATCAGTATCTTTATATCCCAACCTATTTAGCTGTTCTTTTTTAACTCTGGGTTGTTTCAAATCTGGGTTAATCTTTTTCTTTGTTTTTTCGCACATCTAAACCTTGAATAGCATTATCATACGTCCACTGTTTAATTTTTGTCATATCATTGGTACGATAATAATCAGCAATTAACTCATTCCATTTATCCCACTTATCCAAAGGAACGTTAATCAAACCAGCACCACCATCAATCATAATTTTATTAGCACTTAAAGTAGCTGTTCTTTTGTTACCATCCCAAAAGATTTGTTGGCGCATATTATGATACATGACTGTCAGAGCCTTATCAGTAGTTGTTATCTGTGAATCAGTCAATATTTTTTGTAAAAAAACTTGTTCCTGTTGTTCATCAATTAATGGTGGTTCAAAAAATTCTTCACCACCTAAATTAACCCCACCTTGACCCTGTCGTAAATCACCAGGAACTAAGGCATCTTCCGCCGCCACAATTTTGTTAATCTGCTTTTCCATTGCTAACGTTAAAGGTTCATCTTGGACAGTCACATACTGCCAACCACGCTTTAAATTAACAATAGTTAAAACATCTTCTACTGGCACCCCTGCAACACTCATACCATCCATAATAGTTTGTGTTTGCGGTAAAGTGGTATTAACCCCCTCAAAACGAGCATTCGTATGCACTAACTTTGTAAAATTCGAGCGTGCAAAACGTCGGTTCTCTTCAGAAGTAAAACAATACTTATCGATATACTTTTGTATTTCATTCATCTTCTAACCCCCTTTCTACGTTATAATTTCCATATAAAAAAAATGAAAAATAAACTTACTATCTTTATACAATGTATTGAATTTTTATTCTGTTGAAATTTAAAAGTTTACATAATCCCGATTAGAAAAAGTAACTATATCCCTATTACCAACCTCTATCTAACAATTTAATTCATTCTATTTTTTCACAAACTAAACATAAATTGGTATACCTCTAAACTACTTAATTTAACAACCTTTTGACTTTGTGAATTTCATTATATATTTGTTCAAATTTTTTCAATATATTCAACAATATTCATTGACAACTGGAATGTAGACTGCTTTACTTTTGAGATGGTAGTTCTGAACGAAAGCAAAATTTTTCCCTTGTTTTTGAAAGAGAAAAATTTAATCTACTTTACTTTCTCGAAGTATAGTCGTCACTCATTTAACAATCAATTTCTAGCATTTCTGCTAATCATGTAACTTTCAACTGCGTATCTATCTACTAAAAAACGCCCTAGCAGACGTCATAATCATTATTTTTATTTGTTCGATCATGACAGTTACATGATTCTGTATTTCTACCGTTTTACCACCAACCTTTTAATAGTAGTTTCTAGCCTACAAGCAAGGTCAAGCTTGCCCTTAAAACTGGATTGTTCAATCTTAAGAGCACTCAATTTTTTTTGTGAAGTAGTCGCTGAGTTCACGACTTGTCTACTTGAATTACTTTCAACTGTAAGCAGCTGTCACATATCGAAATATGAAACCTACAATATACTAGCATTACCTACTTAGCTTGTCTCCTAAGTCTTTGAAATCACACACATTTACAATATCGGTAAAATATTGTATAATACAACTACATAATATTGAATTTGGTTGCTGTCTGATACGCCAATATCAGGTGGCTTTTCTTTTTATGAAGGTTATCTCTTTTGAGATAGCCTTTTTTCTATGCTTAAAATATACACCCTTACAGCCTTTTTGTAAAGCTAAAATGCAAAAAATCTCCTTTTTACAAAAAGTGTACTAATCTCTTATTCTCCTAATCTCTTTTTCTCCTAATCTCTTTTTCTCTTAAGAGACTATTCTCCTTTTCTCCTAATCTCCTTTTCTCCTTTTTTTATTAAAAAAGCCTATCTAAGAACAATTACAAGCCGAAAAGTCTCCTTTTCTCCTAATCTCCTTTTCTCTTAGTGTATTATTCTCCTAGTCTCTTATTCTCTTTTTCTCCTAAGAGACTATTCTCCTTTTCTCCTTTAGACAAAAATATCAAAAGGAGATTTATTACATTTTATTTTACATTCCCTTATAATTGAGTTATATTTATTTTTGGAGGTGGCATAATGACATATACGATCATAAATGCCCAGCAAAAGGGCGGAGTAGGAAAAACAACTGATACTGTAATGGAAGCTATAGTAGCTGCTACTATATTTAATAAAAAAGTTCTAGTTATAGATACTGATCTACAAGGAAATGCAACTCAATTCTTGTCAAAAACATTTGGAAATCCTGAAATACCGAATACATTAATGGCTTGTTTAGAAAAAGAAGATTTATCTCTAGGCATTGTTAATTTATCACCTAAAATTGATATGATTGGTTGCGATTATGATATGCGTAACTATACAGAGTTTTTAGACAAAAAATTTAAATCATTAGCTGACAAAACATTTTATCTGAAAAAGCTTTTAGACAAAATAAAAGATTCTTACGACTTCATTTTTATTGATGTTCCACCATCAACGGATATTAAAGTTGATAATGCAATGGTTTGTGCTGATTACGTTATCGTTATTCAAGAGACCCAACAATTCTCTTTTGATGGTTCAAAACGCTTAATACTTACATATTTACAAACACTAGTTAATGATTTTGGAGATTTAATCAATGTACAAGTTGCTGGTGTGTTACCAGTCTTATTGCAGGCACGTAGGCCTCTACAGCAAAAAATAGTTGATGAAACTATTGAATATTTTGGACGTGATAATGTATTTAATAATATTATTAATAACCATGCCAGATTAGAATGGTATACAGCTCAAGGGGTTCAATTTGAAGATTATCATGATAAGCGAATATTTTCACTGTATGCTGATATATTTAATGAACTTCTAAAACGTATTGAATCGTTTGAAAGCACTGGAGATGTTGAAGGTTTCCATTATGAACATGAATTCATTAATGGGAATAGACTAACTGAAAAGGGAAAGAAGTTGAAATTAGATGGCTTTACTGAAAAGGGATAATAATGTACAACCGAATATCAAAAACACTGCTGATGTTAGTAGAGACTTGTCAATAAAAAAAGAATATAAAGCTACTGAACGAAAAACAATTAAAGTTGATCCACCAGTTTATGATTTAATCAAAAGTATGTCCATTGTTACAAACACAAAAATGTATGATTTAGTTAAACAAATGTGTGAGGTTTATCTGGACAATAATGTATCGCAACGCCAAAAAGAAACAATATTACTAATGATCAAAGAAAACGAGAAATAACCTTTATATGGTAGATTGTAAAATTAATCCGAACGCTGTTCGGACAAAAAAGATCAGCTTCCTTTAAAATGGTGTTTACCACAAACCCATCTTTTAGGAGCTGATCTTTTGTCTAGTATAACCTATTCTGAACGAATTAAAATCGAAACCTTTTGTGAACTAGGGCTGTCCAATATCCAAATGGGCGTTCGGCTGAACCGATCACCGTCAACAATTTCTTATGAATGGCAGATTGCAAGAAATAATTTGAACGAATTTAATGACGTAAATTAAGCAAGAAGATCTCGATTGGTGTATGCCAATTAAGACATTTAAGTGGCCGTGAATTCAGATACCAATTAATTTGAACCAGTTGGTAATCACTTAGTTCTTCAATGGCTTGGCCTTTGGGAATAAAGCGCCGCAAAACTCGGTTACGGTTCTCATTACTGCCTCTTTCAAGCGGTGAATAGGCATGGGCAAAATAAACCTGTGTACCAGTTCGCCGTTCAATTGTCTGATAGTTAGCGAACTCTTTACCATGATCTACGGTAAGCGTCTTGAGCTTGTCTTGAAGTTGACTAGCTAGTTCAAGTACGGCTTGAGTCATGGACTGACTGTCGCGACCATGGAGCCGTTTAAGAATTGTCAGGCGACTCTTACGCTCCACAAAAGTAGCCACAGCTTGACCTTTACGTTTACCAGAAAGTACGGTATCAGCTTCAAAGTGGCCGAATTCCTGGCGAGTTTCGACTTTATGAGGCCGCTCCTCAATGGAGCGGCCGTGATTGAACGTACCACGCTTTTCTTTAGCATGATGACGACGAATTCCATGATCAGGCAAATCGGGCAACTGTATATCAAGCCATCCTTGATTAATCCAGTTATAGACCGTCTTGTAGGCAATCCCCACCACATGGGCAACTCGTTCAGGGGACCACTTCTGGACTTGAATCTTTTCCTCGATCAAGTGTTTAAGGTTTTTAGTGAGCGAAGACTTCCGCCCCCGTTGACTAACCTTTCGTTCAAAGTCAGTTTGCGCTAGCTCAGCCTGGTACTCACCATTTAGTCGGTGAAGTTCGTTAAAGATGTATCGCAAGGGACGTCCTTCATTATGAAGCGTTTCAATGACAACACGGTTCTGGAATAATAAAATAGTGGTGCTCATCAAGGTCCTTCTTTCTAATGGATTGTGTGGTAACACCATTAAAGACCTTGATGGGTTTTTCTGTCCATTTAAATGTTCAACTTAAATTTTACAGTCTGCCTTTTATCGGTGAAATTAAGATTAATTTTGCACTGATAATTAGTTCATTGAACTAAAAAAACGCCTAAAAAGGCGCTCTCTAAAACAATTAACGAACTAAATTATAACATCCCCCGCCCCGTCTTTAATTCAGAAAGAGCGCACACATTGCAACTGTCTCATCCGTAAGCACTATTTTTGAACACTTTACCCCAGGGGGGTATGTATTACATAACATATATCAAATAACACATAATACTTACAGTCCCAAGGGATACAGTAATAATTTATTTTAACTAGAAGTGATAATGCAAATAAAAACGTGCCCTTTTTAGAGGGGGGGTCGGACTGCGCTAAAAGGGGCCACGAATGTGCGCATAGCCAGCTACACGGCTTAAAATCAGCCTTTAAAGATCGGCCATGAGCCTATCAGGAAACCCAAGCCGAAGCGATCACGTATGTTGCCATGCAAAATATTGGCGTTGATACCAGCAACTACTCACTCGGTTACGTGGCCACCTGGGCCAAAGATAAAGCCGTGATCCATAATGCTTTAAGTGAGATCCAGCAAGTGAGCAACAAAGTGATTGAACTTAGCGATGGCTTAACCAAACAATTAGGCTTACAAGAAGCCCAAAAAGAGCCTGAGCATAATCTAAAAAAGCTATCAGCCCATGATCTTAATAAGTCCTATCAAGGCTTGCAACAACAAGTTCAGCAAGCGACTAATCCACAACAAAAGTTAGGACTAAAAAATAAGTTAAATGATGTACACCATGAAATCAGTAATCGAACGCAAAAACAACTGAAAGCATTTTCTGAACAAAACCCGGCAATTAAACAACCAGAACATAATGCAGCTAAAACATTGAAAAGATAGGGGGGTTAACACTATGAAAATTGTTCTTTTAGATGGATATGAACTAAACAAAGATTTAAATTGGAAAAGCTTGCAAGAATTAGGCGACTGCACTTTATATGATCGTACCCCAGTTAACGATAACGCTGAAATCATAAAACGAATTAAATATGCTGATATCGTCATTACACACAAAACACCCCTAGATCATGAAGTGATTAGCAAAACATCACGATTGAAGTATATCGGAATCATGGGAACCGGTTATGATGTCGTTGATATTGAGAGCGCACACCAGAACAAGGTTGTGGTGACTAACATTCCCACATATGCAAGTGACGCAGTGGCAAAATTTACTTTCTCGTTATTATTAGAAGTGACTAGCCAAGTTGGATTGCATAATCAGCTTGTTCATGAAAACCGATGGGCACAGGCTCCTGATTTTACTTTTTGGGAAAAACCGTTATTAGAATTAAAAGGGAAAACTTTAGGACTAATCGGTTATGGCCATATTGCGCAAAAAGTTGCTAAAATAGGACACGCTTTTTCTATGAAAGTTATTTTCTATAATCATCGTCCTAAAAAGGTTCCTGAATCATGGATTCAGCAGGTTTCATTTGATGAACTATTAAGGCAATCTGATGTGCTTAGTCTGCATGTGATCCAAACACCAGAAACAATTGATTTAATTAATAATGATACGATTGCCAAAATGAAAACTGGGGTTATTATATTGAATACGGCCCGAGGCAAATTGGCTAATGAAGCGGACATCAAGAATGCCTTGAATGAAGGCAAAATTTATGCCTACGCCACTGATGTTGTTAAAGAGGAGCCCATTGCTAGTGATAGCCCATTATTACAGGCCAAAAATTGTTATATTACCCCACATATTGCTTGGGCACCATATGAGACAAGAGAACGGTTGTTGCATATGACTGTTGATAATATAAAAGCATATTTATCAGGAGATCTGAAAAACGTTATCAATTAATGGCAAAGGTCTGTGAATTCTTTTGCCTACATTGAAGTAAAACTGTCTAAAATAAAGCAATTAGAAAAAACGGCTCTGTCAACCTTTAGCTGACAGGGGGATTTTCTTGATAAAAAAACTAATTTTCTTTTAATGAGTAAGCATGTTTGAGCATCAATGGTGCAAGTAATGTTGTCAGAATAATTGCTGTGATTATGGCTGAATAATATTCAGAGGACAGTAAGTGAGCACTATAGCCAATTTGTGCGATAATCAAAGCCATTTCACCGCGGGACACCATGCCGGCACCGACAATGTAAGAATCTTTCCAGGTAAAATGGGCCAATTTAGCTCCTAAACCAGCGCCAACTAATTTTGTCATGGTTGCTAAAATTGTTAGTAAAGCGATGAATAAAAAGTCATCAAGAAAGCCATCAAACGACATTGAAAGACCAATGCTAACGAAAAAAACAGGAATAAAGATGGCGTAGCCAATCGGTTCAATGTTTTGCTCAACCTCGTGCTTTACACTAGTTTGAGAAATTGCAATTCCTGCAAAAAAAGCGCCAACGACTGAACTGAGCCCAATTGAGTCCGCCACTAATGCCATACCTAAGCACAAAATAAGTGCCACAATTGTTGGCCCCCCTGGAATGAATAATCTCTTTCCAATTTGAGCTAAGAAAGGTGCCAGAAATTTAACCACGAAATAAATAGCGATAAAAAACACAATTTGGCTTGCAAAAGTGAACAACAAATTACTGCTATCTGCTGCACCTGCTTTTGTTCCTAGCAAACTGACCATTACACTTAAAATCACCACGGCCAAAACATCGTCGACTACAGCTGCACCAAGAATAGTTGCTCCCGCTTTTCCGTGCAGACCATCTAATTCCTTTAAAACTGCAACTGAAATTGAAACTGATGTTGCTGCAAAAATGACACCAATAAAAATACTTTCTGTTTGGTCTAGTTTAAAGGCAATGCTTAAGCCATAAACTACCAGAACTGGAATGATGACTCCTAGTGAGGCCACCAGAATACTTGGTCGCAAATATTTTTTTAATAATTTGAGGTCACTTTCCATTCCAGCACTGAACATCAAAATGATTACTCCAATTTCAGAAAATAGGTGGGTAAATTCATCACCCTTGATCCAACCAAAAATAGCTGGACCAACAATAATTCCAACTAGTAATTGTCCCACCACTGCAGGTAATCCGATTCTGACACTGTAATGACCAGCAATCGTGGTAGCAATTAAAATTAAACATAGTTCACCAATTGCTTGCATTAATTTTTTCCTTTCAACAAAAAATAAAAAGCCCAAACTTCAAGACTTTCTCACACCCCTGAGAAAGTAAAGTCCTTGAAGCTTGCGCCAACCGATTTGTCCTATTCATTTACTAGTTAAACATTACCATAGTTCCACCTAGCTGTCACATGCTTAGACTTTTTGTGTGGCTGGGGTTGATTAAATTGGTAGTTGAAATAAATGAAAAACAACTTATAGCATGGCATTAATCATTACACATTATTTGACTTATACAGAATATTTTTGTAATAATAGATCCAATTAGTTTTTTTGCGTATATCGCATAACCGGTCATTTTAAATATGTTTGTTTTCAAAATGAAAGCAACGCTAAATGTAACTGAATTTAACTAAAGGAGGATGCATGACTAAAAAAGTTGAAGTAAAAAATTTAACCAAAATATTTGGGAAACGTAGTCCGCGCGTCAAAGAATTAATTACACAGGGCAAAACAAAAGCAGAAATTCTAGAACAAACAGGTGCTACTGTCGGGGTTAATCAAGCTAATTTCCATGTTAATCAGGGCGAAATTTTTGTAATTATGGGATTATCTGGTAGTGGTAAATCGACTCTGATTCGAATGATAAATCGGCTAATTGAACCAACTCAAGGAACGATTTCTATTGATGGGCAGGACCTAATGACACTCAATAAAAAAGAGTTACGCGAAGTGCGCCGACAAAAGATGAGTATGATCTTTCAAAACTTTGCGTTGTTTCCTAATCGCACTATTTTGGAAAATACTGCCTATGGTCTTGAAATTAAGGGTGTCGAAAAAAATGTTCGGGAACAAAAGGCCCATGAAGCGTTGGAGTTAGTCGGGTTACATGGCTACGATCATCAATTTCCACAACAGTTATCTGGTGGAATGCAACAACGAGTTGGTTTAGCTCGTGGCTTAGCTAATGATGCCGAAATTCTGCTCATGGATGAAGCTTTTTCTGCATTGGATCCATTAAATCGAAAAGACATGCAGGATGAATTGCTCGATTTACAAGAAAAAATGCATAAGACAATTATCTTTATTAGTCATGATTTGAATGAAGCCCTTAGAATTGGTGATCGAATTTTGATCATGAAGGATGGTGTGATCGTTCAAACCGGGACCCCTGAAGATATTTTGACCCATCCAGCCGATGATTACGTTAAACGATTCATTGAAGACGTGGACCGGACAAGAGTCTTAACCGTGGCCAATGTCATGATTCGTCCTAATACAATTAACATTGACAAGGATGGGCCCCGGCTGGCACTACGACGGATGCAAGAAAATGAAATTTCGTCCGTTTATGTGGTCGATAGTGCGCGTAAATTTGTTGGCTTTGCGGATGCCAAAGATGTTGTTGGCCTGATTAGAAAAGAGAGTCGTGATCTCAGATCGGTCGTTCAAACTAGTGTCCCGACCACTCATCCCGACGTGCCAGTTAACGACTTAATGGATAAACTATCAAGTACCCCAATTCCGTATGCTGTCCTTGATGACGATCACCATCTAGTCGGAATTATTGTGCGTGGTGCCGTGTTAGGTGCCATTGCCGGAAATGGAGTGGCACAAGAATGACAATTTTAATTAGCAAGTTACCATTGTCTGACTGGGTGAACTCATTTGTCACTTGGTTGACGCAATTTACAGGCTTTTTCAATGGGATTACAAGTTTTATTGGTGGAATTGTTAATGGCTTTCAGTGGGTATTTGATTTGTTACCCGTCTGGTTGTTCATTGTGATCGTTTTGGCGATTACTTGGTATGCAACTCGCCATGGTAAAAAATGGGGACTGTTACTTTTTGAACTAGCTGGGTTGCTATTAATTTGGAACTTAGACTATTGGCGTGATATGACACAAACTTTGACGCTGGTCCTTACCTCGAGTTTGATTGCATTAGTAATCGGGATTCCGTTAGGTATTTTAATGGCTAAAAGTCATACATTTGAAGCAATTATGAAACCTATTTTGGATTTAATGCAGACTATGCCAGCCTTTGTTTATTTGATTCCAGCAGTGGCATTCTTTGGGATTGGAATGGTTCCGGGTGTTATTTCATCAGTAATTTTCGCGATGCCACCAACAGTACGAATGACTAACTTAGGAATTCGTCAGGTACCGGTTGATTTAATTGAAGCAGCTGATTCATATGGATCCACTAGCTGGCAAAAATTAATTAAAGTGCAATTACCATTAGCAAAATCAACTCTAATGGCTGGGGTAAACCAGAGTATGATGCTGTCATTATCAATGGTGGTTATTGCATCAATGATTGGTGCATTAGGTCTAGGAACCCAGGTTTACTTCGCTGTGGGGCGTAATAATGCCGGTAATGGATTTACTGCTGGTCTGGCGATTGTTATTTTAGCCATTATTTTAGACCGCATTACACAAGCATTTAATCGTGCGAAACACTAGGAGGTAACTATGACACGTAAACTAAGAATTTTAGTAGTTGGATTGTCACTGTTGCTTCTGACGATCGGGTTATCCGCTTGCAGTAGTAAACCTGCTGCATATAACCCACATAAGAAGTTAGGTCCGCAGATTAACTATACGATTACAGGAATTGATGCGGGTGCTGGTGAAATGGGCGCTGCGCAAAAGGCACTGACTGCCTATGGCTTGAAAAGTAAAAATTGGCAGTTACAAACTAGCTCTACCGCCGCAATGACCAGTACATTGGATAAAGCAATCAAAAATCACCAAGCAATTGTAATTACTGGGTGGCAACCACACTGGATGTTCACCAAGTATCCAATAAAATTTTTGAAAGATCCGAAAAATGTTTTTGGTAAAACAGAGAATTTGCACACCATTGCTAGAACCGGTTTCAAACATGACAATCCTGGCGCTTATAAACTATTGTCACAGTTTCATTGGACTAAATCAGAAATGTCTGAAATTATGTTGAAGGCTAACGATGGGCAAGATCCTGCAAAAGCGGCGAAGAACTATATTAGCAAACATCCAAAACAGGTGGCAAAATGGTTGGCTGGGGTTCCTGAAGGTCATGGAAAAAAGGTCAAACTAACCTACGTTGCCTGGGATTCTGAGATTGCTTCGACTAACTTAGTCAAGCAATTATTAGACAGCAAGGGCTACGATACGACGATTCAGTCACTGGAAGCACAGCCGATGTGGGCTTCAATCGCGACTGGAGCGGCGGATGCGTCTGTTTCAGCTTGGTTACCAACAACACACGGATTGTATGCTAGACAGTACAAGGGTGAGTTTGTTGATGTGCGGGTGAATTTGAAGGGTGCCAAAACTGGTTTAGCCGTGCCAAAGTATATGAAAAATATTAATTCGATTGAAGATCTAAAAAATAAATAACAACAAAGTTGAAGCTTGAAATTTACTTCAGCTTTTTTATTTACTTTTAAAAAGTTACATTCTAGTGGCTGGAGTGGTACGCTAAACTTTATAATAGTTGAATTAAACAGAAAGAAGAGTGATTGTGATGTCAATTTATGATTATGACGTTACCTCGGAAGATGGTAAAAGCTATTCAATGGAAAAGGGGTCTACACTTTCTGGTGTTGAGAAATAATCAGCACTGAACGTTGGATTGAAGTCAATATTTGAGACAGGTTTTAAGAGACATTCAGAACCGCGTTTACCTTCCACAGCTCAAATAAATCATTAATCGCGATTAATAACTTATTTGAACCCTGGAAAGCATTAAATCAGGCGGCCATTTGGCTCGTAAGTGTTGCAATTTCAACTTGTAAGAAGCTGTCCAAGATCTATGATTTTTGATATACTTCTATGTAAAAAGCGAGTTTAAGCTATGAAAAATTATCCCAGCAATATTACTCGGCAACAATTTGAATTAATTCGACCAGCTTTAGAAAATTTTCGTAAGCGAACTAAGCCTCGAAAATATGACCTCTACGAGGTCTTCTGTGCGGTCCTATATGTCTTGAAAACCGGTTGCCAATGGCGTCAAGTCCCCGGTGATTTCCCAGAATGGCGGTCAGTTTACAACTATTACAAAATTTGGTCAACTAAAGCTGAGCCTACGGCTGATTCTTTATTGGAACAAGTTTTAAAAAAATTGTCATTGCTCGGCGAACTTACCAAGGACGTTCAGCTTTAACTTCCTTTATTATCGTTGACGCTCAGAGCGTCAAAAACACCGCTACTGCTGAAAACAAAGGTTACGACGCTGGTAAGAAAATCTCGGGGATTAAGCGCCATCTGGTAGTTGATATCAATGGCTTTCCGCAGGCCATTCACATGACGCGAGCGAACGTCTCTGATCGAGACGGGGCCAGTGCAATGATCGCTTTACATGCCATGCATTTACGCCAGGTTCAAAATGTCTTAGTTGATGGTGGTTATTCAGGCGTTAATTTTCAGCTCGATGTAGCCAGTAATTTAAACGCAACCGTGCAGGTTGCGAAGCGCAATGAGTTGCATCGATTCGAAGTCATGCCCCAACGTTGGGTAGTCGAACGATCTTTTAGTTGGCTAGAGAATTGTCGGCGACTTTGGAAAAATTGTGAGCGTCAATTAACCACCAGTCTGCAAATGGTCGTTTTAGCGTTTTTAGCACTATTACTTAAGAGATTTTAGACAGCTTCTTAGCGGTATGACACCCCTTCTCTGTGAAAAATAACTACTAGATTTCATCGAGATATTGCCTAGTTTAATTAAGCACTAAATTATATAATATTGGTTATAATGGAGGATTAGTTATTTGATACAGCTTGTAAAAGAAAAATTTGACGTTACTCGTTTGCGATTTGTTTTACTCGGCCTGCTTGTGGGTTTAATGAGTGGCACCGTTGTTAGCTTATTTCGCTATTGTATTGAGATAGGGCTGCACTATAGTCGATTGGTATATAGATACTTACGAATCGCGCCATTTGTTTGGTGGGAATGGGCATTGTTGATTGGCATCAACCTTGGTTTAGCTTTAATTGTGGCTCGACTTCTCAAGAGAGAACCTTATATCTCTGGTTCCGGAATTCCGCAAGTTGAAGGTCAATTGGCTGGCGAATTGGAAATGCACTGGTGGTCAATTCTTTGGCGAAAATTTATCGGTGGTATTCTGGCATTGGGACCTGGATTATTTCTCGGACGAGAAGGACCGTCGATTCAATTAGGTGCGTCAGTTGGTCAAGGTTTCGCTGCTGGGTTTAAGTTATCAGGAACTGATCGCCGACTGCTAATTGCATCAGGCGCCGCTGCTGGATTAGCAGCGGCGTTTAATGCTCCCATTGCTGGAACTCTATTTGTCTTAGAAGAGATTTACCATAATTTTTCACCGCTGGTTTGGTTAACAGCATTAGCCGGAGCAATTGGTTCAAATTTTATCTCGCTGAATGTTTTCGGACTTGTTCCCGTGTTACATTTAAATTATTCACGTAGTTTACCAGTATCAAATTATTGGCACTTAATTTTACTCGGCATTGTTTTGGGATTGTTTGGTTACTTATATCAACGGGTCTTGTTAGTTATGCCTCGGTGGTATCATCAACTGACACATTTGCCACGCCCAATACAAGGTATCGTACCATTTCTGCTGGTAATCTTAGTTGGTTACTTTTCGCCAAATTTACTTGGTGGTGGTAATGGATTAATTGTTGGATTTGGCCAGTATGTTCCACCTTTGTTTGTACTAATTGCAATTTTTATTATACGATTCGTCTTTTCAATGATTTCATATGGTTCCGGATTACCTGGCGGTATTTTTTTGCCGATTCTTTCTTTAGGTGCTGTGATTGGTGCGGTTTATGGCGTCTTAATGAATCAATTAGGATTATTATCGCATGTCTATATCATGAACCTAATCATTTTTTCCATGGCCGGTTACTTTGCTGGAATTGGAAAAGCTCCCTTCACAGCTATCTTGCTGGTAACAGAAATGGTTGGCAATTTAACACATTTAATGCCATTAGCAGTCATATCGTTAACTTCTTACCTTGTTGTTGATTTATTAGGCGGTGCACCAATCTATGAAGCATTGTTTAAGCAGATGACAATGCCTAAAACTGTTCAGCAACTTCATCGACCTGATCATTTGGAAATACCGGTTTTCTTTGGCAGTCCCTTAAACGGCAAAATGGTCCGAGACATGCCATGGCCTAAAGAAGCACTGCTCATTGGAATCCGGCGTGGTGAACAAGAAGTGATTCCACATGGTGACACCTTGATTCATGAAGGTGATACGTTAGTACTGTTAACTGATACAACCCAACGAACCCGAGTTAAACAACGGATTGATGCATTATTAGCAACTTTAGAAAAAAAACACCGAGACTAAGTTAATAGGCAAATTGGTCTATCATAATAATAAATATTAGATTAAGTGGGTCCGTTGCCAGACATAAACATATTGGGAAACTATATACAAATACGGCGAAGTACGAAAAACGCTGAAAAAGAATTAGTTGAACCTATTTTTGAAAAATACAAAGATAAATAATAAGCTGAAAATGCCTTGCTACCCAATTTTTCATAGTCATGCTATAACGAAAAAGAAAAAGGAAGTCCCACGTGAACAGGACTTCCCGTGTAGAGCCGTTAAAGGCGGTGGCAGATATTAAAACAACACTAGTTCGCCCCATAACCGGTCAAAGTTATGTGAAGTGCTTCATAATTGTTAGACAAAGAGTCTAATGATTGTGAGGTACTTTTTTTATGACCAAATATAGTTCAAAATTAAAAGCAGAAGTTGTATCCGTATATTTGAATAGTAATCTCAATGCCTCGGAAGTAGCTTCTAAATATGACTTACCCGGGCGTCAAGTCCGAAAATGGATTCAACTGTATAAATTAGGTGGTGTAGAAACTTTTAATCGAAAAAGACACAAGCGATATTTCTCATCAGAGTTTAAATTAGATGTGATAGACTACTACCAAACTCATGATGATTCTTTAGCCATTGTTGCTATGAAATATGATATTTTAGCCGCACAAATAAGTATTTGGCGAAAAGTGTTCATCCGTGATGGTATTATGGGCTTAAGATCTCATCCTAAAGGCAGGCCATCTAAAATGAAACGTAAGAAAAAACAAGTTCGTCAATTAGAAAAGCAAAGTGAACTTGAACGTTTACGAGCGGAGCTCGTTAAGAAGAAGCAGGAACTCTACAATACGAAATTGGAGAACGATATTCTAAAAAAATCAATGACCCTGTTCGGACCTTCAAAGGACGTCAAAAAACACAAATAGTGGATCAGATCAGGGTGGACCAAGCACAGCTTCCAAAGGCACAGCGTTATAAAATTGGTGATATTCTTGACGCCATAGGTCTCAAGAAGGCTACCTATCATGATGAACGTAAGCGTATCAAAAATCATGTCGATAAGTATATTGATATCAAAGCTAAAATTCTAAAAATCACCAATGATGGAAAATGGCGGGGACGATTAACCTACGGTTATCGACGAGTTCAAGAGGAACTAGTCAAACTGAATATTCATATTGCCGACAAAGTAGTTCGTCATTTGATGGATGAGTTGAACGTTCAAGTGAGTATGTACAATCGTCGTAAAAATGGTAAATATTCTTCATATCGAGGAACTGTTGGTAAAATAGCAGAGAACGTTTTGAAACAAGATTTTAGTCACACAAAACCGTATGAAGCCTTACACACTGATGTGACTCAAGTTCGCTTAACAGATCGAAAATGGGCATATATTTCCGTAATTACTGATGAAGCTAGCAAAGAAGTTTTGGCCTTTCAAGTTAACGATAGTCCTAACCGTGAACTGATTACCAATACGCTTGATGAATTAATCGCTAAGCTTCCGAAAGGAAGCAACTCTATCATTCATTCTGATCAGGGATGGCACTATCAATTAGGTTATTATACACAAAGGCTTCTAGATAACGATTTTATCCAGAGCATGTCTAAAAAAGGAAATTGTCATGATAATGCACCAATCGAGAGTTTCTTTCATATTTACAAAACGGAATGCTTGAGTGGCTTTCCCCCTTACAAAGATATTAAGTCACTCACAGAAGCTTCGCTGAATTATGTCAGTTGGTATAATAATCACCGAATTTCACTCAAAACAAAAGGCATGTCCCCAATTGAGTATCGAGAACATACCTTAGCAGCATAAAAATATCTATTTTGTCTAACTTTTGTGTTGCACTTCATATGTGGGGCGGCTTTTTCATTTGTGGTGTTTGTCGATATAGCTGAGTAGCGCGATTAAAAACGTGCCAAACAGCAACATCAACGAGAGTGTCTGAAAGACGCTCATTGACTGTGAAGCCTTCCTGAAGATTATTCCATGTTCCCATGAGCCTCACCTCGCAAGGGAAAAGACAATCATTGCCATTAAAGCTTCTTGCTTAATCTATTATACAGGGAAATGGGGATAGAATAGTTTCTATGCATAATCAGCTTTCTTTAATCTTCGAGCCATAAATAGCCAAGCTATTAACGAAAACAACGGGACTATAAATACCGTGATGTAACTCGTGTTTCCGTGATAAGTTAAAGATTCGATCCAAAAAAAATTAAGACAACTAGGATATTCACGAGAAACCTTGTTTCCAGATGAAAAAACATTTGATGGTAAATACAGGGAAACGATAAATTCAATTAATAATTCGCACTAAGCTTAAAGGCCAATAGGGTATACTTAGTTGCAACAAAAATGACCGTCTACTTTTTGGTAGGCGGTCATTTTTGTAGATGCAAAGCACGAATTCGCAGCTATACCGCTTTCTTCGCGACTTCCTTTGGTAACGTCAACGCCAACAGCAAGCCAATCAGGCCCACGCCAGCAAACACAGCGAAGGTAACAGCAAAACCGCCAGCATGACTTCGCAGCGTGGTTTGCATGCCATCCAACAACACTGTGGCGAACATGACACCGGCAGAACCGAATAACTGACGAGCCGTCGTTGTAACCGCAGTGCCGTCTGCCACGAGCTCATTCGGCAAAGCATTCGCGCCAGCCGTCACTGAAGGCATCATCACAAAGGCATTGCCGGCTTCAGTCGCCATCGCCAACATAATTGTCCCAATCAGCGGTAAATGATGGGCAAAGACTGCTAACAGACCAAAGCCGCCAGTAATCAACAACATGCCAATCATGGCCACGACACGCGGTCCAAAGCGATCCAGTAGGCGCCCGCTAATTGGATTCAAAATACTCAGCAACACCGCAGCTGGCACTAAGGACAAGCCAGAAATCAACGGTGACAAACCAAGTAGCGTTTGAAAGTAAAGCGGCATCAGGATAGTGGTGACAATCAAACCGACGTATGAAATTCCGGTCAGAAACACCGCTTTAGTAAACATACCAGTGGCAAAGACTCGCATTTGCAACATTGGTGGTTGGCGATTCAATTGCCGAACAACGAAAATACCAGCTGCCAGAACGCCTAAAATCAACAAACCAACCACGCCAACAGTTAAGCCTTTTTTCGACAAAGCACCCAAGGCATAAAGTAGAGTTGGAAAACTTGCGGATAAAAGGAAGGACACCCAGTCCAGTTGCGTCGGTTGCAATGGCATGACAGACGCAATGGTCACCGTTGAAACGGCCAGCACAAGCAGCGAAACGACCAAGAAGAACAAGAATAAAGCCTGCCAAGGGAACCATGTCAGCAAAACACCGGAAATAATCGGACCGACTGCCAAGGCTGAGCCCATGACCAATCCCGCCGTGCCCATCACCCGACCACGCCCACTATGCGGCGTAATCGTCAGCAACACGGTCTGGAAACTCGGGAAAATGATCCCGACCGCAATCGCTTCAAGCAACCGGCCAATCATGAGCACGGTAAAACTCGGTGCCCAGATACATAAGCCTGTCCCAATGGCAAAAATGAGTTCAATCGCTTGGAAAAGCCGTTGGAAAGTAACATTATGCAACAGCCATGGGCTAACCGGAATCATCAAGGTCATCACCAACATAAAGCCGGTTGTCAGCCAAGCAACTGTATCCGCTCCTAAACCAAAAGCTTTCATAAAAGCAGGATAAGCGGTGCTTAAAGAAGACTGAGAAATTGACATCGAAAAGGTACCTGTCAGTAACGTGGCGACAAAAGCCCCGCGATGTTTGATCGTTGGAGAGTGCATATTAAAATCATCTTTTTCTATATTAATATTGTGGGACGTTTACATTTTCATTCCCATTTTTTCATAAGACTGCATACCGCCCATCCAAATCTCAGATGGTTTGACGCCACGTTCTTTAGCCAAGGCCATCATTAACGTATTCATATCCATCAATTTATATTCTTGCTTTGGCTTGGCTGGATCGAATGTTTCAATCTGTGCCATCATACCGCCATCTTCGTGCTCAATGATATGGCAGTGATACATATAAACCCCTGGCAAATCAAAGCGAACCAGCAGCCGAACCGTTTCACCAGGATTCACGCCAACGGTATCTTTGAAACCATGTTCATTTGGATACGGCGCATGCCCATTCCGCGACAAGACTAAGAATTGGGTTCCATGCACATGGAATGGATGAACCATTCCAGGCGCATCATTGCTATTGGTAACATCCCAGTACTGGGCTTTGCCAATTGGTTGAGTGGCATCAATCCGCTGCATGGCAAACTTTTTACCATCAATCGCAACACCTTCGTCCATCCCCTGCATCACAACGTGGCGAACTGGCAAAGCCGGGTCAACCACTGGTGCCTTCACATCGAACAACTTATCAGGCAAGGTAGTCTGATCCGGTTTGAACGCATGAATGCGGAACTTTAGCAATGGCACATCATCCGTATATAAGGTGACCTCGTCGCCTTCATGGTATTGGCCAAAATCAACAATCACTTCGGCACGCTCAGCACAAGTCAGCATCAAATGGGTAAATTTGACCGGCTCCGGTAACAGTGAGCCATCCCCGCCAATTTGCGTAAATGGCAGGTCATCGGAAAAATGCAACCGCCATTCACGGCGATTAGCACCATCCAGAAAACGCAACCGGACCTTTTGCGTGGTGACATCAAAATAGGGATTGATTGTACCGTTAATCATTGCAGTTGGCCCAGCAACACCGTCAGGATCATAATCAGCCCGGTAGTCCCACTGGTTGTTCTCATGAAAACGCCGGTCTTGCAAAATGACCGGAATATCGTCAACGCCATAGTTCCTTGGCAATGGCAGGCTGGCTTCATGGTCGTCTTTGACAATCACCATGGCAGCCAAACCATGCCAAACCTGCTCGGCTGTGGATGGGCACGGATGCGCGTGCAGCCACAAAGTCGTCGCCGGTTGTTCCAATGTGAAGTCGATATGCTTACTTTCACCCGGATAAACAGGCGCATGGCATCCGCCATCAACATAAGGGCCACTGACATTAGCCCCATGCCAATGAAAAGTGGTCAACTCAGGCAGGGTGTTTTTCAGTGTCACATGCGTATGCTGACCACGGCGATACACAATCGTCTGACCTAACAGACTGGTATTATAGCCCCACGTCTTGGTCTTCGCCCCAGGTAACAGTTGCGTTTCCCCAGCCTCTGCTGTCACCGTGTAATAAACGTCGGTCGCCGTCTCTTTATCCGGTTTCAACAACGGCGGCACATTTAAGGGCTTCTCAGGCGCATCACTGACCTCAAGCGGCATGTACCCGCCATCGTGGAGATCAAACGCTGGCTCATCAAAGAAATAGTCCGTATAGGTTTTCATCGTGATTTCCCCCTCTGACAAGAATTTTAACACTTTTTAGGGTTGCCATAAACATAATTTAGAATTAATCTAAAGTAGTATCGAAAAATGGTATAGGTCTTATCCATACACTTGAGGAGGATTTTCATGCAACAAATGTCGAAAACAATGGGCTGGCTCATGCTGGCGTTAAATGTGGTGCTGCTGATTCTAATTGGTACCAGGCACAATATGGCAGCGATGTGGTTAATGGGTCTGATTATGACTTTGGACGCTGTGACAGGGTTAGTTGCCGCTTATCGGCCCCAGTCAAGTCAACAACACGCCCACCAGCACTAGTTTGTTAAGAAGTTGCTGCAAGACCTTTCAAGGAGTCATTGATCGGCGTTATATGTTGGCATATACATATGTTGAATATATCATGTGTCTGTACTTAGATGAACAGTCACATGAAAGAGGGTCGTTTAATGCAGCAACTGTCAATGACGCAGAAACAAACCATGACGTCAGCCTTACGGGTTGAATATTTTTCAACGGCATGGATGGCATTTGAGTGGTAGATTGCAAATTTAATCCGAATTTTTGGACAAATTTGTCAGCATAACCTGATACGGTGTTTGCCAGTTGAGTATTTTAAGCGGTCGCTGGTTAATTTGGAGTAACGTCGTCGTTAAATCTTGAGCACTAATGTGCTCAAAACGAGTCCCTTTAGGATACAAATAACGTAAATTCCGATTGAAGCGTTCATTACTACCACGTTCAGCTGGCGTATAAGCATGGCAGTAATAGGTCTTAATACCATATTGTGATTCAAGTGATACTAGCCCACTAAACTCAGTGCCACGGTCCACAGTAAAGCTGTGCACCGGACCATTAAAAGTGGTTAGGAACTTAGTTAGTGCTTCATTAACAGTCGCTGTCGTCCGATCTTTTAACCGGTATGCCCAAAGGAACCGTGATTTTCGATCGATTAAAGTTAATAAAACTGCCTTACTATGCCCACGAGGACCAACGACTGTATCTAGTTCAAAATCGCCGATGCGCTTACGTTGATTAATCATCATGGGACGCTGTTCAATTGATCGCCCCAAAGATTGATTATATTTGGATCGTTGGTCAACGTTACGCCGTTGGCGTACGCCATGTTCAGGTGGATCATTCAAGGAGAAACCAATTCTCCCCTGATTTAGCCAATTATAAATAGATTTAGTAGCTAGTTTAAATTCGTGAGCAATCATTCCTGATGACCAGCTTAGACGTAAATGGTTGAGAATTTTTTGCTTTAACTCATCGCTCAGCTTAGTTTTCCGACCACATCGTGATCGCTTGTATTCGGCATCTGTTTGTGCTAATTCAGCCTGATAAGGTTGACATCGAGATAATTCATAAGAAATTGTTGACGGTGATCGGTTCAGCCGAACGCCCATTTGGATATTGGACAGCCCTAGTTCACAAAAGGTTTCGATTTTAATTCGTTCGGAATAGGTTATACTAGACAAAAGATCAGCTCCTAAAAGATGGGTTTGTGGTAAACACCATTTTAAAGGAAGCTGATCTTTTTTGTCCGAACAGCGTTCGGATTAATTTTACAATCTACCAAACGGGATTGTATTTTTATTTAGTAATTAGTTTAATCACTATTATTTGGTTATTTATATCTTTAACAACACCTAAACCGAAAAATATTATAGTTGCTGCACAGAGAAGTCAACTTTCGGTTCAGTATAAAGCTAGACCGGAAACAATACAACCAGGTACGATTTTAACAGAATATGTTAACCTTCATGCCTCCGCCAACTATTTTTCTGTGCAGATTCATGATAAGTCAATGGTGAAAGTATCATTGCAAAATCTTAAAACCCACCAAAAATTTATCTTTGATGATACAGGATCAGTATACAAATTGAGACATCAACTTTCTACTGGATGTTATCAGCTCAAAGTTAGCAACAGCAGTAGCAAGCCACAAGTTATTGATATTGTGCATACGTACCATTACTATTTAAATAAGTATCCACTAGTTGTTAATGGAAAAGCAAGTAAAACAGCTTCTTTTATTTTTACAGCCATGAAAAAAAATAACTTTGTACGGTAAAAATTTAGTCTGTTTATAGTCTGCTTAGGAAAAGGTAATCAGGGTAGTTGAGCAAGTCATTCGAACCGAATACCGTGCTTTTTACAAATGGTAATTTAGATGATTTTTCACTAGTTAGACAATAACAGGGTTATGCAACCGTGATATATTATGATCCAGATTTAAAACCCTGTAAGGTTGAAATGATTGGACAATGGCAAGAAAAACCATCAATGATTTTTAGTACCCAAGAGCATCAACAAGATTTAGTTTATTTGTCTAGTCAACTTAGCTTAGTTCAGCTAGAAAAGGCACCACATACCGTATCTTAAAGCATGACAAAACTAAATAAATTTTTCTTGGTGAATGTAAAACTGATCTTATTATTAAGACTAGTTAGATTGAGAAAATTTAAAAACAATTAAAAGAGCAACAAGATATGGACGATCAGTACGAAAAACAAATATAGGATGTTATCAACCATTAAACTACAAACCGGTTAGCCTAAAGACAACTTTAATGCTGCATTATTAACGCACTAGGTGAAGATTACAAGCAACAAAAATAAAATACAAAGTAGGAAATAACGAAAAAGCGACGGCAACATCAGATTTAACTGATCGGAAATTGGGCAGTTCTAATTCACAAAAGGATGCGATTTTAATTCTTTTAGAATGGTTATACTAGAAAAAATACCAGCCCTTAAAGAATGTGTTTGTGGTAAGCACATTCTTTAAGGGCTGGTATTTTTTCTAAAAGCGTTCAGATTAATTTTACAATCTACCTTGGGAGCTTGAAGAAAATAAAGTACTCGTGTCATTGGCCAAAAAGATTTATGGACATGTTGATGTAATCTTTTTAAATGCTGGCATTATGCCCATCGCTCCTCTATCAGCTTTAAAAATTAATGAGTGGAATAACATGATTGATATTAACATTAAGGGAGTTTTAAATGGTATTGCTGCTGTTCTGCCAGAATTTATAGCTCAGAAGTCAGGACATATTATTGCTACATCATCTGTTGCCGGTTTAAAAGCTTATCCAGGCGGTGCCGTTTATGGCGCAACCAAGTGGGCAGTTCGTGATTTAATGGAAGTTCTGCGTATGGAATCAGCGCAAGAAAAAACGAATATTAGGACCGCTACATTATATCCGGCAGCTATCAATACTGAATTGTTGGGGGCTATTACTGATAAACAATCAGCTCAAGATTTTGATTCGATTTATGAACAATATGGTATCACACCAGATCGAGTTGCATCAGTTGTTGCTTTTGCGATTGATCAACCAAACGATGTCAATGTTAATGAATTTACTGTTGGGCCAACAACACAACCTTGGTGATCAAGTAAAAAAACAAAGATAAGAATGAAGAAGGCAATCAAATGCGAAAAGTAGTTTTTGCTGTACTTTGTTCTTTTCTTTTTATTCTAGTAGTAGTTATCGACATCAATCAAGGTTACACGCATTTTCGAGATTCAAATGATATTCGTTCTGCTACTAAAAGGAAAGGGACGACGTCATCAGCTAGTAGTCAAAAGAAACCTTTAATTATTTATTTTTCACGTTCCGGAACTAATTATCCAAATGTTCATCTCAAAATCGGACATACAAAACAACTGGCGATGTTTATTTCAGATAAGACTCATGGAGACCAATATGAGATTGTTCCTGCCAAACCATATCCCAAAAATTATCAGAGAACTGTTGATCAGGCACAAAGAGAACAGCAAAATAATTTGAGACCATCAATAAAAGGAAAGCTTCATGATGTTTCTAAATATCGAACAATCTTTATTGGTTATCCTATTTGGTGGAATGAGCCCCCTATGATTGTTAGAACTTTTATGGATCATGAGAATTTAAACGGTAAGACTATTATTCCGTTTTCAACAAATGAAGGATCGGGATGGGGTGATTCATTACAAATTATAA
The DNA here is from genome assembly GCF_030400225.1 of Lactobacillus sp. UCMA15818. GTDB lineage: Bacteria > Bacillota > Bacilli > Lactobacillales > Lactobacillaceae > Liquorilactobacillus. Next base: position 7,809 of record NZ_VJYB01000011.1, on the reverse strand, counting down.
AAAGATATTATCCACAATCTCATTTTTTAAAAGGCTTTTCTGTCACGGGATCAGCAGTGGATAATGATCATAGTCGTGTGAATAGATGGTTAGCTAAACTCGGTTATTAAATTGAATAGGGAGTTGACAGTTTGTTAAAAAGATACCCTTTGGCATTATATACTCTTTGGTTCACAGCGATGGTAATATTTCCACTACCTTTAATTCTGTTGATTAACCATACAATGCTTACTTCTAGCATCAATCAATTGTTTTTGATTGACATCGGGGTAATTGCCTATTCTTGGTGGCTTTTTGAAGTTTATTTATCGCTGAGACCTAGATGGCTGGATCAATTAATTGGACTTCCTGCATTATATTTTGTGCATAGTTTTCTTGGCATTGGAGCTCTGTTACTCGGATTTATTCACTGGCATTATTTATTATCTATGGATCAATGGATTACTTTGTCAGGTGAGGCAGCTTGGTATATGGCCTTTGGGGTTGCCCTTTATTCAATCTTCTTTATGTCCGGTTGGATTGTAGATCATTTTAAGATAGCAAATGATATAAAAAGAAAATTACAAGTTTTTTAAAACATGAATTGTCTCTTTGGATCCATCGTTTAAACCTTTTGGCGATTGTATTAATTCGGTTGCATGTTCATCTTATTGGTAGGATTAATATCCATACTTCATTTATGTTGTTATTTGACACGTATACATTTGTGATTATTAGTAGTTATTTGTGGCATCACGTAATTTGTAATAGAAATACGTCTTTAGGATATGTGTTTGATACCGTAAGCATTAGTCCAACAGTAATACAAGTACAAATCAAACTGACAAACAATGATGTAATATATCAAGCCGGTGATTACTTCTTTTTATCTTTTGAAGGTGTTAATGGTATCTCCAGTGAGCCGCATCCATTCTCTGTTACCAATATTCCCAATATAGATCATCCAATTGTTTTTACGATTCGTAAACTAGGGGACTTTACACAGAGCTTAAGTACTCTAAAAAGAGGGGATAAAGTATTGTTGGAAGGGCCTTTTGGACAATTTTCATCAATCATTGAACAAGATAAAAGTCAAGCACCGCTTATCATGATTGGTATGGGCACTGGTATTGCACCATTACTGGGATTGGCACAGCAATATATTAAAAGACGAAAAATTAGAGTCATTTGGACAACTAAAAACAATTTTGAACAGTATATTGATTATCAGTCTTGAAATGTCAAATTAAGTTAGAAATAACATAACTGTTTATCTGTGATATTTTCCATGAATACCTCAATTGGTGTTTTATAATTTAATGATTTTCTTGGAATATGATTACGCCGGCTACTGACTTGTTGAACTAAAGCATTTGGTAAATTGCGAAAATCCATGCTCGCCTTAGTTATCAGTTTTCTCGTTGCCCTCACTGTGGTTTTGCATCGCTGATTAAAAATGGTACTACTTTGACAAAACTCCGTTTGCCGACACTCAATGGCCCAATGAATTTATTGTATCTGCGAAAACAAAGTTATTTTTGTAAATCTTGTCAGACTACTTGTGGTGCCAACACTCCAATCGTTGAAAAGAATCATTCTCTTACCAGAGGTCTCAAATCTGCTGTTGTTAAATTAGCCAAACAATCACTCCCTGTTACGACGATTGCCAAACTAGTCGGGATCTCTCCTAGTTCAGTTACACGGATTTTATATCATGATTTTCAAAGGCCTCAGCGCCTAGCCAAACTTCCTGAACATCTTTGTTTTGACGAATTCAAATCAGTTGCCAGATCGTATTCATTTATTGCCATCGATGCCAAAAAACACAATTTGATCTCAATTCTTGATGACCGCTTGTCTAAAAATATTTGTGCTTACTTTGAAAATCGCTATTCTCTAGAGGAACGTTCAGCTGTCAAATCGGTTGTCATTGATTTAAATGCCAATTACCAGCTTTTCATCAGACGACTTTTCCCGCATGCTAAAATCATTATTGATCGCTTTCACATTGTTCAATTGGTAAATCGGGCTTTCGATCAGCTTAGGGTTACAATTTTAAAGCAACAAAGCGATAAGTATAGCCGGATTTACAAAGCTTTAAAAATCAATTGGCGTTTGTTTCATAAAGATACTGAAAAAATCAATCGTTCAAAAACACAATACTTCAGAGGGCTTAACGAATATATGACGCAACAGAACCTGATTGATTTAGGGCTTAGTACTAATTCAAAGCTTAAATACACCTATGAAACAGCTCACCAAATCCAAGAAGCAATTAAAAAACAAGATTCAAAAAAGCTCAGACAAGTTCTAACTAATTACCAAAAACAACAATCTCCAATGGATACTTCAATTACAACCCTAAAGAAAAATCTAAAATATGTTTCAAACAGCTGTGAATCATCACTTTCCAATGGACCTATCGAAGGAATCAATCGTAAAATCAAAGCACTTAAACGGATCTGTTACGGATTCAAAAACATGGATCATTTTTATGCCAGAATTCTTTTAATTGTAAAATAAAGAAGCCCCCTATTCAGAGGACTTCATGGCTTCACCAATACGATTTGACGGAGACCCCTTAAAAGCTAACTTTCATCTGTTTAGTGTTATATAGTGAACCTATCTCAACTTTTTTCTGGTTAACTCTATAAAAGAACGCGTAACTTTTACCTATGACTACACGGTATGTTGGTTGATTAAAACCATATTTTGTTGCTATATTTTCGGCTAGGTATGGATACCGTTTCAACGCTTCTGTACTTTTATAAATACTAGAAACAAACTCGCTGATTTTATCATCTGATAGTTCAAGTTTTTGTTGCCAATATGATATTGTAGCTTCTAATGATTTTTGAAATGATTCTGAATATCTTAGTTCATACATTATTTGCCCCAACCATATTTTCCAAACTTTTGTTTCATAGCTTCTTCATTAATCCATTTTCCTTTTTCAAAATCCTCAAAGCTTTTTTCAATCATTTCTCGATCACGTTTGATATTTATAGATTCAAGATCTAAAATCAATTTTTGACCATCTTGTTTGTACTCTATTTTATCTCCTTCGTTTAGGCCAAGATATTTAGGGAAAATGCTACCAGTGGAATTTCCAATTCTACGTATTGTTAGTTCAGGCATATTTATGCACCTCTTTTTTCTTTAAATTATAACATGTTATAACATTGCTGTAAAATGGTTAAAAACTAATAAGTGTGCGTTTGGAGTGTACCCTATTGTAACTATCTAGAAAGTGCATTATTATTAGTTACATATAAGTGACCCGGAGGTGCTCTGAAAATGACTAAAATTGGTTATGCGCGTGTTAGTACCCGAGATCAAAATCTAGCACGCCAACTTGAACAACTAAAAAGTGCTGGAGTGACCAAAATCTTCCAGGAAAAAATTTCTGGTAAAGATGCTGATCGTCCCCAGCTGCAAAAAATGCTGAACTATTTGCGTGATGATGATGAAGTAATTGTCGTTAGCTTGGATCGCTTAGGTCGTAACTCTAAAGATCTGACCGATATTATCGAAGCAATCCGCCGCCAAAACGCTACATTAAATGTTTTAAATTTACCAAGCTTTGCTGGCGTTGAGGATCCTAATCTACGAAACCTGATTACTAACATTATTGTTGAGCTTTACAAATATATTGCCCAGGAAGAACGCGAAACAATCCGCGAGCGCCAACGACAAGGAATTGAGATTGCTAAAAAACAAGGTAAGTATAAAGGAAAGGTCCGTGAGTATGGGCCCAATTCCCCTAATCGCCAAAAGCGTTATATTTACAAAGAAGCTTGTAAGCTGTTAGACCAAAAAAAAACCGGCAAAGCTGATCTCACGAAGAGACAGATTGCCAGAATGTTAGGGATTGCTCCCATTACTTTGTATCGGATTGAAAAGTATCATGCAGAGGAGGAAAGGTTATCCCTATAGTTCGTTTTCTTTGGTACACTTGATAAAAAAGTTAATGGAGTTGATTTTATTGAATAATGATCACGTAAGTATACCCTTCTTTTAGAGCTTCAACTTTGCGTTCATCTAATTAATGGTCTTGTTTTTAAAAACCATGATTCATCATTTTCAAAAATCATAAATAGCGCTGAACTATCCAGCAAAACTTGATAACCATCATCAGATTTATCAACTTTAATATCTCTAGATTCAATTTTTAAATTATTGTTTGCTATTACACTTGAAATACAGTTTCTTATTTCTTCTGAAATCTGATCTTCAGAAGCACTATTAAGTGTCCTACTAATGCTTGAATGAACTACACCATACAGTAGACCCTTAACATGGGGGTTTCCGAAAATAGTACCTGAAAAAAGGGAGCATTTGTTGTCTTCTAATATGAAATACAAACTACATAAATGTAAATATATATAGTTCAAATATTGGCCAAGGACTATTAGGTTTATTACCTTAGGGGATTCCCTATCGTCAGTGAAGTCAATTGGTAAATTATATTTACCTCTTACATCAGTTGTGTATCTAAATTCATCACTTTTTGGACTTAGCTTATCAATAGACTCTATAATATCAAAAAGGGAGTGTCAAGAAGTTTGTGTAAATGGGAATCCCTTTCCCCTGTAAAATTAAACTATTAATCGAAAAGTGATTCTAACGTGTCTTTGACTTGACCAAAACCACGATGACTACGATTAAAGTATTTTTCGTTGTAGCTTATGACTTGAACTCCGATAAAATTGTCTAAAGATTTTTCGTTTGGAAACTGTTCTTTGGGTTTGGTCCTGCGTTTAATTCTTTTGTTCAGTGATTCTAAGATATTGGTTGAATAAATTGTTGGTCGAATAGCAGGAGGAAAGCTCAAGAAAGCTAAGAGTTCATTTTCAATGGATTTAAGTTGCTGGATCAGATTAGAATACAGTTTCTCCCAAGCACCATAAAAATCATTTAAGATCTTGTGTGCTGCAGTTACATCGGTCGCTGAATGCAATTCTTTAAAATCATTTAAGATTGCTTCACGATCTTTTAAACGCACATGCGAACCAATATTACGCATAACATGTACTAGGCATCTTTGGAATTTGGCTTTCGGGAAAGCGTGCAATAATGCTGGCTGCAGACCAACCATTCCATCTGCGATGATCAACTGGACTTGCTTTAATCCTCGTTGTTTAAGATCTTCTGCCATTTCTGACCAAACTCCTGCGTTTTCACTTGGAGCGATTCGATAATCAAGAACTTCTTTGATGCCGACAGGTGTAATACCTAAAGCAATATAGACTGCCTCTCTTTGAACTGAATCACGGCGTAGAGGTAGGTAAGTTGCATCTAAGAAGGGGCTGTGCCATAAGTCCCTAAGTGAAAGAGCTTCACCAGAGAAAGTAATGATTTTTCTGGTGAAGCTCTTTTGGTATAATTAAAAATAAAAAAGCACTGGTTACAGCCAGTACTTTCAAAAACAATACCCCTATAGAAAGGATAATCAAAATGTACAATAATTATAACATAAATCAGACTGTACTTAGTATTAAAACTGACTGGGAGCCAAAAGAAAATCATCCTGCACGGATGATTAATCAAATAGTTGAAGACCTTAAAATTAATGATCCTTACATCTTTGGACGACCGCGTAAGTATGATCTGCGTGTACTTTTAAAATTAATTTTGTTTGCGTACACAAAAGGTATCTTTAGTAGTCGCCGTATTAATACCTTGGCAGAAGAGAATTTGGCAGCCCGTTGGCTGACACAAGAACAGGTTCCAGCCTACCGAACAATTTGTCGTTTTAGAATTTCAGATGAAGTTGAGAGCTTGATTAATCAATGTATTCTAAAACTAACCAAATATCTGAAACAAAACAATTTTATTGATGAAGTTACTTTTATTGACGGGACTAAAATTTTAGCTGATGCCAATAAATATAGTTTTGTTTGGCGTAAGAATACGATTCGTTTTGACAAGCTTAATCGCTCTGCGATTATAACCCTTCTGGAAGAATTAAATGACGCTAAGTTTAAGTGTCAGCTCCCAGCAGAGACAGATCTTACTTTAGAAATGCTTGATGAAATTACCTTGCGGTTAGAAAATGACTTGAAAGATTTGAATAAAAAGATTGAAAAAGAACATATCTCTCCAAACCCAGACAAGTCAAGGCGTCGAAAACTAAAATCTTTAAAACGAAAACTTAAGTTACGGCAAACTAAATTATTAGCTCATAAAATACAAACCAGAATTTATGGTAAAAGAAATAGTTATTCAAAAACAGATCATGATGCAACTTTCATGCGTGTTAAGGAAGATCCAATGCTCAACGGACAGCTAAAACCGGCTTATAATCTACAAATCGCCACAAGTAAACAATTTGTAACTGCCTTCGGCATTTTTCAAAATCCAGGAGATACCAAAACATTAATTCCTTTTTTACAGCAACAAAAAGCAGCTGGAACTTTAGGTAAGTATATTGTGGCTGATGCAGGATACGGTTCAGAATCAAATTATCGATATCTCGAAGATGAATTACCTGAACATACAGCGTTAATTCCATATGGGACAATGTTAAAAGAAAATAGTCGCAAATGGAAAAGTGATGACCGTAAGGTCATGAATTGGGCGTATCATCCTAAAGACGATTATTTTATTGATCTGCAGGGAGTTAGATTTAGTTTTTATGCTTACCGTAAGCGCAAAGATAAGTACGGATTTGTACGTGAATTTAAAGAGTATCAGGCAAACAAATACGATAACGATTTTAAAATTGATCACCGAGCATTCACTAAAAACGGAAATCCTCGTAAAATAAGTATTAATAGCGCATGGGAGTATTTCAAAGCTAAGGAACGCAAGTTGCTTTCAAATCACCAAACTGGTTCAATTTACGGACAACGTAAAATAGATGTTGAATCAGTTTTTGGTGGATTGAAGGCTTGTTTGGGTTTTAAAAAATTTTCGGTTAGAGGTCTTGAGAAGGTAAAAAGGGAAGCTGGAATTGCCTTGATGGCAATGAATATTAGAAAATTGGTGGCGAAAGGCACCAATTATAACTGTTTTATAAACAAAAAGAAGAGATTAGTGAAAATCAAAGAACGATTTTCACTAATCTCTTCTATTTTGAAGGACTTATGGCACAGCCCCAATAGCTCGTTGATGAAAAGCTTCAATCTGTTTTGTTACCTGAGCAGTGATATTAGAAACAGTAGTAGGTGAATAATAAGAGCCATACATTTTTTCAATCAAATCTGCAATTTCACGGGTCGTAACGCCCTTGGAATAAAGCTGAATGACTGTTGTTTCTAAAGCGTCCTGACGACGAGAATAGGCTGGAAGCAGGTGGTTATGAAAATGGCCCTTACGTCACGCGGCACAGCAATCTTCAACTTACCATATTCAGAGTCAATTAAGCGATAATACTGGCCATTGCGAGAATTGCCCGAATTAAAGCCGCAGCGGTCATAAGGATCATAACCAAGCAAAGCTGTTAGTTCAGCTTGCAAGATTCGATTAATAGCTGTTTCGAGTTGTTGACGAAAAAGTTCTTTAACATCTCCATTTGATAATAGAGTTTTGGTTAAATCTTTGGTAAACTGGTCCATGGGGAATCCCTCCGTTTTGGTTTGGTTTGACGATTTAATCATACGGGGAAGGGATTCCCTTTTCAATAGGATTTTTATTCATTTACACAAACTATTTTATACTCTCCAATCTAACAAAAAATAACTACTACTCATTCTTATCATTGAAGTGAACCCTTAAAATTGGACATATGATTTATGCTACTTTCTGAACGGCGAGTTCCCGGTACTTTACCGGTGACTTACCGTTCAGTTTTGTTTTAATACGACGTTTATTGTAAAAATCAATCCA
>NZ_VJYB01000010.1 GCF_030400225.1 Lactobacillus sp. UCMA15818 | reverse complement strand
ATGGATTAACTCCAGTCGAATATCGTAAACAGTATCTAGCTAACAATTAAAATAAACATGTCCAACTTTTTTAAGGCAGTACAAAGTCGGGAAAATTTGAGTACTAACTCGAAATTACGAACATAGCAAGCACTTTGCTATGAGTAATTCGAAGTTAGACGGAGAATTTTGACTTATGAAACACGTTTATACGGAATAAGTAGAGGAACTGAATCAAAATTTAACTTTTGACCCACCCCCGTAAGTTGTTATTTTTTTACGTTTTGAAAGCGGTACCTTTTTGTGAATGAGGTTGAGATCAAAGGAGGAATTATAATGGGTTTTTCAAAAAAAACAAGACAAAAAGAAATTGAGTTATTAAAAAATGGTGAAGAAGTTGATTTATTAGTCATTGGTGGAGGTATTACAGGTGCAGGAGTTGCCTTACAAGCAGCCGCTTCAGGAATAAAGATGGCTCTGATCGATATGCAAGACTTTGGCGGTGGAACATCATCAAGATCTACAAGATTAGTTCATGGTGGAATTAGATATTTAAAAACTTTTGATGTACAGGTTGTCTCTGACACAGTTAAAGAACGAGCTATTGTACAACATATTGCTCCACATTTAGTTTATCCTGATCCGATGATTTTACCTATTTATGATGAACCGGGAACTACATTTACAATGTTTTCTGTCAAAGTTGCAATGGACTTATATGATCATTTAGCAGAAATCAACAAATCTAAGCAGCTTAGGAAATATGCAAACTATACGTTGACTAAAGAAGAGGTTCTAAAAAGAGAACCACAATTAAATCCAGATAAATTAGTTGGGGCCGGGGTATACTTGGACTATCAAAATAATGATTCACGATTGGTAATTGAAGCAGTGAAAAAGGCCCACGATGACGGCGGGATTATGTTGAATCGTATAAAAGCGGTTGAAATATTACATGATGTAAACAATCGGGCTGTAGGATGCACAGTTAAGGATATGCTGACAGGTGAGAAATTTGAAATTAAAGCAAAAGTTATCATTAATGCAGGCGGTCCATGGTCAGATTTAGTGAAGTCAATTGATAATACAAATACGGATAGACCACAAATGCGGCCTACAAAGGGAATACATCTCGTTGTAGATAGCTCAAAATTGCAAGTACCACAGCCAACTTATTTTGGTTCTGGTACAGATGACGGCCGCATGATTTTTACAATACCTCGGGAAGGTAAGACGTATTTTGGAACGACTGATACTGATTATCATGGTGACTTTGAAAATCCAACAGTAGATATGGAGGATGTAGATTATCTGCTTAAGATAATCAATAGAAAATATCCAACAGCTAATTTAACAATAGATGATATTGAGTCTAGTTGGGCTGGACTACGACCATTAATTATAACAGACAACACGACGGATGTGGTTTCAGGAGCTAGTCAATCTGTAAGCAATTCTAAAGCTCCATCAACAGTTTCGAGGGGGAGCTCTTTAGCTGTTGGTGAAGATGGATTAATCACTCTGGCTGGAGGAAAATTGACAGATTATCGTTTAATGGCACAGGCAGCTCTCGAAATGATTGTAAAAAAATTAGAAAATGATTTCAATAAAGAATTTATATTAGCTGATTCTAAGGAAACCATAGTTTCAGGTGGCAATTTTGATTCAGAGAATGTGGAAGAAGTATTAGCTGAATTTGCAAAGATTGGTGAAGATAAGGGGCTCAATCACGAAGAAGCACTTTCAATCGCAAAGATGTTTGGATCTAATGCTACTAAAATATTTAATTTATTAAATAGTGTTGAGAATATTGAAGGACTTTCAAAAGCTGAAGCAGCAACACTCAGATACTCTCTTGATGAAGAATTGGTTCTTGATCCAGTAGATTACTTATTGCGCAGAACATATCATATGTTATTTAAGGCGAATACTTTGAATGAGGTAAAAAAAGCAGTACTTAAAAATATGGCTAATTATTTAGAGTGGGATACGGAAGAACTTTCTATAAGAACTGAAGAATTGAATAAGGCAATTGACGAATCTGAATTGACGTATTTAAAGTAGCAAGGTAAAAAACTTACTGTGTGTGGCAGTCTTAGGTCATTCACAGTTTTTTCGTATATTTTTAAGGGGCAACTAAAAGAGGTGCTAATATGAAAATCATTGATTTGAAATATCCATATAATTTAAAAAAGCTTGTTGACCCGCATAAGATTGTACTTGCTTTAGGCTTTTTTGATGGTGTTCATTTAGGACATCAAAAAGTTATTAGTGAGGCTAAAAAAATAGCATTAAGAAAGGGATTACCTCTTGCTGTTATGACATTTGATAAACATGCTTCAGAGGTGTTTAGTGGACCGAAGGCACCTTTTAAAATAAGATACCTATGCAATTTATCTCAAAAAGAACGACTTTTAGAAGACATTGGAGCGGATATTTTATATGTTGTAGAGTTTACAATGGAGTTTGCATCTTTATCGCCATATGAATTTGTTGAGAGTTTTATTATTAAATTAAATAGCGATACTGTGGTAGCAGGATTTGACTATACATTTGGGAAGTATGGGATTGCAAACATGAAAAAAATGCAAGTGTACAGTGAAGGACGATTCGATGTCATTATGATACCTGAAGAAACATACCAAGGTGAAAAGATAGGATCAACTTTAATTCGACAATTAATTAAATTAGGTGAAATAAATTCTGCAAATGAATTATTGGGGCATATTTATGAAATTGAAGGCAGTATTATCGTGAGGAAAGGTAAACAAAGTTTTGATAAATTTGTTCAGAAAAATGAATTTCAAGTTCGTCCAGCTGATGGAATATATGATGGAGAAGTGGAGCTGTCTGGAGAGAAATTTCCAGTGCAAATAAGAATGTTAAATAATAATGCTGAAATAATAGGTAAATGTAACTGGCTAATGACTGGAAGAAATGTAAAAATTAGATTTTTGAATAGTAAAGCAACGAAAAAGGGCGCAAGTGTAATGAATATATTACAGCGGTTAAATTAATAATATTTTTTGAAGATTTTAGAGGAGAAATGAATTATGGAAAAAATAAATTTAAAGACTCAAGGTCGTAATGGAAAAATAGAATTTGAAATTAATATTGATAAAAATGAAATTAAAGATTTAAAAGTCATCAAGCACACGGAAACACCAGGAATATTCAATCAGGTTTTTAGTAAGCTGAAGGGTGATGTACTCTCTAATCAAAGCTTTGATGTTGATACAGTTAGTGGTGCAACAATAATGACTAAAGCAATTTTAGATACAGCAAAGGAGGCCATGGTTGACAGTAAAATAGAGTTGAATGGTAGAAAAATTGAGGATGAACAAAGCCAGGCAAGAAAACAAATAATTACAGACACTCTTGTTGTAGGCGGAGGGGGCGCAGGTTTAGTAGCAGCTAGTAAGGCATTGTCTTTAGGATCAAAAGTTATTCTATTAGAGAAGAATGGGTATATGGGTGGAGCAACCATTTTAAATGGATCAAATATTGTAGGTACGGGTTCAAAAACAAGTAAGAAGATATTTGGGTCAGATTACAAGGACTCTCCTGAGCTTCTTGCTAATGATGTTTTTAAAGAATCAAGAAAAACAAATTATACTAACTTAACAAGAATTATGGTAGATAATATTGGGGATGCAATTGATTTTGTTAGCGAGTTTGCAAATTTGGATTATAAGAAGGCACAAACGCAGACACCTGAACATAGTGTGGAGCGCCAGATTGAATTACCTAGTTCAAGTAGTTACGAGTTTATTAGTAAGATGTCTGAATCATTTCAAAAAAAAGGCGGAGAGATACTGCTAGATGTCCGAGTTGAAGATATTGTGGTTGAAGGAAATATGGTCAAAGGGGTCATTGCAGAAAGTAAACATGCTTCTTACTACATTGAAGCTAAGAGCATAATATTAGCCGCTGGCGGATATGGAGCTAAGGTATTAAAGGAAGGAAATGGGAAGGGCATCGATTACTACGGACCTATGACTTCTACTGGAGATTCGTATCAATTTACGCATGCATTATCATTGAAAGTTCATGATTCGGATTGGCTCAAAATTTATCCACATGGTGTTGAAGTAGAGCCAGGAATTGCTAAGTTAACGACCTATGCCTCTAAGTTAGCAACGGATATGGGAGCTATCTATGTAAATAAGGAAGGTAAAAGAATAGTTAATGAATCCGAGGTCTACACAAAATTCCGAGATGCAATTTTGAAACAATCAGGGAGAGTTGCATATTTAATTATGGATGAACGGACATGGAAGGAGTTTTACAAACTGTTGTTGTTACATGATTTCTCTGAAAATGAAATAAAGGAATATTTGAAAAATGATGGAAGTAAGAATCCAATTTTTGTAAAGGGTTCACTTGAAGAAATTGCTACTAAAGCAAAGATAGACGGGAATGAGCTAATTACAACACTGAAGAAATATCGCGAATATGTAGTGAATGGAGAAGATCTTGAATTTGGTAGAACTAATGATTGTATGCATCTATTCGAAGGAAATACATTCTATGCAATAGAACAAAGAGATAGATTTGCCACTACTTTAGGTGGATATATGGTTGACGACAAAATGAACTTGCTTAATAGCATGAATCGCCCAGTTAAGAACTTATTTGGTACAGGGGAAATTATTGGTGGAGCGAACGGACGTGATTCAATGCCAAGTATGATGAATAGTTGGAGTTTTTCTTCTGGCTTTGCGGCAGGAAAAGCAGCAGTTGACTACGAGCATCAGATATAAAAATAATATTAAATAAAGAACAGCTGTAACGGGCTTTCTCGAATTAGTTTGAATCGAGAGAGTTAGTTACAGCTTTTTATAACTTGTTTAAGTATGAAATAAGTTTCATAAAGGCAATTCAATAGATTTTCTTTATGAATTATTGAAATTTTATTTATTTATTATATTGAATTTTTTGATTATAATATGTGAATAAGGTAACAAAAAATAAAGAATGAGAATAGGATATACCTTTATTCTATTTTAGATAGTATAAGTTTTGGCTTTTTTGAGCTTGGATTACTAATTTAACAGACTTTTTAGTGATTCAAAAAAATATTTGCCGAGTTGTAAAATATATTAGCATTTTAAAGATTGATTTTGATATCACAAGCAACGAGAAAACTTTGGGAGTGTGCCATAATTCGAGGAAATTTGAGTAACAACTAGAAATTACGAACATAGTGAAAACTCTGCTATGAGTAATTCGAAGTTAGACGGAAAGTTTTGGCTTATGAAGTTCGTTTATTTGTAATAAATAGAGAATGAATCAAAATTTAACTTTTGACCCAACCTCAATTAAAGTTTTACAGAAGATGAAATAAAATTTTTAAGAAGGAGAATAATGATAATGAATAGATATCCGTATATTTTTGAGCCTATTACAATTAACGGGATGACATTAAAGAACAGGATTGTTATGCCACCAATGGGATCTAATTTTGCTAACTATGATGGTACAATTAATGATGATCATATTAAATACTATGAACAAAGGGCAAAAGGTGGCACAGCCTTAATTACTTTGGAAAATGTATGTTTTGATTATCCAATGGGGACTAATGGAACGACTCAATTAAGGATGGATAATGATCAATTTTTACCAGGTCTTTGGAAGTTTAACGAAAGGATGCATGCCTATGGTGCATGTACTTCTGTTCAGATTAACCATGCTGGAGCATCTGCAACTACATTGAGGTTAAATGGTCTTCAGCCAGTATCTGCATCAGATGTTGCTTCTAAAAAAGGAATGAATTCCCCTCGGCCTTTAACAATCGAGGAGATAAGGATGATAGTCAGTAAGTATGCAATTGCCGCAGATCGTGCAAAAAGAGCAGGGTTTGATTGTATTGAAATTCATGCTGGACATAGCTACTTACTTGATCAATTTCTTTCACCACATTATAATCATAGGACTGATCAATATGGTGGTTCTGCGAAAAACCGAGCAAGATTTGCAAATGAGGTTTTGGGAGCTGTTCGAAAAGCTGTCGGGCCGCGTTTCCCAATTTCTGTAAGAGTTAGTGCTGACGAATTTGTTAAGGATGGAAATACGATTGATGACGTTCTAGAATTATTAAGTTACTTCAGTAAAGAAGCTGATATTCTGAATGTTTCTGCCGGAATCAATGATAATTTACAATATCAGATTGATAAGATGAATCTACCAGATGGTTGGCGTTCGTTCATGGCACAGAAAGTAAAAAATAAATTTAATAAGATTACTGTTACTTCTGGGAATTTTAGATCCCCTCAAGTAACTGAAAGAGTATTGGAATCAGGGCAAGCAGATCTGATTGCAATGGGCCGAGGTTTGATTGCAGAGCCTAATTGGGTCAATAAGGTGAAATTCGGAAATAAAGAGCTGCTGAGAAAATGTATTTCATGTAATATTGGGTGTGCAGATCATCGAATCGGGAAGGGGCTTCCAATCCGTTGCACAGTAAATCCTGACGTAATTGGTGAAGATGATTTTAAACTGGATAAATTAAAAAACAAAATTAAAATAGTTGTAATTGGTGGAGGGACGACAGCTCTTGAAGCAGCTTGTTCTGCTGCAGAAATAGGCGCGGAAGTATGCCTTTATGAGAAAAAAAGTTATTTAGGTGGATTGGCCCATGAGATTGCACGTTTACCTGACAAGCGAAGAATAGATGATTATGTAAATTATTTGCGAGTAAGAGCAGAAAAGTTGAGTAATCTTGAGATCCATCTAAATGAATATGCAGACTTGGATATAATTAAGAAGCAGAAACCAGATATCATTATTAATGCAACTGGTGCTCATCCGTTTTTACCACCAATCGAAGGATTACAAGAAGCACGTATGGAGAATGATTCTCATGTGTTTGATATTTTTGATTTATTAAATGACTTAGAGCGCTTTAATCAAAAAGAAGAAAAGATCTTAGTCATTGGTGGAGGTGCTGTTGGGCTAGACGTAATGGAATACTTTACGGAACATCAGAATTCTAAAGTAGCAATGGTAGAGATGTTACCTGAAATAGGCAAAGACTTGGATATAATTACTAAACTTGGTATGAAAGAGTTATTAAATAAATATAATGTTGAACAGTTTGTCGGTACTAAGTTGTTATCAATTTCAAATACAGCAGCAGTTGTGAGCTGTGCGGACGAAGAGAGAACATTACAATTCGATAAAGCTTTTGTATGCTTAGGGATGAGAAGTTATATTCCAGGTTTTAACGATTTACAACAATTTGCACAAAATGAAGGAATAACATTGTTGAATATTGGAGACTCCAAGCGTGCTCGTCGAATCTATGAAGGAACACAAGAAGCTAGGGGGATTTTGAATGAAGTTCATTTGGTTGATAAGTACAAGAAACATGTAGTAGTTGGTTAAAAATAATTGATAAGCAGTGATATTAAAGCTTCAAAAAATTTGGTTCTTAATTCTTGGGTGAATATTAGTTAAATAAGGGACTAAAGTGCCTCATAATAGGTAGACAAATTGGAGTCAAGGCAGTGTTACACAAGTTGGACGGAGAATTTTGACTTATGAAACACGTTTATCCGGAATAAATAGAGAGGTTACGCCAAACTGAAGTGCTCTATAATAGTTAGACAAAAGTCTAATTATTATAGAGCACTTTTTTATGACCAAATATACATGTGAATTCAAAGTTAAATTGGTTTGCAGTAGAGAAAATATTTTTAAATCCAGCATGTCTATTGTTTAATCAACTTTTTGTCGTAAACTCCAGCGTAGTAATAAGGGAGCAATAATTGTAGCAAGTACAATGATAAAAATAAGATCGATATAAAGCTCTTTTTGAATAAAGTGAGCATTATATCCTATTTGTGCAGTAATCAAGGCCATTTCGCCACGTGCAACCATACCTGCACCTACAATGTTACTACTTTGTTTAGTGAATCCAGATAGTATTGAACCCAAGTAGCCGCCAAACCATTTAGTTAAGATTGCAAGAAGTGTCATTGTAACAATAAATATTAGTGAGGTGAGAGAATTACTAAATGAGATACCAAGTCCAATATTCACGAAAAAAACAGGAATAAAGATGGCATTGCCGATTGGTTCGATATACATAACAACAACTTTTTTGCTATTTGTTTGACCAACAGCAATTCCAGCAAAGAAAGCACCAATCGCCCCTGATAAACCAACCGTTTCGGCAATATATGCCATTAATAAACAGATAATCATAGCAGAGATAGTTCGGTTGGTAGGAATTAATAACTTCTCACTGAAATGCATTAGTATTGGGGCTATCCAGCGAACAAGGAAGAATACACCGATAAAAAACACACATTGGAATGTTAGTTGAATAATTAGATTATTAATATCTACAGCAGAACTATTTTCTAATGAGATTAAGAGACTGAGAATGATGACACCCATAATGTCATCTGCAACGGCTGCCCCTAAAATCGTTGTTCCTTCCTTGGTATTGAGTGATCTAAATTCGCGCAAGCCAACAATTGAAATACTCACTGATGTTGCAGAGAAAACAGCGCCAATAAAGAGAGCTTCTTGAAAATGATAGCTAAAAAAAAGGCTAAAAGTCCCCATTACAAAGATAGGAAATATTACTCCACAAGTTGCAACTAAAAGAGCGGGTTTTAAAAATTTACGAAGCTGCTGCAGATCACTCTCTATTCCAGCGATAAACATCAATAAGATAATACCGATTTCTGCAAAGTTAACAACCAACTCGTCAGGTTGGATAATTCCCAAAATGGCTGGGCCAATAATGATGCCACTAATTAATTGACCAATGACGGCGGGCATTCCCAATCTAACAGATAAATGACCAAAAACTGTAGTAGCTACCAAGATAACGGCAAGTGTTCCAATAAAAGACATAACAAAACTCCACTCTGACAGTCTCCACCAAAAATTAATATTATTAATTAATACTATCATTCTGAACAATCAGAATCTACTCCTAAGGTATTGCATGTGAAAAATAAGAAAGTGGTTTGAATTGCTTATTAGGCCTAAGGTGTAACTAGAGACCAAATATTTTAAAACTATAAAGAGATGTCTATCATCGTATTATCAAAATTATGCTTAAAGTTATAAATGTTTATTTGGAAACTGTACTGTAAATGCTGTTGAGCCATTTTTCTTTCAACTTAGGGAATTAAGTTCATCATAACGGTTATTATTGTATTTTGTCATAAAAATAGCACTCCTAAAAATTAGCTTTTAATCCAATTTTTGGGGGCACTATAGATTGTTTCAAAATGCTGTTCGCCAATATTAGTCAGTTGGACTTTCATCTAAATACGCACTGATCATCCAAATTGTTTTTTCAGTATCACTTTTGTAGCCATTCAAAATATCCTGAGTTGGGAAATCTTTCTCTTCATCAGTAACTTCTATCCCAATCTGATATTGATCACGTAGATATTTAAATTCGGTTAGTAATCTGTCCATTAATTCTGGTAAGGTAAACTGATCAAACTCTATTTTTTCGTCAGGTAATCCAGTGTTAGAAATGAACTCTTTAACCGTAGCATAGGGGCTTCCGCCTAATGCAATAAGTCGTTCCGCTAACTCATCAAGTTGTTCACCTAATTGATCCTTGTACTCATCCATCAGAGGATGCAGATGGAAGAAGTTCTTACCACGCATATACCAGTGAGTTTGTTGGATATTATTTTGCAGTTGAGTTAAATCAGCTAGTAGTTGGTTTAACTGCAACTGTGTTTTGGAAGAAGCAATAGTTTTAGTCATTCTTGATTTACCGCCTTTCATTAATTTTAACACAACTTAATTCTATATTGAACGTTATTCACAATCAAGGAAAGAGCATTACTGTATTAAAAAAGATGGTCTCCGCCTTTTTTTAAATTAATAAAACTATTCCTTGAAAATAATTGTGAGTATCAAGAAAATAACTTTCAAAAAGGCGATAGCTATGAATTAAGATGACTTTTTGATTATTTAAATAAAATTAATTAGAAGCCCTTAAGCTAGGCGATTGATAAAATCGGCAAAAATAGTCATTGCATTACCGAGAAACTTAAGCGTACCTTCATTAGTAATCTTCAAATCTTCATTAAGTAATTCTGTAACATTTCCAATATATAATTCAGGTTGTTGAATAGTAGGCATGTTGAGGAATACTAATGATTGACGAAGGTGATGATTAGCACCAAATCCACTAATTGCACCTGGCGATACACTCAAGATAATTGCAGGCTTCTTATCCCAAATACTTGCTCCATAGGGACGTGACCCAACATCAAGTGCATTTTTTAATGCTCCAGGAACCGAACGGTTAAATTCGGGTGTTGCGAAAATTACTGCATCAACAGTTTTCATTTCTTCACGGAATTTAGTCCAGCTGGCAGGAACCCTATCCTCATCGTCCAAATCTTGATTGTATAAATCAAGCTTACTAATATCAATATTCTTAATTTCAAATCCGCTAGGTAATTGTGCGGCCATTTGTTCAGCGACAGCCCGAGTGAAAGAACCCTTTCTTAAACTACCAACGATTAAACCAACTTTTTTTGTCATTAAAAACCACTCCTTAATTTTTATAATGTTGTTAACAAGCTAACTATAACAACCTGTAATAAAAAAAGCAACAACTTTTAATTTGAATAAAGATAATAATATTTGAGAGATTATTTATAAGCATAAATTTAACATGATAAGTAAAGAAAATTCGATGATAAAATATTATTTTGAAAATTAGTAAGTACAGCCTCTATGAATGCTAGTTACTTTGCCAACAAAACTGATATCATAAGTTATTTAGTGTATAAAAAAACTCCGTGGTCTTGGGGTTAACCACGGAGAAAGGGAGTAGAGAAAAAACGAATTTTAGTAGTCTGTAGCATCTCGTTTTGGGGGAGCGGGATGTTTTTGTATCAAGACTATATTCATAGTATAGGGTGAAATTTTGAAAAAACTATGAATAATAGTTAATGAATAATAGTGCTTTTTGTTAAGCTAATATTAAGATAAAGAAGGATTTGAGATAATAGTTATTTTTCTTGACACTCAAGGCAAGGCATACTAGTATTTTAATATGCTTACAAAAAATAAGAATATAATTTAAAAAAAGGCGGTAATGAAATGATAAACCCAGGAAAAATAATATTTGGTCTTGATTCATTTGGAGATATTCCGCGTGAAAATGCGGATAAAGTCTTCACACAGGCAGAGGCTATCAGGCAAGTAATCAAGGAAGCAAAAATGGCTGATGAGTTGGGAATTGATGTCATTGCTCTGGGCGAACATCATCGCGCGGATTACGCTATTTCAAGTCCAGATACAGTTTTAGCTGCCATAGCATCTATTACGAAGAAAATTACGTTAGCCACTGGAGTTACAGTGTTGAGTTCGGATGATCCGGTGAGAGTATATGAGCGCTTTGCAACACTTGAAGCAATCTCGAATGGGCGTGCAGAAGCAGTGTTAGGTAGAGGTTCATTTACGGAATCATTCCCATTGTTTGGATATGATTTACAAGATTATGATGTTCTCTTTGAAGAGAAGCTCGACCTGTATTCTAAGTTATTAGAAGAGAGGCCAGTGACATGGAAGGGATCAACTAGGGCTGCATTAAAAGATGCCGATGTTTTTCCAAAAACAGATAATGGTAAGATAGCAACAAGAATTGCAGTTGGAGGTTCGCCTGAATCTGTTGTGAGGACAGCGAGATATGGTTTTCCATTGACACTGGCCATTATCGGAGGTTCACCTGAGAGGTTTAAAGCATATATTGAGTTGTATAAAAAAGCTGCGGCAAAATTTGAGCAGCAGACATATCCAGTTGCAGTTCATTCACACGGGGTGATTGCTGATACGGATGAAGAAGCAATTGAATTAGGATGGAATCATATCAGAGCAAGTTTTGTGAGAATTGGACAAGATCGTGGTTGGACACCGATGTCTCGGGAACAGTATGAAAGTGAAGTCCAAAATGGTTCATTCTATGTTGGTTCGCCTGAAACTGTAGCAAAAAGAATTGCTAGAATGCTTAAGACTTTGGATGCAGGAAGATTTGAACTAGTGTATGGTGCTGGCGAACTTTCGGCAAGTGCTCGAGAACGAACAATTGAGCTGTATGCTACCAAGGTGATTCCAAGAGTGCGCGAGTTATTAAGAGAGGAATAAAAATGGCAAAAAAAATTGGAATCTTAGGAGCTGGGAAGTTAGGAACAGTATTGGGACAACTTGCGCTAAAGGCTGGATACCAAGTATATATTGCTGGTTCAGGCAGTGCTGAAAAAATTGCATTAACAACTGAAATATTGTTACCAGAAGCCCAAGCGCTCACTGCAAAAGAAGTTCTGGCAAAAACAGATACTGTTATTTTAGCCCTTCCATTAGGAAAGTATAAGTCACTTTCAGTTGAGCAACTAGCCGGAAAGCTTGTAATAGATGCGATGAATTATTGGTGGGAAGTAGATGGTCAGCGTCCAGAACTAACTGATGTCAGTAGTTCATCAAGTGAACTAGTTCAGAACTATCTAAAAAAAAGTGTTGTTATAAAGGCTTTCAATCACATGGGATATCATGATTTGTATGATGAAGCTAAGCCTAAAGGGCAAAACAATCGAAAGGCAATTGCAATAGTTGGTGATAATAAGGATGCTGTTCAAAAAGTTGCTGTCATAGTCGATGATTTTGGGTTTGATCCTCTGGATGAGGGCAGTCTTATGCAAGGAATTCGGATGGAACCTGGAAGCCCAGTGTTTGGTGCAAACTTAAAATATAATGAATTAAAAGAAAGATTACTCTCTTTTGAGACAACAAAGAGAGGAGCAGCGGCGAAAAAGGCTGGTAATCCTGCTGTGAAATTAGGCGGAAAATTTTGACTTATGAAATACGCTTATTAGTAATAAGTATGAGGGCAGGGTCAAAATTTAACTTTTGACCCTGCCCCATTTTTTACGGTTAGTCAAGCTCTTGACTTTGTAATCCAAAATTTTGGTTTAATCGTAAGTTATTTATAATAAAGGATAAATTATAATTACAGTTCGTGTTATCACACAAGTTTTTATCATCATTATGGTATATACTTCTTTGTTTTTTTAAAAGTATATTTTCTGATTTTAGGACTACAAGCTTCTTTGATATCCTTACAGATTGACCATGATAGATATTTTAATTTTATCTCTAGAGCAGTTTCTCCTGTTTTAAGTGAGAAAGTCGTATGTCCGAGCTGCTGCTGATAGAGAAAAGGTGTGGTGGATATTGAAATTGACTGAATCTTATTCAAAGGGCAGAGATATTCAGTCAGTGTGAAAAAATGAACGGTTCTAATTATGAGCAACTGTTTTTCGTAGTATGTGCTAGATTGACTTTTAGTTTTCCAAAGAGAATTAATAACAAACAATAAGGTAAAAAGAAGTATCGCTATGCCAAGTAAGAAGCTCCAGTTGTTATTCCAAAAAAATAATGGAACCAGTAATAAGAGGCCTAAAAACTGGAAACGACTGAACAAAAAATAGTGTGGCAGACATGGGAATGATTGGGAGGTTTTTGGGGCAATCGTTTCAGTAAATTCAGGCAGAATTTGTGCAAGTTTTTCAGACAATAAGCGGCTATTTATGATGGGAAAAAGAAAGAAAGTAGTGTCTTCAGCATTTTCTTTGTCTTCGCTTTCTTTACCTGATGCTAATAAAAGCTCAACTGTCTTAATGTGCAGGAGTATTTGCAATAAAGAACCTTTTATGCGAATAGCTTGAATTCGTTCAATTGGAATACTTAGAGTTGTACGTGTAAAGAAACCTCGTTCTATAATTATATGGTTGAGTTCCCTCTGTGCGTTAAACTTGTAATATTTGAAAATATTTTTTGTAATAGATCCTAAAATAGCGAGTATAACAATTATGATTACAAAAGAAATCAGCAGCAATAATCCACTAGCAACTATCTTATTCAAAAATGGATTTAGATATTTATCTGCAAAGTCGCTAAAATGATAAAATACTGCGGTTAATCCTAAGATTCCGGAAATAATATTGAAATCAACTAATGAAAAGACAATGATATCATTCATTGAGACCGAGTATTGCGACTTGTAATGTTGTTTATTAATTGGCTTGAGCTCTATATCAGCGGGGACATTCTTTCCAAGCCGTAACTTCTCAAGCAAAGCGTACGTTGATTGGGACACGACTTCTAATATGGTACTTTCGACTTTGCTGCTTGAGCTAGCAGTTTCAATAGTAAGTTTAACGACTCTAAAAGGTCGAAATAAAAGCCATGATTCTTGATGAACTGACTGGATTCTCGAAAAAGGAATAGTTTGTTCATGTTTAAAAAAAATACCAGATTTAATTGATAAGGTTGTAGGATTGATTGCGTACTTAAAGGTAAACCAGTGGTAAGTATTGAAGATGACTGCCAGCACAATTAATCCCCCAAAAATTGTGATACTAAAAACCCAATCAGATTTGTTGCTAGTATTACGTAAAGTATCAAATATGAGTATGAGTACGAAAGAAAATGCCCATGAAATGCTTTTCTTCAATATTACAAGTGGATGAAGTCGCTGATAATTAGACATCTTCACGAATCACCTCAACTAACTCTAATATTTGTGTCCGCAAGTCAGCAGCTATTTTAATATCCAGTCCACTCAAGGAATGTGTATTGGCAGCGGTATGAATAGATAGCTCAGTCAGATGTACAAAACGAAGAATTGGGCCTTGAGAAGTTTCAATGTGCTGTATCCGAATAAGCGGGATATATGTTGTTTTTCGGAAGAAAAAACCAGTTTGAATTGTAACCTCTGTTTGATTGATTTCATAACGATGAAAAAAATATCTGTATGGAATTGAAATTAAAGAAAACAGAGTTATCAATGTTGCAATGCTTATAAGTATTATTATAGATTGATTTATCCAGGTAGAATGCCAAAAATGATTAGCAAGAAAGCCAACTGCTTCAATGACAATAATTGAAACAAAAAAAGATATCAAATCTTTTATGATCCAAGCCTTCTTGATGGATGGTGGCATTTTATTTTTTAATAAACTATATGTATTCATGAATGTAATGTACCAACTTTCCAGGTAGTATTAACAAATGATAGCAAATTGTGATAAGACATGCAATAAAAGATAAGCTTTTAAAAAGTAAGTGTTGACAAATGATAAAAAAGTCACTACAATTATAGTTGTTATATAAAAGATAACAAATAAATTCATGTCAGGAGAATTTTTAATGGAACAAAAACTAATCGAATTATTAAAAAATAGACGCTCAATTTATGCTTTAGGTAAAAATGTTACTGAATCAAAAGAGGAAATTGTTAAATTAGTAAAAAATGCTATCAAAGAGTCACCCACAGCTTTTAATAACCAATCAACCCGTGCAATCGTCCTTTTTGGAGATGCATCGGATAAGGCTTGGGACTTGGTAATTGAAAGATTGAAGTCTGAAGTACCAACAGAGGAAGCATATGCTAAGACAAAAGAAAAAATAAATTCATTCAAAGCTGGGTTTGGAACGGTCTTGTTCTTTACAAATCAAACAACAATTGATGATAATAAAGCACAGTTTACTTTGTATGCTGATAACTTCCAAGATTGGTCAGAACAAGGTCTTGGTGGAGCTCAGCAGAATGTTTGGGTTGCCTTTGCAGAAAATAAACTGGGAGCAAGTTTACAACACTATAACCCACTTATAGATGATGCTTTCAAAGAAGCGTTCAATGTTCCTGAAGGTTGGGTTTTACGTGCAGAGATGCCATTTGGATCAATCGAAGCAACACGTGAAGAAAAAGTTTACATGGATGATGAAGAACGTGTCCTTGTAATCGGAGACTAATTTTTATTTTAAGAAGTCAGTTATTTGTAAAAGATGGATAATCTTGCAGATGAACAAGATAATTAACAGAAAGAGGCTAGTGAAAATTTTTAAATAATTTTCACTAGCCTCTTTGCAATCTAAAAAAAAGATTACAGTTTTTTAATTCGATTTTACTATGCATTCAGGATAGACATGTTTCATAAGTCAAAATTTTTCATCTAACTTTGAATAATACCGATTTATGTCTATAGTACTAGTCAACATAAATTTTTTGGAAAGCTGAAGTATAATTTTCTGGAAGACCAAGTCCATCAAGAAGGTAGCTGTTAAAGTTTCCAAAATGGTGGTCTATTAAATCAAATGCATGTGCTAAGTAGTCACTTTTGACATTTAATGATACCTCTAGTCCTGCCAATTTTTTAGGAGACAGTCTATTGGAGAAAGTGGCTAAAATTTCTTTGTTAGCATTCTTACGGGCTTCATTTGTCTGCAAGTAATCTTTATAGATTTCATTTGAAGTAGCACCTGCAATTTTTAGAATCAAAGCTGCAGCAAAACCAGTCCGATCTTTGCCAGCAAAGCAGTGAAAGATTACGGGCTGGGGTGTTTTAACCAACTCCATAAGAAAAGTATGATAGCCGGTTTGGGCGGAGTTGCCCAAGACAAGTTCTGTATATGCATCAAGCATGTGTGACTCGATGTTATCAGAAATAGTCATATTTTTTAGGCTGGGATTGGCTTGACCAGCGGTGGACATCAAATTGATGTTTTCATATTTAATTTTTTCAAATAGAGAATCTGGGCGATTTTCTATTTCTTCTGGTCGTCTAAAATCATATATTTTTTTAAGATGTAGTTTATCTTCAAGAAAAGAGATATCATAGGTAGAAATGTTGCATAGTTCACCACTTCTGAAAAAAGTTTTTTCTTTTAATTGACCATGTGTAACAGGGATACCACCGATATCTCTAATATTTACAATGGTGGTTTTTTTGGTATAGTCGACAGTCAAACGAATCACTCCCATGGTATATTTGTTTTAAAGCACAATACTGATTGTACACTATGGAGAGAAAAAATGTAAAAAGGTAGGTAAATATCTTGAGAAAAAAATAATTATCTACTTTTTGCAAGCTTTGTGAAAAAATTACTATTGAGGATGACATATTATTCAGTAAGATTTAGGAGCAAAAGTTTATGGATAAAAAAAGGGAAATATATGAAAAAATTATAGATCTAATGGAGAAAAAAGGTACAAAATTTACTACAGCGGAACTTGCTAGTGAACTTAAGATTAGTAAAAGAACCTTGTATACACTCTTCCCAAGCAAAGTTGCTATTATAAATGAAACAATTGATTTCTTTTTTTACGAATTCAGAGATAGCTGGCAAGCGGCACTGGGAAGGAGGATATCGCCCTCAGAGTTATTGAAGTGCCAATGGAATATTTTTCCGGATACATATGATATAGACAAGCTTATTAAGTTTGCGGTAAAAATAAGGACTGATTATCCAGAACAATGGAACAAATTACAAGCGAATCTAGATGAGTTAAGTGAATTAATATATAAGGTTTTAGTTGAGAATGAGAATATCAAGGAGTTAACTAATACCGAGAAAAAAGTTTTACAAATGCTCATACAACAAACGCTCGTACACCTGCTAGGAGAAAACTATCTTGAAGAAAACAGACTGAACTTCAAAGAAACGGTAATGTCCCTTTTTCGGATGATTTTATTTGGAATAAAGTATTAACTTAGTCCTGTAGTGCAGTGTTGAGAATATCATTTACATGAATTGAAACAGTATCGTATACAGTTATAGAGATATCTTTTTGACCTAGTATTAAAGGAAGCTCAGTGCAACCTAGAATTATTCCCTCTAGATTGCTTTTTGAGCTCATTTTTTTAATTATTTCAAGTAATTTTTGTTTGCTTTGGGCAGTTACAATTCCAACTTCTAACTCTTCAGATATTATTTGGTGAATAGTATCGATTTGTTCTGCAGAAGGAGTTACAAGATTTATGCCGGCAGATTGTAATTTTTTTTGGTAAAATCCAAGTTCCATCGTCATTTTTGTACCAATGAGACCAATATTTCTTTGTCTATTTTTTTTGATAGCTGCAAGTGTTGAGTCAATAATGCTTATCAGAGGCAAGGGAGAAACAGCAGTTAATTCATCGAAAACCATATGAGGTGTGTTTGCAGTTAAGGCGGCGAAACTGGCCCCCGCTTTTTTCAGATTATTGAGACTAGCTAATAATATCTGTATAAGACTGTGTCTATCTCTCATTTCCTCTAATGTCAGAAGCTTGAAAACATCTAGACTGTCGATCACAATTGGTGGACAAGCATTGGGATGGCTTTGCTGGAATTTAGTTACCAGTTGTTGATAATAGTCAACGGTTGAGACTGGTCCCATACCGCCAATCAAACCTATTTTTTTCATAAAAATCCCCTTTCTCGGAAATTGATTAATTAATGATATTATACAACTAATATTTGGAGATAGAAAAAACAATTGGTATATCTAAAAAGATTGTGAAATATGTAATAAGATATTTTACACGATATTTTTGTGATAAGATGAGCAGCTGGGGAAAGGCTATTCACTAAGAAAGTAAAAGCTCAATTTCTTGCAATTTTATATAAATGGTATATGCTAATTTTATAGAAAGCGCTACCAAAAGATGGAGGCTGAATAAAATGACAGAGAATTATATTTTAACAATTGATGAAGGCACAACAAGCACAAGAGCTTTGATTATTGACCATAAAGGTAAGATTGTATCCGATGCTCAACGTGAATTTCCGCAATATTTTCCGCATCCTGGGTGGGTTGAACATAATGCCAATGAGATTTGGAATGCGGTTCTTTCAACAATAGCGAATGCATTTATCAATTCAGGAATACAGCCAAAACAAATTAAGGCTGTTGGAATTACAAATCAGCGTGAAACGACTGTCATCTGGGATAAAGAGACAGGGTTACCAATTTATAACGCGATTGTGTGGCAATCTAGGCAGACAAATGAGATTGCACAGGACTTAAAAAAGAAAAAATATGCAAAGATGATTCATGAGAAAACTGGATTAGTAATTGATCCGTACTTTTCTGCTACAAAAGTCCGTTGGATACTCGATCATGTTGAAGGGTCACAAGAAAGGGCAGAAAACGGTGAGCTTCTTTTTGGAACTATTGATACATGGATTGCGTGGAAACTATCGGGTGGAAAAATTCATGTTACAGACTACAGCAATGCTAGCCGTACTATGTTGTTTAATATTCATGATCTTAAATGGGACAAGGATATATTGCAATTATTAAATATTCCAGAAGCAATATTGCCAGAGGTTAAAAGTAATTCAGAGGTGTATGGAACAACTGCTAACTATCATTTTTATGGGAGTGCAGTTCCAATTGCTGGAATGGCAGGTGACCAACAAAGTGCATTATTTGGGCAGCTAGCTCTAGAATCAGGGATGGTTAAAAATACTTATGGTACTGGATCATTTATTGTGATGAATACGGGAACCGAGCCAATAATGTCAGCAAATAATTTATTGACAACAATTGCATATGGAATTGACGGCAAGGTTAATTATGCTTTAGAAGGGTCGGTTTTCGTTTCAGGTTCAGCTATCCAGTGGTTAAGAGATTCAATGCAGTTAGTTGACAGTGCTCCAGATTCGGAAAAGGCTGCACTCGAGTCTGAAAGCCAGGATGAAGTTTATGTTGTTCCAGCATTTACAGGATTAGGCGCACCATATTGGGATTCTGATGCTCGTGGAGCAGTTTTTGGTATTACCCGTGGGACGACACGCAAGGACTTTATTAAGGCTGTTCTACAGTCATTAGCATATCAATCAAAAGATGTGGTTGACACAATGTATGAAGATACAAAAATCAAAATACCAGTTTTAAGAGTAGATGGTGGGGCATCAAATAATAATTACTTAATGCAATTTCAATCTGATATTTTGAATATTCCGATTGAAAGAGCTGCAAATGTTGAAACAACAGCAATGGGAGCTGCTTTTTTGGCAGGCTTGGCAGTTGGATTCTGGGATAGTGTTGACGATTTGAAGAAAATCTTTGCTGTAGGAAAGAAATTTGAACCGAATATGGATGAAGAAAGACGGAATGATTTATATACAGGATGGAAGCATGCGGTTAAAGCAACGATGGAGTTCAAGTATAACAAGCATCAATGATAAGGAGGGGTATTGATGACGACTTTTAATATGCAGACAAGAGAAAATAATTTACAGAAAATGCAAGATGAAGAACTTGATGTGCTAGTAATCGGTGGTGGGATAACGGGTGTCGGAATTGCCCTAGATGCTGAGACGAGAGGCTTGAAGACTGGTCTAATAGAAATGCGGGACTTTGCTTCTGGAACTTCCAGCAGATCAACTAAACTTGTTCATGGTGGGTTGCGCTATCTTAAACAACTTGCGATTCATGAAGTGGCAGAGGTTGGATCTGAGCGGGCAATTGTCTACGAGAACGCACCACATGTGACAACACCGGTGAAGATGATGCTTCCATTTTATGCAGGTGGAACTTTTGGTAAGTTCACAACAGCACTTGCTCTAGACGTTTACGATTATTTAGCAAAAGTGAAAAAAAATGAGCGAAAATTCATGCTTGATCCTAGTGACTCTCTTAAGCGCGAGCCATATCTAAAGGCTGATGGATTAAAAGGAACCGGAGTATATGTTGAGTATCGAACAGATGACGCACGGCTTGTTTTAGAGGTAGCTAAAAGGGCAAATGAACAAGGAGTTTTGTTGGCAAATTACACAAAAGTTACCGACCTGACATACAATGGCCAAGGAAAAGTGAATGGGGCAAGATATGTTGACCAAGTCTCCGGTGAAACAGGGACAATTTATGCAAAACGTGTTGTTAACGCAGCGGGACCATGGGTAGATAATATTAGACAAATGGATGGTGATGTAGGCAAGCATTTGCATCTTACTAAGGGTGTTCATTTAGTTGTTGATAATGCAAAATTCCCAGTTAAAAATGCGATTTTCTTTGATACACCGTTCAATGATAAAAGGATGATGTTTGTCATTCCACGTGAAGGCAAGACATATTTTGGTACAACTGATACTAGTTGGGATAAAGATGCAAGTGAGCCATCAATTACAAGTAAAGATGTACATTATATTTTGAGTGCCGTTAATCAGATGTTTGCAATTGAACCACTGGTTTTCGCAGATGTTGAGTCTGCTTGGTCAGGTGTTAGACCATTAATTCAAGAAGAAGGCAAGAGTCCTTCCGAAATTTCGCGTAAAGATGAAATTTTTCATTCGGATTCGGGTCTATATTCAATTGCAGGGGGTAAGTTAACCGGATATCGCAAGATGGCAGAGAAGATTATTGATAAATTGGCTAAAGATTTTGTACAAGAATATGGCGACTATCACTATGTAGAGACACAAACAGAAAATTTACCATTGTCAGGGGCAGATAATAAGGGGAGTAAGGGATTTAAAGAGTTCTTACCAGAAGCAGTTGAACGAGGTATTGATGACGGTTTAGAGGAAGCACAAGCAGAAGCTCTAGTTCATCGCTATGGTCTAAATGTTGATGAGGTCTACAAGTTTTTAGCAGAAGCTAAGGAAGCAGCTACAGAATTGGATCCGCTTGATTATGCTCAACTGCATTATGGGTTAGAAGATGAAATGGTAGTTCATCCAATTGATTATCTTTTACGTAGAAGTAGTCAAATGCTATTTGGATTTGAACACATGAAGTTGGTTTATAGAGGAATAATTGATGAAATGGCTAATTACTACAACTGGTCAGATGAAACAAAGGGTAAGATGTTGGCTGAAGTTGAAAAACAGATTGAAATTAGGCAGGCCTTCAAGAAAGCGGAGGTTACGAGTTAGAGATTATTAAATTTTACCAATTTTATAGCACATGTTTGTTTATATGGAAAATCAATAACGGGGCTGGGTCAAAGTTTAAATTTAACTTTGACCCAGCCCCGCATGTATTTAGCAGTTACTTTATTGTTAATGATTGCCCAACGTAAATAGTATCGGAACTCAAGTGATTCGTGGACTTGATTTGTGTAACAGTTGTGTTGTATTTAACAGCCAACTGCCATAAGGAATCGCCAGATTTAACTGTATAAGTTTTTTCCATTGCAGAAGTAGATGAACTAGAACTGCTATTAGTTGTTGCGGCTGTATTTGAGACTTTTAAGGCTTGTCCAATATAAATAGTGTTAGTGTTCAGAGAATTTAATTCTTTTAACTTAGTTACTGTGAGCCCATACTTATTAGCGATAGCCCAGAGTGAGTCACCAGACTTAACAGTATAAGCAGAAGTTGACGAAGTAGCAGAAGTTTCTGAGCTCGACTTATTTGAATTATTTGAGTTGTTCGAACTAGAACTGTTACTGCTGGACTGTGAAGCAGTATTTGAAACTTTTAAGGCTTGTCCAATATAGACAATGTCTGAAGAAAGACTATTCCAGCTCTTCAAGTCAGCAACAGAAATACCATATTTGTTAGCGATAGCCCAGAGCGAGTCACCGGACTTAACAGTGTAACTAGCTGTTGTGGAGGCCGAGAAATTTCCTGAATTCGAAGTACCTGAACTAGAACTACTACTGCTGGATTGTGAAGGAGCTGAAACCTTCAAAGCTTGTCCGATGTAGATAGTGTCTGAAGAAAGGCTATTCCAGCTCTTCAAGTTAGCAACAGAAATCCCATATTTGTTAGCGATGACCCAAAGTGAGTCACCAGACTTAACAGTATAATTAGACGTAGAAGAAGATGTAGAATTACTTGAATTATTCGTGCTAGAACTGCTTGAACTAGAGCTGCTATTGTTGGACTGTGAAGAATTAGAGACTTTCAAAGCTTGTCCAATATAGATGATGCTTGACGAAAGACTATTCCAGCTCTTCAAGTTAGCAACAGAAACACCATATTTGTTAGCAATAGCCCAGAGCGAGTCACCAGACTTAACAGTATAAGTAGATGCAGTAGAGGATGCAGAGCTACTTGAATTATCTGAATTAGAACTGCTTGAACTAGAACTGCTACTGCTGGATTGTGAAGAAGCTGAAACTTTCAAAGCTTGTCCAATGTAGATAGTGTCTGAAGAAAGACTATTCCAACTTTTCAAGTTAGCAACAGAAATCCCGTACTTGTTAGCAATAGCCCAGAGAGAATCACCAGACTTAACGATATATGAGGTGGTCGAACTATCTGAAGTAGAGGAACCGGAACTGCTATTATCATTGGAGCTACTAGAACTTGATGAAGAATTAGAAGAACTAGTATTAGAACTGTTCGAATTAGTAGTATCGTATTTTGTTAAGTTGTACTGGCTAATAATAGACAAAAGTTTCGTAGCATAAGTAGGGTCAGTTGCATATGTACCATACTTACCCTTGGCAAGGTTAGATGCGGCAATTGAAACTGAAGCTGCATTAGCTTTGGTCGAATTGCTGAAATTATTAGATATTAGCTTTGCATATGCAACTAACGAGTCACTGTAACTGCTATATGACTGAAACTTGGCAGAAACCGTATGGTAGGTACCACTATAATATTCCGATGTATTCATAGTGATATAACTGCCAGATCCAGAATACTTAATACCAAAGAGATTATGAGCTCTGGTAGATAAAGAACTAGTACCCCAAGCACTCTCAGTTGCAGCTTGCGCAATCATTAGAGATGCATAGAGATTATACTGCTGTGCAACCTGTTGTGCCGCACTAGCAATACTATTGATAAAAGCAGATACTTTTACGGGAGCAGATGTCAAAGAGGACGTATTTAAAGTAATGGCACTTGCAGATGAAATCGCCGTATTAGCTGAACTGCTAGAAGATGAGGCCGCAGAATCTTGCGAACTTGAGCTGCTAGAAGATACAACGGAAGACTTCTGAGCACTACTACTTGAATTAGCAGTGCTTTCTGCTGCAGAACTAGATGTACTTTCAGTGCTTGAAGCGACTGAATTAGTTGAACTGGCAGAACTTGTATTCGAAGTCAGAGTGCTGCTTGATGCATCAGTGCTTATGGATCCAGCAGCAGAAGTGACAGCATTTTGAGAAGTTGTGGTGTTGGCTTTTACTTTAAAAATTGGCAGAGCGGCTGAGCCAAGCAAAAACCCCGTTCCAACGTATGAAGCAGTTCGGCTGATGCCTTTGATATGCTTGATTTGCTGTAAATATTTTTGATGAGCAATTCGTTCCCTACGTTTTTTCAAAAAATTCCCCCCTTAAATAAATTCTTTTTTAAAATTTAATTTCAATATTGACATATAAGAATAATTACAGTATAGCAAAAGAATATTATAATATGAACTATAATTACTAAGATAAATTATTACAATAAGATTACAACTAAAGTAGACGATATATGTCAACTGCACGCACACTGCGAACATTTTCAGTGATGATTAGGGCAGAGGGGTCAGTGGCTGCTATGAGAGGGATAATTCTTACAAGACTTTTAGAAGTACAGACAAAATATATAATGGGTTTTTCTGATTGACTGTAAAAGCCAGTAGCTTGCAATAAAGTGACACCTTGCCCTAGTGAATCGGAGATAGCTTGGGCAATACTATTGTTGTGAGATGAAATAATCTGAATTACTTTTTTTGAACCAAATCTTTCTAGAGCAAGGTTTGTTATTTTGGCAGAGATGTATAGCTCAAGAACTGTTAGCAACATGTTTTCAAATCCGATAATGAATACGGATGGAATCGCAACAATCAAGTCAAAGAAAAGTGTGGCTGAACCTATAGGTATTCCAAGATATTGATTAAGAATTCTTCCCAAAATAGTACTACCTGCAATAGATCCTTCTGAGTTTAAAATCAGTCCCATAGAAATTCCGGTTAAAGCACCACCGACAATAGTTGGAATGATAGTTTGTTGTGTATGATAAATATAGATAACGGGAAGCTTTAGAAAAATAGAAAGCCAAATAATTGCCCAAAGTGATAATAAAATTGTTTTTCGCTTGAGATATTTCAATCCAATCAATAATAAGATGCTGTTAAGAACAAGATTCGTTATGTATGCAGGAATTTGTAATGTATAAAAAGCAATGGTTGTCAGGCCAGTAACTCCACCCTCACCCAATCTTGTGGGAATAAGAAAATAATTTATTGAAATTGCATATAATAATGAACCCAAAGTGATATAAAATAATTTGCGAGTTGTTTTTATGAGTAATGACTCCCTTCAGAAGATAATTATTTAGTGCAATCTAAGTATAAATATAACGGTTTTATAAGACAAGATGGGTAGAGATATTTTTTTGTATAAATGTAATTTTTAGCAGAACAAATATTTTGCCTATCAGGGAGTTTCTAGCATACAATTGAGACAATTAAGTTATGGAAGGAATGGTCAAAATGAAGATAACCAGACATGAAAAACCAGCAACTACTAATGGAGAACCAACAAGCATTGCAAGTAGTTTTCCAGAATTCGAATTAAGAAGTACACAAGGTGAGACTGTTACAAAAGCAGATCTCAGCGGAAACTATACGCTAATCAGTGTTGTTCCAGATATTAATACCCGTGTGTGCAGTCTTTCGACAAAAAAATTCAATGGAGATATAGATAATTTTCCAAATATTAACTTTTTGACTATTTCAACTAACACTAGTGAACAACAACAAAATTGGTGTGCTGCTGAAGGTGTTGCAAAGATGAAATTACTCTCGGACTCAGAAGGTTCTCTTGGGAAAAAAGTAGGAATTTTCGTAGAGGATGGAAAGATTGATGCCCGTAGTATCTGGATTCTCAATCCTAATGGTGAAGTAGCATACCGCGAGTTGATTGTTGAACAGTCAAATGAGCCGGATTACCAAGCTGCTTTAGAGTTTTTGAATGAAAATAAATGAGCCATTCAGTAGTTCTTAGTTTTTAAGTAAAAATTAGATTTGAAACATTGTATATAATAGTTTTGTTATGAATAAGCGGGGAGTGTGCCATACGGGAAATCGAAGTTAGACGGAGGATTTTGACTTATGGCGCACGTTTATACGGAATAAATAGAGAGGTTAGGCCAAACATTAACTTTTGACCTAGCCTCATTTTCCGTATAAATACAACCTCCATTGAAACGTGTTTCTATTTGTTGTTTACGCTGCTATTCTCATCCTCACTGGATAGGCACATCGCCTTTTTTAGGCCACGGGTACATTCAGCTTGAATTGTAACATGACTAATATTGTACTTATCTTTTAATATGCTTTCAATACTGCTATATATCTTCTCGGTTTCACTCAGTGGCAAATCGGGCAGATTGACGTGTACAGATGCCATTAGCTCATTTTCATTAATTGACCAAGAATGAAAGTGATGAACATCCTTTATTTCAGGAATAGCTAACAAATCATTCTTAACGTGTTCGACATTAATATCGGGTGATCCTTCCATAAGGATTCTGAATGTTTGCTGGATAATTGGGAGAGATTCATAAGCAATATAGAGTGATACTAAAATAGTAATAACAGGATCAATCCAAGTGAGATTAAAAAAGTAAATAAAAATGGAACCAATTATTACTCCAATTGAGGCAAGGGAGTCACTTAACAGGTGTAAGTAAGTAGCTTTAATATTAAGATTATTGTTTGCTCCGCCATGTAACAAGAGAGCAGCACCTAAATTAGCAATAAAACTAACGACTGCCACCCAAAACATGATTGCACCCTTGACGGCTTCAGGATGCTGAATACGATTAATTCCTTCGAATAATAAGAATAAAGAGATTAATACTAATATGATTGAGTTGAGCAGAGCAGTTAGAATTTCTGCACGGCGATAACCATAGGAGTTTTTAGGAGTAGCCTTTTTGTGGCCGATAGCATTAGCAAAATAGCTTAAAACAATTGAAAAAGTATCACTAAAATTATGAAATGCATCAGAAATCAGTGAAAGGCTGCCTGAAAGTAGGCCGCCAACTAATTCAAAAAAAGTAATTAAAATATTTAGAGTCGTGACTGATAAGAATCTTAAGTTAGTGTTATTAGATTGTTCCATACTCCTACTTCCCCTCTATGATGATATGAGTATATGTTCATATTGTCTTAAATATAGCACTGGGGGTTAGGAAAAACAATGAGAATCTATCAGAAATTTAAAAAAATAAAAAAGAAACGCTTCTGTAACAATTCTTGAAGATATCTGATGTATCATCAATATATAAATAAAAAGGAGGAACTGCACATGGAACAATTCTTTGATTTTGGCAGTGGTTCGAAGGTCAATCGTTTAGGATATGGGACAATGCAATTGCCTGGTGAGGGTGTTTGGGGACCTGCTAAAGACGTTGAAAATGCTGTGGAGGTAATCACAACTGTAATTGATAATGGTGTTAACTTTATTGATACTGCAGATTCGTATGGGCCTTTTTTCGCCAATCTTTATTTGAAAGAAGCATTGAAACAGCGGCCGGATAGCAATGTAATGGTAGCAACAAAAGTTGGATTTACAAGACAAGGGCCAGGGCAATGGACCCCTAATGGCCGTCCGGATTATCTAAGGCAACAGGTTGAATTAAATTTGTTTTCATTGGGATTGAAGCAAATTGATCTTCTACAGCTTCATAGAATTGACAAGACGGTCCCTCTTGAAGATCAGATCAATGTTCTAAAGGAATTGCAAAGTGAAGGAAAGATTAAGCATATTGGGTTGAGTCAAGTTTCAATTCCTGAAATTGAGGCAGTACAAAAGATTGTTCCAATCGTATCTGTTCAAAATAGATATAATTTGATTGACCGTGCTGATGAAGATGTATTGGAGTTTGCTGAAAAAAATCATTTGGCGTTTATTCCATGGTTCCCACTTGCAACAGGAAAGTTAAGTAAAGATAAAAGATTGCTGAAGATTGCAGATAAATACGATGCAAGCTCTTCGCAGATTGCGCTGGCTTGGCTATTGAAAAAGAGTGCAGTCGTAATGCCAATTCCTGGTA
Organism: Lactobacillus sp. UCMA15818; assembly: GCF_030400225.1. Taxonomy (GTDB): domain Bacteria; phylum Bacillota; class Bacilli; order Lactobacillales; family Lactobacillaceae; genus Liquorilactobacillus. Next base: position 34,300 of record NZ_VJYB01000010.1, on the reverse strand, counting down.
CTAAGTCAAAGGAACATGCAGTGCAGAATTTAAAAGCAGCTAAGATTGAACTAACGGATGCTGAATTTAAAGAACTTGAAAATTTAAAATAGTAGAAAATATGAAGGCAGTACAAAGTCGGGGGAATTTGAAAACTAACTCAAAATTATGAACATAGTGAAAACTTTGCTATGAATGATTCTAAGTTAGACGGAGAGTTTTGACTTATGAAACACGTTTATTCTTAATAGATAAAAGAGGAACCGAATCAAAATATAACTTTTGACTCAGCTCCCTTGTAAAATTTATTGTGTAAAACTTAACAAACTATCATATAAAAGGAGTTGCAACAAAGTGGATTTTAGAGTTGAGAGCGATACAATTGGGCCTGTTAATATTCCTGTAAATGTCCTGTGGGGGGCACAAACTGAGAGAAGTAGGCAAAATTTCAAAGCGGGCAACAAGATGCCTTTGGATGTAATTAGAGTATTATTAGTAATTAAAAGGTCCGCCGCAGTGGCTAATGGGCAACTAAGAAAGCTGACTGAAGAAAAAAGTGATTTAATTATCAAGTCGGCTGATGCCTTATTACAGCTTGAAGATGCAGAATTAAGGCGTGACTTTCCATTGCGCGTTTATCAAACCGGTTCCGGGACACAAACGAATATGAATGTTAATGAAGTTATCGCCCATATGGCGAAGCAGCTTAATTCCAGTCTAGAAATTTTACCAAATGATGATGTTAATATGGGTCAAAGTTCTAATGACGTTTTCCCTACCGCGATGAATATTGCAGCGACTCAGGCTTTGAAGAATGTCATTACAGAAGTTCAGAAACTAACTATCACGTTAAAGAATAAACAAGATCTTTATTGGGAGACTGTAAAGATAGGGAGAACACACCTGCAGGATGCAACGCCATTGACTTTTGGTCAAGAAATTAGCGGTTGGGTAAGCATGTTGGAGCATGATTTAGGGTTTATCAATGGTACAAAGGAGAGTTTGTATGAATTGCCGCTAGGAGGAACTGCGGTAGGAACAGGGCTGAACACAACAAAAGAATTTACTGAAATTGTAAATGATGAGCTTAGTAAATATTATCAAGGCAAATTCAATGTGAAAAATAATAAGTTTTATGGATTAGCTGCACACTCAGCGATAAACGCTGTACATGGGACACTAAAAACGTTGGCGGCAGATTTGCTTAAAATTGCAAATGATGTTAGGTTTTTAGCAAGCGGTCCTCGTGCTGGGTATGGTGAATTGAATATTCCGGCAAATGAGCCTGGATCATCAATCATGCCAGGTAAAGTTAATCCTACGCAGGCCGAGGCACTAACGATGGCAGCTGTGCGTGTGATTGGCAACGACACAGTAATTTCAGTGGCAGCATCACAAGGAAACTTTGAAATGAATGTTTATAAACCTGTGATTATTGAGGCTTTTCTGGAATCAGCGAACTTGCTGGCGCTTACCGTCAATGGCTTTAATGAAAAAATGATTGCTGGAATGACAGTTAATGAAAAGAAAATGGCAGCTTTAGTAGATAATTCACTAATGACTGTTACAGCTTTGTCACCGCATTTGGGATATCATAAAAGTGCTGAGATCGCACAAAAGGCACAAAAGCAAGGCCTTTCATTGAAAGAAGTGGCATTAGACTCGGGAGAGATTTCAGAAAGTGATTTTGATAAATGGGTAGATCCTAAGAAGATGACACAAATTAACTCAAAGTAAAGAGTGTGTGTAGGAATAGAAAGTTTAAATGTAAATAGTGCTAAAAATGAGAGGAGAAAAAAGAATGCCTGAAAAGTTCGTTTTCACATCTAGCCCAATTGAGCAACTTAAAGCAGATTACGATGTAATAATAATAGGCTCCGGCAGTACGGGCCTAACTTGCGCAATCCAAGCAAATGAACTTGGACTCAAACCAGTTATTCTAGAAAAAATGGATAAGATTGGAGGTAATACTAATCGTGCATCATCTGGCATGAATGCTGCCGAAACGGAAGTACAATTAACACATGGAGTAGTTGACAGTTTTGCTGAATTCTATAATGAGACATATCAAGGTGGAGGAAAGCTGAATAACCAAGAAATGTTGGAATATTTTACTACGCATGCTGCATTGGCGATTGAATGGCTTTCTTCGCACAATATAGAGTTGACGGATCTAACGATTACAGGTGGAATGAGCAAAAAAAGAGCACATCGGCCAGCTTCAACTGCACCAGTTGGAGCATATTTAATTAAAGGGCTGTTAGGTGTTGTTCAGAGAGAGAAAATTCCTCTATTTACACAAGTTAAGGTTGAACATATAAAGAAGAATACGGCTGATATGCAAGTAGTTATCAGTCTGGATGATAAGACGCAAAAGACGATTACGGGGAAGTCGATTGTCATTGCAACCGGTGGCTTTGGGGCTGGCAGTGAATGGATCAAGAAATATCGTCCAGAATTGATGAATTATAAGACGACCAACCAAAGTGGTGCAACGGGGGATGGATTGTTGCTGGCACAAGAAATAGGCGCGGAATTGATTCAGATGGAAATGATTCAAATTCATCCGACAGTGCAACAAGACACACCGCATGCATATCTGATAGGCGAAACGGTTCGTGGTGAAGGGGCCATTCTTGTATCTGCAAAAGGAAAACGATTTGTTGATGAATTGGATACAAGAAAAATTGTTTCACATGCAATTACTGCTTTACCAGAAAAGAGTGCGTACCTAATCTTTGATGAAAAAGTCAGAAAACGTGTTAAGGCAATTGAATTCTATAATCATATAGGATTGATAAAGAGTGCACCAACAATTGCTGAATTGGCTGAAATCTTAAAAATTGATAGTAAGAACTTAGTTTCAACTTTATCAGAATGGAATAAGGCAGTTGAAACCACAGTGGATACCGAATTTGGCAGAAAAACAGGAATGAACATCAAATTAGATGCAGGGCCATATTATGCAATTCATGTTGCACCAGCAGTCCATTATACAATGGGTGGGGTCCATGTTGATGAGAAGACCAGAGTATTAGATGGAAATGGATATGTGATTCCAGGAATTTTCGCTGCTGGAGAGGTTGCAGGTGGATTACATGGTAATAATCGAATCGGAGGCAACTCCATTGCAGAAACAGTTGTTTTTGGAAGACAGGCTGCACAGCAAGCATATGTGTATTTGAAGCAATAGTTGGGTTGAAAACTAGATAAGAGTTCTTCTTTGCTAGAGTTGTTTAAAAGACAGCTCTATTTTTTTATAAATCTTAGAAAGGTTGAAAGCGCTATCTAAATAATGTAAAATAAGTGTGTAAATAGATATTTAAAAATGATGAAGAGAGGATATGTTTATTATGAGTGAAAAAACTATTATGTTATGTTGTGCAGCAGGTATGAGTACTAGTATGCTTGTCGCTAAGATGCAAGGTGCAGCAAAGGAACAAGGCAAAGAATATGATATTTTTGCAATCTCGGCGTCCGAAATTAGTCAAAAGTTAATAGAAAAAGAAATTGATGTTGTTTTATTAGGGCCGCAGATTAGATACATGAAGAATGATGTTAGTAAGAAGTTACTTGATAAAAAAATTCCACTGGATGTAATTGATATGCAGGCATATGGGATGATGAATGGTGCAAAAGTTTTGAAACAAGCAGAAGAATTAATGGCTTAATGGACCATAATTTTAATCAGCGAGAGGTGACAAAGAATGGGCTTTCCAGAAAATTTTTTGTGGGGTGGAGCTACTGCTGCTAACCAGTATGAGGGAGCGTACTTAGAGGATGGCAAAGGCTTAAATACCGCAGATGTATTAACTAATGGCTCACATACTGAAGCACGAAAGGTTACATGGATTGACAAGAAAACAAATAAAAAAGGGCATACCCCGGTAATGTGGGGTAAGAAATTCGAGCTACCGATGGATGCAACTCCTACAGTACTTGAAGATGAATACTACCCGAGTCATACAGCGACTGACTTTTATCATCACTACAAAGAAGATATTGCTTTAATGGCCGAAATGGGATTTAAAGTATATCGATTATCAATTAATTGGGCAAGAATTTTCCCAAACGGGGATGATGAGCAGCCTAATGAGTTAGGTCTAGAGTTTTATGATCAGGTATTTGATGAATTAGAGAAATATGGAATCGAACCATTAGTAACTTTGTCCCATTATGAGACACCGCTTAATTTATCTGTCAAATATGGTGGTTGGATTAACCGTAAATTAATTGACTATTTTGAAAAATATTCGTCTATTGTAATTGAACGTTATCATGATCGAGTGAAGTACTGGTTAACATTTAACGAGATTAATGCGATGGACTTGGCCCCTTATATTGCAGGAGGTGTGCTTAATCCCACACCACAAAACCGAGCTCAAGCCGCACATAATCAATTTGTTGCTAGTGCAAAAGTAGTTAAACTTGCGCATAGAATTGATCGGGAAATTAAAGTAGGACAAATGTTGGCTTATCAACCCCTATATTCCTATACATGTGACCCAGTTGACCAAGTTAAAATTATGGAAATGAATCAGAAAATGTTATTTTACTCGGATGTACAAACTGGCGGAAAGTACCCTGAGTATCGCTGGAAAAAATATGAACGAGAAGGAATTGTACTTGATGATAGTCCCGAAGATTATAAGCTGCTTGCGAAATACACTGCCGATTTTTTAAGCTTTTCATGTTATGGTTCTTCTGTGTTCACAACACATCAAGAAGAAGCAAAGGCAAGTGGAAACATGGGAATTAATGGAATAAAGAATCCCTATTTGGAGACTAATGCTTGGGGATGGGCTACTGATCAAGAATGTCTGCGGATAGTGTTAAACACATTGTGGGATAGATACCATAAACCTCTTTGGATCGTCGAGAATGGGATAGGTTGGGCTGATGTTCTTGAAGATGGAGAAGTACATGACGATTATCGAATTAAATATTTAAAGGCGAATATTAAATCAATGAAAGACGCAATTGAGATTGATGGTGTTGATTTATTAGGGTATACAATGTGGGGATGCATTGATTTGGTATCGGCGGGAACCGGCGAAATGAGGAAACGATACGGCTTTGTCTATGTTGATCGTGATGATCAAGGAAACGGGACTCTGAAACGAATTCCAAAAGACTCGTTTTACTGGTATAAAGAAGTAATACAGAATAATGGTTCAGAAATCTAGAAGATACGATAAAAGTAGCAGTCCTTGAATAAAGGTCAAAAATTTAACTTTATTGGCAATAAAACTGCAGAAAGTAACTATTTCATTGTGGATTTGTTGCTTATTTAAGTTATCGACAATTTAGGGCTTCAAAAGTAAAGGATATGAAACTTGTCTGTTTCAAGTTAGTACTATAAGGATGTATAATAATTATATTCTGATAAAGCGGGGAGAAAATATGACTGAAATAGCACAATTCTACAATGATTTCCAACCAGCACATTATGATATCTACATTGAGATAGATCGTAAGACTAAGAAAATAAATGGGACAACCAAGATTACGGGAATCGCAACCAGCACAAATATTGCAATTCATCAAAAAAATCTGAAGGTTAGTCTTGTTGAGGTAAATGGGAAACAAAGTAAATTTGAGATTGATACGGCTAGTGAGGCTCTTCGTCTGACTGTAGATAAACCGGGTGAAATTGAAATCAAGATTGATTATGAGACGAAATTAACTGATTCGATGATGGGTATTTATCCTTCTTACTATGAAGTTGATGGTGTCAAAAAACAGATTATTGGGACCCAGTTCGAGACAAATTTTGCGCGCCAAGCATTTCCTTGTATTGACGAACCTGAGGCGAAAGCAACATTTGATTTAGCTTTGAAATATGATGAACATCCAGGAGAATTGACACTGGCTAATATGCCTGAAAATCATGTTAAAGCTGGTGTACACTATTTTGATACGACTGTTCGGATGTCAACATATCTGGTGGCATTTGCGTTTGGGGACTTGCAAGGCAAGTATGCTGAGACTAAAAGTGGGGTTAAGATTGGGGTTTTTGCAACAAAAGCACATAAGGCTAATGAATTAGATTTTGGCTTGGATATTGCAAAACGTTCAATTGAATTTTATGAAGATTTCTATGAAACACCATATCCACTGCCACATTCATGGCAATTGGCGTTACCTGACTTTTCGGCAGGAGCAATGGAAAACTGGGGCTTGGTGACTTATCGTGAAGCCTATCTGACACTTGACCCAGATAATACTTCACTAGACATGAAGCAACTTGTTGCTACTGTAATCGCTCATGAGCTAGCTCATCAATGGTTTGGCGATTTAGTAACCATGAAGTGGTGGGATGATTTATGGTTGAATGAGAGTTTCGCTAACATGATGGAGTATGTGGCAATTGATGCATTAGAGCCAGATTGGGGAATCTGGGAGACTTTCCAAGCGGCGGAAGTTCCTGCAGCATTGCAAAGAGATGCAACTGATGGTGTTCAATCGGTGCATGTTCAAGTTGAAAATCCTGCTGAGATTGATGCATTATTTGATGGTGCAATTGTCTATGCTAAGGGAGCCAGAATGTTAGTGATGGTTAGAGCACTAATCGGCGATACTGCATTGCGGGCTGGTTTGAAAGACTATTTTGAAGAACATCAATACGGCAATGCAACCGGTGCTGATTTATGGAAAGCACTAGGCAAAGCATCAGGAATAGATGTGTTAAAGATTATTAACTCTTGGCTAGAGCAACCGGGTTATCCTGTAGTAACTGCAAAAGTTGTAGATGACAATATTGTCCTGTCACAGAAACAGTTTTTTATTGGTGAAGGCCATGATGAGGGACGTCAATGGCAAATTCCACTGAACAGTAACTACGAAGAAGTTCCTACAATTATGTCGAAAAATGAAGTTACAATTGCTGGGTACCAGCATTTGCGGGAACAAAAGGGTGAACCGCTGCGAATCAATGTTGGTAATAGCTCACACTTTATTATCAGATATGATGATACGTTGTTGAATGATATCTTACAGGATGTTACGGAATTTGATTCGATCACACAATTGCAAATTCTTCAAGACTTGCGTTTGCTGGCTGAGGGTAATCAGGTTTCATATGAAACAATTGTGCCATTACTTGGCAAGTTTGCAGATAGTAAATATGCATTAGTCAACACTTCTTTGTACAGTGTAGCGAGAAATCTGCGTAAATTTGCGGCACCACATACTCCAGAAGAACAAAATTTAAAGATGCTGTATGTTAAATTAAGTGCACACCAAGTTGAACGCTTAGGTTGGATTCAAAAAACAAATGAATCGGTTGATGATCAATTAACGAGGCCTTATGTTGTTGGTGCAGCAATCTATGGTGACAATGAGACAGCCGTTGCTCAAGCTCATAAGTTGTTTACTGCAAATCAAACCCAATTATCAGGTTTACAGGCGGATGTCCGCGCGGCAGTATTAATAAATGAAGTCAAAAGTTTCGGTAGCCATGAATTATTCGAAAAGTTATTGGCAGAGTACCGTCAATCAGCAGATGGAAGCTATAAAGCAGATATTTGTGGAGCATTAACAAGTACCAAAGATTTAGTAATTCTTAGGGAACTTGTTGACAAATTTGAAGATTCAGAAACAATTAAGCCACAAGATTTGCGTGCTTGGTTTGCAGGGGTATTATCAAATGATGAAGGTGAGCAGCTAGCCTGGGACTGGATTAGAAATGATTGGCAATGGTTGGAAGCTACTGTTGGTGGCGACATGGAGTTTACGACTTTTATCACAGTAATTGCCCGCGTTTTGCGTACCGAGAAAAGACTGTTTGAGTTTAAAGACTTCTTTGAACCTAAGCTGGAGGTTCCTGGACTGACACGTGAAATTAAGATGGATACAAGTGTAATTGAAAGCCGTGTTAAGTTAATTGCTGAACAAGGAGAGAGTGTAAATAAAGCAATTAAAGAAGCATTATAAAAATATAGTAATATAAGGCAGAAAAAAGCTGAGGCAAATTTTGAATTTTGCTTCAGCTTTTTTTGATTCTGGATAAGCGGATACTCTAAGTCAAAAATTTCCGTTTAATTCGAAATTATCAGTTTGTGTCATACATCTTTTTCCTATGTTTGTTTGAGTCTCTTTAATGATGGCGTGTGTGTTCTGCTAAGTGAACCAAATGAGTCAGGAATGCATGTGTTGAGGCTTCATAACGGTATTTTCTACCAAGATCAACGAGATAGCCATTGATGTAATCAACTTCAGTTGGACGATTGTGTGACATGTCTTGATACATTGAAGGGTAATGTAGCGGATTAGCAACTTTTGACACATAATTAACACTATTTAATTCTTCTTGACGTGAGTTAATCATGGTAATGTTTGCACGTTCGCAGATGTCGTAGGCTTCATTAATCAATTGGCGACTCAGTTCATCGGCACCGGGATAGCTTGCAAACTCTCCCATGGTGATTTCAAAGAGTGTGCATAATGTGTTGACAACAGAATTGAAAACAACTTTGGCCATTAAGGTCCCTAAGAAATTAGTGGTTAAGGTCGGATTGAATTGTGCTTTTTCAAGTTCTGTTACAATTTTATGTGTCAGCTCATCCGGCTTTTCAGTATAATTTGCCAAATTCATTGTTCCGGCTCCACGTGCACCAATAAAATCGACATCTCCAGGTCCATTCAAGACTGTAGCGACAAGGGCAGTTCCAGCAATTAATTTTTCGGGTTTAAAATAATTTAACAGCTTTTCAACGTGTCCCATTCCATTCATACATGTTAAGACATATTGATTTTCGTTGAATTTAGGTGCTGTTCGTTGGAGCAGACTTTCAAGTTGCATTTGTTTTGCGAAAACTACCCATACGTCAGGATTACCCGTATATTCTTCAGGATAAAACATCTTGATAGGAGTGAGCTGCCTATTCTTATGATCACGTGATACAAAGACACCGTTTTGTTTTTTGACTGCTTCAACATTTGGTTTCCAAGTATCAACAAATTCAACCTCATTGCCCGCTTCTTGAAGTAAAACACCATAGCGATAACCCATAGCGCCTGAACCTAATACTGTAAATTTCATGAAGACTCCTCCTAGTAATATTTTATGATGAAGATGAAAAAAAGGACGTCCAATAGACAAATGTCTAAAGGACGCCCTCGCGTGGTACCACCTTTTGTTCACTCACGATGTGAGCCTTTATTCGAACTAAAAATCAATTCGTCAGCACTATAATGGGTGCCCCCAAAGTGATTTACTTATTTGCTGCAAATTTCGACCACTACGCTCAGAGATGATTTTTATTAATCTAGGATACCTACTTTCACCAAGATTAGGTTCGCTAAATCCATCTAATTAATAAAGCTTCTCATCAACACGCTATCTCATCTTTTTTTAATATGTTTGAAGTCTAATACTTTTTTTTGCTGTAGTCAATAGCTTTTGAAAGAAAAGATGATTATATGTAAAATGAATTTAAAATTAGTTTTTTATTAAAAAAAGATTGACATCTTAAACTTCTTGGAATAAACTAATACCAATATTAATAGACTAGTTTATTCAACTACAAAGATTAATGACTTAGTTTTGCTTAGAGAGTATGTGGTGGTGCAAACATATCAAAACTATTTTACGAAAGTTGTATTTGAGAGCTTGCTTTCAGAGGTAAGATGGATACTTCCATTATAAAGTTGGAATAACAATTTTGTTATTTCCTGTAAGATGAACTTTTTAGTTCAAAAAAGGTGGTACCGCGTTTACGAACGCCCTTGGATTGATGATACAATCAATCTAAGGGCGTTTTTTGTATTAAAAAAAAGGAGATGTTGATAGTATGAAGTATGGAGTTATTGGTGCAGGCGCAATGGGTTATCGTTATGGTGTTATGTTACAGGAGAATGCAGGTGTTGAGGTTGACTTCATTGATACTTGGGAACCAAATGTAGAGAAAGTTCGTGAGTTGGGTGGAGTTTCAGTAGCCAGAGACCATGAAAATCGGAGGGTTGTTCCAATTAATATTTATTATCCAGAAGAATATCAAGGTCATCCCGATGTATGGATAGTTTTTAAAAAACAAATGCAGCTGGAAGAAGAACTCGCACGTGATGCCAAAGCAGGACTTTTTCATGATGATCAATATGTTTTTTCTGCGATGAATGGAATGGGTCATTTTGAAAAAATCGCTCAATATTTTTCACCTGAGAAAATAATTTGCGGGACTGCAATGATTGCCACAAGGTTAGATGGACCAGCAGATGTTGATTTTATGGGAGCAAAAGGTGCAGAAGTTATGCATCTTGCCATGTATGCAAGCAAGAGTGTTCCAGGAGAGATTACAGATTTTGTTGCGGATTTGAAAAAAGCATACTTAGGGCCAATTGTTGTTGCAGATTATCTTGGAATGTGCATGTCAAAAGTGGTTTTTAATGCTGTTGTAAATACGTTGTGTACGATGTTTGAAGTCCAAATGGGTCAGTTTATTGAGTATGAAGGTGTTCCTCAGATGGCACGTCAATTATTTGATGAAGCATATGATGCGTGCGAACGGGCTGGAATTTATCTGATTGAAACTAGACAAGAGGAGATTGATTCAGTTACAACTACAAGCCATGCACTTAAGTATCATTATCCGTCTATGTATCAAGACTTTTCTAAAGGAAGGCCAACAGAAGTTGACTATATCAATGGCTATATTGCAAAAATCGGTCGTGAACATGATTATATTTGTCGTACTCATGAATTTGTTACACAACAAGTTCACCTGGCTGAGTTGATGAGAAAATATCACTAAAAAATATTTTACACAATCTACTTGACGGGATACTAAAATGATTGATATACTCAAGGATATATCAATGTTTTAAACTCAAAGAGTTAAAAAAGAGGAGGAAATAATTATGGTATTTGGACACGTGTTATTCGGAACTATCGCAGTTATTGGTGTTTTACTCTTGGAAGTAGGTTTTTATCGAGAATTTAATCGTCTAAATATGATTCAGAAACTAGGAATCTTTTTGACTATCTTTGGGTTAGTTGCAACAACTGCATTAGGAATTTTCTTAGCTGGAAGTTTTCTTGCTGGCATAGTGGTTGCAGCATTAGGTGTAGTACTGTTGGGTATTTTGGTACGACCAGTGTTTAGTATTGAAAAAACAAAATGATTTAGTATGATTGAGCAGATTAAATTGATGAAAAAAGATGCTACCAATTTTGGAAGTATCTTTTTTTTAAAAAAATTTTCGTAAATTGTAAATTTAATATTTCTTAAAATAGATAGGGACTGAGTCAAAAGTTAATTTTTGATTCAGTTCCTTTATTTATTACGAGTAAACATGTTTCATAAGTCAAAACTCCCTTTAACTTCGAATTACTCATAGCAAAGTACTCGCTATGTTCGTAATTTCTAGTTGGGACTCAAATTTTCCCAACTTATGACACACTCTTTTCAGTGTAAAATAAAGAATTATGATTTTCCCAATTCTTCAAAATATTTCAAAATAGCATTCTTTACGTTAACATGATATTTTCGTTCTTCTAGTGAGGGTAAATAACTTAAATAAAGCTTTCTTTTTAAAATATCTGGTTCAAAATGTGCTAGATGAATTTTAGGTTTAACTGGCATATTCCAAGATTTTTCGGGAATAAAACCAATTCCAATATTTTCTGAAATCAAACCAAACAAGGTGTTTAGATCACTCGTTACAAATTCAGGCTTAATTGCAAACTTGGATTCTCTAAAATAATTTTCAATAATCCCTCTTAATGGAGAGGGATTGGTCATAATAATTTTTCTGTTTTTCAATTGATTCAAATTAACTGTGTTAAAAGAAGCGAGTTCAGAATTAGTACTTGTGGCAATTAGTATTTCTTCATCAAGCAACAAAATATTTTCATTGCCTTTAATTGGATAAGTAGAAAACTCAAAGTCATAGCGGTCCAACCAGTCACTCTCCAAACCATGTTGGGCAAGCTGAATATCCACCTCGGGAACTATTTTTTTAATATGATGAATTATTTCTGGAATGAGAGGTGAGGTTCGCTGTACACGTAAAATAATACTGTGTGCTTTCAAATCATTTAGTCGTTGTGCGATTACAACAGCATCATCAATTAGTTCAAGTGCTTGTCGGATATTATGGTGAAACGATTTTCCTTGTGGGTTTAATTCCAACGAATGCTTATTACGAGAAAAAAGTTCGATACCAAGATCTTGTTCAAGCTCTTTAATACTACGGCTAAGGGCAGGTTGAGAAATATGAAGCTTTTTAGCCGTTTGTGAGATATTTTGAGTTTCAGCAACTTCGATAAAGTAATGTAATTGTAAAAGGCGCATTTTGAATCCTCCCTAATATAACATTTCTGATATAGTCTATTGCATTTATTGTATTTTACAACATTAATCTATAGCAATATAATTTTTATTAAAATTAAAATTAAATTAAAAAGAGGTGAGTTTTAGTATGAGAAAGTTCATTGAGACACATATCGGATACTTTGAAGATATTTTGGATAAGTTTATACGATTGAGAAGTACTAGTGGCAATGAAGATCAAGAAGCTGCTGTTTTTTTCCTAGATAGATTATTGACCCGATTATTTGCTGCAAAGGTAAAAATAATTAATACGGATGGTGCACCTTTGATTGTAGCAACAGTCACTGGTAAGTCAGATACAACTAAATTATTCTATGGACATTATGATGTGATGCCTCCAGGAAATATTAATGAATGGAATAGTGAACCTTTTACCTTGAAGAAAGCTAACGATAGGTATTGGGGCAGAGGAACAGGTGATAACAAAGGGCAGCTATTGGCAGTAATTTTTGGATTATATATGTACAAAGAGGTTCATGGGAATTTTCCATTTAATATTCAATTGGTAATTGAAGGTGAAGAGGAACAGGGCAGTCCCCATTTAAAAGATACAATTGTTAAGCTAGCTAGTAAGACGTTAAATAATGTTGATTCAGCTTTTGTGGTTGATGGCTCAATTAATCAATTTGGACAACATATTTTGAGATTGGGTAATCGTGGTGCATTTGGATTCGAAATCAGAGCTAAGACCGCTCTAAATGATAATCATTCTGGCAATATGGGAAATGTCATGGATAATGCAGCTGCAAAGCTTATTAACATATTGAATAAGATATATGATTTTTCACAGGAAAGAGTATTGATTCCGAATTTCTATGAAGGTGTCAAGGAACCAAACCAGCAAGAAGAAAATTGGTTGGCTGAATTACCCTATGAAAAAGAAGTAATTGAGGAACAGACCGGTGTAAAAAAATTACCATGTAATGCTAAAGAATATTATCACAAGTTAATGTTTGAACCTACTTTTAATATTTCAGGTATAAATGCAGGGTATAGCGAAAAAGGTATAAAGACAATTATTCCACACCAAGCTATTCTAAAAATAGATTGTAGGTTGGTAGGAAGACAAAATATTACTGAGATAAAAAAGGGATTACAGCAATTACTAAAGGAAGATCTTCTTTCAGAAGAATTTGTAGTTGATTATTTAGTTGAAGTTCCAACAAGTAATACTGCAAGTAACGCACCGGATATTAAAAAAATATGTAAAGCATTGAAAAAAATAGATGGCAAGGCTTTAGTAGAGCCCGTTATGCCAGGAACGGTACCAAACTATATTTGGACAGATGTATTGAAAGTACCTGCATATACATTGCCGCTTGCAAATTTTGATCAGGCTAATCATTCAACGAATGAGAATATTAGCCAAAAGGCATTTATTGAGGGTATTACTTTAGTTTATGAATTAATACAAAATTTGGCTTAAGTCAAACGTAGGGGAGAAATGATTATGGATCAAATAATGGATCAGAAAAAGAAACCAAAAGTAACTTTTATTTTAATTTATATTGCCTTTATAATTTGTTTTATTGATCGTTCAGCAATAAATATTGCTCTTTCATATATTGGAACAGAATTTCATTTAAGTACAACACAACTAGGTATTGTTTCAAGTGCATTTTTCTTCAGTTATGCTTTTATGCAGATACCTGGAGGCTGGCTTACTGATAAATTTGGTTCAAAGTTGACAGTTATTATTGCAATTACTATGTGGTCAATTTTTACTATCACAACAGGTTTTGCATGGTCACTTGCATCATTATTAGTTATTAGAGTTTTGTTTGGAATAGGTGAGGGTGCATTTCCTTCGGCTAGTTTGAAGCAAATAGCAGAAGAATTTACCTATAAGTCACGGTCACAAGCAACATCAGCAATTGTTTCATCAAATTATGCTGGTGCGGCGATTGCTCCTGTTCTAATCGCACCAATCATCGCAACCTTTGGGTGGAAGAATGCTTTTCATTTAATGGGTATTTTAGGGCTGGTTTTTGTAGTAGTCTACTTCTGTCTCTTAAGACCAATCAGAAAACAGAATCAGACCTTAGCTGAAACTACACAGAAGGTACCATTAAGAGCGGTTATTTTCGACAAAATGATTTGGCAATTTGTTATTGTTGTTTTTGGTCTAAGTGTTATCACAAAAGGCTTAGACTCATGGATGCCGACATATTTATTGCAGGTAAGACATATCAATCTAGCTGGGATTGCTTGGATGGTTCCTTTACCATCTGTTGCGGCAGGTGTAGGTGCTATTTTGAGCGGCTATTTAATGGTTCATTTTTTTGTAGGAAGAGAAAAATGGTTTATTGCTTTAGCAAGTCTGTTGACTACTGTATTCATGTTTGGTATGTACCATTCCACAGAACTAACTTGGGTTATTTCATTTGAAATATTGACATATTTCTTTAAATCAATGGCGTTTAGTGGTTGCTTTGCATTGTTTGCACAGTTAGCTTCAAGGGAATCATATGGTTCATCCGTGGGCATTGTTAACTTTGGTGGACAATTAGCTGGATTTTTAGCACCTATTTTAATTGGTATTTTGGTAGAACAATTTGGTGGTTCATATAGTGTGGCATTTTTGTTCTTGGTAGCTGCTGCAGCAGTATCATTCATTGTTGCATTAACATTCAATACTAAGAAGATGGCAGAATCAAAAAAAGATGCAGAAATTAACTAATGAAATGATAGGAGATTTGTGTAATGTTTATTAAAAGTGTCAAGATGTATAAAGTTGATTTACCCTTAAATAAACCCTTCGAGACAAGCTTTGCTGCAATGAAGTACAAAAAGTGTGTAATTCTGGAATTAAAGGATCGAGATGGAACATTGGGTTACGGAGAATCTTCAGCACTGGAAATACCTTTTTATAATGAGGAATTTAGGGAGGGTAGTTGGAAATTATTAGAAAAGCAAATGATTCCCAAAATAATGAATGTACAAATTAATCATCCAGATGATATTTATAAAATTTTTGCATATATAAGAATGAATAATATGTCAAAATCTGCAATCAATTGTGCACTATGGGATATCTATGCAAAACAAAATAATAAAACTTTGGCAGAAGCACTTGGCGGAAACAAAGTAAAAGTTGAAACGGGTGTAAGCATTGGGATACAAGAGTCACCGGAAGCATTGGTCAAAGCAGTATCAGGATATATTGCAGATGGCTATCGTCGGATTAAGATGAAGATTAAACCAGGTAAAGATTATGAATATATTGCTGCGGTAAGAAAGCAGTTCCCGAATGCTATGTTAATGGCAGATGCAAATTCAGCATATCGTCTAAAGGATATTGAGCTACTGAAAAAATTAGATGACTTAAACTTAATAATGATTGAACAACCATTAGAACCTGGTGACTTGATTGACCATGCAACCCTTCAAGCGCAATTGAAGACAAGCATCTGTTTGGATGAGAGCATTGTGAGTCTTGACGATGCTGAAAAAATGTTGAAACTAAAAAGTGGAAGGATTATTAATATTAAAGTTGCACGTGTTGGTGGCCTAGGTATGGCAAAAAAGATACAAAAATTTGCTATTGAAAACGGAATTGAGTGTTGGTGTGGTGGAATGCTTGATTCTGGAATTGCTCGTGCCGCAAATGTTGCGATTGCAACGCTACCGGGATATACATTACCCAATGATATTGCTGCTTCACATCGATATTATGATGCGGATATTATCAAGCCAGAAATTGAACTTGATGGAACATTTGTAAATGTCTCTAAAGAAAATGGGTTGGGGTATCAACCTGATTTCGAAAATTTAGCTAGATTTACAGTAGCGGAAAAAGAAATACACTGAAGTCTAAAAAAGTTACAAGGTAGATTGATTAAACGGAAAGTTTTGACTTATAGAATATAATCATCTGATATAAATAAGGAGGTAGGGCCAATATTTTGGCCTTATCTCCTTATTTATTTAAAATTAAATTGTATACTAAGCTTCAATTAAGTCGTTAAAGAAGCTTAAGAGTCGTTCCTTGGTTAACTGTTCTTTTTCAGGGCCAGCAACATCAAAAACAACTTTACCCTTATCTAACACAATTAGGCGATTGCCGTATTTTAGCGCATCATCCAAGTGATGTGTAATCATCAAGCAAGTCAGGCGCTGCTCGGAGATGGTCTTGTTTGTTTCTTCCATTAATTGAAAGCTTGTTTTAGGATCTAATGCAGCCGTGTGTTCATCAAGTAATAGTAGTTCAGGTTTCTTGATAATGGCCATCAAAAAACTAAGTGCTTGCCTTTGACCACCAGAAAGGCTCTCGGTTGCAACATCTAGCTTGGTGTTTAATCCATTGCTCATAGAACTAGTCAATTCTTTAAAATGCGATTTGTGACTAGTTAAGTGACGAAGTGTTAAGTTGCGCGAGTTTCCTCGACGCAGGGCTAAATTCAAGTTTTCAGCAACAGTCATTCGGGGAGCTGTACCCATTTTTGGATCTTGGAAGACCCTTCCTAAGTATTGTGCTCTTTTTTCAACTGTTTCCTTTGCAATCTCTTTTCCATTTAATAGAATATGACCACTAGTTATTGCAAGATTACCGGCAATTGTATTGAAAAGTGTGGATTTACCAGCACCATTTGAACCTAAAACTGTAATGAAATCTCCAGAAAAGATATCAAGATTTAGATTACTTAAAATAATATTCTCAGAAGGAGTTCCTGAATTTACAGTTGTAACGATGTTTTTTAGAGAAAGAATGGGTTTATTTTGCATTTCTACTCCCTCCTTGAGTGAGAATCTTAGTCAATTTTAGTTTTTTACCTAATACAGGCGACATTAGGCAAAGAGCCAAGATTATTGCTGACAGTAAATTGAGATCGTTTGTACTGAAGCCAAGCTGTAACACAATCAAAATGACAAAACGGTAGATAATACTTCCTAGGGTTACAGCAATTAGTCTTTGATTAAGTGTTAACTCACCAAAGACAACTTCCCCAATAATAATTGATGCAAGGGCAATCACAATGATTCCAATTCCCATGTTAACATCTGCATAACCATTGCTTTGGGAGATTAAAGCCCCACCAAGACCGATAATTCCGTTAGAAAGCATTAGTCCCATAATGGTCATGGAGTCTGTGTTAATCCCCAGTGAACGGGCCATCGTTGGGTTGTCACCGGTTGCGATGAATGCCTGCCCCAACTCGGTCTGGAGAAAGAGCATTAATAAAATGGTGATTATCGCTACTGTGACTAAGCCAACGAAAACACTATCAAAATATTTAGGAAGTGACTCAAGAAAATGATTTGAGAAAATAGTCTGCTTCCCTAATAAAGAGATATTTGAGCCACCCATGATTCGCAGGTTGATGGACAAACACGCTGTCATTACAAGAATTCCAGCTAGCAAGATAGGAATCTTGCCTTTTGTGTATAGCAATCCGGTTAGTAATCCTGCAAGTGCGCCAGCGATAAAACCAAGAAGGCACGCGAGGAAAGGAGAAACCCCACGAGTGATTGCAGCAGTTGTTACAGCAGCACCTAGCGGGAAGGTTCCTTCAACAGTCATATCTGGAAAATTCAAGATACGGAATGTTAAAAATAAAGCAACTCCCAATATAGCCCATAAGAGACCTTGACCAATACTTGAGACAACCATACTCATTTGAAAACCTCTCCTTTGTTTTGTGCTTGTTTGACAATATCATCAGGTAACGTAATTCCTAATAACTTAGCTTCTTTTGTGTTGATTACATATTCGCCCTTAGTTACATATTCAACTGGGAAATTTTTAGTTTTTCTGCCGCGAAGAACTTGTGCAGCCATTTCGCCAGCGACTTTGCCTAATTTGTATTGACTGATTGCATATGATGCAATACCGCCATCTTTAACCATTGTGTCAGCAGCTGCAAATACGGGAATCTTGGATGTGTTTGCAACTTCAACCAAGGTTTTCATAGCCGAAGCTACCTCGTTGTCTTGCGGAGCATAAACTGCATCAACTTGTGAAACCATTTGTTCGGCAACTTGCTGCATGTCATTTGTGCCTGAAATAGTGTAGAGCTTATAGTTTATACCTTCTTTTTTACAAAGTGCAGCGAATTTTTTTGCATTATAGGTACCACCATGATCGGATGATGTGTAGATAATACCGACTGTTTTGGCATTGGGCATCACTGCCTTTAGCAATGCCAGTTGCTTCTTTAATGGTGATTCGCCTGAAGTACCAGTGATGTTAGCACCAGGATGCTTATCAGTTTTAACTAGACCAGCCCCAGATGGATTAGTTATGCCTGCAAGAATGACAGGCGTTTTGTTACCAGCGACATTAGCCAGAGCTTGTGCTGCAGGAGTGGCAATACCTGCCATTAGTGAAACTTTCTCATTTGCAAATTTAGTACTCATGGTTTTTAAGTTGCTCTGATCACCTTGTGCGTTTTGAAAGTCAATCTTAATATTTTTGCCAGGGATATAGCCGTATTCCTTTAAACCAGCTACAAAGCCCTTATGAATCTGATTGAGTGCAGGATGAGTCATTAACTGTAAGATTCCAACAGTAGGTATTTTTTTCTTCGCTGCGGCAGTATTTGACGAGTTGTTTTGTGTCATAAAAAAGGCGACTCCCAAAAATATAACTAGTGCGGCAATAAATCCATAAAGTCTTTTCATAATTAAAATCTCCCCATTTTTTATTATAAATAATGAGAGCAAATAAAAAGGGCAAACCAGCATGCTTGGTCGCCCTCGAACCAAAGCCTGCTGTGTAGACCCATGCAGACTTCAGACTTCTTCTAGAATACAAGAAAGTTAGTCGGCACAGATACAAACTGTTTGCCAGATTGTATCCGTGTAATTACGAATTACAATCCGCTATGCCGGCTTTGCCATGAACTATTCATTTTGAATAAATTAGACTTTCTCATAATCAAACTCGTCCCTTCAATAATTGTTGATGTTAGTATATTGTTAATTATCCAAAGTGTCAAGAATAATTATTAAGTTTTTGCAAAAGTGCTCTTGTTTTCTTGATGATGCTCAATATCCATCCTAACATCATCAGCAATATCTGCGATGGTTACTTTCCGCATTTTAGCTTCTGTAGTACTTTGAATTTCTAAGTAGTATTTGTTTAAAATCGTTGGGATAATATGCCCAACTTGGCACTCTTTTGAAGTATTTTGATCAACTTTTAAAAGCGGAGAATCAGGACAAGTTGCCATATATACATCAAAGATAGTAATCTTGCTTGGATCTTTTGTCAATTTAGGACAAGCAGCTCCTTGGGTTGTTTCAAGTAAGTTTGCTTTTCGCAGTTGTCCCATCATTCTGCGCGTCAAACTAGGATTAGTATTAAGACTACTTGCAATCAATTCGCTTGTGAGTTTTTGTTTATCATGCATCTCAATGTACACTAGAATATGAATCAGGTCACTTAAACGATTATTAGCCATTAGAAGGCACTCCTTTCCTCTGTTGTTACTTTAAAAGTAATATAACACAAAATATTAAAAAAATAAATAAAGAAGTTTGTTAGTTTCAAGCTGATATGTGTTAAAATTACATAGAATATAAAAAGTAACATGAAATGGGTTAATAAGGTTTAGAAAGGCTTTTGGAATTGGGAACGCTTTACAAAAAATTAATTTAAAGTTAGTCTAAAATATAAATTAAAGTGAATAAGAAATGAGGGAATTACAATTTCAATTAGATTAGTGGCAATTGACATAGATGGAACATTAGTAAACTCACAAAAGAAATTAACTGAGCGGGTCAAGCAGGCAATTACACAGGCCAAAAAAAGGAATATCAAGGTTGTGATATGTACGGGCAGACCAATCTCAGGGGTCAGAGAATTATTGAAAGAATTGGAATTGGATGATCAAGCAGAGCAATATGTAGTTTGCTTCGGTGGTGCAGTGGTTCAGACTACTTCAGGCAAGATAATCAGCTCACAGCCAATCACCTACCAAGATTATCTTAAACTTGAAAAGTTGGCCCGAAAGCTGAATTTGCACTTTCATGCAATTAGTGAGGACAGAATCTACACAGCAAATAAAGATATCGGATATTATACGGTTTATGAGAGTACATTAGTTTCACTGGGAATATCATACCGTACACCGGATGAGATGAGCCATGTCAACCTAATCAAGGCAATGTTTATTGATGATCAAGCTATTTTAGATCAGGCTTTAAGTAATTGGGAACCATTTTCAAAGATGGAAGCTAATCTTGTTTTTACTAAAAGTGCACCTTTTTATCTAGAAGCCAATGCAAAAGGAGTTAACAAGGGGAATGCTTTGTCTAAGTTAGGAACAGTTCTTGGAATAAAACCAGATGAAATCATGGCAATTGGCGACGAGCAAAATGATTTAAGTATGATTAAATTTGCAGGGTTGGGCGTTGCGATGGAGAATGCTATTCCACAGATTAAAGAGGCAGCGAGTGTAACTACTGCTGATAACGATCATGATGGAGTAGCAGAAGCAATTGAAAAATATGTTTTATAGTCACGGTTGAGAGTATCTTTAGTGGATTCTATTTTTTTCTATGTGAGATAAATATAAATAGTGTTAGAGTTGTAGCAATTTTAAGCAACTCTTTTTATTTGGTTAGCATAAGTGAAGATAACTCATTTGTATAATGAAGTTTCAAAATGAAAATTTGCTTTATTATAAAAGAGGATGATGGAGGCTTTGAAATGAAGAATGGGGACAGTAAAGCGCGGCAAAATATTTGGTTGATGATTGCAGCGGTAGGAATATTTACTTTTATGTCAACTTTAGATTCATCAATTATTAATATTGCCTTACCCGTAATCTCTAAAGATTTAGCAATTCCTATGAATAAAGCAACGTGGACTGTAGCAATTTATTTAATATTTATCTCAGGATTAGTAACTTTTTTTGGAGGCTTGGGTGATCAGATAGGGAAAATCAGGGTTTTTAAAGTTGGAACTTATGTTTTTACGATTGGTTCGCTACTTGCTGGGATTAATCTAGGTTTATGGTTTCTGCTCTTTGCACGGATTATTCAAGCGGTGGGAGCTGCGATGACAATGAGTAATAGCTTTGGGATCATTACAGGTGCGGCTCCTTTGAAGATGCGTGCGCGTGCAATGGCTTTAAATGCAATGTTTGTGTCGTTAGGTACAATTACTGGACCAGGTCTTGGCGGACTAATATTGGAACATTTTAAATGGTCGTATATTTTCTGGGTAAATGTACCTGTCGGCATTATAGCAATTATTATTGGAATAAAAGTATTACCGCAAGAAACGAAATCTGTTGCAAAGGTTACTTTTGATTACTTAGGGATTATCAGTTTGTTCTTGACAATCAGTGTCTTCTTTTTAGGAGTAAATATTGGGCAAGAGCAAGGCTTTGTAGAAGCTATCCCAATGGGAGCATTTGTCGTTTCAATCGCATTATTAGCTTATTTTATAGTTCATGAATTACACACGACCAAGCCGTTGTTAGACTTAACGATTTTTAAATCTTCGTTGTTTACGATTAGCCTGATTGCTGCCTTTCTAATATTTACAAGTAATTTTTTTATCAATGTGTTATTACCATTTTATTTTGAAAATTTAAGAGGGATTTCGTCAGGAACTGCGGGGATTTATATGATGATTTGGCCAGTAACGATGCTGATTGGAACACCAATCGCGGGCTATATCGCAGATAAATTTGACCAGGAGTATGTCACACTATTAGGACTAACAGTCTTGGTACTTTCATTTTTCGGCTGGAGGGTCGTTAATGGTGAGTCCTCTTTATTATTTGTAGGAGGTCTCTTGGTACTTGGCGGGGTAGGTATGTCGTTTTTCCAAACACCTAACAATGCTTTGATTATGACCAATGCACCTAAAGCAAAGCTAGGTGTAGCTGGAGCGATGAATGCACTGGCTAGAAATCTAGGGATGATTTCTGGGACAAGTCTTGTGACCACAATTTTGTATTTTGCTATGAGTCAAAAGATAGGCTATACAATTACTAGTTACCCAGCTCATGATGCCAGTGTTTTTGTGTATGGCATGCATATTGCTTTCACAAGTGCAACATATATTATTTCATTTACCTGGTTATTGACACTGTATCGTGTCTGGATGAGGGCAAGGAAACAATAAAGTATATAAAAACTTCCTTTGAGAGTCTTTAGTTAAAAGATCTCAAAGGAAGTTTTTTTACTTCATGGCCTTAATTGCTAATGCAAAATCACCTTGAGTTGCTGATCCATTCTTAGGGACAAGTGGTGTCACAATATAGTCATTTAGATTTGCTACGTCAATGTAGTCGTTTAATAATTCTTTGAACTGCTTTCGGACTTTTACTAGAAATTCTTCGCTTGAAACACCGCCGCCAATTATAATTTTTTGTGGTCTGAAAGTAAGTGTCGTCTGCACTGCTGCCTGTGCAATATAGTAGGCAATGATATCCCACGTTGGATCAGTCAAAGGAACCTCTTGACCGGGGACTCCCAATCGGGCTTTGAACGTCGGACCAGAAGCTAATCCCTCAAGGCAATCGCCATGATAAGGGCAAGTTCCCTTAAAGTCTAAATCCGCTGGATGACGTTTGACAAAGACGTGGCCCAATTCAGGGTGACCTTGGCTGCCAATGAACTTCCCATCAATAATAACACCGGCACCTATCCCAGTTTCCACTGTATAGTAGACCAGAGAATTAAGCTCTTCTTTTTTATTTTTATAAGCCATGTATTCTCCATAAGCAGAACCATTGACATCGGTTGTCCAAAATATTGGGATATCAAGGGCATCCTTGATTACACCAACAAAATCGGTATCTTTCCAACCAGGCTTAGGAGTAGAAGTCACATAACCGTAGTTCGCTGCGGATGGACGGATTTCAATTGGCCCAAAAGAGGCAATTCCAATTGATTTTAATTCAGGAAACTTTTTAAAAAAATCAACAGCTTTTTTTAGTGTTTCTCCGGGTTTAACGGTCGGGAAACTAATACTTTCTTTAACATTATATTCTTCATCACCAACGGCACAGACAAATTTTGTTCCGCCAGCTTCAATACTTCCTACGAGCATTAAACTAACCTCCGATAATTTTATGTTTTTATTTAGTAGCCAAATGTTGAATGACTACGGAGTAACTTTACAGGTAAAATGTACTGTGTTTGTTCAAGCTTAGAATCTGGTTCATCAATTCTTTGAAGTAGAATACTTACTAATAAAGAAGCAATATCAGAAATCGGCTGAACAATTGTCGATAATTCAGGATGATACTCTTGAATGAATGATGTTCCATCAAAACCGACAATTTTTAGTTGCTCGGGAACAGCAATATCCAATTCATTTGCGGTCTTTAGAACAAGAATCGCAGTTAGGTCATCAGAACAAACAATTCCATCTATATTGTGTTGCATCAGCAATTTCTTAATTGAAAGCAACTTTAGAGTAGGCGACTCAGCAAAGTTGATAGCGTGAACATGTGAAGTCAGCTTTAATTTTTTGATTGTCGATTGATAGCCTTGAAGCCTATAATCAGTGGGATTTCCTGCTTTTCGTGGATTCCCTAGAAAATAAATATGTCTAGCTCCAGCTTGATAAAGTTCACTAGTTGCCATTGAAGTCCCTTTGAAGTTGTCACTACTGACAATCGGGATGTTCGGGGATAGCAACCGGTCAAAAGAAACGATTGGAAGCCCGACTTTATTGTATTCATTAATGCCTAAATTATGAGTTCCTGCGATTATGCCGTCAACTTGATTAGCAATCAGCATTTTTAGGTAGTCGCGTTCTTTTTCTCTATTATCAGCACTATTGCAAAGAATTATTTTGTAGTTATTTGAGAATAATTTATTTTCAATCTGCTCAATTAGTTCTGCAAAGAAGGGATTAATGATTGAAGGAAAAATCACACCAACTAGCTGTGTTTTCTTACCATGCAGTGAACGTGCTAGTGAATTTGGTTGATAGTTAAGAGAGTCCATTGCTGCATGGACCTTATCCTTAGTTGCTTGACTAAGATATCCATAGTTATTGATTACTCTAGAAACTGTTGTAACTGAGACACCTGCTTTTTTTGCAACGTCAATTAATTTTGGACGCACGCAAAAGCCCCCTTTTAGTGGATTGTATTTGAAATCTTCCACCAATCACCATTATAAATGACTTCGCTTTCACTAGCTAGTACGATTTGCAAATCATTGTTGTTTGGGAAAATGCGCTGACTAAAAACAAGTTCTCCATCGTTTATAAAAACTTCACATGTAGAGTGATCAACAAGAATATGCAATTTAATAGGTGCGTTATTTTGTAGAGATACACGGCGTTTAGTGCCATAAGTTGTTGCAAAAGTTTGACCACAATTTTTACGATCAATTTCAAAAAATGCAGCTGAAGAAGTTGAAAAATGCAATTTTAACCCCTCTGAATCAGGCCCATTCAATAAGGATAGGGTTCCTTGCTGATTTTTGGGAAAAGATAGTTCCAACTCATACGATAACGTAGCTTTTTCCACGATTACTTTTCTTTGCCGACTGTCTAGTGACCCATGTAATACTGCATGTTCCTCACGATAATTTTTGATAGCAGCGACAGGTTCTTGATAAAGTTTATCGTCTCTGATAGTCAGCTTCTTCACCACACTCATACAATGTGCCCAGTTTTCAGAATCAGTTGGGTAATCAATTTCAGGCAATCCCAACCAACTAACTAAATAAGCATTCCCATCGGGTGTGTTGAATGCCTGACTAGCGTAGATATCAAAACCATGATCAAGCAGTTCAAGACGATGGCTACTATTGAATTTACCTTTTTCTAATTGACAAGTATCCCCGACAAGATAGGTATTTGGATAAATATTGTTGTAATTAATAATATTCTTGTTGAGACCTTGCGGACAAAAAATAAGAACTGGTTTTCCATCAATGGCAACAAGATTGGGGCATTCAATCATATATCCCATATCTTGTTGCGTGAAATTAAGATAACCTAAATCTTCCCAGGTAGTTAAATTCTTCGATTTGAAAATAGAAATCTTTCCACGTTTGGTAGCTGCGTCTTGTGCTCCAAGTAATGTGAAATAAGTATCATCTTTCTTTAAAATTTGTGGGTCCCTAAAATGATCGGTTACATGTTTTGGTTGTTCAATTAATGGGTGAGCTAACTTTGTAAGCTGATTATCTGTTGTCAAATAAGCTCCATTTTGGAATGGGTGGCGAACCCAATTCTTGTCGCGGACATTTCCTGTGTACATTAAGAACAACTGTTCATCAATGACTGTTGCGGAACCAGAATAAACACCATGCGAGTCGTGAACTGTATCTGCAGTTAGGGCAGTTCCTAAATTGCGCCAGTCAACTAAGTCATCTGAAACTAAATGGACCCATGATTTTAAACCATGAACGGGTCCAAAGGGGAAAGATTGGTAAAACAAATGCCATTGGTTATTAAAAAAGGAAAAGCCATTTGGATCGTTTAGTAATCCAGAGGTTGGTGCAATGTGATATGTTGGTCGGAAGCTTGACTTAGCTGCTTGTGCCTGCAACGTTAATAAATAATCAGCTGACCATTCACCATATTGTGAATATAAGTTTTTCCGTGTCCACTTCATAAAGATATTCCTCCTTGAAACCGTTATCTTATATGAGCTGATTTTATCGTGTTTAAGTTAATATGTCAAACGAATGCCATTTTAATCCTATATATAACAACAACAAATAAATAAAAAAAAGTTTTGTGATAAACGATTGACATATTGAAATTATTAGGTATGATAGAAGTGTAAATAAAACGTTTTCAAAAAGGAGTGTATTATCATGAATCACAAAAAAGTAGCTACAGATATTATAAAAGCTCTTAATCAAGATAATATTGTGGCAGCAGCTCATTGTGCTACACGTTTAAGACTAGTGTTAAAAGATGATGAAAAAATTGATCAAAATGCATTGGAAAATAATCCAGGAGTCAAGGGGACATTTAAAACCAATGGTCAGTTTCAAATTATTATCGGCCCAGGTGATGTAAACAATGTTTATGAAGAATTAATAAAACAGACCGGTCTTTCAGAAGCGACCACAGAAGAATTGAAAAAAGTTGTAGAAAAAGACAAAAAATTTAATCCAGTAATGGCATTCATAAAGTTATTATCTGATATTTTTGTTCCAATTATTCCAGCCTTAGTTGCCGGTGGTTTATTGATGGCCCTTAATAATATTTTAACTGCACAAGGGTTGTTTGGTGCTAAATCAATTATTCAGATGTATCCACAATTTACAGGGCTAGATGAAATTATTAATTTGATGGCAGGTGCACCATTTACTTTTATGCCAATTTTAGTGGGTGTTTCAGCTGCGAAGCGCTTCGGTGGGAATCAATATCTCGGAGCCGCAATGGGAATGATAATGTGTGCGCCATCATTAATAACTTCTGGTGATGTTGCTACAGCTTTGGCGGCGGGGAAGATGACATATTGGCATATATTCGGCTTGAATGTTGCCCAAGCAGGTTATCAAAATTCAGTAATTCCAACTTTGGCAGCGGTTTATATTTTAGCCAATCTAGAAAAATTCTTTCACAAAAAATTGCCGAGTGCCCTTGATTTTACTTTTACACCACTATTAGCAATTATTATAACTGGGTTATTGACCTTTACAGTTGTAGGTCCAGTGATGAGAACGGTCAGTGATGGTATCACAAGTGGAATTGTTTGGTTATATAACACTGGTGGTTTTGTTGGGACTGGGGTCTTTGGATTATTGTATTCCCCAATTGTTCTTACAGGATTGCATCAGAGCTTCCCAGCAATTGAGACTCAGCTTATTTCAAACATTGGAAAAACCGGTGGTGATTTTATTTTTGTAATCGCGTCAATGGCTAATGTTGCTCAAGGTGCGGCCTGTCTTGCGGTATACTTACTTTCAAAAAACCAAAAACTACGTGGCCTTGCATCTTCAGCGAGTGCATCTGCTCTTTTAGGAATTACAGAACCAGCGATGTTTGGAGTTAATTTGAAACTCAAGTTTCCATTCTTTTGTGCGATCATTGCTGCAGGAATTTCATCTGCTTTTGCAGGCTTCTTCCATGTTTTGGCACGTTCGCTTGGCTCAGCTGGCTTTATTGGGTTCTTGTCGGTTGATGTTAAGTCAATTCCAATGTATGCAGTTGGAGAATTAATTAGTTTCGCAATGGCATTTACGTTAACTTATCTATATGGAAAGAGTCATCAGCAATTAATTGATCCATTACCAGTTGCAAGCGGTACTGAACAAGTTGAGGTTGAACAAGAGGCTACTGAAGTTGCACAACGACAAATAAATCTCAAAGATGAGATTATCGTCGCTCCAGTTGCCGGAGAAGCAGAATCTTTAACTACTGTGAATGATAAGGTATTTTCAGCCAAGTTAATGGGTGATGGCGCTGCAATTATTCCAAATAATGGAGATGTTTTTGCCCCAGTTTCTGGTGAAATCACTGTTGCATATGAAACAAAACATGCATATGGAATAAAGTCGGACAATGGTGCAGAAGTCCTATTACACCTTGGAATTGATACTGTTGAGCTTAAGGGAAAGCATTTCACTTCTGAAGTTGTTCAAGGACAGCACGTAGAAAAAGGCCAGAAGTTAGGGAATTTCGATGTAGTAGCTGTCAAATCTGCTGGATATGATACAACGGTGATGGTTGTGGTGACAAATACTGTTGATTATGCAAGTGTGGATAGAATCAAGACAGAAAGGGTGACTGTTGGTGATAAGTTAGTGGCGGTTACGAGACGTTAGGAAGCATAGGTTTGTGTTTTCTGGAATCAATAGAGGACTAGATCAAAAGTTAACTTTTGATCTAGTCCTCTATTGATCACGAATAAATGCGTTTCATAAGTCAAAATTTTCCACATAATTTCGGTTTAGTCCTCAAATTTATCTGACTCCTGGCATATCCTCTTTTTTTACAACATTTTTTCTCTGATTTTAAAGGCTTTTTCAAAATTATCGGTAATGATTCCTGCTACTTGTTGATTAAATAATTTTTTGATTTTAAATGAGTCGTTCACTGTCCAAATTCTTTGGAGAATATCACCTTTTTGGTAATGGTGCAGGTGCAGCCCTGATAAACCCAATTTTTTAATAAATAGTGCAGCTTCAGGTACTTTGTGCATAGTTAACCAGCAATATAGCTGCGAAGCATCAATTTTTTTGCATCTCTTTAATGTATCCAAATTGAAAGATGAATAGATAACAGGTTTGTCCAAATTATAACCCTTAACGGTATCAAGAACGATTTTTTCAATTCCAGGATAGTTTATTTTGTCAGTTTTTAACTCAATATTCAACTGAACTGGAGAGGTACCAACTAATTCAAGTATTTCAGCTAAAGTTGGAATTGGTTCACCATTATCTAATTTGAATTCACGCAATTCTGAGAGAGAAAAGGAGCGAATTTCTCCCTTTTCACCGGTTGTTCGATCAACAGTTTCATCATGAAGCACGACAGGTATGCTGTCTTTGGTCAAATGAATATCAAATTCTAATCTATCTATGTGATGTTCAATTGCGTAGCGGAAGCCTTCAAGTGAATTCTCAGCGTATTTTGCAGGGAAGCCACGATGACCAAAAATCAAAGTTTGTTCCATTATTTTTTACCACCCTTTTAGAAGTTCAATCAAAAAGATTATTATCTAACGATTATTATAATCCGGTAGGGTAAGAAACTGTTATAAATATTGTAATTAATGTGTAAAGAATACTCCCGCAACTGTCAAATTAGTCAATGATTTTCTTATTTGGATCAAGTACGTTAGCAATAAGGATAACAATAAAAAGAAGAATCGCAATTCCAAAGACACCATGCAGTGCTTGTAAAATAATATTTTCAATACTAAGTTGATTTTCAGCCGTCTTTTTACTAGCAGAACTGATAGTGTTGTTAACTTGAGTAAGTGAAATCCCGTCAAGATTGTTTTTAATAATAATATTTAAGGCAGCTCCATATATCCCAGTCATTATAGTTGGTCCAAGCGACCTGCCCAAGGTGATTATGGCTGTTGCTGACCCAACTTGTTCCGGTGTGACCAAGTGTTGACATAGCATGATATTCATGCTGATAACGACTCCCATACCAGCACCACTAATTGCGGCAATTATATAGAATGCCCAGTCGGGGAAAGCCATACTAGCTCCCAGTAGAGGCAAATAACTTATGCATTGGATGACAACGACAACTAATATAATTTTTTTAGGGGAGAACCTTTGTAGCAAAGGGCCAACAAAAAAGGACGAAAGCAGCCACATAACAGAACTTGAAGTTACAACAAGTCCAGAGACTGTTGCTGGGACATGGTAAAGCGACTGCAACCATATAGGAAAATATATTTCGTAGCAAATCAAAATCCCACTTAACAAAGTGGCTGTAATAACTTGATTTGAGAATGTACGATTAGCAAACATTGAGATTGGAATTATTGGATCTTTTGCCCTTCTTTCTGCTAGGGAAAAGAATAGCAAACAAGCGCTTGAGATTATAAGGACGATGATTCCAAAAATAAGTTGGGTGTTTAACAGCTGAATGCCTAGCAGTAATAGCAATAAGGTAAGTGATAGAAAGAATACTCCCGCCTTATCAATGTCAGTAATTTTTTGTTTCGTATAAGTTTCGTGGTAACCAGCTGCAATTACTGCAAATACTAATACTCCCAAGGGAACATTGACGAAAAAGACCCAATGCCAGCTTAATTGATCCACGAGGAATCCCCCTAAGAGTGGACCGATAAGTGCAGACAGCCCCCACGCGGTATTAGTGAATGCCATGACTTTTGCACGTTCCTTGAACGAATAAAGATCCGCGATAATAGTGAATGTAAGTGGAATTACAGAACCAGCACCAATTCCTTGGAGACAGCGTGCGATAATTAGAAAGAAAATATTGGGAGCTAGACCGCTCAGTAAAGATCCAAGGGTAAATAGTACAATGCCAAATTGAAATAATGATTTTCTTCCCCAAATGTCTGCTAGTTTTCCATAAATAGGAGTAGTGATGGCAGTTGTTAAGAGATAAGAACTCATTATCCAACTTTGAAATGAGAGACCATGAAGCTGACTGATGATGGAAGGTAAAGCGGTGGTAACAATGGTAACTTCTACTGAAGTCATAAATGTTGCTATGAAAATAGCACATAAAATCAAGATCCGATTACTTTTTTTCAATATTCAAACGTCCTTTTTATTAGCATCAGTTAATTATTGAATATAACAAGTTTTTTTGCAATCTTAAAACTTTGAAATTTTATTTTTAGGGCACTATCCTTTATAATGAATAGTAATAATAAGTGGAGGTGATGACTATCAGAAAGGGATTACTAGGGCTTCATATACCAGATCGATAAAATACGAATAGAAAAGGATGATTTTATTAATGCAAGATGATCAACAAACACATTTAATTGAACAAGATGAGGACACAGGAGACGATGGCGCCCCCAGTCAGAAGCAAAATTGGCAGAAAAGTTCTGCACAGTTAGAGAACAGGTATCAGACGGATGCAATTACTGGATTAAGCACTGAAGCGGCAGAACAAAGATTGAAAAAATTCGGAAAAAATGAACTTGAAGTTAAGAAAAAATCTAACTGGATTCTTTTTTTCAAGCAATTTAATAACAGTATTGTCTATATTTTGGCAATAACTGCAATTGTTACACTGCTAATGCGACACTATCCAGATTCGATTGTTATCGGTTCTGTAATCATCGCGAATGCTTTTGTAGGCTTTTTTCAAGAGGTTTCTGCTGACAATGCTTTGAACAAGATTCAAGAATTGTTGGTAGCTGAGAGTTTTGTTATTCGCGATGGGCAACGTAAGCTGATGGAAGCTAAAGAAATTGTGATTGGAGACATTGTTAGTCTTGAGGCAGGAGATTCTGTTCCAGCTGATATGCGTTTGTTAACGGCTGATAACTTGAAGATACAAGAGTCGACACTAACGGGCGAAACTAATTCTGTTGATAAAATTGAAGAGGTAATTGCCAAAGAAAATGTCCCATTGGCCGAAAGAGCAAATATGGCATTTGCCGCTACAGCAGTAACAAGTGGCTCTGGTACAGGAATTGTAGTGGCAACAGGGATGCAGTCACAAATTGGTAAGATTCAGTCTGATGTAATTAAAGTCAAAAGTAAAGCAACACCACTGATGAAAAACTTGAATAGGTTGGGAATTACATTATCACTAGCTATTTTGGCAATTGCGGTATTACTCTTTTTCTTAGGAATGCATCTTGAAATCTATAGTCTGCCTACCTTGACAGTTGCGATTATTACCTTGGTTGTGGGTTCAATGCCAGAGGGGATGCCAGCGAGTGTTTCAGTAGTGTTGGCCATGGGTACTAGAAAACTAACTGGTAAAAATGCAATTGTTAAGACTTTACCGGCTGTAGAAACCCTTGGGGCTGTTGATATTGTCAATACTGATAAGACAGGAACACTTACTAAGAATGAAGAAATGACTGTAACTGACATAGTGACTCTCAATGGTGAATATACGGTGTCTGGTGTTGGTTATGATGCTTCTGGTCAAATTCTTGACACTAATAATAGAGTTGCAACTTGGGAAAATGATGATAAGTTGCGTAAGCTTATTAAGATTGCTGGACAGACGACTGATGCCTCATTTCATTTGGAAGATGGTGCTTGGGTGCTGACAGGTGAACCGACAGATGGGGCATTAACGGGACTCTATCATAAGATCACTGGGAAAGAACCAGATGTAACTGAGATTGATTCACTTCCTTTTGATTCGGAATTTAGGTATTCTGCAAGACTTGTACAAGATGAACGTCAGCGTTATTTAATGGTCAAAGGAGCTCCACAGACTTTATTAAATAAAATCAAGAAGTTTAATCCTGAGTTTGCAGGAGAACAACAATGGCTAGATAAAGTCGTAAAACTTTCTAAACAAGGAAAACGTGTGGTTGGACTGGGACTACAGAAAGTTAACGAGACTGAAGAACTTGTCAATCCGGCAAAAATAGGGGAGCAGTTTGAATTTGTTGGGATAGTTGGAATAATTGATCCTCCAAGAGAAGAAGTCAAAGCTGCTATCAGGCAACTCAGATATGCTGGCGTTAAAGTTAAGATGATTACTGGCGATGATCCTAATACTGCGTTGGCTATTGCAAATCAGCTTGATATGGGTGAGAATTTAAAAGCCGTTACGGGGCCAGAACTGGATAAGATGTCTGACCAGGAATTGATTGACAAAATCGATAAGTATACGGTATTTGCGCGAACAACTCCAAGTGATAAGTTAAAAATTGTGAAGGCACAGCAGCAAAGGAAGCACGTTGTTTCAATGACAGGGGATGGCGTAAATGATGCGCCTGCACTTAAACAAGCTGATATAGGTGTTGCAATGGGGATTAAAGGCACGGATGTGGCCAAAGGTTCAGCCGATATGGTATTGGCTGATGATAACTTTACAACTGTTCTTTCTGCTGTCAAAGAAGGACGATTAGTTTTTGACAATATTCGTAAGACAATTCGTTTCTTACTGCCTACGAGTTTCGCGGAAGGCTTAATTGTTGTTTTCAGTATCCTGTTAGATCAGACGATGCCGCTATATCCGACACAATTACTGTGGATTAACATGGTTTCAGCATTGACAATTCAATTTGCTTTTATCTTCGAACCCGCAGAAAATGGAATCATGACTAGGGGACCTAGGGACATCAGCCGTGGGATTTTGACGAAGTTTGATATTGTCGAAATTGCCTATGTCTCGATTCTGATAGCGAGTTTAGGTATGATTATGTACAATGGCATGACTGCTCTGGGAATGTCACATGTGATGGGGAGTACTATGACATTGAATATTATTATCTTTGGTAAGATATTTTACTTGTTCAATATCCGAAATAATCATCTTGTTTTTTCGAAATATTTCTTCCAAAATAAAATCGCCTTTTATATTATAGGTATATTGTTGTTGCTCCAGATGGGAATTATTTACTTACCATTTATGCAGGAAATATTCCACACTGGATCAATTAATTTCTTTTATGGCTGGGTAATCCCAAGCATAACGGGATTAATTGTACTGATAGTCACAGAATTATTGAAAATTGCAAGACTCGTGTATTCAAAAAAAGCAAGCAAATCAAAAATTTAATGAACCTTTCGACAATCTTAGGATGGTTGTACAAAGTCATATTTTGAGTGATGGAGATTTTTTTGTTGGAGAGAAATTAAAAAGATATTTGTTTTAATTTTGTGAAAGCAAAAAAATTGATTACAATATTAACCTTTGTTAGAATCTAAGTAGGGTTAAGTGTTCCGTGTAGCTTAATTACAGAGTAAATCTTTGAAGGGGGCTAAACTTATGAGTTTGAATGACAAAGTTGAAGGAACAAAGGATAAAGTTACTGGTAAGGCTAAAGAAGTTGAAGGAAAAGCGACTGGTGACAAGGCTCGCGAAGCACAAGGAAAGGCAGAAGGCCTTTTAGGTAAAGCCAAAGAAAAATTTGGCGATGCTAAGGATGCAGTTAAAGATGCTGCTGCAGATTTGAAATCAAAAATTGATAAGTAATTCTGGTAAATAGTGTTGTATTAAGGGGGAGAGGTTATGCATTGGTTATGGGTCTTAATTGTGGGTGCGATTATTGGTGCAATTGCAGGCGCAATTACTAGTAAAGGTAAATCAATGGGATGGATTAGTAATATTGTTGCAGGGTTAGTTGGTTCGTCAATTGGTGAAGCGGTACTTGGTTCTTGGGGACCGCAAGTAGCTGGAATGGCGATTATACCATCAATTATCGGAGCGGTAGTACTTGTATGGTTAGTCTCATTTATTTTGTTTAGACATTAAAGTAGTATCTTTTTATTTGAGAAGTATAAAAAATAATAGGAACCTTAGTGAGACACATAATTTCATTGAGGTTCTTTTTGTATTCGTCGTTTGTAAAATTAAGTTAGAAATAAAAAAGCCATTTGTGGTAGACTTTTGAATATCCCTAATCAAAAGAGAGGTAACCACAAATGACCTATAAACATCTTACCACACGGGAATTAACCTTCAT
>NZ_VJYB01000001.1 GCF_030400225.1 Lactobacillus sp. UCMA15818 | reverse complement strand
AGCAAAAGAGTGCGGTGATGATGGCAAGAAGGATACACCTGTTCCCATGTCGAACACAGAAGTTAAGCTTCTTCGCGCCGATAGTAGTTGGGGGATCGCCCCCTGCGAGGATAGGTCGTTGCCGTGCAAATTATGGAGGATTAGCTCAGTTGGGAGAGCGTCTGCCTTACAAGCAGAGGGTCACAGGTTCGAGCCCTGTATCCTCCATCTTGAGTCGTTAGCTCAGTCGGTAGAGCATCTGACTTTTAATCAGAGGGTCGACAGTTCGAGCCTGTCACGACTCATTTGTTTTTTATTATTATATTTGCGGGTGTGGCGGAATTGGCAGACGCACTAGATTTAGGTTCTAGCGTCGAAAGACGTGGGGGTTCAAATCCCTTCACCCGCACCATATTTGCCGACTTAGCTCAGTTGGTAGAGCATCTGATTTGTAATCAGAGGGTCGGGCGTTCGAATCGTCTAGTCGGCACCTATATTTTTATGCGGAAGTAGTTCAGTGGTAGAACATCACCTTGCCAAGGTGGGGGTCGCGGGTTCGAATCCCGTCTTCCGCTTGTTAGTTCTTTGCCGGGGTGGCGGAACTGGCAGACGCACAGGACTTAAAATCCTGCGGTAAGTGATTACCGTACCGGTTCGATTCCGGTCCTCGGCATTTATTATATTATTATGATGCACCCATAGCGCAATTGGATAGAGTGTCTGACTACGAATCAGAAGGTTGTAGGTTCGACTCCTACTGGGTGCATTAATCGGGAAGTAGCTCAGCTTGGTAGAGCACCTGGTTTGGGACCAGGGGGTCGCAGGTTCGAATCCTGTCTTCCCGATAAGGTAGATAGTTTTATTTATCTTAATCGCGGCGTAGCTCAGCTGGCTAGAGCGTCCGGTTCATACCCGGGAGGTCAGGGGTTCGATCCCCTTCACCGCGATATACAATGTTATAGAACTTGGACCTTTAGCTCAGTTGGTTAGAGCAGACGGCTCATAACCGTCCGGTCGTAGGTTCGAGTCCTACAAGGTCCATTGTGCTAAAGGTTTTGTATATTGGATTTTTAAGTTTCATTATGGAGGATTACCCAAGTCTGGCTGAAGGGAACGGTCTTGAAAACCGTCAGGTGGGTAAAACCACGCAAGAGTTCGAATCTCTTATCCTCCTTTTTAATTTTAATATCGCGGGATGGAGCAGTCTGGTAGCTCGTCGGGCTCATAACCCGAAGGTCGTAGGTTCAAATCCTGCTCCCGCAATTGGTCCTATAGTGTAGGGGTCTATCACGCCTGCCTGTCACGCAGGAGATCGTCGGTTCAAATCCGTCTAGGACCGTGGTACAATTAGAATTACTAAATAAATAGTTTATGGCTCGGTAGCTCAGTCGGTAGAGCAATGGATTGAAGCTCCATGTGTCGGCAGTTCGATTCTGTCCCGCGCCATAAGATTTATGCGGGTGTAGTTTAGTGGTAAAACCACAGCCTTCCAAGCTGTTGTCGCGAGTTCGATTCTCGTCACCCGCTTATTAATTTTTTCATGGAGAAGTACTCAAGTGGCTGAAGAGGCGCCCCTGCTAAGGGTGTAGGTCGCGAAAGCGGCGCGAGGGTTCAAATCCCTCCTTCTCCGTTTTTTGACCCGTTGGTCAAGTGGTTAAGACACCGCCCTTTCACGGCGGTATCATGGGTTCAAATCCCGTACGGGTCATTTTAATATCGCGGGATGGAGCAGTCTGGTAGCTCGTCGGGCTCATAACCCGAAGGTCGTAGGTTCAAATCCTGCTCCCGCAATTTTGTTTGTTATGGTCCTATGGTGTAGGGGTTTATCACGCCTGCCTGTCACGCAGGAGATCGTCGGTTCGAATCCGTCTAGGACCGTAGATAATGGTTTAAGTATAAGTAAAGTGAAGTCTTCCTTTTAAGGAGGATTTTTTATTTTTTTTGAGTAGCTATTGAAACAAAGCGGCCGCTAAATTAATAATTGTGATAAAATAGTATTGTTACAGCGTATTCCCGAGAGGATTCAGTAATGTGAAGCTGCCTTGTAACCAAAAAATATTGTAATGGGGGAATTATTGTGTCAGAAAGACATTTATTTACATCAGAATCAGTTTCAGAAGGGCATCCTGATAAGATAGCCGATCAGATAAGTGATGCGATCTTAGATGCTTTGTTAGAAAAAGATCCAAATTCACGTGTTGCTTGTGAAACAACAGTCACGACAGGATTAGTAGTTGTTGTAGGAGAGGTCTCAACAGATGCTTATATTGATATTCAGAAGGTTGTCCGTGGAACTATTAAGAAAATTGGATATACCGGTGGGAAATATGGCTTTGATGGTGACAATTGTGCGGTTATGACTGCGATAGACGAACAATCACCTGATATCGCACAAGGTGTTGATTCATCATTAGAAACACGAAATGGTGATGTTGATCCGCTAGATCAGATTGGTGCGGGTGACCAAGGTATGATGTTTGGGTATGCTATTGATGAAACGCCAGAGCTAATGCCGATTCCTATTGCATTAAGTCACCGATTAATGCGCAAAATTGCAGAAATTCGTAAAAACGGAACTTTAGATTACTTGGGGCCAGATGCGAAGGCACAAGTGACAGTGGAGTATGATGAAAAAAATACACCCGTGCGAGTTGACACAGTCGTCGTTTCAACACAACATTCTGAAGATGTAAACTTAAAAACAATTCGAGCAGATATAATTGAGAAAGTAATAAAGGCAGTTATTCCAGCTGAATTACTTGATGATGAAACAAAATATTTTGTTAATCCTACTGGCCGCTTTGTTATTGGTGGCCCCCAAGGTGATGCTGGTCTGACCGGCCGTAAGATTATTGTGGATACTTACGGTGGATATGCTCATCATGGTGGTGGTGCGTTTTCAGGTAAAGATGCTACCAAAGTTGACCGTTCTGCTAGTTATGCGGCACGATATATTGCAAAAAATATTGTAGCAGCTAAGATTGCTTCACAAGTTGAAGTTCAACTGGCATATGCTATTGGTGTTGCTCAACCAGTTTCGGTATCTGTGAATACTTATGGAACTTCAAAAGTAGAAGATAAGGTTCTTGTCAAAGCAATTAGAGAAATTTTTGACTTACGGCCTGCAGGTATTATTGAAATGCTGAATTTAAAACGTCCAATTTATGAACAGACGGCAGCATACGGTCACTTTGGTCGTACAGATATTGATTTGCCTTGGGAAAAAACAGATAAAGTAGACGAATTAAAAACTAAATTAAATATTTGACATAGATCTGTCTTGCTTTTTATTTTTTTTTTTGTTATATTTGACTAAATATAATTGTGTTGAAAAGGATTAGTAGTTATTTTTCTTGTTTAAGAGAGTGCGTGGGTGGTGTTAACGTATACTTGATAAATAATGAACTCGCCTTTGAGTTTCTTGTTGAATAGAATTTATTTTTTTGTAGGCAAGGACGGTATTTTCCGTTATGAAATTAAGTGTCGGCATTTTTAGTTGTCGGAAAATAGGTGGTACCGCGATTGCATTCGTCCTATACAGAACTCTGTTTGAGTTTGTATGGGGCTTTTTGTTTTAAAAAAATGAAGAAGGATGGTTTTCAAATTGACATATAATCATAAAGAAATTGAAAAAAAATGGCAACACTATTGGGAAGAACATAAGACCTTTAAGACAACAGAAGATGAATCTAAGCCTAATTATTATGCATTAGATATGTTTCCTTATCCTTCTGGACAGGGACTGCATGTAGGACATCCTGAAGGGTATACAGCAACAGATATCATTGCCAGAATGAAAAGAATGCAAGGATTTAATGTTCTTCATCCAATGGGATGGGATGCTTTTGGGCTGCCAGCAGAACAATATGCATTAAATACAGGACATTCACCAAAGGAATTCACAAAAGAAAATATTAATAATTTCAGAAGGCAAATCAAATCATTGGGTCTATCTTACGATTGGGAACGCGAAATTAATACTACAGATCCTTCATATTACAAATGGACACAATGGATTTTTGAAAAGCTGTATGAAAAAGGACTAGCTTATGAAGATGAAGTGGCTGTTAATTGGAGTCCCGATCTGGGAACAGTAGTCGCTAATGAAGAAGTAATTGATGGGAAGACTGAACGTGGAGGATTCCCAGTAATTCGTAAACCCATGAGACAGTGGGTCTTAAGAATCACAGCGTATGCTGACCGGTTGATTGAAGATTTAAACGATCTTGACTGGCCAGAAAATATTAAGGAGCAACAACGTAATTGGATTGGACGATCAATTGGAGCAAGTATCAAGTTTAAATTTGCAGGATTTACTGACAAGAAGATCGAAGTTTTCTCAACTAGACCAGATACCATTTTTGGTGCTTCTGCGATGGTGCTGGCTCCAGAATTAGAAATAGTCGAAGAAATAACGACACCAGAACAAAAAGATGCTGTTGATGCCTATATCGAAGAAATTGCTCATAAATCTGATTTAGAGAGAACTGATTTGGCAAAGGATAAAACAGGAGTCTTTACGGGTGCTTACGTAATTAACCCGGTAAATGGGGAAAAAATCCAGGTTTGGATTGCTGATTATGTTTTGGCTTCGTACGGAACAGGTGCGGTCATGGTTGTTCCAGCGCATGATGATCGTGATTATGAATTTGCTTCTAAATTCCAATTGCCGATTATACCTGTAATTGAAGGTGGAGATGTTTCAAAAGAAGTATATACAGGCGATGGAATCCATATAAATTCAGGCTTTTTAAATGGACTAGATAAGAAACAAGCTATTGCTAAAATTATTGAATGGTTGCGTGAAGAAAAAGTTGGAGATAAAAAGGTAAATTATCGCTTACGTGATTGGTTATTCTCACGGCAACGTTACTGGGGAGAACCAATTCCTGTTATTCATTGGGAAGACGGGGAAACAACGCTTGTTCCTGAGGATAAGCTACCTTTACGCTTACCTAAGGCTACTGATATTAAGCCATCAGGGACAGGGGAAAGCCCCTTAGCCAATTTGGATGAATGGATAAATGTGGTTGATAAGAATGGACGAAAGGGGAAGCGCGAAACAAATACTATGCCTCAATGGGCAGGAAGTTCATGGTATTTCTTGCGCTATATTGATCCACATAATCAAGGGAGAATTGCAGATCCTGTTAAATTAAAAAAATGGCTGCCGGTTGATCTATATGTGGGTGGTGCCGAACATGCTGTACTACACTTACTCTATGCACGCTTTTGGCATAAATTCTTGTATGATATTGGTGTAGTCCCGACAAAGGAACCGTTCCATAAGTTAATTAACCAAGGAATGATATTAGGTGATAACCATGAGAAAATGTCGAAGTCAAAAGGGAATGTTGTAAACCCTGATGATATTGTTACTGAGTATGGAGCAGATACCTTAAGACTTTATGAAATGTTCATGGGTCCATTAGATGCATCTATTGCTTGGAGTACAGAAGGGTTGAACGGTGCAAACAAGTTTATTAATAGAATTTGGCGATTGATTGTTGATGAAAATAGTCATTTAAGAGACCGTGTTACAACATTAAATGATGGTAATCTTGATTTTATTTATAACCAGACTGTAAAAAAAGTTACAGAAGATTATGCAGCTCTTCATTTTAATACTGCAATTTCACAATTAATGGTTTTTGTGAACGAAGCATATAAAGCTGAGGCACTTCCATTAAATTATGTTGAAGGCTTTGTCAAAATGATTTCACCAATCACACCACATATTGCAGAAGAATTGTGGACAAAGTTTGGACATGTTGGTTCAATCACATATGAGAAATGGCCAACGTTTGATGAGGATAAACTAGTTGAGGATACGGTTGAAGTTGTCTTACAAGTAAACGGTAAGGTTCGGCAGCATTTGAAAGTGTCAAAACAGATTTCAAAGGAAGATTTGAAAAAAATAGCATTGGACGATGAAAAAATAAAACAAGAAATTGCCGGAAAAGATATAATGCGAGTAATCGTGGTTCCTGGTAAATTAGTAAATATTGTTGTGAAGTAAATACTAGGATTAGGGGCTGGGTCAAAAGTTAAATTTTGACTCAGTTTTTTATTTATTCCAGATAAACGTGTTTCATAAGTCAAAACTCTGCGGCTAACTTCTAATTCCTCATAGCAAAATACTAATTATGTTTGTAATTTAGAGTTAATACTTAAATTTTCTCGACTTTCTAGTACACTCCTTTTTTATTGGAATATTTGAGTTAGTTGATATTTACTAAATTATTATAACCAACATTGCAACTCTATCAAAATCAGTATAAAATAACAGAGTGATTTAGGAAAAGGTAGGAAAATACATGGCAAATAGGTCACTTGATGAATCGGGGTATTCTAAGACCGAGAGTGAGAAAATTCTAAAGAAAAAAAATGAAACTGCAAAGGCAAAAATGTTACGTGGCTCTGCCTGGATGACAATGGGAAGTATTTTCTCTAGAATATTAGGAGCGCTTTATATCATTCCATGGTATGCATGGTTTGGGAAAGATAATTTGGCGGCCAATAACTTATATACTCAAGGATATACTGTGTATAGTGTTTTTTTAATGATCTCAATTGCAGGTATTCCATCTGCTGTCTCCAAGCAAATATCTAATTATAACGGGCAAAATGAATATGCTTTAGGCCAGCGGTTGTACAAGAAATTATTACTGATAATGTTGGGGCTGGGTATTATCTCTGCTATTGCAATGTGGTTTGTTGCCCCATTTTTGTCACAAAACGATAAGAATGTTATTCCAGTGTATCGTTCACTTGCAATTGCACTGACAATTATTCCAACAATGAGTTTAACTAGAGGATTTTTTCAAGGATATCAGGATATGTTTCCGTCTGCAATGTCGCAGTTAGTAGAACAAATTGCACGAATTATATATATGCTGGGGACCACCTTTATAATTATGAAAGTTATTCATGGAAAATATGTTTCCGGAGTTGTTCAATCAACATTTGCTGCTTTTATAGGTGCAATTGCTGGTTTACTGTTTCTAGCATGGTTTTATTTTAAGAAGAAAGATGAGTTTGCAACATTAGCTAGACAGAGTGCAAATAAATTGAATATTTCTGATACACAGGTCATTAAGACTTTATTGTTGGAGGCGATTCCTTTTGTTGTTATCAGTGTTTCAACCACTGTTTATAATCTAATTGATCAATTTACTTTTAAACAAGTGATGTTGCGCTTTACTGACTACAGAGTAACCGTGATTAATGATCTCTATACAATTTTTGCAGGTAATTCGAACAAGTTAATAATGATTATTATCTCATTGGCTTCTGCAATGTCTGCTACAGCAATTCCACTGCTTGCACAAGCATATTCAAAACACAAGAGAGAACAAACTGCGACTCAATTAGCTGATGCAATTGAACTATTCTTTTTTGTGATGTTGCCTTGTTCTTTAGGAATGGCCGCAGTTGCCAAACCCTTGTATATCATTTTTTATCAATATAATTTTACTGGGGTATATGTCTTAAGTTTCTCTGCATATGTTGCACTACCAATTGGTTTGTTTATGGTCTTAGCCTCGTTACTACAAGGTGTTTACCAGAATATGCAGGCAATTAAATTCTTCTTAATTGGATTAGTAATTAAGCTAGTATTGCAAGTTCCACTGATATTACTTTTTCATCCGTTTGGACCGCTGATGGCAACGGGAATAGGGATGACAGTTTCAAGTTGTCTGATGCTTAGATATTTTTATTACAATCTGCAAGTTAATCTAGGTAAAGTTATTGGAAGATTTAATCAATTACTGCTTTTCTCATTAATAGTGTTTGTTGTGGCATTAGGTGTAATTCAGCTAAGTGATCTTTTCTTGAATCTACAATACCGAATAACTGCCTTTGTAGTGTTAATTGTTGCTGTCTTAGCTGGTGGATTGACCTACGTATATTTATCATTGAAAACAAGGGTAGCTGATAAGATAGTAGGAAATCGGGCTGCTGTACTAAGATCAAAGTTGAGAATAAAGTGAGGAAGTAAAAGATGAGACTTGATAAATTTATTGCTGACTCGAAAGGATTGACACGTTCGCAGGCAAAAATACCTATCAAAGATGGTTTAGTTAGTGTAAACCAAAAGATTGTTAAGCAAACAAAACATCAAGTTGATTTGAATTTTGATGTTGTCCAATTAAACGGGATAACAGTAATATATCAAGAATATAGATATTATATGATGAATAAACCTAAGAATGTAGTTTCGGCGACTAGTGATGTTCTTGAGAAAACAGTTATAGATTTGATTGCAAAGGTAAATCAAAAAGGTTTGTTTCCAGTAGGAAGGTTAGATAAAGATACAACTGGGTTATTGTTTTTGACAAATGATGGTATGTTGGGGCACAAATTGTTAGCACCTAGAAAGCATGTCACTAAAGTTTATCGCGCTTTGATTGCTGGTGAGGTTACAGAGGAAATTGTTCAAACCTTTGCCAGTGGAATTACATTAAAAAATGGTGAAACGACAAAACCTGCGCTATTAAAAATTTTAGCTATTAATAGGCAGAAAAATGAAACGAAAATAGAAATAAGTATTGTTGAAGGTAAGTATCATCAAATTAAGCGGATGTTTGGAGCGGTTTCAATGAGGGTCCAAGAATTAAAAAGGGTTCAAATGGGTGGCTTAAAACTTGATGAAGGGCTTAAACTTGGGGAATATCGTGAATTGACACCTGATGAATTGAGTTGCTTAATTAGGAATATTAATTAATTTTGCTAAAATAAAGTGGGGGCTGGGTCAAAAGTTAAATTTTGATTCAGTCCCCATTTTCTTTCTTGTATAGTCCAAAACAAATTAGTCATGCAGTCCTTTACCGCTTTTATTTATTACGAGACAGCCCAACGTTTCATAAATGATTGAATTTCTGCAATAATATCGGTGGGCAAAACAACATATTTTGTTGTACTAATTTCATCAGCAATTGCGCTGTGAGCATAAAGCGCGGCATCAACAACATATTCATAATTTTTAAATTTGAATTGTGCAAGAAAACCTGCAATTATACCTGCAAGTGTATCACCCATACCACCAGTTGCCATATACGGTCCACCAATTGCCAGTTGTGAAATAGACCCATCTCTATGATAGATTGTTGTATGATATTTTTTTAGAACAACGGTAGCCTGTAATTGCTGCTGATACAGCGTATTTTTGATATCATCCTGCTCAGAAATCTTAATTCCACTTAAACGTTGCCACTCCATTTGATGTGGTGTAAGAATCGGATGCAATTCTTTAAGAAGGGGCAGAAATTCATGATGATCGGCAATCATTGTAATTGCAGACCCATCAATAATTAACTTTTGTTGAAGTGTCATATGTTGCAAGACAGTTTGTAAAATTTTCAGTGAATTTTCATTGGTTCCAAGACCAGGTCCAACAAGAATCACATCTGAATTTGTCAATGCATCAATTAGTTTGTATTCAGAATCGAAGGGAATGAACATTGCTTCTGGAACAATAGTGTGAAGTGCTGTTAAGTTATCAAGCGAAGTAGCACAAGTTGCCAGCCCAGCACCGCTGTGAATAATTGCTGAAGTTGCCATGATTATTGCACCACCAAATTGGCTGTTGCCGCCAA
The DNA here is from genome assembly GCF_030400225.1 of Lactobacillus sp. UCMA15818. Lineage (GTDB taxonomy): Bacteria > Bacillota > Bacilli > Lactobacillales > Lactobacillaceae > Liquorilactobacillus. Next base: position 552,476 of record NZ_VJYB01000001.1, on the reverse strand, counting down.
CCGTTAACACACGACCATAATTACCTTTATGGCTTTTAACTGGTCTAGTAGTAATAATCTGATTTAAAATATTTTTACTAAGTACATGCATAACCCAATCCTCCTTGAAAAGAAAGTTCGTTCTTATTATACAGCAAATCTTTTTTTTGTTTGCAGTATTTAGTAATAATATCTGGATATCATGTGATAATATTATTGTATGACACGTATTAAGGAGGAGAAGCATGCAGATTGAATGGCAAAAAGAAATCAGTCAAAGAAAAGATGCATTATTAGCAGACTTAACCGAAATGCTAAAAATTGAGAGTGTGAGAAATGAGAAACTGGGGTCAAAAAATGCCCCCTTTGGTCCTGGGCCACGCGCAGCGCTAGACAAGTTTTTAGAAATTGGAAAACGTGATGGTTTTGCAGTACTTAATGTGGACGGAATTGCAGGACACCTTGAATATGGTACCGGTATTGAGACTATGGGAATTCTTGCTCATGTTGATGTGATGCCAGCTGGAAAAGGGTGGGATACTGACCCCTTTGAGCCCATAATTAAGGATGGAAAATTATTTGCACGAGGTTCTTCAGATGATAAGGGACCAGGGATGGCCGCGTATTATGGTTTGAAGCTTATCAAGGAATTAGGATTACCAACAAGTAAAAAAGTTCGCATGATTATTGGGACGGACGAAGAAAGCGGCTGGAGATGTATGACGCATTACTTTGAGAAAATGCCGCTTCCAGATTTCGGATTTTCGCCGGATGCTTTCTTTCCTTTGATTAATGGTGAGAAAGGAAATGTTAGCTTTAATGTTGATTTTCAAGGTGGAAATGGTGCAGGGGCAAAACTTTTGGATTTTTCTGCAGGGTTACGTGAAAATATGGTGCCACGTGATGCGATTGCACACATCAGTGGAATTGAACTAAAAGAAATTAAAGAATTACTTACTGAATTTGCGGACGATAAGCCAATTGAAGTTGAAGCGTTAGAACAAAATGAAAGAATTGAAATATCAGTTATTGGTAGGGCAGCACATGCCCAAGAACCAAAAAATGGTGAAAATGCGGGAACATATCTAGCACTATTTTTAAAACAGATCGAATTAGGATCAGGTGCTGAACAATTTATTGATTTTGCGGCTGACTATCTACATGAAGATTCACGAGTGGATAATTTTGGACTACATTTTTCTGATAAAACCATGGGTGATTTAACAATGAATGCTGGAATTTTTAATTTTGCAGCTGCGCAAGGTGGACGTGTGACGTTAAACTTTCGTTTTCCAAAAGGAATTGGTGCAAGTCAAATTGAAGAAGCACTGGCTAAAGTCGCGACAAAGGTGAACGCACAGGTTAACACGACTGGTAAATTACAAGAACCACATTATGTCTCAATTGAGGATCCATTAGTTAAGACTTTGTTGGGTGTTTATGAACGTCAGACAGGTAATAAGGGTTACGGAATGGTTGTTGGCGGTGGTACTTACGGGCGCTTAATGAAACGAGGAGTTGCATTTGGTGCAATGTTCCCAGGAACGCCAGACACAATGCATCAGGCAAATGAGTATATGCTGATTGAGGATATATTAAAAGCAGCTGCAATATACGCCGAAGCAATTTATGAATTAATAAAATAAAAGTTTTTTTGAATTAGCTTTTACTGGTAAGTGTAGAATCTTGAATTTTTTGATAAAAAGTAAAGGATGCAACCAGTAGTGAGGGTTTTAATATTTGGTTGACCTTTGAATTACCAATAAATAAGGGGTAGACTTAAGTTATACAAAGGGGGATTTGGTATGCAAAAAGAATTTATGCATGAAATTGAAGCGAATGTTTTAGATGAAGATAATACAACGAAGACCTTTTCTGTACCTAGCAAGAGAGAGAATTTAGTAATTAGAGTGGATAAGGAAGTCATTTCTAAGTTGGAAAATGATTCAAAGTTTGAAAGAATGTTAAAGAATTTGCTTAAAATGAGTTCGAAAAATACAAAAAAAGAGATAATAAACATAACCAAACGTAATTATCGAATTTTTCTTTAATAATTATGTATGTCCTATGATTTTTATCCTATAGTGGCTATGATTAATTAAGTCAAATTGTAGTTTCAAAAGGAGGATATTAATGTTTTTGACAACGGGAGAAATAAATCGTGCATATATGGTTGTAGGGATTGTTAATGCGACAGTAAAAAGAACCTTAACACCAGATGAGATTGATGATGTTGATAATTTTGACGATTTATATGAAAAAGTTAAGACAAAATTGATTGAACATACGGTCGCTAGAGATGGTGATGGGATCATTGCTGTACATTTTAACCCAGAAATAGTCAGTGTAGGTATCGGTCCCAAATATATGGTTTTACACGGCTATGGAACAGCAATTAGTTTTCCAAAAAAATGATTTGAGCAAGTCGGTATTAATGAATTGTTAAAATATCGCAGCTTGCATATTTACTCACATAGGTATAGACAGAGCCAGTCAGGACTCTATGAAGATGATTGAACTGCGGCTGTCCAAGAACGATTAGATCATTGCGGTATTCTTCAAGAAAACTGTCACAAATTATTTTTCGTGGATCCCCAAAGCGAATATGCGAGTGAATTTGGTACATGGACGAACCTTCATCCAAAAATTTTTGGATGAGATTCGCCATTTTTTTTTCATAAATTTCTGCTAAATCTTTTCTTTGCTGCGGTGACATTTCAGGTTGAAAATTACCAAAAGCAAGCAATGTATCGTCAATGACATAGAGAATATCAAGTTGAATATTATGGACTCGTGCATAGCTGACAGTTCCATTGAGTGCATTTATTGAGTTATTACTCCATGAAATAGGACATAAAATTCGTTGATAATTGTTAGACATAAAAGTACACTTCCTCTTACTATTATATTGAACATTCAATCTGAAGATAAGCATATCATATTTGTAAGAGCATATCTCTATCTTAAAAGATATGGTTACAAATAGTTAAATAGAAAGTTTGATATAACGGGGTTGAATCAGAATTAAATTTAAAAAGTAGACTAAATAATAAAGTTTGTGCTAGCCTAAGCATGTACAATAATGAATTTTTTAGGAGATGAGACTGTGGCTATGAAGAAAGTGTTACTTACAACTTTAGCGGCATCGGCTGCATATTTGAAGTATCAGAGTGTAAAACAAAAGCGTAGTATGCAAAGCTTAGTGGTCGAACAGGGACTAAGAAGTTTTTTGCGGGGACCAGATCCCAGAAGAGCTTTGGACTTTGAGAAGTTTAATCATATTAATTCTGAGGTATATAGTATTCCCAGAAAAGTTCATGATCAGCTTGATTTTAAATGGCTTGATATTGGAATGCAAGTTTTGAAGAGAGATAGTATTGTAAAACCGGAAAAGAAAATTATTTTTTATTTGCATGGCGGAGCATACTGGTATCAACCATTCGCTCTACAATATCATTTTATAGCCAAGTTGGCTGATCGGGTAGGAGCGAGTGTTGTTATGCCAATATATCCCAAAGCACCCGCATACGATGTTAATGCTGCTTTGTCTATGGTTATGAAAAGTTACCAAGAATTACTTGCTATTAGTGGTGTTGCAGCAGAAAATGTTATATTGCTTGGTGATTCTGCGGGGGGCGGCCTAGCTGTGTCATTGGTAGAACAATTAAGGAATGCACAGATTGATCTTCCAAGCCAGGTTATCCTGCTTTCACCATGGTTGGATATTTCCTTGGAAAATGCAAAAATTGCAAAGATTGCAAAGAAAGATCCGATTTTAAAGTTAGAAGAATTACGATTTGAAGGAAAATATTATGCTGGGAGCGAAAGCTTAAAAAGTCCACTTGTTAGTCCTATTTACGGTGATTTAGCAGATTTACCGCCAATAACCATTTTTGGTGGTACAAATGATATTTTGTATCCGGATATGGAGCTTTTTACAGAAAAGGCACAGCAAAGTGTAAAGTTAATCACATACGAAGGCATGTTCCATGTATTTCCAATCTTCCCATTACCAGAGTCTAAAAGAGCATTTGAACAAATTGTGGATATTATTGGATTTTAAAATGAGGCGGAAGAATTTGAGTATTAGCCCGAAATTATAGACATAGCGAGTAATTAGTAATTTGTTATGAGTAATTCGAAGTTAGACTTATGAAACACTTTTATTAGTAATAAATAGAGGACTTAAGCCAAAATGTAAATTTTGATTTAAGTCCTCTATTTGTATTAAACTATTTTGTTGTCTAGTTGCTTGAACTTGATGAGCTTGAACTACTTGATAAGTAACTTGAAAGAATATCCTTTAAATCGCTATCCTTAATTGAAACATTTCCTTTTTTAAGAACTTTACCAATAACTTTTTGGAGAAGTGTCGAATCATTCATATCGCTATCAATAATTTGTGTCTTAAGTTCACTAATATGTGAACTCATCTTACCCTTAGCAGGTTTCTTAATTGACTTGATAACATGATAACCATAGCTTGTCTTAACCGGTGTTGTTGTGTATTCACCTTGTTTCAGAGCGAAAGCAGCTTTTTTAAAGGCAGAAGCTAGGGAAGTATCAGTGTTATTAAACGCAGATAATTTTCCACCCTTATTTTTGGTAGCAGTATCGGTTGAATATTGCTTAGCAAGTTTCGTAAAGTTTCCACCTGCCTGTAATTTCTGGATAACTTCTTCAGCAGTGGCTTTCTTAGCTACTAAGATATGAGCGACTGTCGTTTCTGTTTCATAACTCTTCCACTGGGTCTTTAATTGTTTTTGAGTAATAGTTGTATTATCTTTTACTGCTTCACGAAGCAATAAATTTGAACGCAGTTGCTTTTTGAAAGTAGCTTTGGTCAAGCTATTTTGTGAAAGCACTGAAGAAAATGAAGAGCCGTATTGATTTGCATACGTATTGTATTGCGCATTGACTTGTTTGGTTGAAACCTTGCTACCATATTGTTTTTCAAGAACCTTGTCAAGAATCATCTGTTGTAAAATTTGTTTACCTGATGATGTTTTTTTCATACTGTCATAATATGCACTTTCAGTAATTTTACCGCCGGAAGTGGTTGCAACTGTCTTAGAACAAGCAACCAAGCTGACAGTCATAAGAATACCTGCTAGTGCAAGAAACCATTTTTTCATTATAAAATACACATCCATTCGTTTATTTTGCTTGTATTAAGATACAAATCAACGTTACTAACTATAACACAATAGTTAATGATGTTGAAAGAAAAGATAAAATTTACAAAAAAATTCATCATTTATTCAATTTGTTTTATAAGTAGCTACTATTTCATATTTTTTGCTTGAATTTGCGAAATGTTATCAAGATTATTCTGAATTTTGAATTGATATTCAGAAACGAGAGTAGATATTTCATCGATTGTTTGCTGTGAGCTAGGTAGCTCATTAGTAAGCTTTTCAACATTTTCCATCAGTTTAATATATGCTTTTTTTACGTTATTGGCTGATTCAGATAATTCTTTTGCTTTTTCATTACCAGAAAGAGTAGTTTTTTTCCGAGATAAGTATGCGATTGCTGAGATAATTCCAAGTGCTCCTAAAGATATTAGAACTCTTTTTCCGCTCATGGGTTAATCCTCCATGTTCTTATGAATAAGATTGGCAATTTCCTGCAGTTTGGCTGAAGAATATTCTCCAGAATTATCTTTAAAAGTCATTGCAAATGAATCGGTAGCAGCAAATCTCGGGATGAAATGAAAGTGTGAGTGGAAAACTGATTGATATGCAATTGCTCCATTATTGTTCACAATATTAAGGCCTGAGATTTTTGGATTGCTTTTTTTAATGGCACGTGCAATCATGGGTATTTTTGTTAAAACTTTTTGAGCTAGAGATTCATCATACTCGAAAATATTAGTAACATGTTTTTTTGGTATTAATAGAGTGTGACCTGGTGTAGTTTGCGAAATATCTAAAAATACTTTAATATCATCGTCTTCATATACAGAAATACTTGGAATTGTACCAGCAATAATCTTACAAAAAATGCAATCGTTCATTTAAAAGAACCTTCTTTCAACTTATATTTATTTTAGTATATAATAACACACACCGATGAAGGAAACTTTAACATGATTTGCTGTTCGATGTTTATGTTATAATTTTCAATAATTGAAGTGAAAGGAATTACAAATCTATGACTTTAAAAATAAATAGACTCGTGGGCGGATATTCGCGGATACCAGTGTTAAAAGATATTTCATTTGCAGTTAATTCGGGTCAATTAGTCGGATTAATAGGGTTGAATGGTGCTGGTAAGTCAACGACAATTAATCATATTATTGGATTGCTTGAGCCACAAAAGGGCAGCATCACAATTGATAACGTTGAGTTAAAAGATGATTCCAAAGTATATAAAGGAAAGCTGGCCTATATGCCAGAAATGCCGGTTTTATATCAGGAGCTGACTTTAAAGGAACATTTAGAATTGACTATTATGGCTTACAATTTAGAGCCAACGCATACTTGGAAAAGGGCAACCGAACTTCTAAAAGTTTTTCGTCTAGATAATAAATTGGATTGGTTTCCAGCAAATTTTTCAAAAGGAATGCGGCAAAAGGTTATGATTGTGTGTGCTTTTATGACAGAAGCACAAGTTTATGTAATTGATGAACCGTTTTTAGGACTAGATCCGTTGGCAACCCGAGATTTATTGAACTTGGTCGATGCTGAGAAAAAAAGGGGTGCGGCTATTTTAATGTCTACACATGTACTCAGCACGGCACAAGAATATTGCGATTATTTTGTCTTGCTTCACCAAGGTAAGATTAGAGCTCAAGGTAATCTTGCAGAACTAAGAGGAATCTTCAACGACAATAAGGCATCATTGACGGATATTTATCTTGGAATGACGCAGGATGGAAATGCCAATGAATGAAATATGGAATAGAAGATTAAAAAAATATCAAGGCATGCTATTGCGTTATGCAAAATATGTTTTTAATGATCACTTTGTCTTAGCATTACTATTTTTTGCTGGAGGGGTGGGACTTTCATACTCGAATTTTGTAAAAGGTTTACCCGAAAGGCCTTTTTGGTGGGAGCAGCCCACGCTCATCATAATTCTTTTCTTGATAATACATATTGGTAAACTAGTAAGTTTGCTGGAGGAGGCAGACAAGGTCTTTCTTTTACCCAAAGATTATCAAATGAAAGATTATTTTAAGCTGGTTTTAAAACATTCGACGCTCGTATCTTGTGTGATACAGGTAATATTCTTGATAATATTAGCTCCATTTATTATACGTGGTTTACAGTGGAATCTTACGATGTGGGGTATTTTGCTAGTCGTACAATGTTTGTTGAAGGTAAGTTATTTACTTTTTTTGGCAGCAAGGGTCTATAACACTGCTTTAAAGAAATTCTCACAGCAATGCTATTTTCAGTTAACCTTGATAGCTATCTTAGCAATTGGACTGTATCTAAATCTTGTACTCAGTTTGATTTTGTCACTGGGTTTGGTAGTAATAATTAAGCATTCCTTTGACAAGTCAGCACAGCAGTACATTTTCAAATGGAATGAGACAATTAAGTCTGAAAAAGAACGAGTGATGACCTTATATCGCTTTATAAATATGTTTACGGATGTTCCACAAATAGTTGGACAAACTAAGCGACATAAAATCTTTGACTTTCTGTTGCACGGTACATCTAAAAATGTTTATCTTTTCCTGTATAGTAGGAGCTTCATTAGGCAGAGTGGTTTTAGTGGACTCTTCTTACGCCTATTATTTCTAGCAAGTATCATTGTTTTTTTCTCGCCGAATTATCTATTTAGTTTGTTTATAATTTGTATCTGTCTCTATCTGATAGGAGTGCAATTATTTGGCCTATATTTCATTTTCGAAGATAATGTTTTCACCCATATTTATCCAATTGATGAAAATCAAAAAAAATCTGCTTTCAAGAAGTTATTGGGCAAAGTCTTGCTGCTTGCATGGTTAATATTGAATATTATTGCAGTAGCAACACCTCTTTTTGAGGTAAAGTATTTGCTGATTTCGGCTGTTTCTTTAGGTGAAATATATTTGATAACAGGTAGTTTTTTGAGGAGCTATATCAAAAAAAATACTTGACACTTGTGGTATGAATTTGTATCCTTGTTTAAGGATTATGGACTTGTAGAGGAGACTTGCCAATATGGATTTCAGATTGGATGATGGTTGGCAGATTCATCCGCTTGGGGGTAATACTGGAACTGCCTATATGGGTGTTAAAGAGCAGGAAAAGTTATTTATAAAGAGAAATACTTCACCTTTTCTTGCTGCATTATCGTTGGAAGAAATCACACCAAGATTGGTATGGACGAAGCACATTTCAACGGGTGATACGCTTACCGCACAAGAATGGCTAAATGGCAGATGTCTTTCTAAAGAGGAAATGGGACAGGAAAATGTTGCAAGACTGTTGAGCAGAGTTCATCGGTCTAAAATTCTTAGAAAGATGTTGTGTCAGGTAGGTGGAAGGTATGTTTTTCCTGAAGAAATACTCAGTAACTATTTTCGAGGATTGAGTTTAGAATTAAGAGCTCATCCCTTGCTTAAAAGAGTTGCAAACCAATTGCGGACACATCAGCCAAAGCTAGATCATAGAGAATTTAAGGTTTCACATGGCGATTTGAATCATAAGAATTGGTTATTGTCGGATAGAGACAGATTATATTTGGTTGATTGGGAATCGGCAAGATTAGCAGACAGTGCACTGGATATTAGCATGTTAATGTGTCAATATGTCCCACGCGCGGAGTGGAAACAATGGTTAGCCGAGAAGTATGAAATTTCAATCACGGCAGGGTTGAAACAAAGAATTAGTTGGTACTACATGGTTAATTTGCTTCTTTCTGTAAAGGATGAGCATCAGCGTGGTCGTTTTTTTGAAATGAACCGAGACATATTGAAGTTAGCAGCCTTTTTTGAAAATCAAGATTTTATTTAAATCGAAAAAGCATAATTAGATGGTGAACATGTTGAGCAAAAATGTGTCTCGTAAGTCGATAGAATTTAAGTATTAATGATGAACTTAAATGGTAGATTTTGACTTATGTTACACATTTAGATGGAATCAATAATGGGACTGGATCAAAATTTAACTTTTGACCCAGTTTCTCTATTTATTTCGTATAAACGTGTTTCATAAGTCAAAATTCTCCGTCTAACTTCGAATTACTCACAGCAAAGTGCCTGCTATGTTCATAATTTCGAGTTAGTACTCAAATTTTCCCGACTTATAGCACACCCCCTTTGTTTGAGCGGATGATTCTGGCCAAGTTGAAAGGAATGAAAAAATGCGTTTAAGAAACAAGCCATGGGCAAAGCCGCTGATTGATAGCAACCTTGAGTTGATTGTAACTAAACCAGCTGAATATCGCGGTAAGTGGGAAACAAGATTTGAAAAAAAAGCACCATTATTCGTTGAGATAGGGATGGGTAAGGGTGGCTTCATAATGGAGTTGGCAAGCAGACATCCTGAAAATAATTATATTGGAATTGAGATTCAGACGACGATTGCTGCGATTGTTCTGCGTAAACAAATAGAAGCAAAGTTACAAAATCTGCAATTGATTTGTGCTAATGGCAGTGGTTTAAGTGAATATTTTGAGGAAAATGAAGTAGATGGAATCTACTTGAATTTTTCTGATCCGTGGCCTAAAACCAGACAAGAGAAAAGAAGATTGACTTACAAATTGTTCTTAAAGCAGTATCAGTATGTGTTGAATGGCAAAGGCAGTTTGGAGTTTAAGACTGATAACCGCGGATTGTTTGAATATTCATTAACCAGTCTGAATAATTATGGAATGAGATTTAATCAAGTCTTTTTAGACTTGCACAAAGACGATGAAGCAATGATTGAGAATGTAATGACTGAATATGAAGACAAATTCAGTAAAAAAGGACAACCAATTTACAAGATTTCCGCAAGCTTTAAAAGTTAACAAAAATCCTCTGGCTGTCCTGAGTTGCAAAAGACACAGTTTACAAATCAATTCTATTCAGGTTAAGCACACTTCCAGTTTTAGCATCAGCTTGGAATTCATAACGAACGATTTGATTATCTTCGAGTCGTGAAATTCCTCCTTGATAGATATCTGTACTTAAGGCAAATTTCCGAATTCTTTCAGGTCTAACAGATATCCAAGAATCTTGAACAGGAGTTTCGTTTTGAAACGAGTTTTTGATGTTGTTTAAAATCTGTTGGGGAGTGAGTCGTTCCTGCTTCTTAAGAACGTTGCTAGCCTGGATGCCGCCAATAAAACCAGTTAGCACACCAAGCGTCAGTGGGAGAAACTTATTAAAAGTATTTGTCATAGCTAGACTCCTTACCAAATTTCTTATGATATGTAATTATAGCACCAATTTAGAATGTTTAAACTTAATTGCTTAATAAAATTAAAACAAATCACTTTTTTTTGCGAATAAATAGTCTATAATGATGTTATCTAAAGAATATTAAGATAAGTTGAGGAGGAATGGAAAATGGAACAATTTGGAAAAATGAATTTGGAAACATTAAAGAAAAAACTCGAAAAGGGTTCATATGTCCTATTTTTTTCTGCCGACTGGTGTTCAGACTGTAATTTTATCAAGCCGGCTCTTCCCGCAATCGAATCAGAATATCCAAATTACAAATTTATTCATATTGATCGCGATGAAAATATTGACCTTTGCCAAGAATTGATGATCATGGGGATTCCAAGCTTTGTCGTTTACAAGAATGGTGAAGAAAGCGCACGATTTGTTAATAAGGATCGTAAAACAAAAGAAGAAATTGAAACATTTTTAAATGAGGTCGCATAATTTTAAATGATAATGGGACTGTGAACTTATGCAGTTCTTTTTTTGTGTAAAGGAGAAAAGGGATGCTAATCGCTAGTTATAACAAGGCACAGCTAGGGGATATTCTTGTAGTAATGCTACACGAGGATGGACCAAGTCAGGTAACAAAGAAAAAAGATACAATTGTAGAAATAAGTGATTCAAGTGATGGAACTGTATTAGGTTATAATTTTTTTGGAGTAGGGGAGGAACTTGGACTAACTGCGACTGGTCAAATCAAGCTTGATGACGAACAAGTCAAAATATTGAATGCTAAACTCCGTGAGGCTGGATTTGAAACTATTCTTGAAATTGATGAAATACCAAAATTCGTAGTTGGATTGGTTGAAGAAATGATCGAACACCCAGATTCAGATCACTTGCATATTACAAAAATCAATCTTGGCAATGAAATATTGCAAATTGTTTGCGGGGCACCAAATATTATGCAAGGACAGTTAGTGGTTGTTGCTAAGGTTGGTGCAATGATGCCAAATGGTGAAATCATTTGGCCCGGAAAACTTCGCGGGATTGAGAGTAACGGAATGGTTTGTTCAGCTCGTGAATTGCATTTGCCGAATGCACCGCAAAAACGCGGAATTTTAGTCCTTTCACTAGACAACTTCCATCAAGGCCAACCATTCTTGATTAGTTAATTTTTTGCTGATTGAAATAAATGTATGGTAATATGCTCTCATGGGCAGATTGGCACTTTGAAGAATTAATATAGTGATAGCTGTCCTTTAGCTCGTGTGAACTGAAGACAGCTATTTTTTTAGAATAAAGTATTGTAAAAGGTAAGGAAGAATACTAATGCAACATTATGATGGACCAGCTTTTTATAGAAAACAAAATAAAAAAATCAAGCAAAATATGAATGATAAACTGCCGAAACCTGCAGATAAACCAAATATAAAAAAGGGCCAGACGTTTCATCCCTCATATGTTCCACCTTCTTTTGCTGGTTGGGAATATTCTGCCCAAAAAAGAAAACAAAAATATCAAAAATTATTTGAATGCTTACGAAAACAAGCAACTGATTATTTGCTATTTGCCGAAATTACAGATATTGAGAAGAGTAAAATAAAAATAATAACAGAAAATGTCTCTAATGTATCGAGACAAAAAAGTGAAACAAGCAAAACTACTGCATTTAGCGAACAGGTTGCAGATGATGGTAGGCAAACAGTTGTTGTCGAGACAAACGATGACATTAAGAATGGTATAGGTAATAGACAGCAGGTAGATAAGTCAGTTCACGTAAAAGGTGAGGAGATTCGTGAGAATAATGCTCAACCTAATTTAGATGGAACTATTTCAGTCCATGAAGAAAATGAGTTGAAAAAAACTGTAGCTGCTGAAATAAAATTAGAACAAGATAGTCAAAGCGATGTAAATGATAAGCAAAAATTGCAAAGCTACAATGATAAACCTGATATCAATAAGATGGCAGAAAAACTTGAACCAAGTGATGAATCGGGTACAGATGCAAAAAAAGATATTTTGGGAGATTCTGTGGTAAATACTTTGAAAGATCCGGTAGTAAATCTCAAAAAAGAGCCACAAAGTATAGTGGCTGTTAATGGATATAAACTTCCAGACATTAATTTACTTCCAAAACCGGTTCAAGTAAACGAGGATGTTCAAGATGAATGGGTATTGGAACGAATTGATACTCTCAATGAAACCTTGGAGGCTTTTCATGTCGCTGCAACAGTTAGCGATTGGACGATTGGACCTGCAGTGACACAATTTGAGCTAACACTTGGAAGAGGTGTTAAGGTCAATAAAATCACTAATCTAATTGATGACTTGAAGTTAGCATTGGCAGCTAAAGATATCCGGATTGAGGCACCTATTCCTGGGCGAAGCAGTGTGGGAATTGAAATTCCGAATCTAAAGGCAAGACCAGTGATGTTATCAGAAGTTTTAAATTCAACTGTCTTTGCAAGCAAGGCCTCACCGTTGACTGTAGCATTGGGAGTTAACCTTTTTGGAGAACCAATTGTGACTGATTTAAGGAAAATGCCTCACGGATTAGTGGCTGGGGCAACTGGTTCTGGAAAATCTGTTTTTATAAACAGTATATTGATTTCTTTGTTGTATAAGGCTACACCTCAACAAGTAAAGCTATTGTTAATTGATCCTAAAGCTGTTGAAATGGCACCTTACCATGATATTCCACACCTTTTAGCGCCAGTTGTTTCTGATCCAGCTGCTGCATCAGCGACATTAAAATGGGTCGTTAAAGAGATGGAGGAAAGATATCAGAAACTAGCTGCTGCGGGTGTTAAAAATATTGAAGGATTCAATGAGAAAGTAATGGAGCATAAGGACTACGGGCTGCAGATGGCTTACATTGTGATCATTATCGATGAATTGGCCGATTTAATGATGGTTGCCTCATCAGAGGTGCAAGACTGTATTGCTAGAATCACACAAAAGGCTCGAGCAGCGGGAATTCATCTGTTGATCGCAACGCAACGACCAAGTGTTGATGTGATAACAGGAACAATTAAGAATAATATTCCTACAAGGGTTGCCTTCATGGTTTCTAGTCAAATTGATTCAAGGACGATCATTGATACAGCTGGTGCAGAGCGTCTTCTTGGAAGAGGTGATATGTTATACCTTGGCAATGGAGCAAGCCAGCCGATGAGATTACAGGGAACATTTGTACAAAATGAAGTGGAACAAATTACGGATTTTGTACGTACTCAGGGGCATCCACAATATGCTTTTGATCCAGATGGATTAAAAAAACAAATTATTCAAAATAAACAAGAAGATGAGCTTTTGCCTGAGGTTCTAGATTGTCTTGTGAACGAGGACAGTATTTCGACATCAAAGTTGCAGCGAATATTTGCAATTGGTTATAATAGGGCTGCTAATATTATTGATACATTGGAAGAACGCAGATACATCTCTCCGGCGAAAGGATCCAAGCCAAGGGAAGTCTACCTAACCCAAGCGAGATTAGATAAGGTTAGAGAAAATGTTGATTATTGAAAAGAAATCCCATCAATTTTGTGGTAAACTAAGACGGTAATTTTATTTAATTAAAGAAAAGAGAGGACAATAATTATGGATACAAAAACCACCTATTATTTTGTAGGGATCAAGGGAACTGGAATGAGTTCATTGGCCTTGCTTTTACATGATAAAGGATTAAAAGTTATTGGTTCTGATATTGAGAAATATACTTTTACACAACGAGGATTAGAGTTAGCGGGAATAAAAATATTACCCTTTGATGAAAAGAATATTCAAGCAGGTTTGACGATTATTCAAGGCAATGCATTTGGTGATGATCATCCTGAAATAAAAAAAGCCAAAGAAATTGGTCTTGAAATTATTACATATCCCGATTTTCTAGAGAAAATCGTAGAAAATACGACAAGTATTGGAATTGCAGGGGCACATGGAAAGACGAGTACTACAGGATTATTGGCTCATGTTTTGGGCGGAGTTTCACCGACAAGTTATTTGATAGGAGACGGTTCTGGTAAAGGTGTACCTGACGCACGTTTCTTTGTTTTTGAAGCTGATGAATATCGCCGTCATTTTGTTGCATACCATCCAGATTATGTGGTTATGACCAATGTGGATTTTGATCATCCTGATTATTTCACAGGAATTGAGGATGTCTTTGATGCTTTTGAAACTTTAGCGAAGCAGACGAAAAAGGGAATTTTTGCTTGGGGAGAAGATAAATACTTAAGAAATTTAGATGCAGATGTTCCAGTTCATTATTATGGAACTTCTACAGACAATGAGTTCAGGGCAACCAATATTAAGCGAGCAACAACTGGTTCAACTTTTGATGTATATCATTACGATGAGTATCTGGGAACTTATGAGATTCCAATTTTCGGTGAGCATAATGTACTAAACAGTTTAGCTGTGATTGCAGTCTCATATTTTGAAAAAGTTTCTCAAGCTGAAGTCAAGCGTGAATTATTGACTTATCAAGGTGTCAAGAGACGCTTTACTGAGAAATATGTTGCAGATATGACGATTATTGATGATTATGCACATCATCCTTCTGAGATTAAAGCAACAATTGATGCTGCACGTCAGAAATATCCAAGTAAGAAAATTATTGCAGTTTTCCAGCCGCACACATTTAGTCGAACGATTGCTTTGATGGATGATTTTGCAACTAGCTTGAATCTTGCAGATAAAGTATACTTAACAGATATCTTCAGTTCCATTCGCGAACACGGAGGAAATGTTTCAAGTAACGATTTAGGTGATAGAATTACAAAAGGTGGAGAAGTATTGAAAGTTGATAATATGTCTCCGTTGCTTGATTTTCATGATGCCGTTGTAGTATTTATGGGTGCTGGCGATATTCAAAAGTATGAGTACGCTTACGAAAAACTATTGAGTAGCTTAAGTCTTAAGAATAATTAAAGACTTGAGCAATTGTAGAAAGTAGCTGAAGCAATAATTAAATTTTGTTTTAGCTCTGTTCAGTGAACTCAGATAAGTGGTTCCATAAACTAAAACTTGAATACGAACTTATGTCATACTTTCTATTTTTTTATTTTCATGTCAGATGGATTGAGGCAAATCAAAGTATATGCTAGAATACATTTAAGACTACATGGAGGTGTCGATATTAATGTCAGAAGATACTCATAGGCAAGGGAAAACGATTGATGATTTAAACGAAGGAGATTCGTTGACAGTTAATGAAAGTGTTGCGGATCGCGATATTTTGTTGTATTTAGGGATGACTAATGACAATAATCCGCTGTATATTCAAGATGAGTATGCGAAAAATATGGGATATAAAGCAGCAATAGTTCCCCCCGTTTTGTTGACGGGAATTATTACGAGGTCAGTATCAAAGCTGCTTCCGGGTCCTGGGAGTCAGGTAGTCAATTTGTCAGTCAATTTTATTTTGCCGGTGTATCATGAAGAAGATGTGACCTTTACTTTTGAGGTCATAAAGGTAGATGACATGAAGGAAGTAGTCACATTATCCGTAACAGGCGTTAATGATGAAAATTGTCGGATTGTCGATGCAGTCGTGATGGTTAGACCGCCAATTAAGGCAGCATTAATGAGTAACGATGAGAATGAAAGTGCAGAGGTGAGTGTTTAATGGAGAATGAAAGAAAATTAGTAAGTAATACTGGGGTTAATGGGTTTCTAACAAAAATGTATGGTTTTATGGCAGGTGCCGTTGCAATTTCTGCAGTGGTAGCATATCTAGTTTCAAACGTTTTTTACAATGAAGTTGCTACTTATATGTCTGGTCATCCCTTCATGATGTTTATCTTGTTTGGATTACAATTGCTAATCGCCGTGGGAATGTCTTTTAAAGCTGATAGATCACCCGTTGTTTCTGGCTTAGGACTTGTTGCCTTTGCGACAATCCAGGGAGTATTTTTTGGCATAATAGTTTCACTGTATGCGGCAAGCGATGTTACAATGGCTTTCGTGGGAGCCGCAGCGGTATTTGTTTCAATGGCTGTGATGGGAACAACTACCAAGAAAGATTTGTCGAGAATTGGGACGCATGCTTTGGCGGCTTTAATTGCCTTAGTTATTGTTTCGGTTGTTAATATGTTTTTACAAAGTACAATGATTACATTTGTCTTTTCATTTGCTGGTGTAATTATCTTTACAGCCTTAACAGCGTGGGATGCTCAGAAATTCAGAACATTATATCTGCAGACAAGGGGTCAAGTTTCTGGAACTGGTTTGGCATTAATGGGTGCATTACAGCTCTACCTAGATTTTGTTAACCTCTTTATCAGCCTTTTGAATATTTTCACAGGATTTAATAATAAATAAGTTAATAGTTTTTTAAGAACTTCGTTAGGAGAAGAATCCTAGCGAGGTTTTTTTGTAGAATGCAGTCGTTGATTTCTATTAATGGTCACGATAGTTTGTTAAAATAAGAGAGGATAATATCTCAAAGGAGCTAATTGAATGAATAAACAAAAGAAATTATTGCTCATCGATGGTAATAGTGTGGCATTTCGTGCTTTTTTTGCACTCCATCAATCGCTTGAAAGATTTGTGAATCATAACGGGCTACATACTACTGCTATTTATGGCTTCAAGACAATGTTGGACAAGATTATTGAAAAGGTTCAACCGAGTCATGTTTTAGTTGCTTTTGATGCGGGGAAAAAAACATTCAGGACTGAAAAATTTACTGAATACAAGGGAGGACGTTCTAAAACACCAAGTGAACTTTCTGAACAGTTTCCGTATATTAAAAAATTATTGATTGCTTATGGTATTAAAAGTTATGAGTTGGCAAATTTTGAAGCAGATGATATTATTGGAACTTTGGCGAATGAGGCCGAGGCACAAGACTTTATGGTCACAATTGTAACTGGGGATCGAGATTTGACTCAGCTTACAACTGACAAGACAACGGTAGCAGTTACACAAAAAGGTGTTAGTGAAGTTGAAGAATATACTCCAGCACATGTATTTGAAAAGTATGGAATTAAGTCCGCACAAATTATTGATATGAAGGGATTAGTTGGTGATAACTCGGATAACTATCCCGGAGTAACAAAAGTTGGTGAGAAAACGGCGGTTAAATTGTTGCAGCAATTTGAAACAATTGAAGGAATCTATGAGAATCTAGATAATATCAAGGCCTCTAAAATGAAAGAACACTTGGTTGAGGATCGTGAACTGGCTTTTTTGTGCAAAGATTTAGCAAAAATCTTAAGAAATGCACCCATTGAAGTTACGGTTGATGAAGCGAAGTGGTCAGGGCCGATAGAAGATGAGTTAAGATTATTTTATGAAGAAATGGATTTCAAGAGTTTCCTTGCAAAAATGAGTTTACCTGGTAACACTAGTAATTCGCAAACAAAACAGAATAAGATTCCAGAATTAGAGTATCAGAAATTGAGCACACAAAATATCAAGCAGTTAGTATTTGAAAAAAAAGCTGCTGTGTCGTTTTATTTAGAGATGAGTGGTGAGAATTATCATCAGGCACCATTTGCTGGTTTTGCTCTTAAAAATGGAGCAAAGATATATGTTAGCCGTGATGTGGAACTTTTGAAGAAAAGAGAGCTCAAAGAATTACTTGAAAAAGAAGCTGTTAAAATTGATTTATTTGATGGTAAGCGGACTTTTGTTGGACTTAAAAGATTAGGCATCACTCTTGCCACTGTTGACTTTGATATGCTGCTTGTATCATATTTATTGGACTCAAGCGATAATAATAATGATTTTGGTAAATTGGCACAGCAGCACGATTATTTCGCTGTTGCAAGCGATGAGGAAGTATACGGCAAAGGTGCAAAGTATCAAATTCCAAAAGAAGATACTGTATTTTTTGAACATTTGGCAGGTAAAGTTCAAGCAATTGAGCAGCTAAAAGAGAATCTAATGGAGAAGTTGTATAAAAATAAGCAAGAAAAACTTTATTTTGAAATCGAGCGCCCACTTTCTTTAGTTTTGGGAGAAATGGAAGTTGCTGGAATCAGATTAGATAAAGATAAGCTTGAAGAGATGAGCAGTAAACTAAAGGAAAGATTGGCAGAATTGGAGCAGTCAATCCACACGGAAGCTGGCGAAGATTTTAACATTAATTCTCCTAAACAATTAGGTGTTATCTTATTTGAGAAACTGAAGCTGCCTGTGATTAAGAAAACTAAAACTGGATATTCAACTGCAGTCGGAGTGCTGGAAGAACTAAGAGGAATGGCACCAATTATTGATAATATTTTGAAGTATCGTCAAGTTGCAAAAATCCAGTCAACTTATGTTGAAGGCCTGTTAAAAGTTGTATCAGAAACTGATGGTAAAGTCCATACGAGATATACCCAGACACTTACAGCAACCGGAAGATTATCATCTGTTGATCCTAATCTACAAAATATCCCTGTGAGATTAGAAGAAGGGCGCCAAATCAGAAAGGCGTTTGTCCCTGAAAAGACTGAATGGGAAATCTTTTCATCAGATTATTCGCAAATTGAATTGCGTGTGCTAGCACATATTTCTCATGATAAAAACATGCAGGCCGCTTTTAATAAAGGCGCAGATATTCATGCAAATACTGCAATGCAGATATTCGGATTAGATTCAGCTTCTGAAGTTACAAGTAACATGCGCAGACAAGCGAAAGCAGTTAACTTTGGAATTGTATACGGGATAAGTGATTATGGATTGGCACAAAATATTGGAATTACACGTAAACAAGCAAAGGATTTTATAGCACGCTATTTTGAGATATTCCCCGGAGTAAAACAATACATGGACGAGATTGTGGCAAAAGCTCATGAACAAGGGTATGTTGAGACGTTATTCAAGCGCCGTAGATACTTACCAGAGATTAAGAGCAAAAACTTTAATTTACGTTCATTTGCGGAAAGAACGGCTATGAATACGCCAATTCAGGGGAGTGCGGCAGATATCATCAAAGTCGCTATGATAAATATGCAAAAAATGCTTAGCAGAGAACAACTTGAGGCAAAGATGCTTTTACAAGTGCATGACGAATTAATTTTTGAAGTACCGAGTAAAGAAATTACAAGACTGGAAAAATTGGTACCAAAAGTAATGGATCAGGCGGTTTCCTTGGAAGTACCACTAAAAGTTGAAAGTGCACATGGAAAAACATGGTTCGATGCAAAATAAAGTTTTGAGAAGGAGATAAAAAATGCCTGAATTGCCTGAAGTGGAAACTGTACGTCAAGGGCTACGCCAATTAGTATTGAACAAAAAGATTCGCAAAGTGACAGTCCTTTACCCCAAGATTATAAATGGAGATACCAATATTTTTATTGAAACACTTGAGGGATTGACGATTAAAGAGATTGGACGCCGGGGAAAGTATTTGATTTTTAACTTTGATGATGGGATTTCGCTGGTCTCTCACTTACGAATGGAAGGAAAGTATTTTGTTCGTCAAACTGGTGATGAAATTGAGAAACACACGCATATTATTTTTGAATTTACGGATGGGAAACAGCTTAGATATAATGATGTGCGTAAATTTGGCAGAATGGAATTAGTCAAGACAGATAATATCAATGACTTAAAAAGTCTAAAGAAATTAGGCCCAGAACCGACAAAAACTGATTTTAGCATAGAAGATTTTACAAACAAATTGAAAAAGAAAAATAAGATGATCAAGCCTGCATTACTTGATCAGAGTTTGGTTGTAGGTTTAGGAAATATTTATGTCGATGAAGTTCTGTGGATGAGTAAAATAAACCCACAGACAATTGCTAAGCACCTGGAGAAAAATGAAATTATTATTTTGCATGATGCAATTATTGCTGAGTTAGCAAAGGCTGTGAAAGCTGGCGGGACAACAATTAGGAGTTATACAAATGCGTTTGAAAATTCAGGGACATTTCAATTTGACCTGAATGCATATGGCAGGACGGGTGAACCTTGTCGCAGGTGTGGAAACTCAATTGAAAAAATAGTTGTTGCTCAAAGAGGAACCCATTATTGTCCAAATTGTCAGAAGGTGAAATGAGTGACATATATTCTTGGGCTTACTGGAGGAATTGCAGCCGGTAAATCAACAGTCAGTCTCTTTTTAAGAAAAAAAGGTGCAAAGATTATCGATGGTGACCGGGTTGCACGCGAAGTTGTTCAAAAAGGGAGCGTTGGATTAAGCCAGATTGTGAATATTTTCGGTGAAGATTACTTAACGAGTACGGGTGAGTTGAATCGTAAGAAGTTGGGCTCACTTGTATTCAATGACAAAAATAAGTTAAAACAATTGACCGATATAACAGGTCCATTAATTCATAAGCGAATTGAAGATTTGATTGTTGCAGCAAGAGTAGCGGATTGTAGGTTACTGGTATTAGATATTCCATTACTTTTTGAAGGCAATTATCAAAAATATTGTGATAGTGTCATGTGTGTTTGGGTTCCAGAAAAACTACAAGTAGAGCGCTTGGTGGCAAGAGACGGTTATACCGAGCAACAAGCACAGCAACGGATTTTGAGTCAAATGTCAAATGAAGAACGCTGCATACTAGCTGATGTTTTAATTGATAACTCTAAACAAGTTGAAGAAACACTTAAGCAAGTGCTAAAATGGCTAGAGACAATGGAATTAGTGTAATTAACACTGTATATTAAAGGTATAAAATAATGAGGTGAAAGATATGAGATGTCCCAAGTGCCATCATAATGGTTCACGAGTGGTTGATAGTCGTCCTGCAGATGATGGTCATGTAATTAGAAGACGCCGTGAGTGTGAGGCTTGTGGCTTTAGATTCACAACGTTTGAAAGAATTGAAGTTACTCCGCTGTTAGTAATCAAAAAGGATGGGACACGCGATGAATTTAATCGCGAGAAGATTTTGCGCGGAATTATTAGAGCTGCTGAAAAAAGACCAGTTGGAATGGATCAGATTACGAAAATTGTTGATGAAGTTGAAAATAAGGTGCGTTCGCTTGGTGAAAGTGAAGTTTCTAGTCAGTTGATTGGAGAATATGTGATGGGAATGTTGGCAGATGTCGATGAAATATCTTACATTCGTTTTGCAAGTGTCTATAGGCAATTTAAGGATATGCGTGTATTCTTAAAGGAACTACAAGAAATGATGGCACGGGATAAGAAAAATCTTTCAAGTAATGACGATGAAAAGAGTGAGTAAGAAGGTGAGTGCAGATGGTTGCTGAGGAGAGAAACTTCACACCTAAAGATGGATTCGTAGTATGTACAGGGCATAAGCTGTATGAAAGTCAACTGGAAGTAGTTTTAAAACTTTATCAACCATTGGTTGGAACAGCGAGCTTCAGCCTGTATGCCCTTTTGCGAACAATGGTGCAGTCTGATTTACAACTCTCAAATCGAAAAATGCACAGTGAATTATTTGATTTACTTGATATTGGTTTGCAGACTTTCTATGAAGCCAGATGTAAGCTGGAAGCAATCGGATTACTTAGAACATTTGAGCAAAATGATGAACTTGGTAGATTGGTGATTTATGAGCTTCAGGAACCGCAAGAGCCTGCAAATTTTTTTGCGGATGATTTACTGCGGAGTTTGTTGCTGGAAACGGTCGGAGAAAGAATTTTTAAGGAGCTTCGAGCTTACTTTTTCTTCGCACCAATTGAAACGAAAGAGGCAGTTGAAACTACTAAACACTTTCTAGAAGTCTATACAGTACAGCCAGAGACCTTGAGTGAAGGCAAGAACTTGGTGGCGACTGAGCACCCATTGCTGTCCAAGGCTAATGCAATACAAAATTCTAACTTAGACGAAGAATTCCTAAAACAGCTTATTGGGCATTCATTCATTGACAGCAGACAAGTTTTTGATAATTATCAGCGTCTAACCGCTGCAAATGCGGTGTATGGGTTTGATGAGTTAGCGTTGTTGAGTTTACTTGAGGAAGCTGCAAATGTTGCAACAAGTCAAGTGGACTTTACTTTATTTTGGAAGTTGGTCCATGAGAAATTTGCAAAGCAAGACTCAAAGGCTATGTTAGATATTAATCCGGATATTACAGCTAAGAAAGCAGTAAATAAAAAGCAGAAGATACTGAAAAGTGAAGATCAAGAGCTTTTGGCTGCAAGTAGGGCGTACGCTCCTGCAGAGTTCTTGCAAGAATTGAAGCGTGAGAAGGGCTCGTTTGTAACCGGTTCGGAGAGAAACATTATCGAATGGGTTGTCCAAAAAAATTTTTTTCAAGCTGAAATAATAAATATTTTAATTCATTACATGATAGTTGATCGGGGGATGGCTACCCTAAATCGGGCCTTTTTTGAGGCGGTTATTGCTGATTGGAGTCAAAAAAAGATCAGTACACCAGAAGAGGCGATGCTTCAGGTGCGAACTTTCAATGCACCTAAAAAAGAAAGTTCCAAGTATGCACAAACGCAAAGATATTCAGGAAACAAAAGAGTTGTACAAAAAGAAAAGCTGCCAGACTGGGCGAAAAATGAACTTGTTTCAGAAGGTAAGTCAACCTTGAGTCAAGAAGAGCAGGCGCAATTGAAAAAAAGGCTGAGTAGGTTTAAGAAGAAAATCGACTAGCAAAAGGTGGTGGTAAGATGAAGGACATTGGCGAGGAAATGGCACAGCAACTTCGCAATAGAAACTGGGTGAAAAACTACAAAGAGTTAATTGATGATGCCTTTGCCGACGACGAGGTTAAAGCTTTTGTGACTGAAAATCAATTGTCTCAGGCCGAATTAGCGCGCAGTGCCAGTAAAGTCTATGAGTTTGTAAGTATAAAAAGACAGATTGAAAATGGAGAAGTCACGCCCGCACCTGGATATCAACCAGAATTGGTTTTGAGTAATCATCTGATAGATGTTGCATATGTTCCAAGTGCTGAATTAATAAAAAGTCAAAAGCAGGCCGAAATCAGAGCGCGAGTCAGGGCATTAAACATGCCTAAAGCAATCAAAAATGCTCAGCTGGCAGATTTTGACATAACTGGACGCGAAGAAATTGCACAAGCGGCGGCGGATTTTATTGATGCGTATACCGCTAATCCACAAAAGTTTATTCAAGGAATGTATCTGCAAGGAAGCTTTGGGGTTGGGAAAACTTATCTTTTGGGGGCGATTGCCAATGGGCTTGCAGAAGAGGGGTTTCGTTCAACAATGCTTCATTTTCCATCTTTTGCAGTTGAGATTAAAGGCGCAATTGGTTCAAATAATGTTATTGAAAAAATCGATAGTATAAAGAAGGCTCCGCTCTTAATGTTAGACGATATTGGAGCTGATCAATTATCAAGCTGGTTAAGAGATGATGTTCTAGGGATTATTTTGCAATATCGTATGCAAGAGGAACTCCCAACTTTCTTTAGCTCCAATCTTTCGCTGCAAGATTTATTGGAACAATATTTAACAGTCAATAATCGTGGAGAGGCCGAACCGTTAAAAGCACGCAGAATAATGGAACGAATTATTTTTTTGAGTAAAGAGTATACAATGATTGGCAGAAATAGACGCCATTCATAAATTATAATTTAATGCTTGAATGATTTCTGTAATAGTGGTTTAATAATTGTTAAGTAATATCTCAGAGGACAAAAGGTTATCTAGATCAGGGATAAGTGGCATTAACTGCAAGCTGCCTAGTGTGATGACTTACCACCTCCATGATGAATTTATTCCAATATTGGTTGGAACGGGTCGAACCTGTTAAAAACGATGTGAGAGATTTTTAATATCTAAATTTGGGTGGAACCACGCTAATTGCGTCCCTGGTGTACTTTTTTTAAGTATACCAGGGATTTTTATTTTGTTTATTATTTTAAAGGAGAGATGGAATTATGGTTAAAGTTAAGTTTCCTGATGGAGCTGTTAAAGAATTTGAAGATGGAGCAACGGTTGCAACGGTTGCTCAATCAATTAGTACGAGTCTTGCAAAAAAAGCAGTTGCTGGACGTTATAATGGCAATTTGATTGACTACAATGCGCCATTAGATACTGATGGAGAAATTGAAATTGTCACAAAAGACTCTGAAGATGGATTGAAGGTCTTATGGCAGACTGTTTCATTGTTATTGGGTGCCTCAATGGTAGATTTATATGCAGAGATGAAGTTTGGAGAATGTAGCATCAGCGAGCATGGTTTCTTCCTTGACACGGATAATGCAGCTGGTCAAATTGCTGAGACTGAGTTTGATAAAATTACACAGAAAATGCAAGAAATTGTGAAATCAGGTGCAAAGGTTGAACGCTTGGCAGTTACTGAAAAAGAAGCATTAGCTTTAGTGGACGGTGACGCCTATCGAATGGAGCTTGTCAAAGAAGCTGTTGTTTCTGGCAAAGTTATTTTACACAAATTAGGTAGCTTTGTAGATGTTTCTGCAGGTGCATATTTGGAAAAAGTTAGTTCAATTAAAATTTTTAAATTGCTTTCGGTTGCTGGTGCGTACTGGAAGGGTGCCTCAAGCAATCCAATGCTTCAACGCATTTATGGAACGGCTTTTTATAAACAAAAAGAATTGGATGAAGAACTGCAGAGAAGACAAGAAGCACGTGAACGTGATCATCGCGTGATTGGAAATGATTTGGATTTGTTCTTTGTTGATCCTAAGGCTGGAGCGGGATTGCCATACTGGATGCCTAATGGTGCCACAATTCGTCGAACAATTGAACGCTACATTATTGATAAAGAAGTATCTCGTGGCTATGAACATGTATATACTCCGATTCTTGCTAACTTAGACTTGTATAAACAGTCAGGACATTGGGACCATTATCGTGAAGATATGTTTCCCCCAATGGATATGGGGGATGGTGAATTATTGGAATTACGACCAATGAACTGTCCATCGCATATCCAAATCTATAATCATCATATTCGTTCGTATCGAGATCTTCCACTCAGAATTGCTGAGTTAGGGATGATGCATCGTTATGAGAAGTCTGGTGCACTTACAGGATTATCACGTGTTCGTGAAATGACATTGAATGATGGGCACACATTTGTTACGCCTGACCAGATTGAGGCCGAATTTAAAAATACTTTGCAGTTAATGGTTTCCGTTTATGCAGATTTTGATATTAGCGACTATCGTTTCCGCTTAAGTTATCGCGATCCTAAAAACACACATAAGTACTTTGATGATGATGAAATGTGGGAAAAATCACAAAAAATGCTTAAGTCTGCTATGGATGATTTGGGATTGGAATACTTTGAAGCAGAAGGTGAAGCTGCCTTTTATGGTCCTAAGCTTGATGTTCAAACGAAGACTGCTTTAGGCGGCGAAGAGACTTTGTCTACCATTCAATTAGATTTCTTATTACCTGAGAAGTTTGATTTGCATTATATTGGTGCAGATGGCGAAGAACATCGCCCAGTTATGATTCATCGTGGAATTGTTTCGACAATGGAACGCTTTACAGCTTACTTGACAGAAATGTATAAAGGGGCATTCCCAACATGGTTGTCTCCAAAACAAGTTACAATTATTCCTGTTAAGAATGATTTACATTTGTCATACTGTGAGGAATTGCGTGCGCGTTTGACGGCTGCCAATGTGCGTGTCTCGATTGACGATCGAAATGAAAAAATGGGTTATAAGGTTCGTCAAGCTCAAGTGACAAAGATTCCTTATATCCTGGTTGTTGGTGACCAAGAAGTTGCAGCCAAACAAGTTGCAGTCCGTCGTTATGGTGAAAAAAAGACGGTTAATGTAACAAAGGATGAATTTATTAATGAAATTCTAGCAGATATTGCGAGCTATAGTCGTACAAAATAATTCTTGACTTTGATTTGCTAGTAATGTATAGTAAGAGAGTTGAGAAAAAGCAGAAGCAACCCGCTTCTCGCCTAGCGAACTGATTGTTCACGGGCAGATGATATTTATTTCGAATTGATGAAGTGAAGATTAGTCCGGGTAGCTTTGTATAAGCTATCCGGTTTTTTCTGCGTTTTTCTCTGATATTAAACGGAGGTGAAGCATCATAGCAGTAGATAAGATGGTAAATGAAGGCATACGTGCAAGTGAATTGCGCTTAATTGCCAGTGATGGTTCCCAACTTGGGGTTAAAACCAAACAAGAGGCACTAACGCTAGCTGAACAATCTAGTCTCGATCTCGTTTTAGTTGCTCCAAAGGCGAAACCACCTGTTGCCAGAATCATGGATTATGGTAAATATCGGTTTGAGCTGCAAAAGAAACAACGTGAGGCAAGGAAGAATCAGAAAATTATCAATGTTAAAGAAGTTCGTTTGAGTCCAACGATTGATACAAATGACTTTAATACAAAATTGAATAATGCGCTTAAATTCCTTGGTAAAGGAGATAAGGTAAAAGTATCAATCCGTTTCAAGGGACGCGCAATTACTCATAAAGAAATCGGTTATGATGTTTTGAATCGATTTGCAAAAGCGGTTGAAGAAGTTGCAACTGTTGAATCGAGAGCAAAAATGGACGGACGCAGCATGTTTATGATGCTGGCACCTAAAGCCGAAAAATAGGTTTTAATATAGGAGGAAGAAAGTATTATGCCAAAACAAAAAACACATCGTGCATCAGCAAAACGTTTTAAGCGTACAGGAGATGGCGGATTGAAGCGCTCAAACGCTTTTACAAGTCACCGTTTCCATGGAAAGACAAAGAAACAACGTCGTCAATTACGCAAAGCCTCAATGGTATCTAGCTCAGATATGAAACGTATCAAGCAGATGCTTTCACAAATGAATTAATTAAAATAAAATTGATGATGAGGTCTTGAAGAAAAGACCGTTTCGAAGGTGTGCTAAAGATAAGCACCTCGAATATATAAGGGAGGAATTATCATGCCACGTGTTAAAGGTGGAACAGTTACGCGTCAACGTCGTAAAAGAATGATTAAATTAGCAAAAGGGTACCGCGGTTCAAAGCATATCCAGTTTAAGGTAGCTAAGCAACAGGTTATGAAGTCATATATATATGCCTTCCGTGATCGTCGTAAGACGAAGACTAATTTCCGTAAATTATGGATTGCTCGTATCAATGCAGCAGCTCGTATGAATGGGATTAGCTATAGCAAATTAATGCATGGGTTGAAACTTGCTGAAATTGAAGTTAACCGTAAAATGTTAGCTGACCTTGCAATTACTGATAATACAGCATTTACAGCACTTGTTGAAGAAGCAAAACAAGCATTAGCAAAATAAGCATTAGTAAAATATGTTTGCAGATGTGCAAGCGAGTATGGCATAGGTCGAAAATTAAAGTACTAACTCGTAATTATGAACATAGCATTTTGCTATGAGTAACTCGAAGTAGACGGTAAATTTTGGCTTATGGTGCATGTTTATATGTTATTCATGAAGGGACCAGGTCAAAATCTAACTTTTGACCCAGCCCCTTTATTTTATTTATATTGGGAAATTTATTAATAAACGTAATTTTTTTGCTTTAAGTAGGGACAATAGAATATAATTAACAGACAAAAGGATTAATATAGGAGTGAACCAAATGCTGACTCGTTTCAAACCAACTTGGATGATTAACTCAATATATGAGATAACGCCAGCTGAAATTAGAGAGATGGGCATCAAAGTAATTTTAACTGACCTAGACAATACACTAATTGCATGGAATAATCCAGATGGCACTCCGGAGTTGAGAGAGTGGCTTGAGGTCATGAGGATTGAAAAGATTCCAGTGATTGTTGTTTCAAATAACAATCAAAAGCGTGTTGAAAAAGCCGTTGAGCCATTAGGGCTGCCTTTCATTGCACGTGCAATGAAACCCTTGACTAAGGGAATTAATGAAGCTAAGAAAAAATTTGCTTTAGAAGATAGACAGATAGTCTTAGTTGGTGACCAATTGTTAACAGATATTGCAGCAGCAAATGCAGCCAAAATAAAGAGTATCTGGGTCAAACCAATTGTTGAGACAGACGCGTGGAACACGAAACTGAATCGTTTTATAGAAAAAATAATAAAAAGAAGATTACAAAAGGAAAATATTATAAAAAAAGTTTGGGGGCATTCATTGAATGACTGATGAAACTGAGGCACTATATTGTATTGGATGTGGCTCATTAATTCAAAGTGATAATCCTGACGAGCTGGGCTATGTACCTGCTTCCGCTTTGAAGAAACAAGTCGAAACTAAGGAATTATATTGTAAGAGATGTTTTAGATTGCGCCATTATAATGAAGTATCAGATGTTAGTTTGACGGACGATGACTTCTTGAAAATTCTGACGCAAATTGGAGACACTGATGCATTGATTGTAAATGTGATTGATATTTTTGATTTTAGTGGATCAATTATTCCGGGTATTCAGCGTTATGTAGGCAAAAATCCAATTTTGATGATTGGAAATAAAGAGGATTTATTACCTAAATCACTCAAGCGTACAAAATTGAAAGACTGGATTAGGCAAAGTGCTAATTTAGTTGGGCTGAGACCAGTGGATGTTGCGCTAGTGAGTGCAGGAAAGAATCACGGAATAGCAACACTACTGTCTTTAATTGAAAAGTATCGTGAGGGACGTGACGTGTATGTTGTAGGGGTAACCAATGTTGGCAAGTCAACTTTGATTAATCAGATTATCAAGCAGCAAACGGGAATAAGCGAGTTGATTACTACCTCGCGCTTTCCAGGAACAACCCTTGATAAAATAGAGATTCCATTAGATGACGAACATCTTTTGATTGATACTCCAGGAATTATTCATCAAGATCAAATGGCACATTTTCTTAGTGGTAAAGAGCTTAATATTGCCTCGCCGCAAAAAGAGATAAAGCCTAGAGTATACCAATTAAATGCGGGCCAAACACTTTTTCTTGGTGGTTTAGCGCGTTTTGATTATATTGCTGGTGAAAAGGATGGAATTATTGTTTATACAGATAATAATTTGATGCTGCACCGAACAAAATTAGAAAATGCAGATATGTTTTATGAGAAACATGTTGGGGAATTACTGCAACCGCCGTCTGAAGAAACATTGACAAAATTGCCAGAGTTGGTGAGATTTGAATTTAAGACCGTCCAAAAGAGTGACTTGGTCTTCTCTGGTCTAGGGTGGATTACTATTCCGGCAAAGGCTGTAGTTGCTGGATGGGCACCAAAGGGCGTAACTGTAACTATTAGACGTGCGATGATTTAAGGAGAAATAAATGAATTTATTGAATGGAAAACAGAAGAAATTTTTAAAAGCCAAGGCACATAACATGAAACCCATTTTTCAAGTTGGTAAAGAGGGAATCTCTGATAAGTGGGTTGAACAAATTAGATATGCTTTGGATAAGCGTGAGTTAGTAAAGGTCAATGTGTTGCAAGGCTCTGATTTTGAAGCAAGTGATGTATCTGATTACTTAACAGAGAATACTGACATTGTTGTTGTTCAAGTCATCGGGCATGTACTTGTTTTGTATCGCCAATCATCCAAGATAGAAAAGCGTGAAATTTCGGTTGAATTACAAGGTCTTTAGTATAGGGAGTGTCAATAGATGAATGTGAATACACTCGTGAAATCAGTTATTCAGGCTAATCCTGCAGTCGAGTCAAATGAGAGTCAGAAGAAGAAACGAGTAGGTATATTAGGAGGGACCTTCAATCCACCACATACAGGTCATCTAATAATTGCTGAGCAAGTTACGAGTCAACTTGATTTGGATGAGATGTTATTCATGCCGGATGCTTTACCACCACATGTTGATCATAAGGATGCCATAGCGGCTGCTGAAAGAAGAAAGATGGTCGAATTAAGTATTGCAGGGAACCCACTTTTTAGTTTAGAAACTGCTGAATTGGAGCGTGGCGGAGTAAGCTATACTTTTGATACTATAGTTGAATTAAAGAAGAAACATCCTGATTATGAGTACTATTTTATTATTGGTGGAGATATGGTGGCCTACCTTCCGAAATGGCACCGTATTGCTGAATTGGTAAAATTGGTTCACTTTGTAGGAGTTGCGAGAGCTAATTTCCCAAGAAAGAGCGATTATCCGGTAATGTGGGTCGACATACCATTGATTGAAATCAGTTCAACACAGATTCGCTGGAATATTCAGCATAATTGTTCAATCAAATATTTGGTCCCTGAAGATGTAGTGCATTATATTAAGGAAGAAGGTCTTTATCTTGAATAAGCAAGAAGATAGCCATAAATATTTTCCAGGCACAAGGGATGAACTATTAGTGCAAGTTAGAAAGAGTGTCAGTGATAAGCGTTATCAGCACATACTAGGTGTTGAGCAAGCGGCAATTAAGCTTGCTGAGCTGAATAAATTTGAGATTGAAAAGGCAAGTATTGCAGCTTTGGTACATGACTATGCCAAGGAACGCAGTGCTGCAGAGTTTAAGCAAGTTATAATGAAGAAGAAACTTGACACGGACCTGTTGAATTGGAATAATTTTATTTGGCACGGAGTTGTTGGTGCTGAAATTATAAAAGATGAATTGCATATTGTAGATGAAGAAATTTTGAATGCAGTAAGGAAACATACTATCGGCGCTGAGGACATGACTACCCTTGATAAAATTATTTACGTTGCCGATTATGTTGAGGATGGCAGGATATTCCCAGATGTCAGTCTTGCACGAACGTTAGCTTATAATAATTTGAATGATGCTGTTGCATTTGAGACTAAGCATACATTGGAATATCTGATTTCGACTAACGGCGAGGTGTACCCTGATGCAATTTTGACTTATAATAAATGGGTAGTTAAATAAAGGAGAATTTAATGGATAGTAAAGAAATATTAAAAGTTGTTGTTGAAGCAGCTGACAGCAAGCGTGCCGAAGATATTGTTGCACTGGATGTCAGTAAAATAAGCTATTTAGCCGATTACTTTGTGATAATGCAAGCAGATTCTGAGCGCCAAGTTAAGGCAATTGTTGACGGTATCGAAGAAGAAGTTGAGAAAAATGGGATTGACATCAAACAAGTTGAAGGAAAAAGCAGTGGTAACTGGATTTTGATTGATTTAAGAGATGTAGTTGTTCATGTATTCAAATCAGAGACAAGGGGCTTTTATAATCTTGAAAAGCTTTGGGCCGATGCGCCAATGGTTGAAGTTAATGATTGGATTACAGAATAATGATTTACTCGGCATTTGCGCAAGTCTATGACGAGTTGATGGATCCGCAAATCTACGATAACTGGTTGAAATTGGTTGATACAGTTACAAGTAAGCAAAAAAAAAAATTACTGGATTTGGCATGTGGTGCTGGTAGATTGGCAGTACTGCTTGCCAAGAGCGGTTATCAGGTGACCGGAGCAGATTTATCAGAAGAAATGCTGGCACTTGCGGAAGCTCGCGCTCGGAAAGCTCGGGTTGAATTGGAACTTTTGCAGGTGAATATGACTGATTTGAATGAGTTAGAGAATTTTGATGTTGTAACTTGTGGACTAGATTCACTATGTTATCTTGCTGATAATGAAGAACTATTACAGACCTTTCGAGAAGTTGCGGGTCACTTAAATAAAGATGGAATATTTATCTTTGATGTACTTTCTCCATATCAGACGGATGTTATTTATCCGGGGTACATGTATAATTATACGACGCAGGAGCAAGCTTTTTTGTGGGAAAGTTTTGCGGGTGAAGTCCCACATAGTGTTATCCATGATTTGACTTTTTTTGTTGCAGATAAAAAAAAGTTGAGTTATCAGCGGTATGAAGAAACTCATTATGAACGAACTTACGAGTTAGATGTATACTTAGAGCTCCTTGCTAAAGCTGGATTTAAGAGAATTGAAGCGACTGCGGATTACGGAAATCGGGAAATTGATGATAAAACAACTCGTTTTTTCTTTGTTTGTCATAAGTCATAGGGAGGTATGTGTATGGATATTGTGGGGATAGTTACCGAGTATAATCCATTACACAATGGACATCTATATCAAATTAATGAAGTGAAAAAAAGATTTCCGAATGCTGTCATAGTTGTTGTAATGAGCGGCAATTTTTTGGAGCGCGGGGAGCCTGCCATTCTTGATAAGTGGACAAGGGCAAAAGAAGCAATCCTAAGTGGTATTAATCTGGTTGTTGAATTACCTGTAGCTTTCTGTGTTCAGCCAGCAGATTTTTTTGCATTTGGAGCACTCAGAATTCTTAAAGAATTAGGTGTACAAAAATTAGTTTTTGGTGTTGAAAATGCAGACTATGACTTTGCCGAAATGGCACAATTGACCAAGCGGGTGCACGGAGATTT
Source organism: Lactobacillus sp. UCMA15818 (assembly GCF_030400225.1). Taxonomy (GTDB): domain Bacteria; phylum Bacillota; class Bacilli; order Lactobacillales; family Lactobacillaceae; genus Liquorilactobacillus. The sequence continues at coordinate 520,071 of NZ_VJYB01000001.1, read as the reverse complement.
TTCGATTTATAATGAGTCTTATGCAAAGGCGTATCAGAGAGCTATTACGCAAAAAACCGGAGTAGATGTCTCTGAGCCAAATAATCTTTTAGGGTTAGCATATGCAAAAGCAAATCTAAAATTAGGTTCTTTTTTAGAATTGATACCAATTCAAAGAAAGTCAGCAGAGCATCATGATCGACAGCTGCCGGTTGCTTCACAGATCGCCAGCGCTTCAGCAATCAGAAGTGCAGTATTGACTAATAAAGAATTAGTTATTGACTTTGTACCTGACTTGACGGGTGCAGATCTTCGGCAATCAAAAAAGCTAAGCTGGGTAGATTTTTGGCCACTCCTTAAATATCAAGTTTTGACAAGCAAGATAGAAGATTTAAGCGAAATATATGGAATAACGGAAGGACTTGAATTTCGACTTAAGGATAAGCTAGAGAGAATGGGACCAACGGTGACTTTTGCGGATTGGGTAAGTGAAGTTAAGTCAAAGCGCTTTACGTATACGCACCTAACAAGGCTGGCGACGATGATTTTACTACAAGCAAAGAAAGAAGAAGTTGAGCAAGTCGAACAGAATCCTTACATTAGAATATTAGGATTTGATAGCCTGGGTCAGAAGCATTTAAATATGATAAAGAAGAAGATGACATTTCCAGTTGTTTCTAGGGTCTCGCAAGAGATAGCCGCGAATTTGCTGAGTTTGGACTATCGAGCAGGATTAGTATATAGTCAGATTAGTGGTCAGCGCCAGGATTTTGGTCAAAGTCCATTTCAACGATAGTTAATGCTGTCAAGGAAAAAACATTGACAATGTATTTTTTGACAGGTATAATCAAGTTTGTTGCATTAGGAGGAAGTATTGAATGAAGTGGTCTTTGAATGAGCTAGGACAGATCGGTTCAACACCTTTTCAGTTTGATGAGGTCGTTAACTTAACTGATTCGATTGGTAAACGAAATAGCGAGATCACTGCTATTTCTCCGGCACATGTAAGCGGCTTTTTCGTAGTAGATAGTTTAGGTCTCCTTGGTTCGTTCAAGGTAAGCGTCAAGGTGACACTGCCTTCTACTAGGTCTCTCAAGTTGGTTGAAGTTCCGCTTGATTTTGAAGTGAGTGAATATTATGTGAGCTACAGGACACATGATTTATCTAGATTTGATGCTAATGATGTCGTGATTATTTTGGAAAATGATATTTTCAATCTTGATCAAGCGGTCGAGGATAATATATTATTACAAATTCCAACAAGAGTTCTGACAACTGATGAAGAAGCTAGTGCGAGCTTACCTCAAGGTAAAGATTGGGAAGTTTCTGACGATAGTCGCAATGATCAAATACGAAAAGATAAGAATACTGTTGATCCAAGATTAGCAAAACTAAAGGACTTTTTTTGATAGAAAAAACGGAATTTTAGTAGTTGCAAAATTGTTGAATTAAAAGTACAATTCTTTTTGTTGATTAATTTTATTAATTCGAAGGAGGTGGCGTTAAGATGGCAGTACCAGCACGTAAAACATCAAAGACTCGTAAGAGATTACGTCGTACACACTACAAGTTGCAAGTTCCAGGTATGAGTGCATGCCCTAACTGTGGTGAATTAAGGAAATCTCATCATGTATGCCCAAGTTGTGGGTTTTACGGTGATAAGGAAGTTGTAAAAGTTGATTAATAATTGAGGTGAGGGACCATGGCCCTTATTTCTTTTTTGATGAATGATGCATCCCAAGCTAAATGAGCGGGGATGTTTTTTTTTGCAAAAATATGTTTTATTGTTAGAGTCAGGAAGACAAGATATGGTAGAATTTAACAGTATAGGAAGGATCGTAAGTAGATGAAAGTTCATAATGTAAATCTCAAAATAAGTGCTGTTAAGCCAGAACAGTATCCCGAGGAAGGATACCCTGAAGTTGCATTGGTGGGCAGATCTAATGTTGGTAAATCTTCTTTAATTAATCGCTTAATTAATAGAAAGAGCTATGCACGGACATCAAGTCAGCCTGGTAAAACACAGACATTGAATTTCTATGATGTAGAATCATTGCTTTATCTAGTTGATGTTCCTGGGTATGGGTATGCAAAGGTTTCTAAAACTGAGCGTGAAAAATGGGGCAGAATGATTGAAACGTACTTGGTGCAACGTGAACCATTGAGAGGAGTCATTTCTCTGATTGATGGGCGTCATGAGCCAACGGAATTAGACGTGCAAATGGTCGAATTTCTGCAATATTATAACCTGCCAGTTTTATTGGTGGCTACAAAGATTGACAAAGTACCAAGAAGTAAATGGAATAAAGTTGAAAAAGATATCAAAAAGAAGATAAGATTGAATGAGGAAGACAAGTTAATACTCTTTTCTGCTACTGAAAAAATTGGTGATGAGATTGTTTGGAATTGGATAGAAGAAAAAATAAATGGTTAAGGGAGATTGGAATTAGATGGAATTTAATGAATATCAAGAAGCGGCTACGAGAACACTGTATGGCAATGAGCAGGTACTCACAAATTGCGCACTTGGACTTGCTGGAGAGAGCGGTCAGGTAGTAGATCTCATCAAGAATTACACATTTAAAGGGAAAGAACTCAATCGTGAGGAAATGATGCATGAGATGGGGGATGTTCTATGGTATTTGTCACAAATTGCTGCCTGGGCAGATATTCCTTTTGATGAAATCGCTAAGGACAATATTGAGACACTTAATAAACGGTATCCACATGGATTTGCACAAGATAACTAGGAATTGGTTCACCTAACTGAAGAATAAATCTAAAAAAGGAGGATCTTAATGAAACCATCGACATTAAAAATTGGAGATAAGGTTGCAATTGTGAGTCTATCTAGTGGTGTTTTAGGTGAAGATTTTGCAAAACATCAAAGAAGCTTAGGAGAAAAAAGGCTTCGTGACTATGGTGTGGAGCCGGTCTACATGACTAATGCACTACGAGGAATGTCATACTTACAAAATCATCCAGAGGAACGTGCTGCGGATTTAAAGGAAGCTTTTTTGCGTGATGATATTCAAGGAATATTCTGTGTGATAGGTGGGGACGATACATATAGATTGTTACCCTATTTACTTGATGATCAAGAATTTATTGTGGCAGTTCATGATCATCCAAAATTATTTTCTGGTTTTTCTGATACAACAATTAATCATCTGATGTTTTATAAGCTAGGATTGCAAACCTTTTATGGACCTAACTTCTTAAATGATCTAGCAGAACTGGATAATGATTTGTTGCCATACACAGCGAATACTATCAGTAACTATTTTAAGAATACTACTGGTCTGAAAATTATTTCAAGTGATATATGGTATGAAGAGCGAACTGACTTTTCACCTGAAGCTATTGGAACTGCACGGGTTAGTCATGCAGAAAGTCTGGGATATGAGACTTTAAATGGTAAAGGCATAGTAACTGGGCAGTTGCTTGGTGGATGTATAGACAGTCTAAATGACATTTTGACAAGCTCAAGGTATCCTGATGAGAGTGAAGTTTGTTTTAAATATGGAATATTTCCTGAAATAAAACAATGGAAAGATAAAATTCTCTTTATTGAAACTAGTGAGGAGAGACCTACTCCGAGCGAATATGAAGTAATGCTTAATAATTTGGAACAAAGCGGAATATTTGGTGTGATTAAAGCTATAATTTCAGGTAAACCACAAAATAATGTGTACTACGAAGAGTATCAAGAAAAATTGCAGATGGTGGCAGAAAAACATAACTTACCTGTACTAATGAACGTTAATTTTGGGCACGCATATCCTAGAACTTTAATACCTTATGGATGTATGGCAAAGATTGATTTTAATAAGAAAACATTTACAATTGTTGAATCTTTATTCGAAGAATAAAGATATAAAGAGATAGCTAGCAAAAGAGACTTATTGTTGTGAAATGAATACCGTCCTCCAAAAGTTAGGTTAGAAATAACTTTCGGAGGACGGTATTTTTATGATTAAACTTTGTTTTGCACCAAGCCTATTTATCAAGTTCGCACAAAGATAAAATGGTTCTATAAATTAAAAAATGTTTCTTCGTTATTAATTCTTTTTATCTTTTTCGTCAGTTTTTTTCTTCTCATCTTTTGGCTTTTGCGTTGTTCGCGGTTGCTTTGGATCAACCGCGAATTTGCCGAAGAGTTCATCCAATTTTGTCTGGCTGTTCACCGTAAGTCCCATAATTTAGTCTCCTTCACATAATTATTATTACTAATAGAGTATCAGTTTGCAGGAAAAAGTTCAATTAGAATATAATATGTATATTTAATGCTTTATACACTTTATCGGTGCATATAAAATGTTTATTTGACAATTTTATTGAATAATAATTCTTTTTACTGTATACTTAACATCGTTGGGTTAGAAAAGATAAGGGAGAAATTTAATGAAAAGTAAAAAGATTTGGATTGCTTTGGTAATTTTAATTATGATGTTGCTGGTACCCTTGGGTAAAGTGAGTGCCTCAAATGATGGTTATTTACAGAAAGTCAAGGATAAGGGTACACTTGTGGTTGGGACAAGTGCGGATTATCCACCTTATGAATTTACAGTAAAACAAAGTGGAAAAACAAGTTACGTGGGTTTGGACATTGAGATTGCGAAAAAATTCGCAAAAGATTTGGGTGTGAAATTAGAAATCAAAAATATGAATTTCGATTCACTGCTGGTTGCACTCGAGACCCACAAAGTTGATGCTGTTATTTCGGGAATGAATCCGACGCCTGAACGACAAAAAAGTGTTGATTTCTCAAATGTTTATTATAGAGGGCAGCAGTATATGTTGATTAATAAAAAAGATGCAGCACTTTATAAAAATATTCATAGTTTTAAGAATAAGACGATTGGCGCTCAGACAGGTTCACTGCAGTATGACCTTGTTAAGAAGCAGATGAAGAATAATCAGGTAAAAGGTTTGGCTAAGTTGAATGATTTGGTAATAGCTCTTGAATCAGGAAAGGTTAATGCAGTTGCAATGGAAGAGGCAACTGCAAAGGCATTCGCACAAAATAATAGTTCATTAAAAGTTATCAATCCCGAATTTAATGTCAATTCTAGTCAGACAGGTTCAGCGATGGCATTTCCCAAAGGTGCGACGAGCCTAGTTAAGGCAGCTGATAAAACAATCGCTGAAATTCAGAAGAAAAATCTGATAAATAAGCAATACATTCCTTTAGCAGGAAAGTATATGACTAATAATTCAAAGAAGAATTCAATGTGGAATTATTGGACCTATTTTGCAAAGGGAATTGAGTATACATTGATAATAACTGTTGTTTCAGTTTTCTTCGGATTCATATTAGGCGTAATATTAGCACTCTTGCGTTTATCTAAGAACAAGCTGGGCAAGGCAGTTGCAGTCGCATATATTGAATTTGTCAGAGGAACACCGTTGATGGTTCAGGTAATGTTTGTTTATTTTGGAGTGGGCGCAGTTATTCAGTCATTGCCAGCGCTGCTTGCGGGTATAATTGCTGTTTCATTAAATTCAGCGGCTTATGTTGCTGAAGTCATTCGCTCAGGGATTGAGTCGATACCAACAGGACAAACGGAAGCCGCAAGAAGTCTTGGCTTATCACAATCACTAACATATAGATATGTTGTGATTCCACAAGCTTTAAAGAACATTTGGCCAGCTTTAGGAAATGAATTTATTACATTAATTAAAGAGAGTTCAATTGTCTCTATTATTGGTGTTGGTGATTTGATGTACCAGATGCAGCTGGTACAATCAGCAACGTATAAGGGTGTAATTCCTATCTTTATTACAATGGTCATTTATTTTGTAATGACATTTGGGCTTTCAAAGGTCTTAGGATATTTTGAAGGGAGAATGAAACATGCCTAATATGATTGAAATAAAAAACCTCGAAAAATCATTTGGTGATAATCAGGTTTTAAAAAATATTACTGAGGTTGTGAAAAAAGGTCAAGTTATCTGTGTAATTGGACCTTCAGGTTCAGGAAAGAGTACCTTTTTAAGATGTTTGAATGTATTGGAGCAGCCATCTGCAGGGCAGATAATTTTTGAAGGACAAGATTTAACAAACATTTCTGAGATTGAATTAAATAAACTCAGAGAACGTATGGGAATGGTTTTTCAAAGCTTTAATCTTTTCCCAAATATGAATGTAATAGACAACGTTAAGCTTGCACCGTTGAAAGTTAAAAAAACTATGGAAAAAGAAGCAATACAAAAAGCTGGCCAGTTATTGGAGCAAGTCGGTTTGGCAGATAAAGCTGAACAGTTTCCCTTGAGCCTTTCAGGTGGACAACAGCAACGTGTTGCGATTGCACGGGCACTTGCAATGAATCCAGAAGTTATGCTCTTTGATGAACCAACATCTGCGTTAGATCCTGAGATGGTCGGTGAAGTTTTAAAAGTAATGCAAGATCTTGCCGAATCAGGAATGACAATGATTGTTGTAACCCATGAGATGGGATTTGCAAAGAAAGTTGCTGATCAGATATGGTTCATGGATGAAGGGTATATTCAAGAAAAAGGTACACCAAGTGAATTTTTCGCGAATCCAAAGACAAGTCGTGCTAAAGAGTTTTTGTCAAAAATACTATAATTGTATAGTTGAAAGTAAGAGTTAGTTATTTTTAATAATCCAGTTTAATAATTGTTAAGACTATTTAAACATTTGTATATGGAGCTGAGTCAAGGCGCAAGTTTTGAAAACAGCTCTTTTTTTGTTACGGTTGAAACGGAAACTATATTTTGGTGTGCTTTCTTAAGTCAGTTTTCTTGCTCAAATTTTAAGAAAGACGCACTGTTTTATGACGTACTCACAAGTAAGAAGAATATTAGAAGTGGAAGTCTTTTCCTATAAACTTGATTGTTGCTGTAATATAATATTATAAGAATTCTTTCGGTAGATGGAGGTGTATATTAAGGTGGCAACACAGTACATTGAAAATAAATTAAAATTGTTACCAGACTTACCAGGTTGTTACTTGATGAAAGATATTAATAGTAAGATCATTTATGTTGGTAAAGCCAAAAATTTGAAAAATAGAGTACGTTCGTATTTTAAAAGTATGCATGAAGGTAAGACCGCAAAATTAGTTGCAGAAATAAGAGATTTTGAAACGATTATTACTTCAACAGATAAAGAGGCCTTCCTGTTAGAAATCACACTGATTCAAAAACATAAACCTTATTACAATATAAAATTAAAAAGAGGAACAGGTTATCCGTATATCAAGATTACAAATGAAAAAGACCCAACATTGAAAATTGTAAGTCAGGTCAAAAAAGATGGCGCCTATTATTTTGGACCCTACCCGAATGTTTATGCCGCGAGTGAGACGATGCACCTCTTGCAGCGCGTTTATCCACTGAGGCGATGTAATGGTTATCAGAAACGACCGTGTTTGTATTATCACATGGGACAATGCCTAGGGGCTTGTTTTAAAGAAGTAAAAGCGGAAGAGTATGATAAGCAAATCAAAAAAATAAAAACTTTTTTGAATGGTAATGTAGGTGCTATCAAAAAAACGTTGGAGAGCAAGATGAATGCTGCTGCACAGAAGCTTGAATTTGAAAGGGCAGCTGAGCTTCGTGATCAGATGCACTATATTGAAGTAACTGTAGAAAAGCAGAAAATAATCTCAAATGATAATACGCCAAGAGACTTGTTCAACTTTTACATGGACAAAGGCTGGATATCAATGCAAGTTTTCTTTATTCGCCAGGCGCGCTTAATTAAACGTGAGAAACGACTTTTCCCCTGTATAGATACACCAGAGGCCGAGCTTGAGTCATTTATTTTACAATTTTATAATCAAAAAAATAGAATTCTCCCTAAAGAAATTCTTGTTCCTAAAGGAGTAAGCCACGATGTATTAGGTGAGATATTACAAGTCCCCGTTAAAACACCAATTAGGGGAACAAAGAAAAATTTGATGGAGCTTGGACAAGAAAATGCAAGACTGGTTCTTGAAGAAAAATTCCGTTTGCTGGAACTGGATGATCGTAAAACAACAGGTGCAATGGATGAACTAATGAAGGCTCTAAATCTGCCATTGGGACATCGAATTGAGTCATTTGATCATTCACATATTCAGGGAACCGATATTGTTTCGGCGATGGTTTCATTCTTGGATGGTCGACCGCAAAAAAGTCAATATCGCAAGTATAAGTTACGCACGGTCACTCATGCAGACGAAAGTGCAAGTACGAGAGAGGTAATCAGAAGAAGATATATTAGATTGTTGAAAGAGCACAGTGAATTGCCTGATTTAATCTTAATGGATGGAGCGGAAATTCAAATTGAAGCTGCACAAGACATATTGCAAAATGAACTTGGATTAAATATACCGGTGGCAGGAATGGTCAAAGATAACCATCATAAAACTGCAGATTTAATGAATATGCAGTATCAAAAAGTAGCATTAGACCCAAAAAGTGAAGGGTTTTACTTGCTTCAACGTATTCAAGATGAAGTTCACAGATTTGCGATAACATTTCATCGCCAAACACATTCTAAAAATTCTTTGTCTTCACGATTAGATTTAATTCCCGGAATTGGTCCAAAATCACGCATTAAATTATTAAGAAAATTTGGATCTATGAAAAAGATTGCAGATGCTTCTCTGGAAGATATTCAAGCCTTAGGTATTTCTAAGAAGGTTGCCCAAACAATTAAATTAAGTCTTAAGTAACTAATGACTGTTTAGTTCATTTGGTTGTTGGGGTTCATAGTCAACGTCCCAAGGTTCAACATGAACATCAGTATCGAAAACGCCATATTCTCGTTGGAGGAGACTCTCAATTTTTTCTGTAATATGATGGCTTTTTCGCACTGTCATTTGCGGATCTACCCAGATAATAATGTCTACAAAAACATTCGCACCATATGAACGGCCTTGAATATTATGGACAAGTTCGACACCGGGAATCTTTTCAACCTCAATTGTGTATTTTTCGAGCAGGTCGTCATCAAAACCGTCAGATAATGAGAAAGCACTTGCTGAGAAAATATCATAAGCCGTTTTGAGAATTAAAAGACCAATCAAAAAGGCAACAACACCATCAAGCCAAGCCATATTAAAATTAGCTGCGAAGATTGTAATTGATGTTCCAAAACTAGTCCAAGCATCGCTTCTGCAATCTTTTGCAATTGCGAGCAATGATTGTGAGTTTATTTTTTTTGCTTGGTGTGCATTATGGAGGTAGACACTATACATTATCAATCCACTGAAAACACCAACAAATAAGGCATAAATATCAGGTGATTCGTGATCACCTGATAAGATATTTTTGATTGAAGTATAAAGGACACTCAGACCTACCAGCAGCATAATTAGTGAAGTCAAGAAGGTTGCAATTGTTTCGGCTTTCCAATGCCCATATTGGTGGTGTTCATCTGGTGGGCGGGTAGCTAAACGCAGTCCAACCATGATAGCACAGGATGAAAAAATATCGGTCACATTATTGAATCCATCTGCAATTAGTGTTTGAGAGTGACTTAATTGGCCGATGATGACCTTTAATAGGGAGAGTAGAATATAAGCGCAAAGACTAATTAAGACACCTTTTTGAGCTGTTTTTAGATTTTTATATCTTTGCTGCATTTTGAACACCTCTTGATTATTATTTAGATACGTAAATCAGATGATTTATTTTGATGAAAGAAAATTGTTAGACCTTGTAGTGTAAATACGTAAGAATGTGAGCAGTCGTATTTTTGACCTTGATTCTAAAAACTGTTATAGTTGGCGGTGGTAGTTTTTAGGGTAACGATGAACAAGTTCATTTTTTCTTTATTAGCTCACATATTAGTGCAAATGTAAATAATCAATATGGAAAGAAGGGTGAATGAATAATGTTTGTCGATCAAGTAAAAATCAATGTAAAGGCCGGAAATGGCGGAGATGGCATAGTTGCATTTCGTCACGAAAAGTTTGTTCCTAATGGTGGCCCAGCTGGTGGAGACGGTGGCAAGGGTGGAAGTGTAATCTTAAAGGTTGATGAAGGGCTAAGGACCTTAATGGATTTTCGTTATCATCGTCATTTTAAAGCCAAGGCTGGCGAAAAGGGTATGAATAAAGGAATGTATGGTCGCGGAGCAAGCGACTTCTATGTTTCTGTACCTGAAGGAACTACGGTCATGGATGATGAGACAGGTGAAATTTTAGGTGATTTGCTGCATGATGGTGACGAGTTAGTGGTTGCAAAGGGCGGTCGTGGAGGCCGAGGGAATATTCATTTTGCGAGTCCAAAGAATCCAGCACCAGAGATTGCAGAAAATGGTGAACCAGGAATTGAACGTGTTTTGCGGTTAGAATTAAAAGTTTTGGCAGATATTGGGTTAGTTGGTTTCCCTTCAGTCGGCAAGTCGACGCTTTTGGCTACTGTTACAAGTGCAAAGCCAAAAATTGCGGCTTACCATTTTACAACACTTGTTCCTAACCTAGGAATGGTAAGATTGGATGATGGGCGCGACTTTGTGATGGCTGACCTGCCGGGACTAATAGAAGGAGCTTCCCAAGGGGTTGGACTCGGAATTCAATTTTTGAGACACATTGAACGTACAAGGGTAATTCTGCACTTAGTTGATTTAAGTGGCATGGATGGACGGGACCCATATGATGATTTTGTTAAAATTAATCAGGAATTGGTTTCGTATGATGAAACGCTGCTTGAGCGTCCGCAAATTGTAGTAGCAAGTAAGATGGATTTACCGGATGCTAAGGAAAATTTAGCTGATTTTATTGTTAAAATTAAGAATGATACAATGCTCAAAACTGTACCAGAGGTTGTTGAAATTTCTGCGGTGACGCATACAGGTGTTAAGGAATTGATAGCGAAAGCTGCTGATTTACTTGAGGAGACTCCTATATTTCCAACACTGGCAGATAGAAAACGACAGGAACAGCTTGAAAATGGAATTGTTTATAAGTTTGAAGAATCAGAACAATATCCATTCGAAATCACAAGAGATCCAGATGCAACTTGGGTATTAAGTGGTGATGCATTGGATAAGTTATTTAAAATGACGGATTTTGAACATGATGAAAGCATTATGCGGTTTGCTCGTCAGCTACGAGGGATGGGTGTTGATGACGCTCTAAGAACGAAGGGTGCTAAACAAGGCGATCTAGTTAGAATTGATAAGTTTACATTTGAATTTGTTGAATAAATTGTAGAAGTTTTTTGTATTTTGGGGTTGGAAAAAAATGAATACGAGTAATAAGAAGAGACGTTATATTACAGGCTTTGATGGTATCAGAACAATTGCAGTTATTGGGGTAATTTTATATCATCTTGTGCCATATGATATCCAGGGTGGCTTTTTGGGAGTTCCAATTTTTTTTGTATTATCTGGATATCTGATTACGGATATTTTGAATGAAGAGATCCAAAAAAATGGAAAGGTCAATCTTTTTTCCTTTTATAAGAAGAGAATGAAGCGACTTTATCCAGGATTGGTTACAATGATTGTTGCTACGAGTGCATATATAACGCTATTTCAAAGAAGTTTACTGAATGGCATCCGAAATGTGATCGTTGGTAACCTGTTTTATGTCTATAATTGGGTGCAAGTTAGACAGGGGCAATCGTATTTTGATCGTTTTGGAGTACAGTCGCCGTTTACGCATCTCTGGTCATTGTCGATTGAAGGTCAATTTTATCTTTTCTGGCCAATTATACTAACAGTTTTGTGGGTAGTTCTACGAAAAAAACAACCGATTTTTGATACTATTTTTATAGTTGCTTTTTTTTCAGCATTAACGATGGCATTATTGTATAAAGACGGCCAAGATTCTTCAAGAATATATTTTGGAACTGATACAAGGATGTTTTCTATCTTGTTAGGAACTAGTTTAGCAGTTATCTGGCCAAGTAAAGGATTGAAAAATAATCTTCAGAAAAAATCACGAATAATTTTAGATTGTATTGGAATAGTTAGTCTAATTTTGATTATTTTGATGTTCTTCTCAATGTCTGGGGAAAGTGACTTAACATACCATGGAGGGATGTTCTTCTTTTCCTTGATTTCAGTGTTCCTAATTGCAACCGTTGCACATCCTGGAGCCGATCTGAACAAGTTGCTAACTAATCGCGTATTTACTTGGCTGGGTAAGAGAAGTTATGGGATATATCTCTATCAATATCCGGTAATGATTTTTTATGAGTCCCATGTAAATATTGCTGCACATCCATGGATACATGTTGTTATTGAGATTCTTTTGATTGTGATGATTAGTCATTTATCCTATCGTTATATTGAATTGCCACTACAGCACTTTGATTATTCTAGGACAAAAGAAGTAATTGGGGAATTTTTCAAAAAAAAGTCTCGTTATGGTTGGCAAAGATTATGGATAGCGGGTGCAGTTTTCATGGTCGCACTGACCATGACGGGTGCAGTTTTTCAGCCTAAAACACAAAGTAATCAAGGAGATCAACAATTAGAAAATGTGATAAAAAAGAACCAAAAAGAAGTTACAGAAGATAATAAAAAGCTGCAAGATAAAGGAAAACAAGGCACAAGTTCGAGTTCCGCTTCTTCACAAAAAGGTACGAGTAGTTCAGCACAATCAAGTTCGAAGTCAATCCAGTTAACACAATCACAACAGCAACAAGCGGCAAATATGAAAATCACAGCAATTGGAGATTCTGTACTGGCTGATGGGTCATTAAAACTAAAATCAATCTTCCAGCAGATGTATATTGATGCAAAGGTCGGAAGACAGCCAAGGGATGCAATTGGAATCTTGAATGACCTTGCACAAAAAGGTCAGCTAAGCAATACAGTCTTGTTGAGTCTGGGGACGAATGGACCGTTTAATGATGGAGAACTGCATCAAATTATGGGAGCAATTGGAAATCGCAGAGTGTATTGGATAAATACACATGTTCCAACGAGAAGATGGCAAAAGCAAGTTAACGACTCGTTGAATGCTGCAACTAAAACGTATTCTAATTTGCGGATAATTGATTGGTATGATTATAGTAATAATCATACTAATTGGTTCTATGATGATAACGTTCATCCAAACGAATATGGACTGAATTATTACGGCAATTTTATTGCAAAAGAAATATTAGAAGATAAGTAAAAAAGAAAATAAGAGAATTTAACAATTTTTTGACTTTTGATACGTAATTATGAGTATACGAAGTGCATATTTTCTGATTAATCAGGTGAAGTGTTTCTTCTGGAATACGCCGTAATGTAATTGACACGAGGGATGCCACAAAGAAATATTTTGCGGACAACCTCGTTTTTATTCTATAGACGCAGCTTACCATTTATTAATAATTTATTTTCTGCTATTCGATATCCAAAGACTTTAAAAGTATTAAAGTCGTAGTTAATCAGAATTTCTTTGTCCGATAGAACAGACTGGTTTGACAGAGTAAAAAATGTTTTTAAGTTTAATGCAGTATTTGAATTAGAATTTGTGTGTAAAACCGCAGATTGATCATTGACCGAAAATTTTGTAATCGGAATCAAGGTATTATCTACCTGAAAATATAATTGATAATAAGGATTGAGTCCAAATATAAGTGTTGTAAAGTCTTTTAGATACATGTTGTTCCTCTCTTCTTAGAATAAATTTTTTTTAAATCCCACTTTAATTATATTTTGTAATTAAAAATAGTGACAGCTTTTATTTTGATGTTAAAATAGTGTAAGACATTATTATATTTTAAACCATCTTTGCTGGTTTAATAGATTGGAATTATATATGGAAATTGAATTTTTAGGAACTGGTGCGGGATCGCCTGCGAAGTCACGTAATGTAACTAGTATAGCCCTAAAGCTTTTAGAGGAAATAAATGAAGTTTGGTTATTTGATGTTGGAGAAGGAACACAGCATCAAATATTGAAAACATCGATAAGGCCACGAAAGGTGACTAGGATTTTTATTACACATCTTCATGGAGATCATCTTTTTGGGCTTCCTGGCTTTTTAAGTAGCCGCTCTTTCCAAGGTGCTCAACAGATGGGAACTTTGGTGATTTATGGACCAAAAGGAGTAAAGGATTTTGTGCAAATGAGTTTGCGTGTTTCACAATCTAAATTAACTTACAAAATAAAATACATTGAAATTGAACAAACGGGGTTATTGGTAGACGAAGCACGCTTTCAAGTTTATGTTGATAGGTTAGATCATCGAATCGAATGTTTTGGGTATCGTGTAGTTGAAAGCGACTATGCCGGAGAACTTCAAGTTGAACAACTTAGAGCGGAGCATATACCAGCTGGTCCAATATATGGCAGACTGAAGGCAGGTGAGAGGGTATCATTGGCTGATGGCAGAATTGTTGATGGAAATGACTATCTTGGGGAAAAAAAGAAAGGCAGAATTGTGACTATTCTTGGTGATACAAGACAGACATCATCGATTTTAGAATTAGCAAAGAATGCAGATGTACTTATTCATGAGAGTACCTTTGGCAAGGATGAGGCACAACTGGCGTATAATTATCATCATTCAACTAATATGCAAGCTGCAAAAATTGCTAAACAAGCCGGAGTAAAACGACTATTTCTCACACATATTTCTGCAAGATATATTGGTGCAAAAGCAGTGCAGCTTGAAAAAGATGCACATAAGATTTTTAAAAATACGACATTGGCAAATGATTTTGATACTTATGTGGTTCCATTTTCTCGTAAACAGGAGGGAAAGAATGAAGAATTATAAACAGCTGAGGGATTTGCATAATCGAATTGTTGTTGTAACTGGGGCATCTTCTGGATTAGGTGAGCAGATTGCGTATGAATTAGCGAGAAAAGGTGCAATTGTGGTTGTTTGTGCCAGAAGATTGGATAGACTTGAAGAGGTTGCTAAAGAATGTCAGAAGTTGTCAGGAAGAATATCAGTTGCGAAGCAGTTGGATGTTGAAGACCCGGAGCAGATTGAGAACTTAGTTGGAGAGGTTGAAGATGAACTTGGTCCGATTGATGTACTCGTTAATGATGCTGGATTCGGACTAATGGAGGATGTCTTGAATTTCGAAATGAAGACGGCAGAAAAAATGTTTAGAGTCAATGTGCTGGGCTTGATGTATCTATCGAAGTTTACTGCGCTTAAGATGGCACAGCGCAACAGGGGAGCCATCATTAATGTTGCATCTGCGGCCGGTAAAATTGCAACTCCCAAATCTGCTGTATATTCAGCAACCAAGTTTGCTGTACTAGGATATTCGAATGCATTAAGGCTTGAGCTGAGGCCATTGGGTATTTCTGTGCTAACCGTTAATCCAGGACCAATTGATACTAATTTTTTTGAAATTGCAGATCAGACAGGCAATTATTTGAGTAAGATTGGCTTTTTGATCCAGAAGCCAGAGGAAATTGCACAAAAAGTAGTTAACACAATAGGAACGAGTAAAAGAGAGCTCACAATACCTTTTGTGTTTGAAATTGCTCATCGCTTCTATGACTTGTTTCCACGAGTTGGTGATTATTTGGCAGGAGATTTGTTCAATAAAAAATAGACGTTAAAAGGAATAGGCATTGAAAAGGGGAGTTAATTATGAAAAATCAGTGGCGGATGATTCTAGCACTTTTGATAGCACTTGTTGTCGTTGTTTTTGCACTATTGAATACGCAAAAGGTTGAACTGAATTTTCTCTTTGGCAAGTTTAGTTTACCGCTAGTATTAATCTTGGTAGTCTCTTTGTTACTAGGTGCCTTGATTGCTGTCTTATTATCAACAATGACGATTGTTGGTCTAAAACGAGAATTAAAGAAAAAAAGTGATCACGAGGAGCAAATCAAAAAACAGTTTGAAGCAGACTATCAGAAGAAAGTAACTGAAGTAAGAGCTGAGTATCAGCGCAAGATTAATGATAATCGAACAAATAGTTTGAATTTAAAGTAAAGTTGAGTAGGAGTTGATTTTTTTGTTTGACACGCACTACGAATGGAAGTTCGAGTCTACGTCATTAGGAGAAAAGGAACTCAAGCTGCAAAAGCAAATGGGCATTTCAAAACTGCTGACACAGTTGTTAGTCAAAAGAGGTATTTCAACTCCTGAGGCGGCTGCTGAATTCTTAAATCCTAGTGAAAATAATATTTATGATCCATATCTTTTACATGACATGGATAAGGCTGTAGAACGAATTCAAGCTGCTGTAATGGACGATCAAAAAATTACGATTTATGGCGACTATGATGCAGATGGATTAACAAGTACGGCAGTGATGTACGAAACGCTTGAACAAATTGGTGCCAACGTAAATTATTACATACCTGATCGTTTTATCGATGGATATGGGCCAAACATTGAGGTATATAAGAGATTAATCAGTGAGGGAACAAAGCTGATTATTACGGTAGATAACGGGGTTAGCGGCTACGCGGAGGTTGCATATGCGCGCAGCCACGATGTGGACGTTGTAATAACCGACCACCATGAATTACCTGACAGGTTACCCGAGGCCGCTGCCGTTGTTCATCCGAGACATCCTGATAAAGAGTATCCTTGGCCAAATTTGGCAGGTGTTGGCGTTGCTTTCAAAGTAGCCTCAGCGTTATTGGAAGATATTCCACAAGAACTGCTTGATTTAGTTGCAATTGGAACCGTTGCTGATTTAATGCCGCTACTTGATGAAAATCGTGCGCTTGTCAAGTTTGGAATCATGTCACTGAGAAACACTCAGCGAATAGGTCTATTAGCATTATTGAATAATGCTAAAATTGGCATTGCTGATCTCGATGAAGAAACGATTGGTTTTGCACTTGCCCCACGATTAAATTCTTTGGGCAGAATTCAAAATGGAAATCTTGGTGTGGAATTATTAACCACGCTTGATGAAGATAGGGCGAAGCAGATTGCAAGCCAAGTTGAAGAATTGAATACTAGACGTAAGGAACTGGTAACAACAATTTCAAAGCAGGCATCCCAAAAACTGATGGAGAATACCACTAAACATCTAGTGAACGTTGTTGCTGGTAAGAATTGGCACGAAGGTGTACTGGGAATTGTTGCTAGTCATTTAGTTGAAAAGACAGGCAAACCATCATTAGTGTTAAGTATCACGGATGATGGAAAGATTGCTAAGGGTTCAGGAAGGTCAATTGAGGATTTCCAACTTTTTGATGCAATTAATAGCCATCGTGACCTTTTAACCAGTTTTGGTGGGCACCATATGGCGTGTGGACTCTCTTTGGAAAAGTCAAAAATTGTGGAATTACAAGCAATATTAGATGATGAAGCAAAAAAGCAGAAGCTAGATTTAGATAAAAAGTCACAATTGAGAATTGAGCAGACGCTTGAGGTAGATGAGCTTAGTCTTGATTTTATTGCTGAATTGAAGCAACTAGCACCATTTGGGGTAGATAATCCTAAGCCAATTTTTTCTTTTGCAAATTACAAAATACAAAATGCAATCTTAATGGGACAAGAGAAAAATCATTTTAAAATGTCTATAAAAGGCAAAGGAGCAGCGATTGATGCAATTGCATTTTCTGTTGGTGAGCATGGACAACAGTTGGTAGCTAATGCTGATGACATTGAATTTGTTGGCGAATTAACTACCAATGTGTGGAAGGGTCAAACTAAGCTGCAGGTAATGATTAAGGATTTTTGTTTGAATGTCACAGAGATACCTAAGATTAGACTTAATGACTTAAGACGCAGTAGATTGACCGCTGGTTTGTTGCAAACGGATGGCGAATTCTTTTTCTTTAATGCAATAGTTTATAAAAAACTAGCTGGTTATTTTAAGCATGATGCAAGAATTATTGTTGGTCTGGAAGAGTTATCTGGGAGAATAAAAGTAGATAATCTTGTTGTCGTTGATTGTCCTCCTAATTTGGAGAGTTTCGGTATTTTACTAAAAAAAATTGAGTTTGCAGAGATAACAACAATTCTTTATCCGTATAAGCCGGTACTTCTTAATGGAATGCCATCTAAGGAGGAACTGGGAAAAGTTTACAGGTTTGTAATTTCACACAAAAATGTGGATCTAAAAAAAGATTTGAATAAATTAGCAGATTACCTGAAAATGAAAAAAGATTTGTTGATTTTTACCATACAGGTGTTTTTTGAAGTTGGATTTGTTAAAATAGACAATGGATTAATGGCTGGATCATCTTCAAGTAAGCAAATTAATTTGAAAGATGCTCCTAGTTATCGTGCAAGACAACGATTGCTTGAAGCAGAAAATGTCTTATTGACGAGTAAAACTGCAGAATTTGAGGCTACTATTTCTCAATTCATAACAGTTTAATTAAAGGAGCGTTTATAAAATGGCACTAGATCTAACGAAGTATATTGCAAATATTCCTGATTATCCTGAGAAGGGAATAATCTTTAGGGATATTTCACCCTTGATGGCTGATGGTGAAGCTTATAAGCAAGCTACGGCACGAATTGTTCAATTTGCTCGTGACAAAAAAGTTGAGATGATTGTTGGACCAGAAGCTCGCGGTTTTATTGTTGGTTGTCCTGTGGCTTATGAACTTGGTGTTGGTTTTGCACCTGCACGCAAGAAGGGAAAATTACCTCGTGAAACAATTGAAGCAACATACAAGCTTGAATATGGTACTTCAGCGCTTTATATGCATAAGGATGCTGTGAGACCAGGACAGCGAGTGTTGGTTACTGATGATTTACTGGCTACTGGGGGGACAATTGGAGCAACAATTGATTTAGTCAAGCAATTAGGTGGCATTGTTGTGGGATGTGCATTTATTATTGAGCTTGATGCCTTAAATGGACGCGATAAAATTAAGGATTATGATATTTTAAGCCTAATGAATTATTAATTTAGTTGCCTTTTATGTTTTGAAGATGTGAAAATATTAGTGAGAAGGGGCTTTGACAGAATTTATTTTGTGTCGCGGCGCCTTTTTTCGTTCAGGAGGAACTTCATAGAATGATTAAACAAACTTTTGCTGTGATTGGATTAGGGAGGTTTGGGTCAAGTGTTTGTCAGACTTTAATAAACGCGGGGGCTGAGGTCTTGGTGATTGATAAAGATGAGGCACGCATCAATGATTTTAAGGATATTGCAACACAAGCAGTTATTGCTGATGCACAAGATGAAAGTACACTCAAATCAATTGGTATTCGAAACTTTGATCATGTTGTAATCGCAATTGGTGAAGATATTCAGGCGAGTATTCTTGTGACATTGATGGTCAAGGAGTTAGGAGTTAAATATATTACTGCCAAGGCACAAAATGAGTATCATGCACGTGTTTTGACAAAATTAGGTGCGGATAAAGTTGTACATCCTGAACGAGATATGGGGACAAGAATTGGAAAGAATCTCCTTTCAAGGAATATGCTGGACTATCTTGATTTATCCTCTGATATTAAGGTTGCTGAAATCAAAATTACAAAAAATTCATTTGTGGGAGCATCATTGGCCTCACTTGAATTCAGAAAAAAATATGCACTTAATGTGATTGCAATTAGGCATGATAAAAAAATAGACATCTCTCCTGCACCAAGTGATGCATTGGTTCTGGGAGATAGTCTACTAGTTGTTGGTTATCAAAGGGATGTTGCTCATTTCAATAGTTTGATGGATTGATAACTGTTATTAAGATGTGTGCAGAGGTTTGCTTTGCTGACCTCTGCGTCGTCTTTTTTTGTGGTCAAAGATAATTATGAATAGCAATATGACTAAACTAATTAGCGTAGTTATGGTACCTATCACAAATAAGGGTGGTGTATAGGTTAAAGTAATTGAATGCTTTCCTTTAGCTACATTTGCTGCAAGAAATGTATTTTGAATTTTGAAAGTCGAAACCTTTTTGCCATCTACACGGATTGTCCACCCAGAGCTATAGGGAATTGTGGTAGCTAAGAGATGGTTTGCAGTAGCATTATAAGATCCCACTAGTTTACGGGATGAAATCTGTTTCAGATTAACTGAATGTTTCTTAATCTGCTTAATCTTATTTTGAACCAAATTATTGTTCATTTTATAAAGAACAAAATTATTTAACCATAGTGAAGATTTTTTAAAACGTGCAGTTAACACAATCTCCTGTCCCTTTGAATGGTTTGCAATATTAACTACGACAGTATGCCTGAAAGTTCCGTATTGTTTCAACGGCTGATTATTTAAGTATAATGAGACGTTGTCTGAATCAAAAGCAGAACCAAGTGTTAAATAGTATGAATTATTTGTTTTAGGTGTAAATTTAAAAATGATTTGGGCTGTTTTCGCAAAATTTTTCTTTTTAAAAACAGTATTCGTCAATTTAGTTGATTGTTCAATATTTTGGAATACGACTTCGTTGAAGTTTTGTGCTTCAAAGTATTTTGTATTTTGCTTGCCGATTGTGTCATTCAACCATTCAGTTTGATATTCAATTGGATTATCATAGAGTACTTGCAGATTTTTCAACTGATTATTGGCAAGATAAGCATAGCCTAGTGCATTGCTGTTTTTATAAATTTGAGTTAATTTATTTTGTTTAATCGACGTATAACGAGATAAATCAGGTTTCTCTGTCAAGGACGAGAGCGGCTGCCCTTTTTTTAGCAATGAGCTATCAATTGGTGCAATGAAATATTTCATATTCAAGAGGGCATCACTAATAATTGTGCCGTTTGAATAAGTAACATAATTATCCCCATCAGGATTTCCAAGCATACCATAAAAATCTGGAATGCTTTTTTCAAGCGCCGAACTAAAATATGAACCGGTATTCAAATTATTAGCTAGGCCATCATTTTTGGTACGACTGTATGTTTGTCCGGTACGATAAGCACTGTTTTTGAGACTGTTCAGGTAACTGCTGTCTTTTACAAGTGCCTTTGTAGGAGTTGCATAGTCTTTTTGTGTGAGATAACTCAAATTACCTAACGAAATATAGGCGTTCATTGATATCTCAACAATACTGATCAAACACAGTAAGAAAATTTTGATTTTATTATATTTTGAATTTACAGCAAAAGCTAGGACTACAAGAGAAAGGGTTGCAAAAACGGCTGTAAAAATCAAGGTCTCGTTCGTTATATAGGAGAACTTTTTCTCGTTTACGAAGGAATATGCAATTATACCGGCATAAAGAATGAAACTCAGCCAGATTTTCCAAGGGCGAATGGCTATAAAATTTTTGAGAGTTCGACTTGCTAGAAGAAGCATCCAAAAGCTTATGATGTACGAAAAGCGATATGGATACCAGACTGGAAATTGCCACCCATGCCACAAGAGATCAAGAGGTTCAAAGCATAAAGATAAGACTAGGAAAATACTAATTAAAAATGCCAAAATTCGTTCGCGTAAGCTGATTCTTGAATCGACAAAGTATAAAAAGAATCCAATCAAGAAAACAGAGCCAATAAAGAGATTGGGATAGCCCGAGGGCATTTGTTGAAAGTTAAATGAACCGACAATGAATTTGGAAAGTATTTTTAGAGCATTATATTCGAACTTAAAACTTACAGAGCTTTGCGTATACTGCCCTTTACTTGAAAGTAAAGAAGCAACTGTTGGCAGCAGAATGATCATTGAGGTTGTGACCGCAATAAGTGAGCTGGCAATAAAGCGAAGGCTCAATGAGAAAACTTGCTTTAAATCTCGTTTGCTTGAGAATACAAACCAAATAAAATATAGAATTAAAAATAAGCAGATCATATAGCCCATATAATAATTGTCAATTAGCATAATGGCTAATAAAACAATGTACGGCCAGCTTCTTTTACCTGATAAAAGTCTGTGAAGCTGCAAGACAATCAGTGGTAAGAAAATCGTTGCATCCAGCCACAGCAAATTTAATTGGTTTGCAACAAACCAACCCATCATTGCGTATGAAGTTGCAAAGGCAACGATTGTCAGACCTGACTGTGTCCGCATTTTCTTTAAAAAATAGCCAAAAGATAAACCAGCACAGCCGTACTTTAGGAGTGTAATCAGCATAATTCCTGCTGCTAAGTACTTTTCGGGAAATAACAGCAAGAATAAATTAAATGGACTCATGAGGTAATATGCCCACTCACCAACCATGTTGCCGCCGACTTCTTTGGAGAATGAATAGAAGAAGCCACTTGGATTTGATAAAAGGGTTCTTCTGAAATATGAGAAGAAATCAATGTATTGCTGTCCTAAATCGACAGTTAATAAACTACTTTTACCAAAAGGAAACATTCCTTGTGAGATGAAATAACCGCCCATTAGAAAAATAGGTAAGAAGAAACTAAGTAATAAAGGATAGTGACTACGAACAAAATGTGCTAATCTTATTTTCATGCTAGACTCCTAATAATGATTTATGTAACATCTTCAATTATAATACATACTTAAATGCAAAGTTGAAAAAAGCATGTAGTTTTTATTAAAGTTTAGACAATTAATAAAGTATCAAGACTAATTTATGGTAACATTATTAGGTGAGTTATTATGTGGTAGGCCGATGTTAGAAAAAGGCTAATTAATTATTTATTGTGAGGGAAAAAAATTGAAGTTTCTTAGAAAAACAAGTAAAAAAAGACAAATAAAGAAATCACAGACACCTTTTAGACTGAATTTTCTTTTTGTAATTGTTTTTTTGCTATTTGCTGCTTTAATCTGGCAGTTAGCAAATCTCCAAATTGTTAACGGAACCAAATTTGAATCTGAAATCAGTAGTACAGATACACAGACTGAGACAGGGAGTGTTCAGCGTGGAATGATTTATGATTCAACTGGAAAGGTTCTGGTTTCAAATAGCGCTTCGCGAGCGATTACTTATACAAAACCGTTGTCTGTTACCTCAAAACAGATGTATCAAATTGCTAACGAACTTGTTAAATATGTCAAGATCGACACTTCAACAATGACCACGGCAATGAAATCTGATTACTATCTTGGAAATGAACAAAATCTCAAGGCAGTTAACAACAAATTAAAAAAACAGATAACCAAGTTTTCAAGTTTGAGTGGAACAGCAACTTACAAAGCTGAAGTAGCTTATGTGAAGAAGCATAAGCTCACGGCTAATCTCACAAGCAAACAAAAGCAGGCAGCAATTGTTTATTCGAAGATGAGTGGTGCATATTCACTCTCAACTGTGTACTTGAAGTATGAGGATGTTAGCGATCGTGAAATGTCTGAGGTGGGGGAAAATCTGTCTCAAATGGCCGGTGTAAAGATTGGCACGAGTTGGTCGCGAAGTTATCCGAATGGTAGTTCTGTTAAAAGTGTTATCGGAACTGTCACAAGTAAAAAGCAGGGATTACCAAGTGATCAGTTAAGTGAACTTCTAGCAGAAGGCTACGCAAGAGATGATAGTGTTGGCTCAAGCTATATTGAAGCTGAATATGAAAATGTATTGAAGGGCACTAATTCGGTTACAACACTTGAAACTCAAAATAATAAAATTACCAAAGAAATTAAGACTTATGGTGGCAAAAAGGGTGACAATGTTGTTTTAACAATCAATGAAAAATTCCAACAAGATGTTCAAAGTATTATGAAAAGTGCAGTTAAGAGTGTTTCGGGAAGTAATCCTTATCTCGCTGGTGCGTATGCGGTAATAATGAACCCTAATACAGGAGCAATTTATGGTTTAGCAGGTGTTAACCGTAATATTAAGACCGGTAAGGTTTCTGAAAACGCACTTGGAACAATCAATCAGTCATTTGTTATGGGGTCTGTTGTTAAGGGCGCAACCGTAATGGGAGGTTTAATGTCTGGTGCAATTACGCCCACAAGTAATACTTTTACTGATCAGCCAATCAAACTGAAAGATACAGCAAGTAAATCTTCATGGTTTAACGCTTCAGGAAATGACAATTTACAATTAACGGCTTCTGATGCTTTGGAGATTTCTTCAAACTCATATATGATGCAGTTGGCAATGCGTGAAGCTGGGTTCAATTATCAGGAAAATGCTTCATTGAATATGTCAACCTCAATATTCAGCAAACTTAGGGGCTATTTTAACCAATTTGGTTTAGGTGTGAAGACTGGGGTTGATATTCCAGGTGAAGCTTCCGGCTATGAGGGACCCTCAAGTCAGAGCGATATTGGTAAAGCACTTGACTTGTCATTTGGTAACTATGATTCGTATACTACAATTCAGTTAGCACAGTATATGGCAACTGTTGCGAATGGTGGTTATCGTTTGCAACCGCACATTTTACAGGCCATTCGAGGTACAAATAAAGATGGTACTTTGGGGAAGACTAAATATCAGTTTACACCGAACATCTTGAACGTTGTAAGTGCAACAAGTGCAGAGTGGAATGTTGTAAAGACTGGTTTTTGGGACGTAGTTCATGGATCTAATTCATTGAGAACTGGGACAAAACTTGCAGATTTGAATCCACAAGTCGTTGCAAAAACTGGGACTGCGCAGACCTATTATGGAACTAATGAAACAACGACATTAAGTGGTGTTTCATATGCACCTGCTAAAAATCCGCAAGTTGTGATTGCGATTGCGTTTCCTGGGATGTCTGAAGAAGATTCAATCAACATGACGTCAATGAGTGCAATCTATACAGCTTACTGGAAAGATGTACAATCCAGTGATGGTTATACTACGAATTAGGCTGTCAAGGGAATTTCCTTAACATTTTTTGAAAAAATACTAGCGTGTTTGTATAAAAGATGGTATTATATTTACGTTAAGGGCTTAGTCGCCTTTTTGAAATGAAGTCGTAGTTTGGAGGTTTTGAATATGCGTGTACACATTACAATGGAATGTACTGAATGTCATGAGAGGACATACCTATCTAGTAAGAATAAGCGTAATAACCCAGATCGCTTGGAATTGAATAAGTTCTGTCCACGTGACAACAAGGTAACATTACATCGCGAAACAAAATAACAACAGGAACTTTTTCCTGTTGTTTTTTGTTATGTTACACTCTTTGAAATTCTTAATATAGAATCTTTTTGGGGGTTACTTGTTGGTAATGAATAAAGAAAAAATACTATATAGAAAAAAACAATTGGCGATATTTGAAGAGAGAAAGAGTGGATGGGACAAAGAATTAGATGAACTATTACTGTACAGAAAGCTTTTTAATTCTTCTGAATGGAGTAAGGCTGATACGGTAGGTGTGACTCTGAGTTTACCTTCTGAAATTGATACTAAACCAATTATTTTGCAAGCATGGATGGAATCTAAGCAGGTTTGCATCCCACTCACTTTGGCACAGAGAAAAATGAGTTTTAAATTATTAACTCCAACGATGAAAGTTGCGAGAAATAAATTTGGAATATTAGAGCCTGAAAGTTCCGGTATAACGCTTGAAAAGTCCCGAATTGACTTAATTATTGTTCCAGGATTAGCATTTTCTTCGAAAGGAGAGCGGCTGGGATTTGGCGGTGGATATTTTGATCGCTTTTTAGCTGATTATGGAGGTACAACGGTTAGTCTCGCTGAAAAGGCGCGCTTTTTTGAGGAATCAGTTTGGCCGGTTGAAGAAACTGATGTTTTGATAGAAAAAATATTGACTTTGTGAGGATGATTTATGGTGGTAAAGAAACCTGTGGTTACCTATACACTTTTGGGGATTAATGTAATCGTCTTTGTATTAATGACTTTGGCGGGCGGCAGTGAAAGCATCGGGGTATTAGTTGAATTTGGCGCAAAAGTTAATTCGCTCATTATTGCGGGACAATGGTGGCGCTTAATCACACCAATGTTTTTGCATATTGGATTTGAACATCTTGTTTTGAACATGATAACCTTATATTTTGTAGGAATTCAACTTGAAGGTATTTTAGGCCGTGTCAGATTTTTGGCTGTCTACTTAGTGAGTGGAGTTGCTGGAAATCTTGCAAGTTTTGCATTCAATCCAAATGCTTTATCTGCAGGTGCGAGCACTGCATTGTTTGGATTATTTGGAATTTATTTGATGATGGGAGAATCATTTAGTAGTAACCCATATATCAGGGCAATGGCAAGGCAGTTTTTGCTGTTGGTTGTATTGAATATTGTTTTTGGATTTTATGGCAGTGTTGATTTGGCAGGACATATTGGTGGGCTTATTGGCGGCTTTTTGATTGGTTATTGTGTAGGTGTTCCGCGTGTAGGCAATGTTCCACTCCCAAAAAGGGTTGTCAGCGGTCTAGCATTAGTGTGTCTATGTATTATGATGTTTACTTTGGGTTTTAAAAATTAAAGTTTTCTATTATAATTAATTGGAGATGTTTTTTTGAAGACACTTTACGACGTACAACAGCTATTAAAAAAATTTGGAGTTTTTGTTTATGTCGGTAAGCGGCTATGGGATATTGAATTAATGGCACTTGAGATTGATAATTTGTATCAGGCGGGAGTTATCGATAAGCAAACATTTTTGAATGCTAAACTGGTTTTGACTCGTGAACATAGGGTTGAAGAAAATAACTAGACATTTACTTTTTGGAGGGACAATTAATGGAAAAAAAATTAATTGGTATTGATTTAGGTGGTACAACAATCAAATTTGCAATTTTAACTGAAAAAGGTGAAATTCAACAAAAATGGAGTTTTGAAACTAATATTCTTGATGATGGGGCGCATATCGTTCCAGACATAGTTGAATCTATTAATCATCATCTAAGTTTATATGGGATGGTGCCTAAACAATTTCTTGGAATTGGTATGGGGTCACCCGGTACAGTTGACTTAGAAGCAGGAACTGTAACGGGCGCTTATAATCTTAATTGGAAAACCCAGCAAGAAGTAAAAAAAGTTGTTGAAGAAGAAACAAAGATATCTTTTGCAATTGATAATGATGCAAACGTTGCTGCTTTAGGTGAACAATGGAAGGGCGCCGGTGAAAACGATAAAGAAGTCGCCTTTATTACATTGGGAACGGGTGTTGGTGGTGGATTGGTTTCTAATGGCGAGCTTCTCCATGGCCTTGGTGCAGCAGGTGAAATCGGCCATATGGTTGTGCAGCCAAATGGGTATTTGTGTACTTGTGGCAATCATGGGTGTCTGGAGACATATGCTTCAGCTACAGGTGTTGTTCGTGTTGCCCGCGATCTTGCAGAAGAATTTGCTGGAGATTCAAAAATAAAGCGTGCATTAGATGATGGACAGGAAATTACATCTAAAATTGTATTTGATTTGGCAAAAGAAGATGATCTCCTTGGGAAGATGGTTGTTGATCGTGTCTGCTATTACTTGGGACTAGCTTGTGGAAATATTGGGAATTTACTAAATCCTTCATCTGTTGTTATCGGTGGCGGTGTGTCTGCAGCTGGGGTATTCTTATTAAGCCGAGTTGAAAAATATTTCTTAGAGTTTGCTTTTCCAACAGTCAGGAAGTCTACTCAGCTTAAATTAGCACAGTTAGGGAATGAAGCTGGTGTGATTGGCGCTGCATCATTGGCTTTGCGCTTCAAATAAGAGTTTAGAATGAAAAAGGGGATGATAGTTTATGGTATTAAATGTTTCGATCTGGGTTGTAATTGATATTATCGCCATTGCAATTCTACTTTACATTATTGGAAATCAACTGTATTTATGGTATCAAGGAAGACGTGTCGCTACGTTGCTTGAAAATAAAGATTTCAGGCAAGGAATGCATGTAGGACAAATTATCGATTTAAGGGATAAGGATAATTTTGATGCAGGCCATATAATGGGGGCACGTAATGTTCCATATACTCAATTCAAGATTATGAAAGAATCGATTCGTAAGGATATGCCTGTGTATCTATATGATCAAGGCAAGTCTTTAAGTACAAGAATTGCAGTTAAACTGCATAAAGATGGTTATAAGGATATTTTTGTGCTAAAGAACGGTTTTGAACGTTGGGATGGTAAGATTAAGAAGAGAAAGTAGCAGACTTGACATAGGGTAGAAAATTTAGAGGTTTTTTGGTGCTATAGTGAGTTAGTGAAAGTAATATATTTATAGGTAATGAAAAAAGGGCTGTGCCAAAACGAATGTTTTGTGGCAGCCCTTTTCTCAGATACAATTAATTAGCTTTTAGGATAGTTGTACATAGATTAATCTAAAGGTGTTATCCTTGATGTGCAGAATGCATTTTACGGATTGCACGACGTCGGTGTTGATCGTCGAGTTCTTCTTTTACTTCAATTGGTTCAATAACGTTCTTCTTGAAAGCATAAAAACAACCTGCAGCGGCGCCGATTGTTGTAACAATTCCTAATAAAAATCCTGTATTAAATTGTTTCAATTAAAAAACCCCCTCAATTTAATTAATACATATTCATTATGAAGTATTTTGATTTCAAATTCCAGTTTATTGATTATTTTGCTTAAAAATAGAATAAAAATATTGAAAGGAGCCATTTTTTTGGCTTATAAAGTGATCGTTATTGTCGGACCTACCGCAGTTGGAAAAACCTCGTTGTCGCTTGCATTGGCACAGAAATTTAATGCCGAAATAATTTCAGGGGATTCTATGCAGGTTTATCGTGGCTTAGACATTGGAACAGCAAAAGCTACTGTGGACGAGCGAAAGTTAGTTCCACACCATTTGATTGATATCAGAGAAGTTAATCAGCGCTTTACGGTTGCAGATTTTGTGCAGGATGCTAAGGACCAAATTAAGAAAATCAGCAACAGAAAAAAATTACCTTTGATTGTAGGAGGAACAGGTTTCTATCTACAAGCGTTACTTGCTGGATATAATTTAGGTGGTAATGAAGTAAAAAACAGTCAGGATATACGAATCAAATTTCAAAATTTTGCTTTGAAAAATGGGAAAAAAGCTCTGTGGAGCTACTTAAATGAGATTGATAGGGTTGCTGCGGCACAAATTCCGGTTAATAATGTCAGAAGAATTATTCGTGCTATTGAAGTGTATGAAGTGACAGGATGCAAGTTTTCGGAACAATTTGATCAACCAGATCGGGAAATTGATGCTTTGGTAATTGGTTTGAATACAGAACGTAATGTTTTGTATGAAAGAATTGAGCAAAGGGTCGATCAAATGATACACGAGGGTTTGGTGGATGAGGCTCGCTGGTTGTTTCAAAAAGGTGGGATAGATTTTCAAGCAGGTAAGGGAATTGGATATAAAGAACTTTTTCCTTTCATCAATGGGACAGATAGCTTAGCAAATGGGGTAGCAGAGATAAAGAAAAATTCGAGACACTATGCCAAAAGACAGCTGACGTGGTTTCGAAATAAAATGGATGTAACGTGGTTTAATTTGTTTTCTGATGAAACAGAGATTGAAAAAATAGAAAACACAGTTTTGTTATGGCTTAAAGAGAAAGGATAGATGAAATTTGAGCACATGGATGGATGAATTACCAGTAAAATTACAACAAAAAATTGAAGAGGTCGAAAAGCAGATAGAGGGTAAGATTCAAGAAATTGATGATCAAGCTACATACAATCAAATGAAAGTATTGAAATGTTTTAAAGAACATCATGTGGCAGAAGAAGATTTTGCAGGTTCTACGGGTTATGGTTATGATGATGTCGGAAGAGACAAGCTGGATGCAATTTATGCAGATTATTTTAACACTGAAGATGCAATGGTTAGACCACAGTTAATCTCTGGAACGCATGCCATTACGACAGCGTTTTTTGGGGTGCTTAGGCCCGCAGACACGTTATTTTATATGACGGGAATGCCATATGATACCATCCAACATGTTGTTGGTATTGTTGGAAATGAACCTGGAACATTGAAAGATTTTGGTATTAATTTTAATTATTCAGCATTACTTGAGAGTGGTGAGGTTGACTATAGAGATGTTGAACAAAAGCTGAAAGCTGACGAGAAGATTAAAGTAGTCGCTATTCAGCGCTCACGTGGTTATTCAGACCGTGCAAGCTTCACGGTTGAAAAGATCAAACAAATGATTAGATTTGTAAAGCAAATCAGGCCGAATGTAATTATCTTTATTGATAATTGTTACGGTGAGTTTTCAGAAGTGCATGAACCTACTGAATATGGAGCAGATTTAATGGCAGGATCATTGTTTAAAAATGCAGGTGCAGGTATTGCTAAGACAGGAGCTTATATAGTGGGAAGAAAAGACCTAATTAAGCAAGCAGGAAATCGTTTAAATGTCCCTGGAGCAGGCAAAAATGAAGGGGCAACTATTGGACATATGCGTGATATGTTTCAGGGCTTTTTTCTGGCACCAAATGTGACCGCAAATGCAATCAAAGGTGCAGTCTTTGCAAGTGCATTACTAGAAAAAATGGGACTTGCTGTTTCTCCAAAATGGGACGAATCGAGGACTGATTTAGTCCAAACAATTAGTTTTGGAAATCCAGAAGCAATGATTTCATTTTGCGCAGCTATTCAGCATTACTCACCTGTAAATTCCTTTGTAGACCCAGTACCAAGTTATATGGATGGATATGAGGATGAAGAAATAATGGCATCGGGTAGTTTTACAGAAGGTTCAACAATTGAGTTATCATCTGACGGGCCTTTGAGAGCTCCGTTTACTTTGTATGTTCAAGGAGGATTAACTTATTCCCATGTAAAAATTGCGATTAGTAACGCAGTAGGCGAAACTTTCTTTGAAAACAAAAAGATGTAAGAAGATATAACATTTGGCGTTGACATTCATAATAGCCCTTGCTATCATAAGGGCGTAACTTAGAGGAGGGTTGTTATGAAAGAGAAGGAGCTCAGACGTTCGCTTGCCGTGTTACCCATTGGTACAGTAATGAAGCTCACAAATTTGTCAGCACGTCAGATTCGTTATTATGAAGAGCAGCAGTTGGTTATGCCTAAGCGTAGTGAAGGTAATCGTAGGATGTATTCTTTGAATGACATCGATCGTTTACTTGAGATCAAAGATTTTTTGGATGAAGGAATTAACATGGCTGGGATTAAGCATATATACGATGAGAATGAGCGAAAACTTGCTGAGAAGCAAGCCAAACTGGAAAAACCGCTGACCGACACTGATGTACGACGAATTTTGCGTGATGAATTTATTGCAGTAAGTGGGCTTAGCAAGCAGGATGAGTCTTCTTTTAAGCATAATAATAACTTCTAAAAATTTAATAAGGAGCGATTTAATGATGGTAAAGCCTAATTATACAAAAGATGATATTCGTAAGATAGCCAAAGATGAAAATGTTAAATTTTTGCGCTTGATGTTCACTGACTTATATGGTGTTATCAAAAACGTTGAGGTTCCAATTAGCCAACTTGAAAAATTATTAGACGATAAACTAATGTTTGATGGTTCTTCAATAGACGGTTTTGTTAGAATTGAAGAGAGTGATATGTGGTTATATCCAGATTTATCAACTTGGATGATTTTCCCATGGGGAAGTGAACATGGAAAAGTAGCTCGTGTCATTTGTGAAGTTTACAATGCTGATCGTACACCATTCATCGGTGATCCGCGTAATAATTTAATTCGTGTTCTTGGTGAAATGAAGGAATTAGGCTTTACTGATTTTAATATTGGGCCTGAACCAGAATTTTTCTTGTTTAAACTTGATCCAGAAACTGGTAAGCCAACGCTGAATCTTAATGATAAGGGAAGTTACTTTGACTTAGCTCCTGTTGATTTAGGTGAAAACTGTCGTCGCGATATCGTTTTGGAATTAGAAAACATGGGCTTTGATATTGAAGCTTCCCATCATGAAGTTGCACCTGGCCAGCATGAAATCGACTTTAAGTATGCTGGAGCACTTCAGGCATGTGATAATATTCAAACTTTTAAATTAGTTGTGAAGACCGTTGCAAGAAAGCACGGATTACATGCGACGTTTATGCCAAAGCCACTTGACCGTATTAATGGCTCGGGTATGCATATCAATATGTCATTATTCAACAGTGAAGGAAATGCATTTTTCGATGAAAGTGATGAAATGCAATTATCTCAAGAAGCACGCTACTTCTTGGGCGGCTTGCTGACGCACGCACGTAACTTTACAGCTGTGACTAATCCAACTGTTAATTCATACAAACGTTTAGTACCTGGATATGAGGCACCAGTTTATGTTGCTTGGTCTGGTCGAAATCGTTCGCCACTTGTACGTGTTCCAATTGCTCGTGGTATGTCAACGCGTCTTGAATTGCGTAGTGTTGATCCAAGTGCAAATCCATACTTGGCGATTGCATCAATTCTTGAAGCCGGGTTGGATGGATTGCGTAAAAAACTTCAAGCTCCAAAACCAATTGATCGTAACATTTATGTAATGGATGCGGAAGAGCGTAAAGCAAATGGAATCTCTGATCTTCCATCAACTTTGCATAATGCGATTAAAGAGCTTGAAAAAGACGAAGTAATTGCAAAGGCAATGGGTCCTCATCTGTATCAAAACTTCATTGAGGGTAAGAAACTCGAATGGGGTGCTTATCGTCAAGAAGTTTCACAATGGGAACGGGATCAATACTTAGAATTGTACTAGAAATAAAAAATTGTTGGGGCTAGATCAAAAGTTAAATCTTGATTTAGCCTCTTTTTGACTCCAACTAAATTGGTTTCATAAGTCAAAGTTCTTTACTTAATAAGGAGTTGTGATATAAGTCAGGAAAATTTGAGTATTAATTCGAAGTTAGATGGAGCATTTTGATCTATGGAACATGTTTATACGAAATAAATAGAGGAGGTGGCTCAAAAGTTAAGCTTTGAACCACCCCCTTATTTATATTCAAACTTATTATGTCCGATGTCATACTCCTGATGATTTTTATTAGTTAAACAAGATAATTAAGGGTGATTTATTCTTTGGCAAGCTTAATGTATTTTATTTGATTAATGTTTAGCAGATGTGATAAATTATCTCCAAGATTATCAAGTTTGAAAATTGTTTTATTATTTTTATTTCTTGAAATAAATCCCGTTGCTGCAAATTCATTATCATGGATATCTTTATAACTGATGCTGATAACTTTATGTTTTTGGATTGCTTGGTTAATAAAAAAATTAAGCTGGAAAAGGGGCATTTGTATGCAATTACTAAAGTCTTGTCTGCTGTACGAGGTAAATTGTTTTTGAATACCCTGAGTTATTTGCTGTAGTGTTGTTTTTTTCAATTCTAGCATGTTAGAAGCACTCTCCTTTTTTAGAACGTCTGTTCGATATTTATATTATAGAACAAACGTTCGAAAAAGCAAGCCATAAATTTATTTTTTATTAAGAAATTCTAATTAAGAATAACTTGAAATATGTTGCAAAAAAGTACATGATAATCTTAATACAATATTTTAGAGGAGAGTTTTGCAAACATGTCTAAACGGGGAATGTTGATAGTATTGTCTGGACCTTCAGGAGTCGGTAAGGGAACAGTCAGGAAAGCTATTTTTGCGCAAGATGATAATAAGTTTCATTATTCAATCTCTATGACTACGAGATTGATGCGTCAAGGAGAAGTTGACGGAAAGGATTATTATTTTGTTTCGAAGACTGAGTTTGAAAAAGAAATTAAAGATGGCGGCATGCTTGAATATGCACAGTATGTTGACAATTATTATGGAACACCGCTAAAATATGTAAATGAGATGCTTGATCAAGGTAAGGATGTTTTTCTTGAGATTGAAGTAAATGGTGCCATGCAGGTTCGTGAAAAGTGTCCGGATGGGCTGTTTATTTTTTTGACACCGCCGGATTTAATGGAGTTACGTCATAGAATAAGTGGACGTGGAACTGATGATTTAGCAACTATTGATAAGCGTATGGCTAAAGCAGTCGATGAAATCGAAATGATGCAGAATTATGATTACGCAGTTGTTAATGATGAAGTTTTGAGTGCAGTGGAGAAGGTAAAGACCATCATCAGGGCTGAAAGATGGCGGGTAAAGAGATTTTTACCAGATTATAAAAAACAATTGGGAGATGTTTTAAAATGATTTTATATCCATCAGTTGATGATTTATTAGAACGTGTTGATTCACGTTATTCATTGGTAATGCTGGCTAGTAAGAGAGCACATGAATTGGATGCTGGCGCGATTCCAATGCTTAGTGAATATAAGTCAGTTAAGAATGTTGGCAAGGCACTTGAAGAGGTTGTTGCAAATGATTTGATTATTGATCCAGATGAAAGAGAAGAAGTGTAATTTTGAGTTTTAGAGAAGGGCCATGGGACTGCTGATATTCAATGGTATCAGGATAATAGTCACAATGGTCTTTTTTGATGTTCTTTTTTGACCGTATTATTGATACAATATAATTATTACTAAAGGAGGGTTACAATTGAAAAATATGCATGTTGCTGTCTGCGTAACTGGAGGAATTGCAGCTTATAAGGCGGTTATTTTTATTAGAAAATTGATCAAGGCAAACGCAGAAGTTAAGGTTATAATGACTGAAGAAGCAGCGACTTTTGTAACCCCATTAACCTTTAAAACAATTAGTCGAAACCAAGTATACTATGAAAATAGCCAGCAGCAGGGAATTGTCGAGCATGTTGAACTTGCCAAATGGACAGATATTGCAGTGATTATTCCTGCAACAGCTAATACGATTGGTAAACTAGCCAATGGAATTGCCGATAACTTTGCAACGACTTGTTTGATTGCTATGAATTGTCCAAAATTTATAGTACCTGCAATGAATGATAAAATGTATGATAATCAGGCAGTGCAAAGAAATCTAAAACAATTAATCGAGGATGGCTATCACATGTTAGAACCTGATACTGGATTTCTTGCAGAAGGATATGATGGCAAGGGACGTATGCCGGAACCAGATGCGATTTTTAAGTGGGTTAGTGATATTATTGCAAATAAACAAGATTTAAAGGGGAAAAGAGTTGTGGTTACTGCAGGGCACACAATTGAAGCAATCGATCCTGTAAGATACATTACAAACCATTCTTCAGGTAAGATGGGATTTGCAGTTGCCAGAAATGCAGTACAAAGAGGGGCTGATGTGACCTTGATTAGTGGGCCAAGTCATCTGATTAATGATACTGGTGCGAGGTTAATAGCTATCAGAACAACAGCGCAGATGTATGAAGCTGTAAAAGAGCGCTATTCGGATGCAGATATTGTAATTATGTCAGCTGCAGTGGCCGATTATCATGTAATTCAGCCTGCAAAACAAAAAATTAAGAAAACAGGAAAAAGACTAACGCTTGAGTTGGAAAAAAATATTGATATTTTAAAGAAACTTGGTCAAGAGAAGAAAGCACAAAAATTAGTTGGCTTTGCTGCTGAAACACAAAATTTATTGGAAAATGGTCAACAAAAATTGATTAATAAAAATCTTGATTTGCTGGTTGCAAATGATGTATCACGCTCAGATATCGGCTTTGGCAGTGATGAGAATGAGGTGATTTTTATGCGACCAAGCAAGGAAAACATCAATAGTCCAAAAACTAATAAGGATGATATTGCTAAAATGATTTTTGATCTCATTACCGAAGACTAGGAGGAATTCACAATCGTATCTTTTGCTGAAATAATTGTTGACGTACCGGCTAAGCAGACTGACAAGCCTTTTGTATATCAAATTCCTACAAGATTTGAAAATATGATTAAGGTAGGAATGCGGGTAAGTGTACCATTTGGAAACGGTAATCGGTTAATTCAGGGATTTGTAATAGGATTAAAAATGGGTAATGATTTCTCTGGGAAAATCAAAGAAATAAAGTCCTTGATTGATGTGGAACCAGTATTAACTGAAGAAGCAATTGCATTGGCAAAATGGATGGCACATGAAACATATTCATTTTTAATAAGTTGTCTACAGGTAATGTTGCCAAGTGCAATGCGTGCTAAATATTATAAACAATTGGTTCTAGTTGACGATGAAGTAGATTCAGCCGTTAGGGGATACTTTTCTTCTAATCGAAAACAAATTCTGAATGAGGATAAGATAGATTCAGGCTTGCTGAAAAAATTATTAGCTGCAAGGGTCTCAGGAAAAATCGAGCTAGAATATTTAATGAAAGATAATCTGGTTGAAAAAAAAGTTCAGGTTATTTTAAATAGATTGACAGCGGAGGGTTATAAAAAAGAAAAAAACAAATTACGTGCTAATGCTTTAAAATTGCAACGGCTGCTAGATTATTTAATTCAACTTGGAGAGGTAGAGGTTGAACAAACGGTTCTTGAACAAAAATTAGGAATTACAAGTACCGTAATAAAGAATGCGGAAACAAAAAAATGGTTGAAACGCAAAGCTGTTGTTAAAAGAAGAGTGGCTTATAAACAAAGTGAATTTGTTAGAACAAGACCTAGAAAGCTGACTGTTGCTCAAAAAAAGGTTACTGCTAAAATTTGTAATTCTATGAGTCAAGGTAATGAACGAACTTTCTTACTTGAGGGTGTAACGGGCAGTGGAAAGACGGAAGTTTATCTGCAGGCAATGGCGCAAGCACTTGAAAATGGTAAGACGGCTCTGATGCTTGTTCCTGAAATTGCATTGACACCTCAAATGGTAAAAAATGTAGTTGGAAGATTTGGTTCAAGAGTTGCACTACTTCATAGTGGATTGTCAGAAGGTGAACGGCTTGATGAATGGCACAGGATTCAAAATGGTGATGCCCAAGTAGTTGTTGGTGCAAGATCAGCGGTCTTTGCTCCTTTGAAGGAGATTGGGATAATTGTTATTGATGAGGAACATGAGGCAAGCTACAAACAAGAAAAAATGCCGCGTTATCATGCCATAGAAGTGGCCAAGTGGCGTGCACGGTATCATAAATGTTCTTTAGTTTTAGGGAGTGCGACACCTTCGCTTGAATCAAGGGCGCGTGCGCAAAAGGGTGTTTATGAGTGGCTTCATCTGAATGAAAGAATTAATAAGATGCCACTGCCAGAAGTTAAGTTGATTGACATGAGAATAGCAACGAAAAGGATTACTGATAACGTTGATTTTTCATCCGAATTATGTGGTGAAATCGCATTAAGACTAGAACGCAAGGAACAAATTATATTGATGCTTAATCGCCGAGGCTACTCTTCTTTTATGATGTGTCGTGATTGTGGGGAGGTTTTGCAGTGTCCAAATTGTGATATTTCGCTGACCTTGCATTTGGACAGTCATTCGATGAAGTGTCATTATTGCGGACATGAGGAGAAAATACCGCAAAAATGTCCAAATTGTGGCAGTAATAAAATTCGATACTACGGAACTGGAACTCAAAAAGTTGAGCAGGAATTGCAAAATCTATTTCCTGAAGCTCGCGTTTTGAGAATGGATGTGGATACTACTAGAAGAAAGGGAATGCATGCGAAACTCTTGAAACAATTTGGTGATAAGAAAGCCGATATTCTATTGGGAACACAAATGATCGCTAAGGGGTTGGACTATCCTGATGTGACACTGGTCGGTGTATTAAACGCAGATACAGCACTTGGATTAGCTGATTTCAGAGCAAGTGAGCGAACGTTTCAATTATTAACGCAGGTTAGCGGAAGGGCTGGCCGAGCTGATAAAGAGGGTAAAGTTATTATTCAAACTTTTAATCCCGAACACTATGCTTTACAATTGGCAAAAAAACAGGACTATGAAAGTTTCTTCTTTAGAGAAATGAATGTGCGGCATCAAAATGGCTATCCGCCATATTTCTATACAATTCAAATTACGGCTGGCGCAAAAGAAGAAGGGTTAGCTGCAAAAAAAATTTATCAAATTTATGCTGAATTAAAATCTTTTTTGAGTACAAAATCAATTATTTTAGGACCCACACCGAAAGCAATAATGCGTATTAATAATCAATTTTATTATCAGCTGATTATCAAATATAAACAAGAACCTAAATTAGATGCAGCTTTGGATGAAATTTTACAGAAGAGTCAAAAAGATGAGCGCCAAGGAGTTTTAATTTCGATTGATAAAGAACCACTTAATTTTATTTAAAAAGAAGCGAGGTATTTCAATGACATCAGTAATTTTTATGGGGACTCCCCAATTTGCAGCAACTATCCTTGAAGGAGTGATTGCAGCTGATTATGACGTTAAAGCAGTTGTGACACAACCAGATCGGTATACAGGCAGAAAACGAATTTTAACTGCATCACCAGTCAAACAAGTGGCAGTAAGGCATGACATTCCAGTCTACCAACCACAGAAGCTGGGAAAGAGTGTAGAGCTTGCACAGTTGATTGCAATCCAACCAGATGTAATAATCACTGCAGCTTTTGGACAATTTTTGCCAATGTCGTTAATCAATTCTGCAAAGATTGCAGCAGTAAATGTCCATGGCTCGTTACTACCTAAATATCGCGGAGGAGCACCTGTTCAATATGCTATTATGAATGGCGATGATAAAACCGGGGTCACATTGATTTATATGATTAAGAAGATGGATGCTGGTGAGATGCTGGCACAAGCCGAATTACCAATCTTGCAGAATGATGATAATGGAACTATTTTCTCTAAGATGAGTCTTTTAGGAAGAACTGTTTTAATAGAGATGCTCCCTAAGATTATCAGCAAAGAGATAACCGGAACGATGCAGGATGAAGCGGCAGTCACATTTGCTCCAGTTATTTCACCAGAACAAGAAAAACTATCTCTAGATTTGACCGCACAGCAGCTTGATTATATGATTAGAGCACTTAGGCCGCAACCGGGTTCGTATTTTGAAAAGTTCTTGAATAAAAGAACAAAATTATGGGATATAAAGCCGCTTGATGAAAAAACTGAGTACGAACCAGGAGTAGCTGTATTCGTTGGTAAAAACGAGTTGAAGGTAGCGGCTGCTCAAGGAAGCGTATATAAAATAAGAGAGATTCAGCCTGCTGGGAAGCCACGAATGACGATTAATAATTTTCTAAATGGTCAAGGTCAAGGGATAAAAGCAGGACAGAGGATTATAACAAATGAATGAAGAAAATAAAAACCCACGATTAATGGCAGTTGAAATTCTAACTAAGGTTGCAAAAAATGGGGCATATTCAAATTTAGCGCTTAACCAGGTTCTTAAGAAAAATCAGCTGTCAAGAGTGGATGCTAATCTATTGACAATTATTGTGTATGGAGTACTTCAGAATCTTTTATTACTTGAATTTTGGTTAGAACCTTTTGTTAAAGGTAAAAAAATGGATGATTGGGTTAACCAATTATTGTTAATGTCTTTGTACCAGTTGAAGTTTCTAGACAAAGTTCCAGATCACGCAGTGCTCAATGAAGCAATCAAGATTGCAAAAAACAAGGGGCATGATGGTACGAGAAAATTCGTGACAGGTGTTTTGCATGCAATTTTGCGTAAGGGTGTTCTTGAGACTGCAATAATTGAAGATGAAACTGAACGTCTAAGCATTAGTTATAGTGTACCCGTGTGGATAGTTGAAGAGTTAAAGAAACAAGTCGGGTATGATAAAACAGTTTCAATTTTGGTTTCCCTGAATAAAGCACCCAAGCAAGCGCTTAGAGTAAATGAATCAAAGATTTCAGTTGAAGAGGTTGCAAGTGAATTGATTAGTCAAGGTTTCAAAGTTGAAAATAGTCAAGTTGCTGCTGGAAGCTTAATTGTAGAAAAAGGAGGGCATGTCAGTTTGACTAGTCTCTTTGCGGAAGGCAAGGTCATGCTGCAAGATGAAAGTGCAAGTCTTGTGGTTGAGGCTATGGGGTTGAACGGAGATGAACGGGTTCTAGATGCCTGTGCTGCTCCCGGTGGAAAAACAATGCAGATTGCTGATTATCTGAGAACAGGGACAGTTACAGCATTAGATATTCACAAGCATAAAATTAAGCTGATTAAAGAGAATGCTTTGAAATGCGGTTTTGAGGAAAAGATTAAGCTACTACAGCTAGATGCTAGAAAAATGGGCGCATACTTTGAACCCAAGAGTTTTAATCAAATATTAGTTGATGCACCTTGTTCTGGTATAGGATTAATGAGAAGAAAACCGGAAGTCAGATATGAAAAGTCTTTGCAAGATTCTTTAAACTTGCATAAGGTTCAAGTCGGAATATTGGATAAAGTTGCGGACTATGTTGAAGTTAATGGCTATTTAACATATAGTACTTGTACGATACTGGATACTGAAAATACACGGGTAATTACCGAATTTTTGGAAATGCATCATGAATTTGAACAAATTGAGGTAAAGACAAAACTAAAATTGCCTAATATTAGTAAAAGTTTGACAATTTATCCAGATGACTATGAATCTGATGGCTTTTTCATTACCCGATTGAAGAGAGTAAGATAAATGAGGTGGTTACCTGATGAATTTTGCATATAAGAGTGACGTGGGAGAAGTAAGACCCAATAACGAGGACTACGTGGGTGTTTTTAAGAACCTTACTGGGATAAGTTTTGCAATTGTTGCGGATGGTCTAGGTGGTCATAAGGGTGGAGATGTTGCTTCGGAAATGGCAGTTTCTCATTTAGGATTTCGTTTTGAAGAGACTGAAATTGATACAATTGACGTTGCTGCAAAATGGTTGATAGATGAAGTTCAGCGTGAAAATAAATTAATTTTAGAGCGCTCTAACCAATATGAAGATTTGAATGGTATGGGAACTACGATTGTATGCGCCCTTTTTTTTGGTGATGAGGTGCTTCTGGCTAATATTGGTGACAGCAGAGGATATTTGCTGCGAGACAGTGATTTACTGCAGTTGACTGAAGATCATTCTTTAGTAAATGAATTATTGAAAAGCGGTCAGATCAGTACTGAAGAAGCGAAAAATCATCCGCAAAAAAATATTGTTACTAGAACACTAGGAATTTCGGAAAACGCAAATATTGATGAGAAAATTATTAAGTTGGAAGATAATGATATTTTATTACTATGTTCTGATGGACTTACCAATATGGTTGATGATCAAGTAATAAAAGAAGTGTTGCTGAATAATAAATCCTTTGCAGATAAATGTGACAAGCTGATTAATCTTGCAAATAAAGCTGGCGGAAATGATAATGTTACACTTTTACTTGCCTCTTCTTCGTTTGAGAGGAGGAATGAACAGTGAAGCCAGGATATGTATTGAGCGGACGATATCAGGTTGTAGAGACATTAGGTGAAGGTGGAATGGCCAATGTCTATTTGGCATATGATTTAATCTTAAAAAGAGATGTTGCTGTTAAATTGATGCGCCTTGATTTACGAGATAATGAGGCTGCAATCAGAAGGTTTCGTCGTGAGGCAATTTCTTTGACAGAACTTGTCCATCCAAATATTGTTAGTATTTATGATATTGATGAAGATAATGGTACACAGTTTTTAGTGATGGAATATATAGAAGGAATGGATTTAAAGAGTTACATAGCACAAAACTATCCCATTGCTTATGAGCGGATAGTTAATATCATGGATCAAGTATTGTCGGCCGTTGAAGAGGCTCATGCACATGATATTATCCATCGTGATCTGAAACCACAAAACATCCTAATTAATGCTGATGGACAAGTAAAAATTACTGATTTTGGAATAGCGTTAGCAACCTCGGAATACTCATTGACACAGACCAATACATTAATGGGATCGGTTCATTATCTTTCACCTGAACAGGCCAGGGGAAGCGTAGTTACTAAACAATCAGATATTTACTCACTTGGAATAATTTTATTTGAATTATTGACAAGTCGAGTTCCATATCAGGGTGAAACAGCTGTTTCGATAGCCTTGAAGCATTTTCAAAATGACATGCCATCTGTCAGGTCCTTTGACGATCAAATTCCACAGGCACTTGAGAATGTCGTATTAAAAGCAACTGCAAAAAGTTTAACAGAGCGATATCAGAAAGTTTCAGAGATGAAAGATGATATTGAAACTGCACTTTCATATACCAGAAGTAATGAAGAAAAATGGAGACCTGTAGGTGCAATCGAGGATGAAACTAAGGTTTTGGAACCATTGAGTGCACAACAAATTAAAAAGAATATTGGGTTAAGTGATAATAAAACTGGTTCTGAAAAAGACAAGAAACCAAAGAAAAAGTGGAGCAAAAAGAAAAAATGGCTTGTTTGGTCACTGATTGTAACGGTGATAATAGTCTTAATGATTTTTATTACTGCACTAGCAATGAGCCCAAAGAATGTGGCAGTTCCGGATTTGCAAGGAATGAACGAAACAGAGGCTAAAACCGCACTTGAGTCCCAAGAATTAGTTGTTGGAAATATTATCAAGCGAAATAGTACAAAATATGATAAGGGGCAAGTTATCTCATCTGATCCGATTGAGAGTTCAAGTGTGCGTCAAAATTCGAAAGTTAATCTGATAATTTCAGAAGGCCCTGAAAAGAATATGTTTGGCAATTATAAAGGGCAACCATATTCTAAAGTGAAGAAAAAACTTGATAATAAGGGCGTTACAGTTGTCAAGGAAACAAAGGCATCCAGTTCAGTGGCCAAGGGAGAAATTATTAGTCAGAATATTTCAGCCAGAAAGAAAGTAGTTTGGAAACAAACGACAGTCAGATTTACCGTTAGTTCAGGTGCAAAGACAGTTATTTTACGTGATTTGACAGGTTATACGGAAAAAAGTGTGGAGGACTACGCTGATGAATTGGGACTTGTATTAAATATTGAAAACAATTCCTCTGGTAGCTCTAGTACGGGATTAGTGATTTCACAAGAACCTGCAGCGAATGCTAGCATTAAAGTAGGTGACACTCTGAATGTGGTTTTGGGGTCCACTTCTGCTAGTTCATCAGGTGCTGAATCGCAGTCGGGTGGTAGTTCCTCGGATAGTACAAGCAGTGCAGCTAATACGTTTTCTGTTAGTGTAAATATTCCATACCAGTCTTCTTCTAGTAGTATATCAAGTTCTACGAGTTCTTCGACGAGTTCCAGTACAATGAACACGATTCAGATTTATTTGCAAGATGATACTCATAGTTATAGTGATATCTATCAGCAATTTACAATTTCATCAGATACAAGTGTGACTCTACCCTTTACGCTGAGCGGTTCAACTTCTGGTAAATATAAAATTGTTAGAGATGGGCAAGTTATTGCTGAGAAGACAAATGTGACGAGCTAATCAGATGAGGTTTGAAAGGTAAGGTGATTTATTGTTAAGAGGTCAAATTCGACAATCATTAAGTGGATATTATGATGTTGATCTGGAAGGCGTTACTTATCGGACACGTGCACGTGGAAATTTTCGGAAAAAAGGTGAAGCTCCGCTCGTGGGTGATTGGGTAGAATTCAAGGCTGAAAACCAGG
The DNA here is from genome assembly GCF_030400225.1 of Lactobacillus sp. UCMA15818. Classification (GTDB taxonomy): domain Bacteria; phylum Bacillota; class Bacilli; order Lactobacillales; family Lactobacillaceae; genus Liquorilactobacillus. The sequence continues at coordinate 477,179 of NZ_VJYB01000001.1, read as the reverse complement.
ATGAAGGTTACATTTTACGAATAGAAAAGCGAAAAAATGAATTAGTAAGGCCACCAGTGGCTAATATTGACTATGCGATTGTGGTAACTGCTTGCAAGGAGCCCAAATTCTCTTCAAATTTATTAGATCGACAATTGGTAATGCTTGAGAAAAATGAAATTACGCCGTTATTATTTTTTTCAAAAGTCGATTTGTTGACTGATGAAGAATATTTAAAGATAAAGCAGATTGTTGCAGATTATCAAAGAATATATGCTTGTCAATTAGGAAGTCTTGATTCTGTCATAACATTAACTGGCAAACTTCAGCAAAAGGTAATTGTTGTAATGGGACAGACCGGCGCTGGGAAATCGACATTATTGAATAATCTCAAGCCGGAACTTGAATTAGCAACGGGTGAAGTCTCAAAGGCTTTGAGCCGAGGAAAGCATACGACAAGGAAAGTAATGCTCTTACCTATTAAAGATAATTTGATTGCAGACACCCCTGGTTTTTCCTCTTTTGATTTATTAGAGATAAAAAAAGAGGAGTTAGCAAGGTATTTTCCAGATTTTCAAGAATATGCTGGAGAATGCAAGTTCAGAAGTTGTATCCATTTGAACGAGCCAGGCTGCAAAGTTAAGGCGGCTGTAGAAAGTGGAGAAATCAAGACAAGCAGATATGAGAATTATCAACAGTTTCAAAAAGAAATCAGTAAGCAAAAAATAAAATATCGAAAATGAGGTGTTAGAATGAAAATTGCTCCTTCGATTTTAAGTGCAGATTTTGCAAATTTAAAAAGAGATGTAGAAATGACAGTAAAAGCAGGTGCTGAATACCTGCATATTGATATAATGGATGGTCATTTTGTACCTAATCTTTCGTTCGGCGAGCCAATTTTAAGAGCAATTCGGCCATATTCAAAACAAATTTTTGACTGTCACTTGATGGTTGATAATCCTGAAGATTATATTGCAATGCTTGCAGATGCTGGTGCTGATGTAATTGGGGTACACTATGAGGCAACTCCACATATTCACCGCATTTTACAGCAGATTAAGGAAGCAGGATGCAAAGCTGAGGTTGTGCTCAATCCCGGAACACCTGTAGTTGTTCTTGCGAATTTATTAGAAATGGTAGATGCAGTGCTGATCATGACGGTTAATCCAGGATTTGGGGGTCAGGAATTCTTGCCTGGCATGCTTTTAAAGGTTCAAGAATTGAATCAGATTAAAAAAGATAGCAAATTTGATTTTGACATCGAAGTTGATGGCGGAATCAATGATGAGACAATTAAGCAGTGCCAACAAGCAGGAGCTACAATTGCAGTGGCCGGATCGTTTGTTTTTAATGCGGCTAATCCAGTTGAAAAAATCCAATTATTACACAAAGTGACAGGTGATTAGAATGGAAATCAATTTATTAGTTGGAGGACCAGTCAGTGAATGGCCGGCAGAGTTGCTGAAAAAAAATGATGGGCAGATCTGGATTGGTGCAGATCGTGGAGCTTTGCGACTTGTTCAAAATGGAATTCAACCAGCGATTGCGATTGGTGATTTTGATTCTTCAACAAAAGAAGAGCAAGATTTGGTCAGGAGAAATAGCAAAAAGATTTATACTGCCAAACCTGAAAAAGATGATACTGATACAGAATTAGCCTTGAAAATTGTTTTTGAAAATTTTCAAAATATTGATAGGATAAACATTTTTGGTGCAACTGGTGGTAGAATAGATCATCTCTTGGCTAATCTATTTTTTATCCTAAGAAAACCATTTTACGAATATGCAGATAAAATTTTTATTTTTGATCGTTTCAATACTATTAACTTCTATAAACCCGGTACTTATACGATTCAAAAAGAAAAAGACAAGAAATATTTGGCTTTTGTACCATTGACAAGTGTCGAGAAGCTGAGTTTGGTTGATGAAAAATATCGTTTAGATGAAAAAAATTTTAATTTTCCAGTATCGTTAGCAAGTAACGAATTTGTAGGTGAAAAGGGTAAGTTTAGTTTTACTACAGGAGTCGTATGTGTGATTCAGAGCAAGGATTAGAATGTGATATAGAGGGAATAAAAAGTTAAAAGTATCTAATTTCATTAATATTTGAAGGAATTTCTGTGTTAAGCAGGAATTTTTTTATTTAGTAGGATTAACAATCATAATTGTAATAAAAAAGACCCGCAAAAACGAGTCTCTAGTAGTTAAACACGAGTAACTTTACCGGATTTCAATGTACGAGCTGAAACCCAAACCTTCTTAGGTTTACCATCAACCAAGATGCGAACTTTTTGCAAATTTGGTTTCCATGAACGGTTCGTTTGGTTTAAAGCATGTGAACGTTTCTTTCCGAAAGTTGTTTTACGACCAGTAATAAAATCTTTTGCCATTATTAGTTCCTCCTTTAATGATAGGATTCAAAGCATACGTACTGCTTACTCACTAGAATAAGTTATCATAATTAACGAATGATTGCAAGAATTTTCTGTAAAGTAAAATAACTTGGCAGACAAATTTGTTGTTCATTGCTTGAATTTGGCGCAATCATGCGGTATAGTGATTTAGCTCATTTTATGCTAAAATGAAATTAGTTATTGTGTGTTAAATTAAGGAGGCTGTATCTAATGGCTGTAAAAATCAAAACGCAATTTGGAAACATTGATATCAATAATGATGTTATTGCAACAGTTGTTGGTGGTGCTGCAACTGAAATATTCGGAATTATCGGAATGGCAAGTAAAAACCAGATTAGGGATAATCTGAACGAGATTCTGAAGCGCGATAATTATTCAAAAGGTGTTATTGTGCGCCAAGAGGATGATGGAGTTGCAGTTGATGTGTATATTATTGTAGGTTATGGCACAAAAATTTCTGAAATTTGCCGTAATGTCCAAGATAAAGTTAAATATAATTTGGAAACCATGTTAGGAATAACAGCTAATTCAGTCAATGTTTTTGTACAAGGTGTGCGGGTTATTGAAGAATAGTTGAGTATTATGGGGACCAAGGAGGATAAGCGAATTTGAAAGTCACAGAGATAACTGAGGCGCATTTTAGAAAGATGGTTGCGATCAGTTCAAAAAGATTAAGTAATAATGCAGAATTTATTAATTCTTTAAATGTATTTCCTGTTCCTGATGGAGACACTGGAACAAATATGAGCCTTTCTTTTGTTAGTGGTGCAAAATATGTGTCTGAATCTACCGCTAACACTGTAGGTTCCTTGGCTGTGGCATTAGCTAAGGGATTATTAATGGGCGCTCGTGGAAATTCTGGAGTAATACTATCACAGATATTCCGGGGATTCTATAAGAGTACAGAAAAGAAAGATAGTTTGAATGCAAATGATTTGGCAGCTGCTTTGACTGCTGGGGTTGAGACTGCATATAAGGCTGTAATGAAGCCTACTGAAGGAACAATCTTAACGGTTGCACGTGAGGCAGCTAGGGCGGCTAACAAGGCAGCCGGTGAAAGCGATGATACGGTTATAGTGATGGCAGCCGCATATGAAGCTGCAAAAAAGGCCTTGGCAACTACTCCAGATTTATTGCCGGTTTTAAAGGAAGTTGGGGTAGTTGATTCAGGTGGACAGGGCTTGACTTTTGTATATGAAGGTTTCTTTGATGCTCTGTCTGGCAATCAGCGTGCTGAAGATGATGCGCACCAACCAAGTGTTGAAGAGATGGAAGAAATGGTCAATGCTGAACATCATAAGAGTGTTCAAAGTCAGCTTAGCACAGAAGATATCAAGTATGGGTACTGTACTGAAATAATGGTTAAGCTAGGTGCGGGCCGTCTAGTTGACTCAAAATTCGATTATGATGAGTTTCGCAATCATTTAAATACGATTGGTGATTCACTATTAGTTGTTGCCGATGAGGAAATTGTCAAAGTACATGTTCATACAGAGCATCCAGGAAGTGTGATGTCTTATGGACAACGTTTTGGATCCTTGATTAAAGTTAAGGTTGATAACATGCGTCTACAACATGAAACAATTTTGGAGCATGATGAGCAAGAAGAAAACAAAGAAGAAGCTGTAGTAGCAAGTGTAAATAATGAAGGATATGGTATTATAGCAATTGCTTCTGGAGATGGAATTGCTAACTTGTTTAAGAGTTTAGGTGCAACTTATGTTTTAAGTGGTGGTCAGACAATGAATCCAAGTACGCAAGATATAGTTGATGCAATTAAGAAAGTTAATGCACAAAAGGTTATTATCTTACCAAACAACAAAAATATTTTCTTAGCTGCTGAACAAGCTGCAAAAGTTGCGGAGGTTCCGACAAGGGTTGTTGCAAGTAGGACAATTGCTCAAGGAATGACAGCATTAATCGCGTTCAATCCTGAAGAACAATTAGACAAAAATGCAGCAAATATGAGCGACGAGATGGATTCTGTGAAGTCTGGTCAAGTTACGATTGCAGTTCGTGATACAACTATTGCAGGAAATATAATCAAAAAAGATGATTATATGGGGATTATTGATGGGAAAATTGAATTGACTAATCCAGATAAAGTTGATGCAGCTGTGCAAATGGTAGAAAAAATGCTTGATGATGATAGTGAAATTGTTACAATAATTATTGGTCAAGACGGAACTTCTGCTGAAGCTGAAAATATCAAAAGTGCAGTTTTGAAACTTGATGAGGATTTAGAAATTGAAATTCATCAAGGCAATCAACCTGTGTATCCGTATTTAATTTCTGTCGAATAATATTTTCCATAATAGTCTGATTAATTCCTGCATAAAATTGGAATTAGTCAGATTTTTAATTCATTCAAAATAGAGGTGATGGCTTTGGCAAAAGAACTTAGTGATTCAGTAGCGGTTCTAGCAGGTGTTGGTCCCAAAAAAGTTCAGGCATTGAATAAGTTGGGTATAAACACCATTGAAGATTTGTTAACTGCATACCCATTCAGATATGATGACTATGCTGCACGCAATTTGACTGAAATTAGTGATCAAGAAAAGGTTGCTTTAAAAGGGACAGTGGCAACTGAACCAGTGCTGAGTCATTTTGGCCGCCAGAAAAATCGCTTGAATTTTAAACTGCTGGTTGAACATGATGTCATTATGGTGACTTTTTTTAACCAGGGTTATTTGCGGTCCAGAATCGAATTAGGTAAAGAACTAACTGTCTATGGTAAATGGAACCATAAAAGGCAAAACTTAACTGGAATGAAAATTTTAGCAGATGAAAGCAGCAATGAATTGGGGGGGATATATCGTTCCTCAAAAGAGATTAAACAGTCACAGGTAAAAAAGATAATTGAGCAGGCATACAGTGAATATGCCGATATGATTGTTAATATTGTTCCAGATTATCTAGCAAAGAAATACCGATTGCTTTCAAGAAAAGAAACTATTCATGAGATTCATTTTCCAACAAGTCAGAAATCTGCAAAACTAGCACGTCGTAGCGGAACTTTTGAGGAATTTTTTCTCTTTCAAGCTCGAATGCAGTATCTTAAGAAAAATGAGAATATTAATGATGGACTGAAAATTAACTACAGATTGGATAAGCTCAAGCGATTTATAGCAAGTCTGCCCTTTGAATTAACAAATTCGCAAAAAAAAGTGGTAAATGAAATCTGTCATGATATGCACTTGCAAAGACATATGAATAGGTTGTTGCAAGGTGATGTTGGTTCAGGAAAGACAATTGTTGCAGCAATAACCATGTATGCTGCTATTACAGCAGGATTTCAAGCTGCATTAATGGTTCCAACTGAAATATTAGCACAACAGCATGCTATTAAATTAGCGCAGTTATTTGAACCGATGGGAATTACAGTTGCGCTGTTGACAAGCGCAACTGTCACCAGGGTAGCACAAAGGCGGGAGTTATTATCCAATTTAAAAAAGGGTACAATCAATCTGGTAGTTGGTACTCATGCATTAATCCAACCGGATATTGAGTTCTTGAACCTTGGCCTGGTTGTAACAGATGAACAGCATCGTTTTGGTGTCAGTCAGAGACAAATTCTCAGAGAAAAGGGTAAGTCACCTGATGTATTAATGATGACTGCAACACCAATTCCGCGAACGTTAGCATTAACAACTTATGGAGAAATGGATGTTTCCACAATCAATGAGTTACCAAAGGGACGCAAAGGCATTAGAACTCAGTGGGTAAAGAACGTTCAGTTGGCGAGTGCTTACGATTTTCTTGAGCGTGAGTTAGGCAGTAATTCACAGGCATATATTGTTAGCCCATTAATTGAAGAATCTGAGGTAATGGATTTGAAGAATGCCGAAGAGATATTCAATAAAACCAATGAACGATTAGGATCGCGATATCATGTTGGATTGCTTCATGGTAGAATGAGTAGTGATAAAAAAGAAGATGTGATGTCTGCTTTTAAAGAGCATAAAATAGATGTATTAGTAACAACTACAGTAATTGAGGTGGGAGTTGATGTGTCAAATGCAACTGTCATGATGATTCTTGATGCAGACAGGTTTGGTCTGGCACAGCTGCATCAGTTGCGCGGCAGGGTTGGCAGAGGAGATAAGCAGTCTTATTGTCTCCTTGTTGCTGATCCCAAAAACGAATATGGGATTGCCCGAATGCAGATAATGACTGAGACAAATGATGGATTTGTGATTGCACAAAAGGATTTGGAGCTCCGTGGTCAAGGTGACATCTTAGGAAGCAAACAATCTGGAATGCCTGAATTTAAATTAGGTGATCCAATAGCTGATTTAAGAATATTACAGATAGCAAAGGAAGAAGCACAGCAAATAATTAGCGATGAATATTTCAAACAAAAAAAAGAAAATGAAGAACTAATGAAGTATTTAAAGCGTACTTTATTAGGGACATCATTCGATTAAAGAGGGATGAATTTAATGAGAATAGCAGTTGATGCTATGGGTGGAGATAATGCACCACAAACGGTTGTTGAAGGAGTTGAACGAGCACGCGATGAATACCGTGAGCTTGAGTTCAATCTTTATGGAAGAGAAAATGAAATTAAGAAGTATTTAAAAGACACGTCACGAATTAAGATTATTCATACTGATAGTGAAATCGATATGAATGATGAACCTGTACACGCAGTGCGGAGAAAGAAGGATTCCTCAATGGTTTTGGCTGCAAAGTCAGTTAAAGATGGCGAGGCTGACGCATTTTTTTCGTGTGGTAATACTGGAGCAATTCTTACTGCCGGATTGTTGATTGTCGGCAGAATCAAAGGAATTAGTCGTCCAGGATTACTTTCGACACTTCCGATAATTTCAAAAACTGAAGGAGCATTCAACCTGCTAGATAGTGGGGCAAACGCGGATAATAAACCTGAACATCTCCACGAATATGCGATTTTGGGTAAATATTATGCACAAAAAGTCAGGGGAATTACCAATCCAAGAATAGGCTTGCTGAACAATGGAACAGAAGAACACAAAGGAAATAAGACGACACAGGAAGCATATCAATTATTAAAGGCAGATTCCCATTTGAACTTTGTTGGTAATGTTGAGGCTAATGCAATTTTAAAAAATGTTGCTGATGTGGTTGTTGCGGATGGTTTTACTGGAAATGCGGTTCTAAAGGCAATTGAAGGAACCGCTTCGGCGACGATGCACTTGCTGAAGGACTCGATTGTTAGTAGCGGTTTATCTGGTAAATTAGGTGCATTATTACTCAAATCGACTTTTAGTGAGTTGAAAAATAAGATGAATCAATCACAGTATGGTGGGGCCGTATTGCTTGGTGTCAAGGCACCTGTTGTGAAAGCTCATGGCTCAAGTGATAGTGCGGCCGTATACTATACACTAAAGCAGATTCATAAGATGTTAGAAGAAAAGATGATTCCGGATTTAGTTGCATATTTCGAAGAAGCAGCAAAAAAAACAGATGACGTGGGGGAATAGAAGATGACAGAAAAAGAAATTTATGACAAGATTGCGAAAATTATTAATGAACGTTTTGATGTTGAAGAAGATAAGATAACACCTGCTTTGAACTTCTCAAAGGACTTGAATGCCGATTCAATAGATATTGTTGAATTTGTGCTTGAGTTAGAAGATACATTTTCGGCCGAAATTCCTGATGAAGAGGCCGAAAAATTATTCACTGTTGCAGATGCAGTTAAATATATTGCGAATCACCAAGGATAGTTATTGACATTTAAAATTCTGGAAGATAGATTGCAGCGGAGAAGATCCTGGAGCAATCTGTCTTTTTTTAGGGTAGTAATTAGCATACTTTGTTCAGATAGATGTGTAAGGGTATAATATAAGGTATTAAGTTTTAAAAAGGAGAAGACAATAAGTGATAATCGGATTAGTACAAAAACTAAAAAATGACTTTGAAATAGATTTTAAGCGACCAGAGCTGCTTGATGAAGCATTTACACATGCTTCATACGTTAATGAACACCCGAAAGAACATTTGAAGTATTACGAACGAATTGAATTTTTAGGAGATGCCGTGATGCAACTTTGTGTCTCCGAATACTTGTATCGCCGCTATCCAGGAATGCCCGAAGGAAAACTTTCACGATTGCGTGCAGCAATGGTTTGTGAAGATAGCTTCAGTAAGTTTGCAAAGGAATGTAATTTTGATGAATATATCAGACTTGGTAAAGGTGAAGAAAAAGCCAATGCAAGGCAAAGGCCAGCTTTATTGTGTGATATTTTCGAGGCATTTATTGGGGCACTATATCAAGACCAAGGGAAAAAAGCAGTAGAAGTATTCATCGCAAAAGTTGTTTTTCCGAAACTGGATTTAGGCTGGTTTGATCATTTGTTGGACCATAAGACGGAGTTGCAAGAATTATTGCAAGAAAAAGGCGAGGTCGCAATTACTTATGCTGAAGTTGCTGATCTTGGACCAGAACACGACAAAATGTATACAATGGCTGTTAGTGCTGACGGAAGAATTTTGGGAACGGGTAGCGGACATTCAAAAAAAGAGGCTGAACAAGCAGCTGCAAATGTTGCATTAAAAGCCTTAAAGTAAGTCGTATATAATCGGTTAAAAAGACGATTAACAAATAGTAAGGAAATAAAGGAGCAGTGCTGGATGAAGTTAAAGTCACTGATAATCAATGGCTTCAAATCTTTTGCAGATAAAACGCAAATTGATTTTCAAGATGGAATGACTGCAATTGTCGGACCAAATGGAAGCGGGAAGAGTAATGTAATTGAAGCAATTCGCTGGGTTTTAGGGGAGCAGTCTGCCAAAAACCTTCGTGGAGAAAAAATGCCGGATGTAATTTTTGCTGGTACAAATACTCGTGCAGCACTTAACCGCGCAGAAGTCGAGATTATTTTTGACAATCAGGATCGCTATTTATCATTGGATGAAGACGAGATTGCAATTGCGCGTAGAATTTATCGTAATGGAGATAGCGAATTTTTGTTGAATGGCAAACAGGTGCGCTTGAAGGACATTACGGGATTAATGTTGGACACTGGACTTGGAAGAGAATCATTTTCAATTATTTCTCAGGGGCGAGTTGAGTCAATTTTTAATAGCAAGCCAGAAGAACGTCGTGTAATTATTGAAGAAGTCGCAGGGGTTTTGAAGTATAAGAAAGAGAAACAAAAGGCACAACAAGAACTGGCTGAAACTGCGGATCATTTAGACAGGGTCGCAGATATTGTTGTTGAATTGCAAAAACAAAGAGAGCCATTAAAGGAACAAAGCAGCATTGCAAAGGATTATCTAGAACAAAAAAAGGACTTTGATCATTATAATTTAAGTAAGTTAGTTCTGGAAATTGCTGAAAACAATCAGAAAAAGGATGTATTTGAAAGTGAGATAGCGCGGTTAGATACGGTTAAGACTAAAAATAAAAAAAAGATTGAAGAGTACGAGGCAACTGTTAATTTATTGCACAAGAAACAAGATGAACTAAATCACACCCTTGATCGTTTACAAGAAGAGTCAGCACTTCTAACTGGACAAAAAGAGCGTTATGGCGGACAAAAAAAAATTACACAAAAAGAAAAGGATTATCAGTTACAAAAAGTTACGGAAGTTAAGACACGAAGAGAATTAAATCAAGGCAAACTGAAACAAGTTGAAATTGAACGTACGAAATTAATAAAGCAGATTAAGGCCTTTACAGGGGAACAAGAAGAGCTACAAGGTAAAATTAGTGTTTTAACAGCGTTGCATGGAGCGAACGCGAATCAGATTACAGATGAAATTGAGGATTTGAGACAACAAATAATTGAACGAATGCAAGAACAGACGTCCTTAAAAAATCAGGTTTTGTATCTTACAAAAGAAGAGCAGCGAACTAAGGCAAGTAAAGATATTTTTATCAAAAAAACAGAAAAACAGCAAGAAAACATTAAAGCTCTTAATAAAAAAATTGTTGATTTACAATTGATTTATGAAGAAGAATGTAAGCAGTTGGAAATTGAAGGTAAGCGCTTTGAAGTTGAACAAGATAAGTTAACAGGCTTGCAAGTGAAGCTGCAACAACAAAAAGATAATTGGTACAAGGCTTTAGAGATAGTGCAGCGTGCACAAGCACAACATGATAGCTTAAAGAATATTGATGATAACTTTGCTGGATATTATCGTGGTGTTAAAGAAATTTTGCAAAAAAGAACAAACTTTGCTGGGATTATAGGTGCAGTTGCAGAATTACTAGATGTCCCTACAAAGATTGCGTATGCGATTGAAATTGCTCTGGGAAGCCAAGTGCAAAATGTTGTAGTCGAAGATGAGCGAGCAGCAAAAGCTGGTATAAATTATTTAGTAAAAAACCGTCTGGGAAGAGTTACTTTCTTACCAAGAAATACAGTGAGACAGCGGCAAATCAGTAAGTACCAGTCCGAGATTTTGGAAAGAATTCCGGGTGTGCTTGGTGTTGGCAGTGAATTGGTGAAGTGTACCAAAGTGGATCAGCCGGTTTTAAATTATTTGCTAGGGACAACCGTTATTGTGAAGGATATCGATATTGCTGTGGATGTTGCTAGGCGACTTGACCATGGTTTGAAGATTGTCTCGTTGGCAGGTGATGTTGTTAATCCTGGTGGTGCGATGACTGGTGGCACAAACAAACAAAAGAACAATGGTCTAATAGAACAAAAGAAGCAAATTAAAATATTAGCAAAAAATCTCGCAGAAATGAAACAAAAAATGAAGCAAATTGAGTTTGAAGGTGCTAAAGCAAAGAAAGATTTTGAACAAAAGAAACTAGATGTACAAATGGTAGAAAAAGATGTGACAGCAAGAAAAGATGAGAGCCACAATGCTGAAGCCCAACTTGAATTTTTGAAAAACCAAGTAAGGCATTTAAAAGAGGCACTTGTACTACAGCAAAAAGAATTTGAACAGGAAATAAAGAATAATGCTTTTGTCAGAGATAAGGATTCACTTGCTGGAAAGCAGCTTATTTTGGAACAGAAAATAAATAAACTCAGATTCCAATTTGACAATAAGAAGAACATGCTTGTTGAATTGAACAAATCCAAAGAGCAAAATGCTAAAAAAAGCAGTGAAATGAAGCAGCGCTTGGTACTTGTTACAGAAAGATTGAGTTCTTTGAATGACAAAGCTGCAATTAGCAAAAAACAGATTAATGAGTACCAAACTGGACTTCAAGCTGCACAGAAAGTATTAACTGAGATTGACAACAAACAAAAAATAGACTCCCTAAAATCTGGAGAAATAGTGCAGCAACTGCAACAGATTAGTGAGAAACAAGAAGTAATTGCTACTAATCTTGCAGAGGGTAAGAAGCAGCGAACTGAGATTCATGAACAGTTACAGTCAAATGAAGCAGAACTGACAAGGGTTAATAGCTTGCAAGAATTAACATTTAATGAACAGCGTGAACAAAGTATTAAATTGAGCAAGGTAAATGGTATACTTGACCAGAGCTTGTCTGAGCTAGCTCAGACATATGAGCTGACCTATGAAGCTGCAAAGGTGCAAAATAAAGAACAGAATTTGAATCAAGTGTTGCAGAAGTTAAAGTTATTGCGATTAGGTATCGCAGATTTAGGTCAGGTTAATATTGGCTCAATTGATGAATATGAACGTGTGAATGAACGCTTTGAGTTCTTATCGCTGCAGCAAAATGATTTGTTGGCAGCAAAAAGACAGTTGCAAAAAAGTATGCAGGAAATGGATAATGAAGTCAAGGTTCGGTTTGGGAATACATTTAAGGCGGTTGCTGACGCATTTGCTGAAGTTTTTCCACAGATGTTCGGTGGCGGACAAGCAGCTTTGAAACTGACCGATTCAAGCGATTTATTGATGACTGGAATAGAAATCATGGCTCAACCACCTGGAAAGAAGTTGCAAAAGCTGTCGTTGCTATCCGGAGGTGAAAAGGCGTTGACTGCGCTGACATTGTTATTTGCCATCTTGAAAGTAAAACCAGTTCCTTTTGCAATTTTAGATGAAGCAGAAGCAGCTTTAGATGATGCAAATGTAGATCGTTATTCAACATATCTACAGAAATTCCATGATCAGACACAATTCATTATCATTACACATAGAAAAGGGACAATGAGAAGAGCTGATATCTTATATGGAGTAACGATGCAAGAATCAGGGATATCAAGGACGGTTTCAGTTTCTCTTGAAAATATACTCGAAGAAAGTGTCGCTAAGGGAGGATAAAAATGGGCTTTTTTGATAAACTTAAACATGTTTTTAGGGGTCAAGAAGAAGAGTCGCAGACTGTTGAAGAACAAAAGTATGAAAAGGGATTAGAGAAATCACGTAAAACTTTTGGTGATAAGCTTAATGAACTGTTTGCGAATTTTCGCAGTGTCGATGAGGAATTCTTTGAAGAGTTGGAAGAAAAATTGATTGAAGCCGATGTTGGCTTTGAAACTGCTGTTAAGATTAGTGGGGAACTCCAAGAAGAAGTAAAATTGCGCAATGTAAAAGATAAAAAAGATGTTTCTAATGCAATTATTGAAAAACTTGTTTCTTTATATGAGGCAGAAGGAACAACGGAAGATAATTCACTTCATTTTGCACAGAATGGACCAACTGTTTTTCTTTTTGTAGGTGTTAATGGTGTTGGTAAAACGACAACAATTGGGAAGCTTGCTCATAGATACCAGCAAGAGGGCAAGAAGGTTTTGCTTGCTGCAGCTGATACGTTTAGAGCTGGTGCAATTGAACAGCTTGTCGAATGGGGAAGACGAGTAGATGTTGAAGTTGTGCGAAAACCGGAAAGAAGTGATCCAGCAGCCGTTGTGTTTGATGCTGTTCAAAAAGCCAAGAACGAAAACTACGATATTTTACTGGTGGATACTGCTGGTCGACTGCAAAATAAAGTTAATTTAATGAATGAGCTGGGTAAAATTGGACGGGTGATTACTCGTGAATTACCAGATGCCCCGCAAGAAGTTTTACTAGCTTTGGATGCGACTACAGGGCAAAATGCATTAACACAGGCAAAACAGTTCAAAGATGTTACAAATGTGACCGGGATTGTTTTGACTAAGTTGGATGGGACTGCCAGAGGTGGAATCGTTTTGGCAATTCGTAATGAATTACATCTTCCTGTTAAGCTTGTTGGACTTGGTGAAAAGATGGATGATTTACGTGATTTTGAACCAGTTGAATTTGTCTACGGACTCTTTAATGGGCTGGTTGAGACTCCAAAAGAGGAAAACTAATCTGATTGAGGCAGGTGACGAGCAATGGCAATTGAAAAGACAAATAGAATTAATGCCTTATTTGAATTTTACGAATCGCTTTTGACTAGTAAGCAAATGGAGTATATTGCTTTGTATTATCGAGATGACTATTCGCTGGGGGAAATTGCCGAAAATTATCAGATTTCGCGACAGGCTGTATATGATAATATAAGAAGAACGGAAACGATTCTTGAGTCTTATGAAAAGAAACTTCATTTATTGCGAAATTTCCAAGATCAAAGTCAGCGGACTGATGAACTTCAAAGTTATGTCCAGAAGAATTATCCAGATGATGAAGTTTTAAACAAATTAGTTGAAAAATTAGAAGAATTAGAAGAATGAAAGTTGGTGGATTAAGTGGCATTTGAAGGATTAACAGAGCGACTCCAAAATGCAATTGGCAAGCTTCGAAAAAAAGGTAAGATTAGTGAGGCCGATGTAAGAGAGGTTATGCGTGAGATTAGGCTTGCATTACTCGAAGCCGATGTGAACTTCCAAGTGGTAAAAGATTTTGTTAAGACAGTTAGAACTCGTGCAATTGGAGCGGAGGTGCTCGAGAGTTTAACTCCCGCACAGCAAATTGTAAAGATTGTTAATGATGAATTAACAAAAGTTATGGGCGAAGAAGCCGTCGCGTTAAACAAGTCTGATAAGATTCCAACAGTTATTATGATGGTGGGTCTCCAGGGTGCTGGTAAGACAACGACCTTAGGTAAATTAGCTTTAAAGTTAAAGAATGAAAAGAATGCTCGTCCATTGATGATCGCGGGAGATATTTACAGACCTGCAGCGATTGACCAATTGGAAATTTTAGGCAAGGGTATTGATGTTCCAGTCTTCTCTTTGGGAACTGATATTTCACCAGTTGAAATTGTTAAAAAAGGGTTGGAAGTAGCTGCTGAAAAGAAAAATGATTATGTATTGATTGATACAGCTGGTCGTTTGCAAATTGATGAGTTGCTGATGGATGAACTTGCTCAAATCAAGACATTAGCACAACCTAACGAAATTTTGCTGACGGTTGATGCAATGACAGGTCAAAATGCAGTCGAAGTTGCCAAGGGATTCAACGAACAGTTGGACGTCACGGGGGTTGTATTAACCAAATTAGATGGTGATACTCGTGGTGGTGCTGCATTATCAATTCGTTCAGTTACTGGCAAGCCTATCAAGTTCATTGGTCAGGGTGAAAAAATGACAGATTTGGATGTTTTCTATCCAGATCGAATGGCCTCACGTATCTTAGGAATGGGTGATATGCTGACCTTGATTGAAAAGGCACAGCAAGATTTTGATGAGAAAAAAGCTCAGCAAATGCAAGAGAAGATGCGTGAGAATAGCTTTGATTTCAATGATTTTATTGACCAAATGGAACAAGTTCAAAAAATGGGACCAATGGAAGACGTCATAAAAATGATTCCTGGGATGGCAAATAATCCAGCAATCAAAAACTTGAAGGTGGATCCTAAAGATATTGATCATCTTAAAGCTGTAGTATATTCAATGACTAACGAGGAACGCGAGAATCCTGATTTATTCAACCCTAGCCGCCGAAGAAGAATTGCGGCTGGGTCAGGTCGTCCAATTCATGAAGTTAATAGAATGTTAAAGCAGTTTAATGAAATGAAGAAAATGATGGGGAAAGTCTCTAAAGGAAACTTTGAAGGAATGGAAGGAATGTTTGGTAACGGATTATCAGGCAAGCTTGCAAAGATGTCAATGAATTCGATGGCACGAAAGAATAAGAAACGCAAACTTAAGCGCCTAAAGAATAAAAAGCGTAAGAAATAATTTTTTTTGTGTCTGTCAAGAAATAATCCTTTACACCAAGCTGAATTACTGTTATATTATTAACGTTAAGAAAGTTAATAGGAGGTGTAGTTAATGTCAGTTAAGATTCGTTTAAAACGTATGGGTTCTAAAAAGCGTCCATTTTACCGTATCGTTGTTGCAGATTCACGTTCACCACGTGATGGTCGTTTCATCGAAACAGTTGGAACATACAATCCATTAACAGAACCTGAAAGTGTTACGCTTAAGGAAGAGAATATTTTGAACTGGTTGAGCAACGGTGCACAACCTTCAGATACAGTACGTAATATTCTTTCAAAGAATGGTGTCATGAAGAAGTTTCATGATGCAAAGTTCAGCAAATAATAAAACTTATTGCATATAAAAAGACCCTTAATTGTAAACTTAGCTTATGTGCTCTAATAGTTGATTGGTTTATAATAATTGGACTATATTGCATGTTTGATTAAGAATTGTATATAATTAGTGAATCCCTTTAGATGAAGCAGTGATGTTTTATTCAGGGGTTTTCTTTTTTTTAAAGAGGTGAAATAATGAGCTTTTATGAAGTGGGACAGATTATTAATACTCATGGAATACACGGGGAAGTGAAGATTAAAGTAATTACTGATTTTGCAGATGAACGCTTTCAAAAGGGTAAACTGCTGTATCTACTAAGGCCTGACAAAGAACTTGCACTAAAAATAATTACGGTCCGTAGAGTAAAGCAATTTTATTTACTGTCTTTTGAGAATTACCAAGATATTAATTTAGTTGAGAAGTTTAAGGGACTTAAATTAGCAATTAAAGAAGAACAGCAACAGAAACTTACAGACAATAATTTTTATCATCATCAAATTATCGGTTTAAAGGTATTCGATGAAGAATTAAATGAGATTGGGATAGTTAGTGAGATACTCAGTCCGGGTGCCAATGATGTTTGGATTATTAAAAGGGCTGGTAGAAAAGAACTTCTGTTGCCAGCTATCCATGATGTTGTAAAAAAAGTTGATATTGCAAGTGGAAGTATAGTTGTTGATTTGTTAGATGGGTTGGATGATTAATGAAGATTGATATTTTAAGTCTATTTCCGGAAATGTTCAAGGGCCCTTTGGAAGCATCTATTGTTGGTAAGGCGATTGAGAGTAAAATCATTGATGTTGATATTACAAATTATCGTGATTTTACAAGCAACAATCAGCGACATGTCGATGATTATCCTTATGGGGGTGGTGCTGGAATGTTATTACAAGCACAGCCAATTTTTGATGCTTTGGATTATATTGAAACAAAAAATGAAGGATTAGGGAATGTAATTTTGCTTGATCCAGCAGGAAGACAATTCAATCAGAAAGTGGCAGAGGAGCTATCTGCAAAAGAGCATTTAACATTTATTTGTGGCCATTATGAAGGCTATGATGAAAGAATCAGGGAGAGAGTTACTGATGAGATTTCACTAGGAGACTATATTCTGACTGGCGGAGAACTGGGAGCTATGGTGATAATTGATGCTACTACCAGATTATTGCAGGGAACCTTAGGCAACGAAGAGTCTGCACCAGGGGATTCATTTTCAAGTGGCTTGCTGGAGTATCCACAGTATACAAGACCCGCGTCATATAGAGGAATGAACGTCCCAGAGGTACTTATTAGTGGAAATCATCAAAAAATTGCTGAGTGGAGAGAATATGAGTCTCTGAAGCGAACTTATTTACGAAGATCGGACTTACTTGCAAAATTAAAATTGACTGCACGACAACAAAAGATATTAAAAGATATAAAGAACAAACTTGAGAATTAAGAACTTGATAATACTTTTACGATATGATAAGATTATTGACGGCTATATGCCACATTAACGATATTCCGCTGTTGAGAGACAAGAATGTTGGCGAAAGGAAGAAATAAAATGAACCCATTAATCAAAAAAATTACAGAATCTCAGTTGCGTAGCGATATTCCGGATTTCCGTCCTGGAGATACTGTTCGTGTTCATGCTCGAATCGTTGAAGGTACACGTGAACGTATCCAGATTTTTGAAGGTGTAGTTATCAAACGCCGTGGTGAAGGTGTCAGCGAAACTTATACAGTTCGTAAGATTAGTAGTGGAATTGGTGTTGAACGTACATTCCCAGTTCACACACCACGTGTTGAAAAGATTGAAGTAATTCGTCAAGGACGTGTACGTCGTGCTAAGTTGTATTATTTGCGTGCATTACATGGTAAAGCAGCTCGTATTCCTGAAAGACGTCGTTAATATAACGTTCAAAAAGCCTTGTTTATCAAGGCTTTTTTTGTTTTACAAGAATAAATTTGCTTTGTAAAAAACTGTACTTTTATGTTTAAGGGGCACAAAAGGGGCAAACTAGAGTTGGTCGAGGTCATTTCTAAGTTTTTTCTGTGCATTTTGAGTGACGTGCAAATATATTTTAGAAGTGATCTTGCTACTTTCATGTCCGACTCTTTCTTGGATTACATAAAGGGGTGTTCCAATTTCTGCAAGTTTAGAAATATGCGTGTGTCTAAAAATGTGACTTGAGAGTGGCTTATTTATTTTTAGTTCCAATTTAGCTTTTCTTAAAAAAGTATTTATTGCCGAAATGCTTAAAGGCGTTTGATTAGATGTTTCAAATAGATAATCACTTGCAGAGTTAAGTGAGCAGAGTTTTTTGTATATCTCAACCGCCTTGTTGGGTAAAGAGATAGTTCTCATTCCTGCTGCCGTTTTCGTTACCTTGGTTTTTTTCTGATCACTGATTTTTAATCCATGATAATCTAGTGTCCCGTTAATATCAACATAGTATACTCCTTTGTCGTTGAAAATATCCCTCTTATTTAACGCTAGAGCTTCCCCAGCACGCATGCCGGTCAAATATAGCCATTCAAATAAATAACCGTACATAGCGTTTCTGTGATAGGTATATTCTAAAAGCATAGCAAGCTCATCACTATCTAGAAACTTATTCTTAGTATTTGATGACTCATTATTTTTAAAAGATATTTCTAAATCTTCAACTGGATTATTTTTTGCGTAATTTTGCGAGATTGCATATTTAAATAGCTTGTTAAGCCTCGACTTAACTATTGATACATATTTATTAGACAGCTCATCATCATAGATCATGCTCTCAAGAACCCGTTTAATGAGCCTTGAGTCTATCTTAGAAACCACAATTTCATTGTTAATTTTATCAGAAAAAGTATGTAAATTATAAACAGCAGACATATACGTTGAATTGCGTACTCTTTTTTTATAAAGTGCAAGCCATTCCTTAATTAATTCACCGATTGTAATTTCTGTAACTTTCTGAGAATGTTGGTGCAACTTTTTACTGATTTTTCTATCAAGTGTCTGCTGAGCTTGCTTAACTGCATGAGTTGAGTTACTGTTCATCAAAACAGATACACGCACGTATTTATCCGTATAAGGATCTTTATACCGCTCTATAAATTTGAACTTTTTTTCAGCAAGCTTCTCATACCACATTTGTGTATTTCCTCCTTCTGTTACACATATCAATACTATTTGCATTATAAAAAAGCAATATTTACTTATTATTGCGTATTCTTAGTTATTAAATACGCACGTATGTTCGCCTAAAGTGTTAAATAAAAGCCCCCGAAAGGGCAAATATAATTTTTATTTCATGCTTACTTGGGTTTTACCGCTGACTACACCATTTGTGAATGTAATATTGAAGTTGGCTCCTACATCTCCATTAACACCTGATGTATAGCTCCACATTTCGGATGATTGTCCTCCAATGTTTGTTAAATCATATCCATTTGGATCTCCAAATTGTTTCTGAATATCCGTTTTTGAAGCGCCATTTTGAATTTCATTAAATTGAGCCAATGTTATTTTACTTGAGCGGGTTACCTTAATGCCCGTGATATCTTTTGATATTGCATGACCATTTTCAAATCCAACAACAATAGCCGAGGCTATATCCCCACCGTCAATACCAGACCATGTATACATGTTTGCGGACACATTGTTTATAGTTTGTGTATCAGTAGAAGAGGGTGTTTTTTTAAACATTGCTTTAACATCTTTTTCTGATGTTCCTGTTGAATCTGAAAGAGTGATTTTATCAAAGTTAGCTTTAGTTAATCCGGTAGTGCTTTTTGATGAAGAACTTGCAGAAGATGAACTAGAAGAACTAGACTTTGTATTATCGGAGCTACCTTTACCCATTTGTGAACCTGCGAAAATAATAACTATAACAACTAAAATCCAAAACCATATTCTTTTATAGAACGGCTTCTTCTTGATATAAACGTTTCCATTTTCATCTTTAATCTTTTTTGACATGTATACTCCCCCTCGGAATATGTATTCAGCTTTTATAGTCGTCAGTATTTGGACTATGGAGCTAATTATTGTTTACTAAATATTCGTACGACACACCAAATTCATCTATTGAGAATTTTTCCATTAATCCAATAGCAAATCTATCCGCCTCTGATTCCATTTTACGCTTAGTTGTCCTATTAATAAGATAATAATTTTGTATTCCATTGTGTAAAACGACATGGCCAAGTTCATGAGCACAAATTAAATACTTTTTTGACTTTTCTTGAATCTTATCAGACAGAAGAATAATAGGGTACTTACTAAGGTAAACCGTGTCCCCAAGTGGATTGTCTAGATTAGTATATTCAATTATAATCCCCATAATTTTGCAGATTTCAAACGGGTTAGCTGTTCCGTATTTATCTGCTAAGACAATAGCCTTTCTTTCGTATATTCTCATAGCAACACACCTTTTATTTGTTGTCCTTGTGATGTTTCCAAAAAATTTGAGTAAGTGCAATCTTTAGTTTTTCTTTGTCCTCATCAGTAAGTTCCTCGTTTGCATAAGTCATGCCTTTTTCAAGATTTTCATCAAGAAAATCCTTTAAATCTTTTTCATCTTGTGAGTTTTCCACGCCCAGCAAATAATCTGTTGAGACATTAAACAATTCAGCCAACTTCTTAATAGCTTGCTTGTCAGGCTCTCTTGTATCATTTTCGTAACCAGAAATAGAAACCTTTGACACATTTAAAATCTTTCCTAATTCTTCTTGCGTCATTTTCTTACTATTTCTGAGTTCTCTTAATTTGCTTCCGAAAGTCATTAATTAACACCTCGCTTACTTGAAATAATAATATTAACTTATGGTTAATACAATTATTTTTTGAATTATTAACAAAAAAGGAAATAAAACGCTTGACAATTAACAAATAGTTAACTATTATAATTAACGTAAGGTTAACTTGAAAGGAAGTGATGTTATGATACGAACTAAACTCCGCCAAAGGCGAGAGGAATTAAACCTTAGCTATAAAGATGTAGCGGACCTTGCAAATATTAGTAAACCGGGATATTGGCAAATTGAAAACGGAAAAAGAGGTGTTAGTTACAATACAGCTATTTCGATTGCTAGGGCTTTAAATACAACCCCAGATTCTATTTTTTTAGACATTAGGTTAACTAAAACGGAACAAAAAATGCAAACAACATCTTAAAAAGGAGGAAACAAAAATGAAATGGCTAAAAATAAATAACCCGTTCAAGAAAAGAACGGGGAAAAATATCGCAGACGAAAATAAAAATCTAATTGTTGATGGCACAAAGCCTACACACAAAGACCTTATTGAAGAATACGAAACTGCTGAATATTTTTTTGAACCAAGGTCTAATCAGAAATCTTAGTAATAAGACCGTGTTTTGCCAAAATTTCAAGAGTTACATCAATTGTTTGAACTGCAGTAACTTGAGAAATATTAAGCAAAATGTTGTCAATAGCAGCAGCTTCCTTACCATTCCATTCCTTATCAGGTAATAGAACTTCTAAGTCTTCCAAAACTAAATCATGAAGTTTTTCCTGAATAGAATTATGGTCATCTTGTATTTTTTGTAGCAACAACTTTTGCAACATCATTTTTAGACAATTTACTCATTTTTATCACCTCTTTTCAAGGTGATTATATCAAAAATTTATGGAGGCGAAGAAATAATGGACAAAGAAATTGAAAAATTTGTTATCTCAGTCTTGAAAGAAACAAGTACAAAAACAAGTCCTGAAATGGTGGCAGCCATCGCAGAACTTGTAAAAAGCGCTAAAACAATTGTTTAGCCCTTTTTGTCATTTTTGAAACCGTGAAGTGATTTGTTGATGTTAGTTGAAGATTCAACAGTATTATAGATTTCCTTATAAAGAGAAAGCAAAACACCAACGTTTTCAATTTTGTGTTGGTGCATGAATTCAACAAGCAAATCACGGGTTATTTCGTGTTGCACAGCCATATATTCTCACCACCTTTAGTTGGAGTAACTAAAGTATATCAAGTTTTCAAAGTACAGGAGGAACTAAATTATGGAAATTAAAAAATATAGTAATGGATTAATTGATTTACCAATACGAGTTTACAAAGATAACACAATCGAATTTGATGCAGAACAATCAGCAATTGGACTAGGAATTTGTCTTGAAAAAGCAGGTATCAGGTATGTTCGCTGGGAACGTGTAAGAAAATATCTAAATTCTCCACAAGTGGAGAAAGGCGATTTCATCACAGAACCGCAATTTTATAAGTTGGCAATCAAAGCTAATAACCAAGTTGCTGAAAAATTTCAAGACTGGGTGACAGATGAAGTCTTGCCAAGTATCCGCAAACATGGTGCATACCTTACTAATCAAAAGGCTTATGACATCACTCATAACAAAAGTGCTCTGGCAGACTTACTATTACAAGCTGGCACTCAATTGAAAGAAGCACAGGCCACAATTGCCGAGATGAAGCCTAAAGCATTGTTCGCTGATTCAGTTTCACTGAGTAATACAAGCATTCTAGTGGGTGATCTTGCAAAACTTCTGAAACAAAACGGTATCAATATCGGCGCTAATAGATTGTTCAGTTGGTTACGTGAGAATGGCTATCTGATTCGACAAAAGGGTACAAGTTACAACATGCCAACTCAAAAATCAATGGAACTTGGATTGTTTGGGATTAAGGAAACATCAATTACACATTCGGACGGTCGAGTATCCATTAGCAAAACACCAAAAGTTACTGGAAAAGGGCAGCAATATTTTATTAAGAAGTTTCTATTGATAGAGGCTTAACCAAGTTTCTAATTTTATTCTACGCGCAAAACTAGCGTATAGAAATACACTCAGTACGCAAACTAAAGCCTAACCAGCTTTTTAAACACATTCAGAGAGGGAGTTTTTTATATGAATTTAGCAACAACTTTAGACAAGGTTTTAAAAGCCAAGCTAATAACTACTAGTGATTTTGCAGAAAGCATTAGGTTGTCAAAACAAGCGGTATCTAATTATCGAACTGGCTATCGAAAAATGTCTGCTTTGAAGGCATCAGAAATGCAAGACGTACTGCATGACGCGAAGTTTGGTACACATGCTGCAACAGAATATTTTGGGACACTGCTTGAACGTACTACTAAGGATTTAAGTTATCCCGAAAATACATTTCTAATTCGTGATTTACGTGATGACGAGGAAATGGATAGGCAGAAATTAGATGATGAAACCTACAGAATTTTCAGAATTAGATATGAGGAAAGAACAAGGCAGCAGCACGAAGTTACACACAAGTATCTAAGAAAATTTGCATGTGAAATATCAACAGAAACACTATCATTTTTTGCAGCTTGTCAAGAAGCAAGAATTAATCCTTACGATCTAATTCAAGATGTGAACAAAGAAAACATAAGGGAGTGATAAATATGGTAAGAGCGTGGTTATCAAAAGCAGAGTTTAAAGAGAAATATGGCTACAAAGAAACTAAGTATCAAGCATTTGTAAAAGAGATACTCGAATCTGAATACAGAGATGCGATTATCAGACCTTCAAACAAGGAAGTATGGATCGATGAAGAAATACTTCAAGACTTTCTAATGTGGAAGTCACAAAACAGATTTAGGGTGTTAGCAAGATTGGAGATGAATTGATGAATGCAATAGTAATCGTGTTGGTTGCAATAGGAGGCTATTTGGCAGGAAGATACGAGGCTAAGAATGAAAGAAAATAAGTTGCTTCACATAGTCAAATTGGCAACATGGACGGCAATCATAACCACGTATGCATTATGTATTGAGGTTGTGATTAGTTGGTTCATGAGATAGAAAAAGAGCCTATTACGAGTAGACTCCATATCAAAAATATCTACGGAAAGTATAACACAAATAGGGGGCTATGAAAATGAATGAAGAAGAGTTTGACAGAATATGTGATAGAAATTTTGATGAGCTAGTTGAGCTAGTAAAAGATGACTATGAATTCATTGATGACTTGCTTAATGATAATGCAAATTCTGATGCAGTGTTTGGATGGTTTCAAGAACATAAAGAAGAAGTTTTTGAAGAGCTTGGAATTGAGGAGGACTAAATATGAATAATGAGCAAGCGCAACAAGAACTAGAAAATATCGGTAGCAAGCTGAAGCTTAATTTAGAAGAAGAACTACCTTCTTTTAGCTTTGAAAATGGAGTCATTGGTTTTGTTGCTAGACAGTCTATCTCAATTTTAGCGGGTGGCGGCTACCTCAAATATAAGTTAAAAGACAAAGAGTATGCAATCTTGACACAACTTTCTGCTACAGAACCTGAAAATCGTGTTGCTAGTAATACATTTGATGATTTTGTAAATGTGTTTAATAAAAGTGAAGAGTCAACACAGAAAAAAATAATCAACTTCATTAAAAATCTAACAGCAAAAGATACCAGGAGGGAAAGTTGATGGAAACTAAAATTGGTGCATTGTTGCCGAATGGCACTCGTGTATATGAAGACTGGGAGTCAAATGATTTAACCGACGAGAGCTATTTTCTGATTGAGTTTGGTTCACAGTCGGCAGACCTAGTTAAAGCTGAGGGCTTGTATAAATGGATAGAATATGTATTCGAGACAAAACTACCTAATATAGACGAAGAATTCTGTGAGGGCTGGCTGTTTGCCAATGAAATTAACTACACGAGAATTAATGAATTGGAGGAATTGGAATGAAAAGCCTTGAATTTGTTTTAAAAAATTTCAAAAGTAACTGTATCGACAGTAGAGATGCCTATAGATTGGGAGAATATACACCAAAAAGTAAGCTTTTAGGACTCAAACTTAAAGACGGTGAAACACACACTCCAAAAGAATGGTGTGAGGAAAATATTCTTCATGATTTGAAAGACGATATTAGATTTGGATATACAAAGGCAATAAATAGTCGGGGAATTTCATCTGCATTCATGGCCTCAGTTGTTGAAATGTGGGACTGGATATTAACCGATGACAAAGAACTGTTAGAACACCATGACTCATTTTGTGACAATCATTTAAATGTGTTTATGAGACTGGCAACAAAATATGGCATAAGTTTGGAGGAAATGGAATGAATCTATTTGAACTAACAGATAAATATAAAGAGCTGGCTAACCGAGATGATTTAGATCCTGAAATGATTAAGGATACGTTGGACAGTATTGAAGATACATTCAATAGCAAAGTTGATAACATTGCGACCTGGATAGAACGAAATCAGATGAACATAGATTGGCTTACTAAAAAAATTCAAGAGCTGCGAGAGCTGCAAACTACTTTGAAAAACAAGAATAAGCAGCTTAATCAGTATCTAACCGAGGCTATTGATAATGCTGGATATAAAGAGGTTAAGACTGACAATCACTTCTTGAAACCTAGAAATTACCGACCAAGTGTGATTGTTAGCAATGAAAGCGCAGTTCCTGATAGCTATAAGAATGTTGAACAGGTTACTAAGATTGATAAGAAGTTGCTGTATGAAGATTTGAAAAATGGTAAGGATATTAATGGAGTTGAATTAAAGCCTAGTCGAAAGGTGGTAATTAAATGACTGAGGAAAAGCAGAACACTTTAGTTACTATTCAAAGCACGTTGAAAGCTCCTAAAGGCCAATATAACAGCTTTGGTAAATATAAATATCGAAGTACAGAAGATATTTTAACAGCCTTAAAGCCCATTTTAAGAGCTTTGAATTCAACACTTATCATTACTGATGAACCTACATTAATTGGGGAGTGGCATTACATCAAAGCAACAGCAACACTTAAAACTCCTGATGGTGAGTTTAAGACAACAGGATATGCACGTGAGGCCGATAAGAAAAAGGGTATGGACGAATCACAGATAACAGGTACAGCAAGCTCATACGCACGTAAATATGCCTTGAATGGATTGTTTCTAATTGATGATACAAAGGACACTGATACTGATGAATATTACAATCAAACGAATCGTGAAACAAAGAAAACTACTAATCAGAGTGCTAAAAAGTCATACCAAAAAAATGATCCGCTAATTCAGAAAAAAGCATTAATTACTGGGTATGCAAAAGCAATTGCTCTCGCTACTCAGTCTGACGTAAAAACAGTTCAGCAAGAGGCGCTAAAGCAAGCAGCTACTAAGCCCGAGTGGAAAACAGCAGATGCGAATGAAAAGGCAAATATCACTTGCCATATTTTGGAAGAAATGAAGAACAGTCTTGGTAAAGACAACACATTTGAGGAAGTCTAATCATGTTTGGCAAGCTAATCAAGATTTCAAACAGCAAAGTGGAAATCAAATTAGATGAAGAACTAGATATGTACAAGCTGCAAAAGCTGGCAAATGATAAACAGCCGACAGTTGAATTGAGTGTTCAAGATGGGCGCCAAATTAGCCCTGATCAACGTAAGAAGATATGGGCGCTGATAAATGATTTGTGTAACTACACTGGCGATATTCCTGATGAATGGGAAAAGAGATTTAAGTACAAAACTAAGTGTGATTTCAACGTAGACCAATTTAGTCTTAGCAACTGTTCAATGACAATTGCCAACTACATGATATTGGAAATATTAGATTATCTGTTCACAGAGGATATACCTTTCAAACTGAAAACTTGGGAGAGCATACCGCAAGATTTTCCAAAGCAGATGTTATGTATTTGCCAAAAAAGGTGTGTCATCTGCGGTAAACATGCAGATATAGCACATTATCAAGCAGTCGGCAGTGGGCGTAACAGAAACAAGATTAACCATGTTGGAATGCACATTATGATGCTTTGCAGAGATCATCACGTAGAACAGCATAAGCTAGGAATCATGACGTTTTGTCAGAAATATCATATTAGACCAATCAAGGTTACAGAAGAGATAGCAAGACAACTTAAATTAGGAAGGATAGATAAAAATGATGAATAGTGTGAACTTAACTGGTCGCTTAGTTGTAGACCCTGAACTCAGATATAGCCCAAGCGGAACAGCCTATGCAACCTCAACAATTGCAACTCAGCGAAATTTCAAAAATCAACAAGGAGAATATGAATCTGATTTTATCCGGTTAATAGCAAGTGGAAAGCGTGCAGAAACATTCGCTAATTTTCTTCATAAAGGAAGCCTACTAGGGGTTAGCGGAGAAATTAGAACAGGCAGTTATGAAAAAAATGGGCAAAAGGTTTATACGACAGAAGTCAATATTTTGCAGATTGCATTTTTGGAATCAAAAAGCAGTAATCAAAATGCTCAATCCAGCCAGCAGAATAATCAATATTCAAAAGGCAAAGAGATTGATGTTCAAGATGATGATCTACCGTTCTAGGAGGTATACCAATTATGGCTCAAAGAAGAATGTTTAGTAATCGAATTACTAACAGTGCAAAGTTTTTAAAAATGCCGCTTAGTAGTCAAGCTTTATATTTTCATCTTGGATTGCATGCTGATGATGACGGAGTGGTTGAAGCTTTTACCATCATGCGACAAGTTGGGGCAGTTGAAGATGACCTTAGAATCTTAGCAGCAAAAGAATTTGTCGTAGTACTTAACAAAGATTTAGTCACTTACATTACCGATTGGAATGAAAACAATCGAATTAGGGCTGACAGAAAAGTTGATTCAATCTACAAAAACATGCTTTTAAAGATTCTTCCTGAAGCAGAAGTAATCAATCCTAAACCCCGTGCTGACACGGGTAAGCCAACTGGACGTCCACTGGACAACAAATGGACCGCACAGGTTAGGTTAGGTAAGGATAGGTTAGGTAAGGATAGTAAAACATATAGTCCTGCTAAAGCAGAACCACGTCTCCCTTACAAAGAAATAGTCGACTACTTGAATGAAAAAGCAGGAACGAGTTATCGAACAGCTACTAAAAAAACTCAAACTTTAATTAAAGCTAGGTTTAACGAAAAATTCAGTTTAGATGATTTTAAAAGAGTTATTGATAACAAAGTAGCTGAATGGAAGAACGATACGGCTATGAATAAGTTCTTGCGACCTGAAACACTATTTGGAACTAAGTTTGAGAGCTACTTAAATCAAAATGTTAAACAAAACAATATGCCAACTGGAAAGGAGTGGTTCTAATGGTGGAAGGATTAATCAGTCAACAGCAGATTGATCGAGTTAAAGAAATTGCCAAAGAAAAAGGCGTTGACGTTGAGCATCTAACACCTAGTGAACAATTTGAAAAAGAAAACATTGAGCAATTTAACAGGTCACTGAGAATCAAAAAAGGGCGCAAATATTTCTCAATGTCTGTATGGCCTGGAAATATCCCTTTGAAGTTTGACTTTTCAAAATGGAAACCTGACTTGCAACCTAATGTCGAAAAAGCTAAGCAACTAGGCAATCAAGCATATAAGGCTGCTAAGTCAATAGCAAACCAGCCTAATAATTATGTGCTTGCAGGAATTAGGGGAACAGGTAAAACATCTTTAGCTCTAGCAATCATGTATCAAGCTAAACAGGAAGGCCTAGGAGTGATGTTTGTTTCAACTGACGAGCTTAGTTCTTTGATAGGCAAGCAATACGACCTGACTGATGTTAAAAACCGTCTGAGCGACATTGAGAGGGCAATGAAAGAAACTGACGTACTCATACTTGACGATTTTGGAACTGAGGGTGGAATGAAGGGTGCTATTAAACCAGTCAGAACTGATATGCAGGAATTCATGTATCGAGTTGCTAATGCACGAGTTGATTTTGAAAACAATAAAGTTAAGAGATCAACGATTATCACGACAAATAATTCAAGGCAACAGCTTGAATCAATGTACAACGAAAAACTAATCAGCAGATTAATGACTAGCAATCCTGAAAGACAGTTGGCATTTGATTTGAAAGATGTACGAGGTATCTAACATGGAATATATC
Source organism: Lactobacillus sp. UCMA15818 (assembly GCF_030400225.1). Taxonomy (GTDB): domain Bacteria; phylum Bacillota; class Bacilli; order Lactobacillales; family Lactobacillaceae; genus Liquorilactobacillus. The sequence goes on along the minus strand of NZ_VJYB01000001.1, from coordinate 448,609 downwards.
GTAACAGGAACAGTGATTGAAATAGTGCCAACTGAGGTACAAAAGCATGAAGCAGGCTACTGGCGAAAGATGATTGACAGGAAGATTGAGGAGGCTAGGAAAAATGGCGTTTGAAAAAGAAGAAAAAATTTGGCAAAAAGAAGCTAAGAAAGTCTATGGATGGAGTTATGATCCAAAGGCTAACAAGGTTGTACCACCTAAATATGATTTCCCCGATTTTGTTATAAAACGCCTTGATTGGGTGAATGAGCAAGCAGACACAGGGATTACATTTTTAGGAGCAATCACTTTAATGCTTAATCCAACAGAAGAAGATAAGAAAGATTACGAAGTGATGGCTGGAGATGACTGGTTGCCAATTAGTGATGAATTCAAGAACTGGTTAGAAGAGGATAGACTGCTTGAAGTTTTTAGACAGCAAGAAATAATTCTAGCTTTGATTTATGGATATTAAAGAGGTGTCTAAATGATTGAAAACTATTGTGAAAGATGTGGTCAGGAAATAGATAGTTATGATTTTTGGGTAACAGATTTTGATGAGGAAACTCAATTTTGTTCTAAGGAATGTGCTGAAAATGCTGCGGACTATGTTGGAGAGATGACAGGATTTTATTGTCGGGCTACACATTTTAAAAATGGAATGAGGTGTCGGAATGATTAAAGCAGGCAGCAAAGTGAAATACGGTGGTAAATACAGATTTGTCAAAGCAATAATCAACCGTGGAGCGTACACGACAGCGCTATTGCAAGATTTAATATTTGAAAATGGGCACAGACGGATTGTCAATATTGAGGTGCCACTCGAACAGCTAGAGGAGTTGGGAGTATGAAACAAGAAGAGAAAAACCTTTTTTATTATTTGTCACAGAATGATTTGGAAAGATCAAAACTATCTGCCCTCAAATTATTAGCAACTAAAAAATCGCAGAGAGACCAAAAACTAGTTGATTATTATACAGACAAGATAGGATATTCCGAAAAAGCACCTGATATTCCAGAAGAAGTTAAGGATATCATATTGCCCGTCGATGTTAGTGATAAGAGTTTTAGTGCTAGTCGCGTTTATATCACTAAAGACAATGCCAAAGAGATTGAGAGTGTAAAGGCAAGAATCAAGTTGAAAGATAAGCTTGAAGCACTTCATTTTAACTCTAAAAACACTCTATTGATTCATGGTAAAAGTGGATTGGGGAAAACATTGCTTATTAAGTACATGGCGCATAAGTTAAAAATGCCATTGTATTACGTTGATTTTAGTCAGCTAATTGATAGTGCATTAGGTGGAACTGCAAAAAACGTTTCCAAGGTATTTAGATTTTTCGATCAATCCAATGGAATTTTACTACTTGATGAGGTAGATGCTATTGCGCTTAAACGTGATAATTCACCACAAGAAGTTGGTGACATGAATCGAGTTACTATTTCACTTATGCAGTATCTGGACAAGTTGCATTCTAATGGGATACTGGTTGCTATTACTAATCGATATGAAGCACTTGACCCAGCTTTTAAACGTCGCTTTGCACAGCATTATGAGATGAAACCATTAGATTACCAAGAAAAACAACAAATGGCGTTGCTATTTTTAAACGATGTTGGTATTGAAAAAAGTTACCAATGGATAGCCGATTTTGTTATTCAACATGATAATGAAAACAACTCTGAATTGATTGATTCACTAGAAAAAATTGTGATAGAAAAACTTGTTAAAGAATCTTTGGGGGTGGAAGTATGAAACCAAAAATTGAATTGTTTAACGACCATTTCCAAAATTTCAAGCGTTATGCGATTCCAAAAGCACAGTTAGTAATTGCTGATATTCCTTACAACATTGGCAATAATGCTTATGCCTCAAGCCCTGAATGGTACAAGGACGGAGATAACAAAAATGGTGAGAGTAATAAGGCTAATGCAACATTTTTCAATACTGATGTTGATTTCAGAGTTGCAGAGTTTATGCATTTCTGCTCACACATGTTGATTAAAGAGCCTAAGCAAACAGGGAAAGCACCAGCAATGATTGTATTCTGCTCATTCCAACAAATGCAAATGGTTGTCGAATATGGGAAAAAATATGGTTTCAATAATTCTTACCCGCTTGTATTTGTTAAAAAGTCAAGCTCACAAGTTTTAAAAGCAAACATGAAAATAGTTGGTGCTTGCGAGTATGCAGTAGTTCTATATCGGGATAAGTTACCAAAGTTTAATAATGACGGTCGAATGATAATGAACTGGTTCAAGTGGGAAACAGATAACGGCTATCCGAAGATACACCCAACACAAAAACCTATTCCAGTATTAAAAAGGCTGATTGAAATATTTACAGATGTTGGTGATGTGGTGATTGATCCATGTGCAGGAAGTGGCAGCACGTTAAGAGCTGCAATGGAACTTAATAGGTCTGCATATGGCTTTGAGATTATGAAAGATATGTATAAGCAGGCAAAAGAACAAATGATTGACCATGCAGAAATATCATTGTTGAGCTTATGAGAGGGTGACATCATGAAAAAATTGCGAGAAATACGACAGAAGATGTGTATGACACAAGCAATGCTAGCTGACAAAGTTGGACTAACCAGACAAGCGATTACTGCTTATGAAGGTGGTCGCAACTTTCCTGGTGAAAATGAACTTAACAAGTTAGCAGATGTGCTGTGTGTGAGTGTAGACGAGCTTATGGGGAGAAAAATAAGTTAGGAGGTTGCTATGTGGTTACCTGCATTTGTTAGGAATTTCAGAGGGAGTCAGCTTGTTATCCAACTTGAGCAAAGTGTGAGTCTCGAAAGACTTAGAACAATGTACAACGGTAATCTCAGCAGAATTCTTGTAAAAATTGAGTTTGTGGATCCACGCAAGGCTAGACCGAAACAACGAGCATTATTCTTTGCCTTGATTGGTGATATTTGGAACTGGAGCGGTCAACCTGTCGAAGAGTTAAAGGAATACTTCTATATCCAATATGCCATCAGAACGGCAGGTGGAATGATAAGCCTAGCAGATGATACAAAGAATACTGTTTCAGATGCTAACAAGCTATTAGAAATAGTAATCGACTTCATGTTTGATTACAGAGTCCCTTTTAAGGACGGCTACGAGCTTTTGCCAAAGGGCGAGATATATTACATGTACCTGTGTTGCAAGCACCGTAAATGCGCAATATGTGGACGACACGCGGATATTCACCATTTAGAAACAATTGGCATGGGCGGTAATAGAACACACGTAGATCACACCAAACGACATGTAATGGCTCTTTGCCGCTCTCACCACCGAGAAATCGAACAAATCGGAGCTAGAAATTTTGGTTACAAGTATCACGTTCCAGTTACAGGTATCAAGTTAGATGTTGAAACACTGAGAAAGATTCACGTTGCAGGAAACTATGAAGAAAAGGAGTGATGTGCATGAGATACGAAAAAGGAGACAAAGTCAAAATAGCAAAAGTTCCCAACGAACGAATGGCAAATGGGATGTACAAATATTGTGGCTGGAGAGTGACGATTGCCGGATCTAGAAAATATGTTGGTAGTCATGATATTGTCTACCACATCAAAGAGGACAAGGGAAAATATGCATGGTTTGAAGATGATTTTGAAAAGGAGGAAAGGGGATGATTCTAGTCAAAACTAAAAATAGCTGGCATATCTGCTACAAGAAAGGTTACTCATTAGTCAGCAATTGCGATGATGTTGTAGCAAAAATAAAAGGCTCATCATTGAGAAACATCAAGACGAACCAAAGAGTTGAATTTTTTGAAACTGATAGCGATTCTGATTTTGTGAAAGAACATCAGCTTTGTCAACGTTGCTTATATTTGAAAAAGAAATGGAGCTAGTAAATTCAGGGGGTGAGCACATGAAAAAATCGACTTTTAGAAAAGTGGAGGATATCCTTCGAGACTATCCCAAGATTGATAAACATATCGAAAAGCGAGAGCAAGAGCTGCGTTATCCAATCAAACCTACTGATGAAAATATTGGAGGTGGTAGAGCTCAAAATAAACGTGCTGAACCCATTGAAACCATGGTTATTACTATTGACGAGGATGAGGCTTTAAATGCGTTCAAGCGACAACGAGACGTGATTGATGATTGCTTAGGAGAGTGTGGGAAAGACACTGAAACAATTATCAAAGAGTTATATTTCAAACGTTATCCTCAATTTACGTTGAATGGACTTGTTGAAAATCATATAGTTTTAGTCGGCTATAACAAGGCATATCAGTTGCGCAATAATTTTATTGAAGATGTTGCCAAAGGACTAGGGTTGTATGATTTGTGAGAAAAGGAAAAATTCATCAAAACTAAGCACCCTTTTGCCTATAAAATGATAGTATGCCAAGTTGGACATGAGGCAAAACTCTCTTTCTGAATATGAGAACTAGATACCGTTGGTACGGTTGGTTAGCGGTTCGATTCCGCTATCTAGCTTATGTAATTATTATATGGCGTATGTGTGCGTAATGATATAAGCTCGGTACGCAATTCACAAATATTTTGGGTAGCTCCATTATCAGCGCAGTCGTCGGGACTGCATACATACTTGGGTTATTGCGATATCCCATAAAAGCATAGCAAGTGTGGCGGAGTAGGTATCGCTCGAGTCTAGTAAGTAACTCCAAGGGGTCTTAAGAAGACTCGGTTAGTAAAAACACGAGAAAACAGATTGTATGGTGCAAATCCATACCGCTTGCATTTGCGGAACTGAATCGGGAAATACTAGTAAGGCCCGACAATGGGAATAAGTGTAATAGCTTATGCTAGTTCGAATCTAGCCAGTTCCATATCAGCTGGGTCCCATAATGGGGTAGGACAAGTTGTCTGAGCAATTCCTAACTGGATAATAAAATGGTCAGTTAACCTTGTCATCATTTAAAATGACAGCAATTCTACTGTTTGGTTAACTTGTAGAAGTCCATTTATTTAACTGTCAACAAATAGTTGATGGTTCTTTTTTTACATAAAATTTAAGGTGGTGATTTTGATGATTATAGGTTTAATCAAAGATTTCAAAAAACTTAAAAAAGATAATGAGAAATTCAGTGATGAGGTCCGAAAAAATATGGAAGCTCAACACCAAGATTATCTAAAATTAAAATCTGATAATGAAAAAATTGCTAATGATATACGGAAACAGATTGAAAGACACAAATGATATTTAAAATTTATTTTCAGGAGGTGGTGGTGATATGACATGACAAAGCAAGAGCAAGAGCGAGAACAAGCTAAGAAAGACTATTTAGCAGGAATGAAGTACAAAGACATTGCAGCTAAGTATGAAATACCTATCAACACCTTAAAATCTTGGAAGAATAGATATGGGTGGCAAAGGGGTGCACCCACTAAAAAAAGTATGCACACAAAACCCAAAAAGGGTGCACACAAAATTGCAAAGGTTGCAGTTAAAAAAATAACAGAGAATGATGAACTGACAGAAAAGCGAAAACGTTTCTGTCTTTTTTATTTGCAGAGATTTAATGCAACGTGGGCGTATCAACAAGCATATGAATGCAGTTATGAAGTGGCAATGGTAGAAGGACATAGGCTCCTAGGAATTCCTAAGATTAAATCATTGCTTACAGAATTAAAGAAACAGCAGTCGCAGGAGCTTTATGTTGACGCAAATGATATTCTGCAGAGTTACCTCAAACAGGCTACAGCAGATGTGACGGACGTTGTCGAGTTCGAGACGGTTAAGGTTCTTGAGTGGCAAAAAATAAAAGATGAAACTGGGCCCTACGAAGATAGCGGCGGGCATTATCGTATGGATCCAAAGATTGACCCTGCAACAGGAGAACAGAAATTTCATTTTAATCAAGTCGTTAAAATGCGTGATAGTAAGGAGATTGATACTTCCAATATCAAGTCAATTCGAATTGATAAAGGTGAGGCTGTGGTTGAAATGTATGACAAGCAGAAAGCACTGAAAGAACTGCTTGAACGTTTGCCTGACCTGAATGCAAGTGATAGCCAAGTAGTTATAAACGTAAAATTACCGGAGGTGGATAAGAATGCCAGTGATTAATTTAAACGTATCTGAAATGGTTAGTCCTGCATATTATTCTATGTTCGTTAATCGTAGTAGGTATCTAGCCTATAAAGGCTCTCGTGGTTCTGGAAAATCATATGCAGCAGCTATCAAAGTGTTGATTGATGTGATGAGATTTAAGTATGTCAATTGGCTTGTTGTTCGCCAGTATTTCAACACTCACAAAGATTCGACGTTCTCAACATTAGAGAGTGTGGCCAATGATTTAGGAATACATGATTTGTTCAAATTTAAAAATAGTCCCATGGAAATAATATATAAGCCAACTGGTCAAAAGATAATTTTTAGAGGAATGGATAATCCTTTGAAGATAACATCTATTAAGACAACAGTTGGCTATTTATGTCGTGTTTGGTATGAAGAGGCATATGAATTGAAATCCTTAGCAGGTTTTAACACCGTTGAAGAATCTTTGCGTGGCGTTTTGCCTGATGACGGCTTTTATCAATCAGTCATAACATTTAACCCTTGGAGTGATAGGCATTGGCTGAAAGCTGAATTTTTTGATAAAGAAACGCGCGTTAAAAGTGTTTTACCTAAGACTACAACATATCAAGACAACTCTCACTTGGATAATGCTTATGTCGAGAGCTTAAAAGAAATGTTAGTTAGAAATCCTAATCGTGCTAGAGTGGCAGTTTTGGGAGAATGGGGAATTGCAGAAGGGCTTGTATTTGATGGCTTATTTGAACAACGTGATTTCAGCTATGAAGAGATTGCTAATTTACCAAAAGCGGTTGGTTTAGATTTTGGTTTCAAACATGATCCGACTGCAGGAGAGTTCATTGCAATCGACCAGAAGAACAGAATCGTTTACATCTACGACGAATTCTATCAACAAGGGATGTTGACTCAACCAATAGCACAAGCATTGGCGCAGCATAAAGCCATAGGGTTACCAATTATCGCCGATAGTGCCGAGCAACGCTTAATTGTTGAACTAGCACAAGTATTCAACATTCCAAATATTCGACCATCAGGTAAAGGCAAGGACTCAGTTATCCAAGGTATTCAATATATGCAGTCGTATAAGTATGTGGTGCATCCAAGGGTTAAAGGACTACTAGAAGAATTTAATACGTATGTCTATGACAAGGACAAAGAGGGCAATTGGTTAAACACACCAGAAGATGCAAACAACCATGCATGTTTAACGGGAGACACTCTCATTGAGACTGTCGGAGGAAGCAAGCCAATCAAAAGCCTCGTTGGTAAATCTGGTAAAGTCTTTAGTTTTGATGAAAGAAATAAAAAATCAGTAATTGATGATTTTAGCAACGTTTGTTTAACAAGAAAAAGGGCATCTGTTTTCGAAATTGAATTTGAAAACGGTAAGAAAATAAAAGCAACTGAAGACCATAAGTTCTTAACCACTACAGGGTGGAAACAGCTTTGTGAGCTTACTGAAAATGATGAGATAATCTCAATTTAATGCTCTAAGATATGTTATGCATGTTATAATGTATCTAAGAAGATGATCATTTATGCAGGAACAAATTATTGATGGATATAGGTTTTTAAAAGATGTAGTTAGTGGTTATTGGCAATGCAACCAATTTATAGCAAAAGAGGGGAAACCCAAAAGATTGCACCGATATGTTTGGGAAAAATATTATGGCCCTATTCCAGAAGGATATGAAATTCATCACATTGACAAAAACAAAGATAATAACGACATTTCAAATTTAGCGTGTTTGTCAATGCACGACCATCAACATTACCATGGCTCCCAAAGAGCTAAAAATAATCCAGAATGGTTTGAAAGATTTCATACGAATGGAATTGCCAAAGCACCAGAATGGCATAAATCGAGTGAAGGGCATAAATGGCATTTAAAACACTTTGAAGAAACGAAAGACAAACTTTGGTTCAAAAAGGAGTTTATATGCGAAAATTGTGGAAAAGTATTCATAGCTCAAAATAACGGTCATAATCGTTTTTGCTCAAATATCTGCAAATCAAGATGGCGTAGGGAACATCATTTAGATGATGTGGAAAGGGTGTGCGTTATTTGTGGAAACAAATTTAAGGTCAACAAGTATTCAAAAGCGAAAACATGCTCAAAACAATGTGCTTCAACGTTCGGCTACCGTAAAAAGAAACAAAATCAAATCAATTAAATTTTCAGGCTATGAAGATGTATACGATATGTATGTAAAAAACCACCATAACTTTGCTGTTAATGGTGGTTTTATTGTGCATAATTGTGATTCATTGAGGTATGCAATGGAATTATTCATGTTTACACAACATGGACAATACATGAGCTATCAAGAAAGACAAAAGGCAGTAAGAGATTTAGGACTTTAGGAGGAACCAATTATGAAAAACATTAATGTTAATTACAAAATTTCAATTAAACATCAGAATTTATTGAAAATATATTTGTTTCTATACTTGTTTTTGCATGTCGATTTTGGGTGGTTGTTCAAAAAGTCATTAAAGATTACTTTTCTATGAAAACATACAAGTTGATGTTTTGGGATTGTAATGAGGACGATGAAACTACTACTGTGATGCATGAAATAGATGTGTTAGTTTCACCAGAGACAATAACGCAAGCTTTATCAAATAATAACCAAAAGTTTCTAAGATTTACTATCAATGACGGAGAAGATTTAATAATACAGTCAAAATATATTCATAGCTTGATTGAACAATTTGGTTAGGAGGTGATCACAATTAAATTTAAATGGGATTTAGAACAAGCAAATTTAATCTATCAAGAAGATTTGGACAAATTAACACCTGATAGAATTATGAAGTTCATCACACATCACTTTAACTTTCAGCGTCCACGATTACAGATATTAAATAATTACTATCAAGGATTTAACACAGCAATATTTGATAACAAAAAGCGCAGGCATGAAGATGGCAAAGCAGATTATCGTGCATCGCACAGTTTTGCCAAGTACATTGCTGATTTTCAGACATCTTATTCAGTAGGTAACCCAATTAACGTTAAATTACCAATTAAAAATGATGAACGATTTGCTGAAATAACTCAAGCTAATGATATTGATGCATTAAATTATGACCTATTTCTTGATATGACAAGATATGGGCGTGCATTTGAATATATCTATCGAGGCACTGATGATGTTGAACACATTGTGAGATTAGATCCTTTAGACACATTCATTATTTATTCGCTTGATGTGGATCCACAACCGATCATGGCTGTTAGATATCATCAAGTTGAGATTGTTGATGATAATGAGGTATCGAAGATTAATTATATTCCTGAAACGTGGACAGAGTCAGAACATATTATTTATAAATCAACTCCGATTGATGGTGTTATGAATGCTGATGGCAAAACAGAATCAATCGTTTCATTTCCTGTAGTTGAATACTGGAATAACAAATTCCGTTTGGGTGATTACGAGAATGTCATTTCATTGATTGATTTGTATGATGCTGCCGAATCAGATACTGCTAACTACATGACTGATTTAAACGAAGCTATGTTGGTTATTAAAGGCGATATTGATACTTTGCTAGATGGTTCAACTTTAATGCAGGGTGTGGATCCAACTGATAAAGATGCAATGGCCAAACTAGCAAGGGATAAGCTAGACATTCTAAAAGAAATGAAGTCAGCTAATTTACTGCTGTTGAAATCAGGAGTAACTGCAACAGGAACACAAACAAATGTTGATGCTGGATATATTCATAAGGAGTATGACGTAAATGGCACAGAAGCATATAAGAAGCGTTTAGCAAGTGATATTCACAAGTTCAGTCATACACCAGATTTAACGGATGAAAATTTTGCTTCAAATGTTTCAGGTGTTGCAATGAAATATAAGCTACTTGGAACAGTTGAGTTAGCTGCTACTAAACGACGATTATTTGAACGTGGGTTATATACACGTTATCAGATTATTGCCACTTTAGAGTCCAAAGCATCATCAAGTATGAAAAATGACCCTAACGAGCTTGTATTCACATTTAAGGATAATCTACCAACTGATGATATTGCGCAGATTCAGCAACTTCAATCAGCAGGAGCAACGTTACCGCAAGAATATCTTTATCAGTTTTTGCCTGGTGTAACGGACCCTAGCGATATCACTGAAATGATGCAGAAGCAACAAGAGGAACAGCAAGAATACCAGTTAGGTGGTGGTTCTGATGAATCAGGAAGAACTGAACAAGATAATTCAGAAGTTCGCGGACAGTCAATACAACAAGGACCTGAACAACCAACAGATACGCACGATAATTAATTCTTCAATGGACGAGTTCTTAAAGTTTTGGCATAAATTTAATGAAGACTTCGAAGATTACACCAAAGCAGATGATTCTAGGTTGGCTAACAAGAAGTTAAAAGCTGAATTAGATAAGCTGGCTAAAGAAAATGGCATAAAAATAAAAGGAGCGGCTAACAATGATGACTTATTACAATACTCAACGTATGTTATTGCGTCAGTTATCGCAGTCGCTGTTATTGACCATGTGGGCAACCAACTATATCAAGAGGCGGTTTTTAACATTAAGTTTAATGCGCAAACGTATGAAAATGCCGCCTTGAAGAAACTAGCAAAATCTATTAAAGACACAACTAAAAAATTAGCTAACAAATTAAAAAAGCACTATCAGATCAAGAATCTAGTTAATGGAACTATTGATAAGACACTTTGGAGTGACCGCATATGGTCTAATATGGACGCTCTAAGATCCGATTTAACTAAGACAATGAAGAATGCTTTGCTAACTCATACTAATCCAGTTACACAAACGAATGAGTTACGTAAGAAATTTGGTGTAGCAAGATACCAAGCAGAACGAATATTGCGTACTGAGAGTTCACGAGTAATGGCACAGTCGGGTATTGAGAGCGTAAAACAAGCTGGATATGAGAAAGTGGTATGGGTTGCTAATTCTAAAGCATGTGATGAATGCCAATCACATATTGGTGAAGTGTACACATTAAAAAAGGCTCAAGGTGTACTCCCTTTTCACCCCTCTTGTCGTTGCGCTTGGTCGGCATATGTAGACTAGAAAGGCTTGGTGGTCTAATATCTCGCAGCTATGCGTTAAATAGCATGACCTGAGCAAGTCACTAAACTGCTTAAACAAACTAAATAGCGTGAAGTAATAGACGTGTGAACGTGGCTGAGCAAATTGCGTGGCTGGGTTCTTATAGCAAGTCCATTTGTTTTGGGCTAAGGAGGAATAAATATGTTAATGGATTTGCAGTATTTTGCAGAACAAGAAGAGACTGAAAATAATGAAAATGAACAAACAGAGAACCAAGAAGAACAAGTAACTCTCACTCAAAAAGAATTACAGTCAAAACTCGATTCAGAAGCTGATAAGCGTGTTGCCAAGGCTCTTGAAAAAGCACAAGCAGACTTTGAAACAAAACTTCAAAGTAAATTGGATGAAGCAAAATCAGAAGGCGCTAAGTTGGCCAAGATGAGTGCTTCTGAGAAAGCGGAAGCCGAGCAGAAAGCTAAAGAAGATGCACTTGCTCAACGTGAATCAGAACTCAACAAGCGTGAATTATCTGCAAATGTTAAAGACATTTTGAGTGAAAAAGGATTACCTGCCAGTTTGTCGGATTCGTTGGTTGCTCTTGGCGATGCAGACAAAATTAATGACACTATTGGCGTATTAAGTAAGTCAATTGAAGAAGAAGTAAACAAACGTATCAAAGAATCACTTAGAACAGAACAACCTAAAACAGGTGCGTCTGTTCTTGATTCTGAAACAGACCCATTTGCACAGAAAATCAAAAAATATAAATAGGGAGGTAGTCAAATATGGCTACAAATAACAACAATTTAGCAGCACGAACATATCAGAAACAATTTGCACAATTAATGCAGACAGTTTTCCAAGCGCAATCAGTATTTACACCAACATTTGGTTCATTACAGGTCTTAGATGGAATCCAAAACAACGCTACAGCATTTTCCGTTAAGGTTAATGACGTACCAGTAGTTGTTGGAGAGTACAACACAGATGAAAATGTAGCATTTGGTACAGGTACTAGCAATTCAAACCGCTTTGGTGAACGTAAAGAAATCATTTACAACGATGTTGATGTACCCTTCGATTTCAACTGGGCACTGCATGAAGGGCTAGATCGTTTCACAGTTAACAACGATTTAGACGCTGCCGTTGCAGACCGTTTAGATTTACAAGCACAAGCAAAAGTACGTTTATTCAACGTTAAATTAGGTGCTGCTTTGGTAGCTGCTGCAACTGATTTAGGCACTGATTTAAGTACAGGAGACAAGATTAATGCAGTATTCGAATCTGTTGTTGAAAAATACACTAACTTGGAAATTATCGTGCCTGCACGTGCTTACGTGACTGCTGACATTTACAACGCAATTATCGACTATGACAAAGTAAGTAATGTTAAAGGTTCAAAAGTAAATATTGATGAAAATGGTATCTTGTCATTCCGTGGAATTACTATCAGTAAGACACCAGCACGCTACATGTATGGAAAACAGATTATTTTTGCTCCTGACAACATTGGTCGTGCGTTTACTGGTATCGTAACAACACGTACTATCGAGTCAGAAGATTTTGATGGTGTTGCTCTCCAAGGTGCTGGTAAGGGTGGTACATTCATTCTTGATGATAATAAAGCGGCAATCTTTACCGCAGGTTCAACTGTTACAACTGGTATTACATTGAGTCAAAAGACAGCTTCAATCAAGGTTGGAGCGACTAAACAAGTAACGGTTTCTGCTGATCCAGCAACCGCATCTGATGCTAGTGCTGTTGTTTCTGCTGCAACATTTGCTTCAAGTGATGAAGCAGTAGCTACAGTAGCTGCAGACGGAACTATTAGTGGTGTTGCTGCAGGTTCTGCTACTATCACAGCTACAAGTGGTTCATTCACTGCGACTGTTGCTGTAACTGTAACGGAATAGTCAAATCATTAGTCGCTTAGGAAATAAACAATAGCTTATGCGGCGGCTATTAAAGAGGTGATTATATGGCTGATGTATTATCAAGCATTAAACTGCGTGTTGGGATATCAGATACAGTTCAAGATGGGCTGTTGAATGATTTAATAACTGATGCGCAAGACAGAATTGTGAGTTATATCAATCAAGATGGTAATGCTGGACTAGTAGCTTTGCCTAGTGGTACTGATTGGATAGTCAAAGACATTGTAATCAAAATGTATAATCGTATCGGTGATGAGGGTAAGACCTCAAGTGGGGAAAGTGATATTAGCAATTCTTGGGAATCTATTGACTTATCTGAGTATGCTAATAGCCTAGATCAATACCGTAAATCAAGTTTAAGGCGAAGGTCGGGAATGAGGTTTGTCTAATGAGATATAGCGATAGAATTACACTTATTAGATATTCTCAGGACAATGATGGATTAGGGGATGCACCTGCTTCTACAAAAACAGAGAATGTTCCTTGTGAATTGATACCTATCACGAACGTACAAGATTTGGAAAGTTTTGGGTTATTATCGACTAATGCATATGAAATTCATATTAAGAATAAAGTAGCACTAGTTGATAGAGTGAAGATTGATAACGTTGAATACACAGTCAAAAAGACATTTGTTAATCGTAAATCAACTGTTTTGATTGTGTCAGGAGGTGGATAGATGTCAAGTAACATAAAAGTAGAATTTAGTGGACTAGACAAATTATTTGCACAATTTGAATCTTCAAAAGGAAAGGCTAGGAATGTCACAGCATCGGCCATGAAAGCCACTGTAGCAAAAGCACAGCAAACATCTCAAAAAGTTGCTCCACATAGAACGGGTTATCTGAGGAACAACATAATGGTAAAACCAGTAAAAATTAGCGGTGACACGGTGACGGGTGAGTATGATGCTAATGCAGACTATTCTAGTTTCGTGGAAGATGGAACGTATAAGATGCGTGCACAGCCATTCATGAGACCCGGAGTAGCGGCGGCTAAACCTTTCTTTTACAGCACAGTCGAAGCTGCTCTTAGAGGAGTGATGTGATGAGGTTAGCAGATTTTTATACTAATATCAAAACTCAGTTTATTAGTGATGGGATAACAGTTATTTTTAGACAACCTACGACGGATGACACATTACCACTCGTCCAAATAGGTGTTCATACTGATTCTGATGTGTCAACTAAATTTGGACCAGCACTAAATGAAGTTGAACAGCAAATCGATGTATGGACTGAGAATGTGAGTGTAATTGAATTTGAAGAGTATGTAAGACAGGTTAAATTATCGCTTAGTAAATGCGTTAGGTGGAATAGTTTAACTGTACAAACAATGATAGATGAGAGCATTGGCAGAGATTTACGCCGTGCTCTTTTTTTAATGACAATAACAATTTAGGAGGAATTTAAATGGCAAGTGTAAACAACGGAATTGAGTACGTTAAGAAGACACCATATCGTGGTAAAGATGTTTGGTACTTCATCCAATCTACAGATGCACCAATCGGAAGTAAGGCTATTTTACCAGCACATCAAGAGTCTGGTGATACTTCAATCGAAGGCGATTCACTGGATGAACAAAGCAAAATGGGTCGCATTGTAGCACCATCAACAAATGAAGATTCAATCGAATTAACTCATTACATGGTGCCGGGCGATAAAGCGGTAGATATTATTATTAACGCAAAACATGATGGAAAGCAGGTTAAAGTTTGGCGTGTAATCGTTGATGACCGCTTAAAAACTACAGAAGATGGGTTATCAGTTTATCCTTCAATGTTTGGATATGGTGTTGTTGACTCAGCAGATATTTCAGATGAAGATTCATTCAGTGAACTAGACTTTACATTGAATATTTTAGGAAAGCTGGTTTCAGGAACGTTCCCACTCACTGACGAACAAGTATCTGCATTACAGAAATTATACGACTATGAGCGCCCTGGTGAAACTAGTGGTCAATTCGGAGAAACGCCAGCTACAGCAATTACCTTAGATAAAACGACAGCTAGTGTAGAAGTTGGGTCTACTGTACAATTAACAGCTTCATTAACACCTGATGATGCTGGTAGTGTGGTGACTTACTCATCTAGTGATGAATCAATTGCAACAGTTGATGATGGTGGAGTAGTAACTGGCGTTGCAGCTGGTTCAGCAACAATTACTGCTACGACATCAAATGGCTTGACAGCAACATGCGCTGTAACTGTAACAGCAGGCTAATAATTAGTTAAGACAGAGACGATAAAAATGAGACGAAAAATGGAGGATTAAAATGATAACACTAAATTTCAAAGGTAAAGACAAAGAATATAAGTTCGATTACGCATCATTTTTCAGAGCAAATAAGCTCTTTTCAACTAAAAATCCGGAGAATGGGACTTCTAATAATGATGGAGCTGGGAGTATTTGGGTATCTCTAGTTACAGGTGATGATTCAGCAATTTTCAATGCTGTTAGTTCTTTATTGCCTGCAAAGGCTACGGAAGACGAGGTAGTGGAAACTATCAATAAATACGATGGCGATATCAGTGAAGATTTGAAAGAGGAATTACAAGAATCAGCTTTTTTCAAGAAAGCCGCAAAACGTTGGATGAAATTTACAAATCTGTTCGTGGAGGGCAAGGAAGCGAAGACAGAGAACGACAAAATGGAACTGAAAGTAATGAAAAATACGCTGGAAGAAGTGAAGAAGAGTCTCTCCTAATTGATTTCGCGCGTGTAGGTATATTTGATAGACAGCTTGTTATGAGTAGTTATTTTTGGGAAGCTAGAGCACTTATAGAAGGTGCTGCACTAATGCACAATGACGAGCGTAAACGTTCTCTTGAATTAGCGATTAATATTGCAAACGTACAGAATGCGAAGAATCCTAAACGTTCGGTCAAGTCAGCAGAAAAAGCTATTAGTAAAGCTGAAAATCAAATAACAGGTAATAAACCAACTACGAATAGCAAACCTAGTTTAAAGGCACTAGAAAGGCTTAATAAGGCGTTTGGAGGTGATAGTTAATGTCTAATGTAGCTGCAACATTTACAGCTAATATAAGCGGTTATACAAGTGCTATGAACAAGATGCAGAGTGCAACTAAAAGTATGACGAGCAAAGTATCAGGCTCAGCAAGTACTGGTGGAAAATCTTTTATAAAGATGGGTGCTTTGGCTGGATTGGGTGCAAGTGTGGCAGTTTCTGCTTTTAACTTGATAAAAGGCGGAATAGGTAGCATGGTTTCAGAGCTGAGTAATTCAAGTGCGACTTGGAAAACGTTCACTCAGAATATGCAGGGTATCGGTAAAAGTTCTAGTCAAATTGACAAAGTAAAAAGTTCTTTACAAAGCTTCGCACAAAAGACAATTTACAGTTCATCTGATATGGCATCAACATACTCTCAACTAGCCGCTGTAGGAACAAAATCAACACTGAAATTGGTTAAAGGTTTCGGTGGGTTAGCTTCTGCGGCTGAAAATCCACAGCAGGCTATGAAGACTTTAAGCCAACAAGCAACACAAATGGCTGCTAAACCAATGGTGCAGTGGCAAGATTTCAAACTCATGCTCGAGCAGACTCCTGCAGGTATTGCAGCTGTTGCAAAAACAATGGGTATTAGTACTGCTCAATTGGTTAAAAATGTTCAAGAAGGCAAAGTATCAACACAAGATTTCTTTGCAGCCGTAGCAAAAACTGGTACGAATAAAACGTTCACTAAAATGGCTGAACAATATAAAACAGTCGGGCAAGCAATGGACGGGTTAAAGGAAACATTAACTAATAAATTGCAACCAGCGTTTAATAAAGTGTCTCAATACGGCATAAATGCCATTAGTTCATTGATAGATTATGTTGGAACAATTGATTTTACTTCAATGGCAAATAAATTGATTTCTGATGTGAAAAGTGCATGGAATACTTTAAAGTCTATAGTTTCGTGGGTTCAAAGCAATTCTGATTGGTTGTTACCATTAGCAACAAGTGTAGTAACATTTGTGGCAACTTTTAACACTATAACCAAAGTTATTCAAATTATTAATAGTATTAAAACAGCTGCTACAGCACTTTTTACTGTTTTGTCTGCTAATCCTATTGTTGCAATCATAGCTTTGGTTGCAGCTCTTGTAGCTGGCTTAGTTGTCTTCTTCACCCAAACAAAAACTGGACAACAACTTTGGTCAAGCTTTACTTCGTTTTTAAGTAGTGCATGGCAAGGATTAGTTTCAATCGCTCAAACCGTTTGGAGTGCAATTACTACAGCATTTTCAACAGCAGTAACAACTATTAAAAGTGTCTGGTCAGGGATTACATCATTCTTTTCTGCTCTTTGGAACGGAATAGTAACGGCAGTTTCACCAATTACGAGTGCAATCGTCAATTTATGGAACGCAGCAGTTGCTTTAATTGAGGCTGTTTGGCAAGGACTAGTATCAGCCGCAAGCGCAATCTGGAATGCGATTACCCCGATCATTCAAGTAGTTGTAACAGCCATTGAAGCTGTTTGGCAAACCTTAACAACAATTTGGTCAGCCATTTGGAATACTATTGTTTCAGTAGTAACAGCCATTTGGAATACCATTAAAACAGTGGTTACAACTGCTTTTAATGTTGTAAAAACCATTATTACAACCGTCCTTTCGACAATATCAACAGTATGGAGCACTCAATGGAACGTGATTAAGACGGTTGTTTCAACAATTTGGAATGTCATCAAAACAGTAATATCAACAGTAATTAATGCAATTGCGGACATATTAAAAGCTATTTTAAGTGCTATTCAAGGCAATTGGTCAAGTGTTTGGAATAATTTAAAAGCTGCGGCAACAACAATCTGGAATGGTATTAAGTCAGTATTAACAACTATCTGGAATGGAATCAAGTCTGTTGCTTCATCTATCTGGAACGGAATCAAGTCGGTAATCTCAACAATTTGGAATGGTATTAAATCAGTTGTAACATCAGTGGCAAATGGAATTAAAAGCACGGTTACATCAATTTGGAACGGTATTAAATCAGTAACTTCGACTGTTTGGAATGGAATAAAATCAATAACCAGTTCAATTTGGAATGGATTAAAGTCAACTGTGGTTAATGCTGGAAAAGCAGTAATAAATGGTATTCATTCAGCATGGAATGGTGTCGTTTCTTGGGCTAGTGGTCTGTGGAACAGTGTAAAATCTGTTATTAGATCGGCTCTTAGTTTTAATCTCTGGGATGCAGGTAAAGCTATCATGAACAGTTTCCTACATGGATTAAAGTCAGTTTGGGGTTCGATTACAAGTTTTGTTGGAAATATTGCTTCATGGATCCGTAAACACAAAGGACCAATCAGCTACGATAAAAAACTGTTAATACCTGCTGGACAAGCTATTATGGGTGGCTTTAATAAGTCACTGCAAAACGCTTTTAGCGAAGTTCAGAGCAATGTTTCGAGTATGGCATCTCAATTAGCTAATACAGTTGCTGATTCAACTGCTGCAGTTACTGCGGGAGATTTGAACTATTCAACAACGAGTGATGTTGCTATACAACCAATTGATTCAAGTGAGCAAAAGGACAGCAATATTTATGTATCAAATGAAATTGTTGGTGATAAGATTTATACATCTGTCAAAACAAATGAGGCACGAAAGACTAATTTATCATCGCTAAAGTTAGGAGGTTCGTAAATGGATTTAAAAATTACAACTCTTGATGGAACAAGTGTTAAATTAAGTGATTATGGTGCTAGTTTGATTGCTTTTGATGAAGGACCTGCTGAAATTGATAGAACTACTCAAAGTTTCAATGGGCGTAATGGCTCACTTGATTACGGTGGTAGATTTATTTCTAAAACGATAACAGCAACCATTCTGATTGAAGCAAGCAGTATAAGTGATGATTTGAGTAAACAACAACAGATAAATGGTTTGCTTTTAAATATTGATGGGTATTACATTCAACAACTTTATAGTGATAATGGTTTATATGATTTTTTAAGACCTGGTCAAACTTCAGGAGAAATAACGTTTGCTAGTGGTGATACAACTGCTAACAAGCGTTTTTTAGTTTATCGTTCTGATACTAATTCACCTGAATTTGTTGGTAAAGTTGGTGAAAAATTGCGTTCAACTTGGGAGCTAGAATTTACTACTAAAGAGTTACCTTTTGGAGAAACCATTGCACAGGATATTAGTGTTTCAAGTGGTGGTTCTGTTGATTACGGTGGAACAGTAGCTAATAATCAGCTCGAATCTGGTTGGTATGTACAAATAACTGCGAGTGAGGCAAAAAGTGCAGGCTTTGATTTAACAATTGGTTCTCGTAAATGGGAATGCAGTCAAGCAATTGAATCTGGTGATGTAATTAAACTAGCTGGTATCACCAATTTATTGAATGGAGTTAATTTTAATGCCTTAACCAATGCAGAATACTTTGTTTTAAATCCAGGTAAGAATGTTGTTACATCAACACTTGCTGGGACTATTGTTTTAAAGAGCGTCAAGAATCTTTACTTGTAGGAGGTGAGCAGAATTGACGTTGTTTTATGATAAAGATGGCAATGGATATATTGCTCAAATGAATCTTACGAGAACAATTGATGTTTCGGGGAATATTTCTATTTCAGGCACTATTTTTAATGGTGATGATGTATTACAGAATATAGGTTATGGTTGGAGTTTTAAATTTCAAGATGAAAAATATGTCATAAGTTACACAAAATTAAATGATGAAGATAATACAGTTGAATTTGATGCAGTGCATAAATTTTTGTGGGATTTCTCTAAGTCAGTATTTTATGAAAGTTGGAGTGGGTCACATACTTTTGAAGCTTATCTTAGTGCTCTTTTTAGTGGTAGTGGTTACACATATGATTTACAAACTACTGTAGCAGCGTTTGAAAAAGACAACTGGGGTATGAAAAATAAAGCTGACTTACTATCAGATATTATTTCCGATGCAGGCGTTGAACTTGAAATTAGTAATCTTAAAGTCACTATAAAGGCTCAAATAGGTTCAGATTTAACAAGTATTGCTAGGTATGGAATTAACTTATCTGATTTAATCGAGGAAAACAACATATCTAATTTTGCAACTCATGGTAAGGGATTTGGTGCTTACAATGATGAAGATGATACGTCTAAGGGCAGGCTTGAAGTAGAATATACCTCTGATTTAGCTGAAACATATGGCATTCTTGACTTGGATCCTATCGTTGATGAGCGTTATACCATTTCAGATAACTTGTTAGCTGCTGTTAAAACAGGAGTTGATGCAACATTTGCTGTGTCTGTATCTCTTAATATGTATGATCTAGAAAATGCTGGTTATCCTAACTATGATAGCCCACAGGTTGGCGATTGGATTCTAGCGATAGATGAAAAACTTAATTTCAAACGCAAAGTTAGAATTATCAAACTTGAAGAAGAGTTTGATGCTAATGAGAAACGTATTGGTTACACAGTTACTGCAGGAGATTTATCACAAGCGGAACAATTACAGAGCGCACAAGTATCGGCGACAAATGCTATTCAACAGTTACAGCAAGATGTAATAACCGTGTATTACTCTGCTAATGGTAAAAATAGAACATTCACAGGTACTGACGACCCTAACACGCTTGGTCTGACTGATTTGATTTCAGGTGATATTTATTGGCGTACTAATGGAGATAAAAAAGAATTATGGATTTATGATGGTACTCGCTGGAATCAAGAAGTTTCTGATGCAACAGGGGTTGAGATATCTGAGAACGTAACAGCTGCGATGACAGAAGCAGATACAGCTAAGCAGAATGCAAGTACTGCAGTTGAGACAGCTAATACTGCAATAAATAATGCAAGTGTAGCAATTACTAACGCTCAAAATGCAGCAGATACTGCGAACACTGCATCAGAGATTGCTAATACTGCAATATCACAGGCAACTAGCGCTTCAAATGTCGCAAATGCTGTTAACCAGTCCGTTACAGATCTAAAAGATGGTTCAACCATGACTATCGCAGAGCTGAAGAATGGCTTGGCATTAAAGATGTCCGCTTCACAGGTTGATAACGCTATAAATGCCAAAGGTTATGCGACGCAAACGTGGACGACAAATCAGATAACTACTACTGCGTCTGGAATCAACGCAACCATATCCAGTGTTCAAACACAGGTAAATAACAGTGCAGTTGGTACTAACCTAATCATAGGTCAAACAGTCTCACCTAAAACAACATTCAGCGGTAACACTATTGTTACTTTTCAGAATGGTTTTACAACAGACTATATTCCTGTTACAGCTGGTGAAGTGTATACAATATCTATTTTTGGTGACTCTGGTTCGTATGTTTCAAGAATTGCGACATATGACTCCGCAAAAACATATATTAGTAGGATGAATGATGCACAAATAAATACAAGTTCTCCTGAAACAATAACAATACCTGTGGGAGTATCTTATATTAAGTTTGGACCTAATACTCCGAACAACACAGGAACATATAACAATAATTTCAAACTCGAAAAGGGTTCAACTGCTACTGATTATTCAACCAATCCAGCAGATAATGCTACCGTAACAGCAGTTACTAGTTTATCAGCTACCGTTGATGGTCTTGCAACAACTGTTTCAAAGAAAGTGGACAATGATACTTTTACAAGTTATCAAACGCAAGTATCTAATGCTTTTATCAACAAAGTAGATAGTTCAGCTTTCACATCTTACAGAACGCAGACAGACCAAGCTATTCAACAACGTGTCACAAGTGATACTTATAATTCAGACCAAACAATCCTAAGTGGCCTAATTAATAGTAAAGTTAGTCAAACTGATTGGTCTAACAGTGCAGTGGGAGCGAATTTAGTATCGAATTCAAATGCTGATACTAGTCAGATTGCATGGGACAATACAAATCTTACTAAGCATTCATTTTATAATGGTGGTCAATCTTATTTATTTGTCATTCACAACACAACAACTAGCGAAGTAACAGCTTCAAGTCCTAGATTTTTTATAACATCTGGGAAAACGTATACATTGAGTTTTAAAGCGTTTAACAATGGCTTATTAACAAACGCAGATGTTTTCCTACTAGGGAGAGCAGCAAATAACACGACTGATAACTATACTGTTTCTCAGCAATTAGTAAAAAGTGTCAAATTTTCGACATCTGGTATTCAATATTATACAGTCACGTTTACCGTAGCTTCTGGAATCGGGAATGCGTATTTACGCTTTGATAATAATGCGACATCAACTAGCGGTAGCTCTGCAGATTTATATTTTAATGAGGTAAAAGTTGAGTTAGGGTCAACTGCTACACCATGGTGTCCTGCGGCTTCAGAAATTGCTAATTATTCACAAGTTCAGCAGCTTTCAGACAACATCAATCTACGCGTTCAGAAAAAAGATGTTATTAACCAGATAAACGTATCATCAGAGGGCATTCTCATTGATGGCGCAAAAGTCCACATTACAGGAACGACAACGATTGATAGTGCTGTTATTAAGGATGCTATGATTTCCAGTTTGTCAGCAAGCAAATTGACCGCAGGCAAGATTGATGCAAGTTTGATTAACGTTATTAATCTGAATGCGAATAATATTAGTACTGGAATAATTTCAGGTTCTAATTTGTCACTTAATTTAAGCACTGGCGAAGTGTTATTTCAGAAAGGTTCAATTAAAAGTAGCAGTGGAACCCTAGATATTGAGATTGATAGTGGAACAATGAGTATTACTGATACATCAAGACAAGGAGTATATTTTAATCTATCAAGAATGGCATTAAAGACAAGCAGTGGAACATCAAAAGGACTTGTTATTGATGGCTCTGAAATAGGTTTTTACGAAAGTGTCTCATCAGATTTAGTGACAACTAGTTCAGAAACCGCCTATATCAGTTTCTCAAATGTTTCAACAAAGTTGCCTACATCTGTATACGGTGGTTATGGTGTTCAGTTAAGCGATAGTTATTCAAATAGCATTCAAATGTCAAGCACTGGTATTACTATTGGTTCTAGTTCAAGTAATAAGGTTGATGTTACAACTAAGCAATTCAGTGTGTATGGGAAGGGATGGGTAGTTGGTGACTTTTCAGTCTCGGGTACTAAGAATGCTATAGTCCAAACTTCAAAAGGATGGGTTGCTATTAGTGCTTATGAAACAGCTGAATATTACTTCGGAGATATGGCAAAAGTAAACACTGGTTCAGGTTCAAAAGTAAAAGTTATGATGGATAGTCTATTTCTTGAAACAGTTAATACAAATGTTGATTACCATGTATTTGTATCAAGCTACGGGAATGGCTATGCATGGGTATCTGAGCAGGGTAAAGACTACTTTATTATTGAATCTAATGTACCAAATCTTGAAGTTAGTTATGAAGTCAAAGCTAAGAGATTGGGATATGAAAATACACGTTTGGAAATTGATGAAGATTTCGGAAAGGAAACAGTATAAATGAGTAAATTAATCGAGTTTGAAAATGGAGAATTAGTAGCAGTTGGTAACTTTTTAGCACAAGCAAAGTTAAAGGGAAAAGCCAGTCGAGGACGTACTAAGCTAATTAAATCAATTGAGGACAAGAATAAGGAATATAACGACGAGATAAATACCGTCCGTGACCCTTATTTTCAGGTTGACGAGAAAGGCGAAAAAATTGTTAAAGATAATAAATATATCCTAAAGGACGAGTCAAAAGGCAAAGAGCTTGATAAGGAGCTTGCTGATTTGGCAGAAGAAACGGTAGGTATTGAGTTCACTGAATACAGTGAGAAGATTAAAGCACTGTATGAAGCACTGAATAACTACAATTATGAACTGAGTAATGCAGACGCTGTTATCTATGACTTGCTTTTAGACAAACTTGAAGAAAATTATGAAAAAGGGGATAAATAATTATGACAATCACATTAAATAGATTAGCTTATCAATTTGGTACAGATAATGCTACAACAAGCGTTCAGGTAGGGCTCTCAGGTTCACAAGACGGAAATTCAATTAGTGCTAGTTTACAGATTAATTCTACTGATTTACCAGACGGAAAAACGTTTGACGACATGACAAAAGCAGATTTTGAAACATTAGCTAAGTCAATGCTTGCTAAGCTCACAGCAGTAACGGCCTAAGGGCTTATTTTTTTACAGCAAATAGGGCGGGCGGTTGGCAAAAAGGGGTGTGAGATGAGTGTAGACTTTGAGATGGTCAAACAGCTCATAAGTATTATGGCGGAGTTAGGTTTTGTAACGGCTTTTTGGAAAGCAGTGTCAAAATGGGGAAAGTACCTTAATCATAAAAAGGCACTTCAACAAAATAAAGACAATGTACAAAATCAAAAAATTATTGATCTAGGAAAATCTGATATTTTACTCAAAGCAGGTGTGGTTGCAATGCTGCATCATGAATTGTATGCAAATTGTACTGAATATATTTCACGTGGATATGTGACTCCTGGACAACTGAATGACTTGGAATACATTTTTACAAGTTATAAGGCATTAGGTGGAAATGGAACGGGAGAGATTTTATACAAAAAAGTTCAGGTGTTAAAAATCAAGGAGGAAGAATAATGAAAAGTTTAAAAAAGATGTTAGCTGCAAATATTAATAAACCATCATTTTGGGTCCAGTTAGCTACATTCATGGTTGTACTTTTTGTGCTGATTGCAAAATATGGGTTTCATGTGATTTTTAGCCAATCAGATGTGATCATTATTGGACTTTTACTGAGTTCTGTACTTGGCTTCATTGGTAGTTTTACTGGAAACAAAGCTCTAACTGAGGCATCAAAATCAGTTGATACGAGCGGAATAGAGAAGAAGATTGATGAAATTAGCGCAGTAGTGGATAAATTGACGGGGAGTGAGAATAATTCAAAAGCTAATTCATTAGGTATCATTCTTGATGAAGATGGAAATATTGTTGGAACAAAAAATAGGAGGTAACTATGAAACTCAAAAAAATATTAGCAGGACTGGGGGCTTTCATAGCTCCTTTTATTTTTGCAGTCAGTGTGTTTGCCGCACGTACAGATATGATTGATATATCGGGGAACAACACAACACTTAGTCAATCTGATTTTACATCAATCAGAAATAATTACGGTGTAAAAGCTGTTACAGTCAAAATTTCGGAAGGTAGCACATATGCCTGGAGTGGTGCCAAGAATGCAATCGCAAACGCAACTAATGCAGGACTGTACACTAATGGTTACCACTTTGCAAGATTCGGCACACTTGCTAAAGCACAATCGGAAGCATATTGGGCTGTTCAAAATGCTAAAGCTGACGGGCTAGGCGTAGGTGCTGTATTAGCTGTTGACGTTGAATCAAGTGTATTCAAGAAGAACTCTAAAGCAGTTAATGACGCTAATATCTCCGCCTTTAACGCAATCGTGCAAGCAGCAGGATATCGCACAGACATCTACACATCTGCAAGCTGGATAGGCAAATATCTATCTGTATCGAGTGGGACAGGCTGGATTGCAGCATATCCATATACAGTGACAGTCGATAGGTATACATCTAACCATGCTTGGCAGTTTAGCTCTAAAATGACGTTTACAGGCATTTCAGGACGCTTTGATATATCACAGCTATATGACACTTACTACACCGCAGGGACGACCTCAGTTATCTCAAATTCAGCAACAACCAATGTAACTAAGGTTACTAAGAAGACGGTTAAAACAGGATTGACTGTTGACGGTATATGGGGTTCAGCAACTACCCTAAGACTTCAGCAAATTTACAACATGAAGTATCAAGACGGAAAGATTAGTAAACCTAGTTCACTAATTAAGATACTCCAAAAGCATTTAGGCGTGACACAAGACGGATACATGGGTCCGCAAACAATTAGAGCTATGCAACGTAAATTAGGAACACCAGTAGATGGTAAAATTTCAAGTGGATATTCTAATATGGTTGCTGCCATGCAGAAGAAGTTAAATGCAGGTGTTAAACCATTCTAAAAATGAGGTGTGATAATTGGGAAGTAAAAGGACGGTTAGCAAATATAACCTAGATATTTTAAGCAATGTCGGATTTGATACTTTTGAGATGCCAATATTGAAAGCTGAAAGAGCAATACCTACACAACTGACAGGCTTCAATTATGCACTTTCAAAATCTGAACACAATTCTTTTATTCATTTCTATTTAGATGATTATCAATTTGAACGTGTTTGGAACAGTCCAAAAAAATATGTTGAGCTTTTTAAAAAGTTTGATGGTATCTTTACACCCGATTTTTCTTTGTATAAAGATATGCCATTACCAATTCAAATATATAACGTTTATCGTAGCAGAGTTTTAGGAAGATATTATCAAGACTTAGGAATCAAAGTTATTCCAACTGTTTCATGGTCTGATGAAAAAAGTTTTGATTTTTGTTTTGAGGGCCTACCTACACACAGCATAGTAACAGTTAGTACAGTGGGTATTATGAACAATAAGTTTAATAAAGAGATGTTCATAAAAGGGTTTAATGAAATGATAGAGCGGATTGATCCGCGAGAGGTTTTGATTTATGGCAAAAGCATTGATGTAGACTTTGATAGAATAGAATATTTTGAAAATAAAAATATAGGAAGGATGACTAAACAATGGGTGGGAGAGGTTCAAGCAGTGGAAAGAGTGGCAGTCGAGGAAGTTCAGGACCTAAGACATCCAGTTTTTCTACGTTGAAATCGTTGGCTGACAAGATAGCGAATACTTCAATGAAAGGCCATGTTGAAAAAGGACAAACAGTTTGGATTGGCAAGGACAGAGCTAAAAAAATTGGAAAAGCTTTTAAGTGGGCTAACAGTAAAGGGTTTGGTGATATATCTATCAACGGTAAGAATCTTTCTAAGGTTGTGAAATCAACAAGAACAGGTTCCGAATATAAAGCAGCTAGACTGCTAGGCTTGGGTAAATTGTGACGAACATTCAGGATACTTAAAAATCAAATAATATTCGTGTTCTAAAATGCTAATCTGTTTCAGATATGCAAGTTGGACCGCATTTTAAAAGCCTCACTCTTAATTGAGTGGGGCTTTTTTGTTTACAAAATTTCATTCTGTTTCTCTAACAGTTCCAGTAAATGCTTAGCTTTCAGTATCTCGAATTGTTCTCCATTTTCGTGTGCAGTCTTAACCTCGTCTTTTGTTAATTGTGTAGCGCCATCTTTGAAGTCGTAGTTCGTATATATCTTTACACCGTCAATTTTTTTAATCCACGCCCAGCACTCAAAGTCTCCAAAATCTGTGATGTCTTCTTTTAGCTCAGCAATGAGTTCTTCTGAATCATAGCTAATGTTTTGTCCACTATCTCCAATTAATCCCATATTAAATTTCTCATCATAGCATTTCTGCAGTTTTAAAGCGACTTTGATAGTCATGTTTTCTAATTTTGATTCATTTTTTCGGTAGCGATTAATCATAGCACGAGTTAAACCAGTTTCTTCTGAAATAGCATAAGCAGATATATCGCTATCTAGCAGCTTCTTAATTTTTGATAGATCTATGATATTTTCCATTTTGCCTCCATAAACACAAATAGGGCTTAATGCCCTAAAAGTTCAAATTAGATTAGATACTCACGTTCAATATAGTCAATATCATTGAATTTAGTATCTGTATCTTCTGTTTCTTCGATCTCCTTAACGGTAGCTTTGAATGCGTCTAAATCCTTGCTAAGAATCGTGAATGTTTCATTTTTACCTTGAACGTTTGAATGGAATACTTTCTTGAACTCGTTCTCTGATACCTGTACTAAATCATAATCTCCAAAGTTTGCATTAATCATATTTATTATCCCCTTTATTTTTTGGATTTCTTTCTATGTTTATATAATACCGTATCTTTATAGATACGTCAATAGGAAAATCAAACTTTTTTAGAAATAAAAAAAGCAGACAAACTTCACGATTAAGTTCATCTGCTTTAACGACCAAAGATGGCATAGCAACGATAGAGAAATAAGATAAAATACAATCATAAAGAAAAAGGGGCAAATAAGGGGCAAAAATATGAATATGATGTGAAAATCAAGCGAATGCTAAACACACATCACTTAAGTTATATAATAGGAAGAGATAATTATCTGAATATAAAAAGAGTATCAACTAAATACCTATGTTGTGTTCGTGCATTACATGGTAAGGCAGCTCGTATTCCTGAAAGACGTCGTTAATACGTGTAAAAGGAATTGTGCTATAAAGTAAGAGAGCTTGAATATTAACACAAATTACTAATATAGATAGGCAGTACAAGGTCGGGAAAATTTGAGTACTACTCGAAATTACGAACATAGCAGGCACTTTGCTATGAGTAATTCGAAGTTAGACGGAGAGTTTTGACTTATGGAGTATATTTATTTAGAATAAAAAAGTTCTGGTATTAGCTGATGAAAATCAGTTAATGCCAGATTTTTTTGCTTTACATTTTAAATAGTGTCCTGAATAAAGGAGAATCCCTTGTGTAATCTTGAATTTTATATATTTACAACACACTCTCGCCAATCAAGAAACGGACGCGATTTTCTAAATGCGCCGGAATCTCATATTTTTGCATAAAGGATACAATGTTGATCTCACTGTAGGGGATTTCATTATACAAATTAAATATAATTTGCAACGCATAATCATTAATTTTTGACTCAATTTTAAATTTTTGTGCAGGGGTTTGATTATATAAATAGAGATCAAGTGGATCCCCATAAATTAAATGAGCTAATTCATGTGCCAACTGAAAAATGAATTGATTGGGGTTATGCCAATTAGAATTCATGATAATACTTCTTAGATTATAAATAGCAACGGGTGGAGTTGTGGGAGCAAGTTCCTGCGTCCAAATAATTTTAATATGCTCTTTTTTTGCTAATTTTAATAATTCCTCCAATGGGCTACACACCTCGCTTATTTTGAAGGCTTGTTTCGCAATAGATGACGAATTATTTCAAGTTCGTCTTCAGGAATTTCTTTCCCTTCAAATGTAAGTACGCCATCGGGAACAGTTGCTAAATCAATTTTGCTTATATCTTTTTTAGAACTTCGACCAGTTAAGTAATCTAAGGAAACCCCAAAATAATCAGCGACTTTTTTGACGCGCTCAATAGATGGTGTTCGATGTGACCATTGATAAATCGTATTTCTTCCAAACCCTAATATTTCTTCAAGTTCATAAACGGAAATATTTCTTTCTTTAGCAAGTTGCTTAATTACTTCTAATGTATACATTTTAAAACTCCCAATAAATTTAATATAACTAAAAAGTTAGAAAAACAATTGAAATCTAACGTATAAGTTAGTATAATTTACCTATTAACATAATGTAGAAAATAAAATTGATACATTAGTTAGGGAAAATTATTTTGATATTACTGATTGATTCTATAATAAGATGTGGTAATCGTCAAATAAGTTAGATAATTTATTAGTGAATTGGAGTGGTTAAAGTGGAGTATGATCTTACGGATGCAATATTATTAAGTCTAAAAAGAAATAAACGGATGAAACTAAAACCGAGTTCGCAGTCTGATATAGCCGATCATTTTGGTCTTTCTAAACCGTATGTAAACCAATTGATTAACGGTAGAGTTGCACCAACAGAAAATACTGATGAGTGGATTAAAAAAATTTGTATATATGCAGGCGTGGGTTCCTAGAACTTCAAAAGGAACTAAGAATAGAATATTTATAGCTAGCTCACAAGCTAATTCAATATAAATGTATCCAAAAAAAAGGGACACGTATTAACGCGTCCCTTTTTTGGATTTAGTATATATTTTTATGGAGTTCTAATAACTAATATCCCATTACTGAGAAGATTGCACTAAGAACTACGGTACCTAAAGTAACAACAATCATCAGCCAAACAACTACCATTGTAATTTTTTGAAATCGTGATTTTTTCTTCTTTGCCACAACAAAATTCACCTTTCGTATAAGCTTTACAATATACTATACTTTTTACTGTGAATTGTGTCAAACGGTCTTTGTTGGAAACTATGTATACAAAGACTTTCTAAAACAAATTGAATTTACATAAACTAACAATTATAATTGAATGAGTAAATCTAGTAACAAAATTTCATTTATTTGTAATTTAATAGCGACGACAATTGAAGCGAAACGAGGTAAAGAGTAATGGAGATCATGGTACAAAAATTTGGTGGGACATCGGTCCAAGATGATAAGGCACGGCACAAGGCACTTGAACATGTGTGTTATGCCTTAGAGAAAGGGTATAAAGTGGTAGTGGTTGTTTCTGCAATTGGAAGAAAAGGGGCACCGTATGCCACAGATTCGCTCTTGAATCTTGTAGATGCAGATCAAACGAGTTTGTCAGCACGTGAATTAGATATGATTGTCTCAGTTGGTGAGATTATCTCAACTGCTGTATTTACACAGCTATTAAAAAAAGAGGGCATTTCTGCAGCGGCAATGACTGGTCCAGATGCTGGCTTTAGGACTAACAATGATTATCAAAATGCTAAGGTTTTAGATGTTAAAACCGAAAATATCAATAAAGCCTTTTCTGAAAATGATGTAGTGATCGTGGCTGGTTTCCAAGGACTTTCGAGAGAAGGTCATATGTCAACTCTAGGCAGAGGTGGTAGTGACACATCGGCTGCACTTTTGGGGGCAGCTTTATCAGCTAAAAGAGTTGATATTTTTACTGATGTTTCTGGAATGATGACTGGCGACCCACGGCTTGTAAAGAAAGCTAAATTTTTAAAAAATGTGAGCTATGAAGAAGTTGCAAATATGGCACATGAAGGGGCAAAAGTTATTCATCCGCGGGCTGTTGAAATTGCACAGCAAGCGCATGTCCCATTGAGAATTCGTTCAACTTGGGACGGAGTGGACGAATTAGGAACACTAATTTCGGATAAGAACCTTGCCTTACAAGATTATCGGAGCGTCACAGGAATTGCTCATCAAGTTGGGTTGACTCAATTCAGTGTTTTAACAGAGAATCTTTCAGCTGATCAGGTATTTAACTTATTGGCAGATAATCATTTGAGTGTTGATTTCATTAATATTTTACCTGAAAAAGTGGTTTTCAACTTAAACCATGAAGAATCTGAACTAGCTAAGGAATTGCTTCAGAGTAAAAAGATTGTTCATACCTTGGTAGAAAACTGTGCGAAAGTGTCGATTGTAGGTGCTGGAATCATGGGTACACCTGGAATAGCAGCAAGAATTGTAACGGCTCTGGCCAGTCATGATATTGAAATCTTGCAAACAACAGATAGCTATACAACAATTTGGGTGCTAGTTAAGGCAGCCGATTTAGAAGTAGCAGTAAATGCGTTGCATGATACTTTTTTATTACGGGAGTAAGGGCATAGGTGATTGAGATGACATGGTATTATCAGTTACTGCTAATTCTAATTGTATTTTTGTCTTTAGTAATTCTGAAGAAATTTTTGCCTAGGAAAATTCGAAGAAAGCTTAGAATACCTTATTTAATGATTATTCCGGTGATATATTGTATTTTTATGACCTCACTAACACAACTGGAATTATCAGTAATCCCGTTCTTGTTTTTTGGATTAGGCTTACTAGGAATTATGATGACTCTGGTGTATGCATATATTGAAGGCGAAATAATCTATCGTGTGTTTTTTAAATCATATTTTCGTTTTTGTGGACTTGCGGTATATGGCTTATTTATCCCATTATTTATTCTTAGCATATAAGATTTATTGGTTTCAAAAGCTGTCTCAAACTTAATTGTTTGAGACAGCTTTTTTAGTATCTTAATGCATTGAAGAATTTTCTAATTACGAAAGTTTTTGTCTATTAAAAAGTTGTTTTAGAGGTTGAAAAGAGAATTTAATAATTAAGTGGTAATTTGTGGGTGAAAAAGTGGTGTGAAGTGGGGAAATGTGGTAGTATCAAAATATAGTAGTGTCAAGGGGGTGTCTTACATGTTTATGGGTGAATATCGGCACGCAATTGATGAGAAGGGGCGCTTGATTATTCCTTCAAAGTTTCGTGAAGATTTAGGCGAAGTCTTTGTAATAACGCGTGGAATGGATGGCTGTTTATTTGGATACCCTGAATCTGAATGGAACATTTTGCAAGAAAAGCTGCAGAAACTTCCACTCACAAAAAAAGATGCCCGTTCATTTGTAAGATTTTTTTATTCCGCAGCTACTGAGTGTGAATTTGATAAGCAAGGAAGAGTAAGTATTCCAAAGTCACTTCGCAGTCATGCTTCACTTGATAAAAAGTGTGTTGTTGTGGGCGTCTCAAACAGATTTGAAATATGGTCTGAAGCACGGTGGGATGACTTCTCGACAGAAGCAGAAACTAACTTTGATGAAATTGCTGAAAATATGATTGATTTTGGTCTTTAATAATGGGGGATTAACGTGGCAGATTTTGGACATACAACTGTTCTATTGAATGAAGCAGTAGAAGGATTAGCAATTAAACAAAATGGTATCTATGTTGACTGTACTTTAGGTGGTGGCGGACATAGTGGATTAATTGTTTCTAAGCTTTCTGAAGAGGGACATCTCATATCCTTTGATCAAGATCAAACAGCCATTACATACAATCAGAACAGGTTTAAAGACGAGTTGATTTCTGGAAAGGTTACCTTCGTAAAAGCAAATTTCAGGTTTCTTAATGCAAAATTATTAGCGGAGGGTATTACTAGCGTAGACGGGATTTTATATGACTTAGGAGTCTCATCACCACAGTTTGATAATGCAGAGCGTGGATTCAGCTATCGTTATGATTCTAAGCTTGATATGCGAATGGATCAGGCTCAAGAATTGACCGCTGAAGAGATTGTTAATGAGTGGTCATATGAAAAGTTAGTTCGTATTTTCTTTAGATATGGTGAGGAAAAATATGCTAAATCGATTGCTAGAAGAATAGAAAAAGAGAGACAAGTTGCTCGAATTGAAACAACTGGTCAACTGGTTGAACTGATAAAAGAGTCGATTCCTGCCAGGGCAAGGCGTACAGGTGGACATCCAGCAAAAAAGGTTTTTCAGGCAATTAGAATAGCCGTTAATGATGAACTTGGGGCGCTGGAACAGTCATTGGAAGAAGCTTTGGAACTGATTGAGATTGGCGGAAGAATTAGTGTCATTACGTTTCAATCGCTTGAAGATCGACTAGTTAAGTCAATCTTCAAGGAAAAGAGTGAAGTGCAGGATATCCCACAAGGCTTGCCAGTGATTCCCGATGAATTACAGCCGAAGTTTAAATTAGTATCACGAAAGCCGATTCTACCGAGTGAAGAAGAACTACTTAACAATCATCGAGCGCATTCTGCAAAATTGAGAGTGATTGAAAGAATAAAAAGATAATAAAGGATGTGAAGAAAATGGCACAAAATACCGCAAGACAATTAGAAACAACACTCCCTAAACGACAAGAACAAACGGCACCAATACATAAGAAACAATCAAAAGTAAAAAGCACTCGAGTACCATTTTCAGGATTTGAAATTATGAGTGCAATATTATTGAGTCTATTATTCATGGGAATGATGATTTTTGTGGTGTCTTCCAAGGTGAGCCTTTCAAGTACTCAATATAAATTACAGAATGTGAATCAAAAAATTGTCGAGATTCAAAACGATAATGTTAATACAAAACAAGAAGTTAGTGAACTTTCAAACAAAAGTAGGTTAATGAAGGTTGCACAAGATGCAGGTTTAACCATAAATGATAATTCAATAAGGAATGTTTCAAAATGATTAAAAAAAATGGACGAGAAACAATAAAGCGAAGACAGCAAAATAGGAAACGATTCGGTCGATGGATTTTCTTTAGCGTTGCAATCATTTTCGCAATGTTTATCGGTCGTTTTTTTTATATTGCAATTTTTCAATCTGTGGATCATGTGAATTTGAGAAAAAGTGTGGCTAAGTTGTATGCCAGTAAGACTGAGATAAAGGCCCAGCGTGGAACGATTTATGATGCTGATAATCAACCAATCGCAGAAGATACTTCAACTTATACAATTTACATAGTTTTATCAAAGACCGCCGTAGCATTTGGAAAAAGAGAATATTTGGCTGATAAGGATAAAGATAAAGCAGCAAGGGTTTTAAGCAAAAATTTATCAATTTCATATGCACAAGTTAAGAAAGCTTTGAATCCAGAGAACCAAGATACATACCAAGTAGAACTTGGAACCGCCGGAAAAAACATTTCACTTGAAACTAAAAATAAGATTGAAGATGCTAACATAAAGGGAATTAACTTTACAGAAGCGCAAGCTCGACTCTATCCTAACGGAACTTTTGCTTCTCAGTTAATAGGGATTGCTGAGAATAATAATGGGAAAATGACTGGTGTCATGGGACTTGAAAGTCAATATAATAAATTGTTGACAGGTATAAATGGAGTAAAAAAATTTGAGAAGGATATTAAAGGAACACCTATTCCTGGTTCAAAAATAAAATCTAGGAAGGCCAAAAATGGCAATAATGTTTATACAACCTTGGACTCAAGGCTGCAAACTTACTTAGAGACCTTGATGTCGCAAGCACAAAGTAAGTATCATGCAAAAGAAATGAATGCTGTTTTGATGAATGCAAAAACAGGTGCAATCGTTGCTGCAACTCAACGGCCGACTTTTAATGCGCAAACCAAGACTGGGTTGAGCGACATGTGGCGTGACACCCTAGTGGAAGATGGATTTGAACCTGGTTCCACTATAAAAATTTTGACGATGGCAGCGGCAATCAATAGTGGAAAATACAATGCAAATGCAACTTATAAATCGGGAACTTATAAGATTAATGGACAGACAGTGAGTGATTGGTATCCAAGTGGATGGGGCAATATCACTTATCGTGATGCCTTTATTCGCTCGTCTAATGTCGGAATGGCACATTTAGAACAAATGATGGGAGCCAAGAGTTGGCTGAAATATATTAAACGCTTTGGATTATTGAAGTCGACAAATTCAGGGCTTTCAAATGAGGCTAAGGGTAGTATAGAATATAAATATCCGATTGACCAAGCGAATACTGCATACGGACAGGGAATAACTGTAACAGTATTTCAGATGCTTCAAGCATTTTCAGCAATCACTAATAATGGTAAAATGGTAAAGCCACAGTTAGTTCGAAAAATTGTGAATCCTAATAATGGAAAAACAGTTTATAAATTTAACAAAAAAGTTGTAGGACATCCGATTAAAGCCTCAACCGCAAAAAAAGTGTTGAGTATGATGCAAGATGTTGTTTATAATCAAAATGGTACAGGGAGTGCTTTTAAAATTGATGGATACCGGATAGGGGTGAAGACTGGGACTGCACAAATTGGCGATAGTACAGGAACAGGATATCTCAAAGGAGAAATGAATTATATTTTCTCTGTCGCAGGAGTGGCACCTGCAAATAATCCAAAATATATTTTGTACATCACTATGAAGCAACCAACAACTTTTGCTGGTGGAACTTCAGGCCAGATGTTAGCCAGCGTGTTTAATCCGCTCTTAAAACGTGCACTCGACGAAAATTCTGGACAAACTGCAAGTAATACACAAATTGCAATAAAAAATTATATAGGTAAGAATGCTACAAGTATAAAAGCTACGTTACGAAATGCTGGATTATTAGTTACAGAAGTTGGGAATGGTAATAAAATCACGGCACAATCAGAAACAGCTGGAAGCACCTCTTTGTCTGGAGAACGAATAATTTTAATGACAGATGGGGAAAAGGTGATGCCTGACTTGACGGGATGGTCTAGAAGTGATGTTGTGAAACTTGGCAAACTACTAGGAATTAATTTTGATATTGAAGGTTCAGGCTATGTCAGTGAACAAAGCCTGGTTGCCAATAAATCATTGGATGGAACTACAAATATTACGGTAAAGCTTAAATAGGGATAGTATGGTGAATTTATGCAAGCGAGCAGATTGATTAAGAGTTTAAAATTTAAAAAAGTAGTACCTGAAAAGTTTGAAGATTTTTCGGTTTCTTTACTGACACAAGATACACGCGAAGTTATTGCGGGGAGTATTTTTGTTGCGATTAAAGGAGTAAAAGTTGATGGACACGAATTGGTACAAGAAGCGATAAAAAAGGGTACGGCAATGATCATTGCACAAGAAGAACTGGGCGAAGTTTCGGTACCAGTTGTATATGTTCAAAATACTAACAAAGCGATGGCGATTTTGAGTAGCTTTTTTTATGAAACATCGAGCCAAGCACTTCGAATAGTTGGAGTAACGGGAACAAATGGAAAGACAACAGTCACCCACATTATAGAAGCAATTTTCCGTAATCTAGGTGAAAAAACCGGATTGATTGGCACGATGTACCGAAAAATTGATGATGAAATTTTAAAAACCAAGAATACAACTCCTGACATTATTACTTTGCAGCGTACTTTAAATAAGATGGTTGAAAAGGGTGTCAGCACGGTCGCAATGGAGGTTTCTTCAATTGCATTGATTCAAGGAAGAGTGTGGGGAATTGATTTTGATGTTGCGGTCTTTACTAATTTGACACAGGATCATCTGGATTATCACAAGACAATGGCAAATTATGCACATGCAAAAAGCTTATTGTTTTCACAACTAGGAAACAAGTACACACACTCTGGAAATCCTAAAGTGGCGGTATTGAATATTGATGATCCAATTGGCGAACAATTTGCAGCGGATACTGCTGCTGAGGTTTTGACTTATGGAATTAAAAAAGAGGCAATGATCAAGGCGGAAAATATTGAAATTCATAGCAAAGGAACTGATTTTGATTTAATTGTTTTTGGCGAGAAATTTCATCTAGGTGTCAAAATGGTGGGTTTATTTAATGTCTACAATATCTTGGCTGCATTTGCAGCTGCATATGCCTGTGGAATAGACTCTGAAAGTGTAATTACGGCGCTTGAGCAATTTCCAGGTGTCAGGGGAAGATTGCAGTTGATTACCTCTGAAAGCAAAGTATCTGCAATTATAGACTATTCGCACACACCGGATGGATTATTGAATGCCTTAGAGACAATCAATGATTTTGCAAAGGGCAAAGTTTTTTGTGTAGTTGGCTGCGGTGGAGATCGTGATAAGTTGAAGAGACCAAAAATGGCTAAAATTGCCGTTGTGCATAGTGACTATCCCATTTTTACATCAGATAATCCGCGTTCAGAAAATCCACAAACAATAATCGATGAGATGCTCTTAGGTGTTCCTGAACTAGTGGAAATTCCAACATTTATTGATAGACGTGCAGCAATTAATTTCGCCGTTGCAATGGCAAAGCCACAAGACATTATCTTGATTGCTGGAAAAGGACATGAGGATTATCAAATTATTGGAGAAACAAAGCACCATTTTGATGATGTTGAGGAAGCAAGAAAAGCACTCGATTTAAAGGAGCAGGGAAATTAGATGAATTCAATTGAAATGGTTCTTACTATAATAGTTAGTTTTTTAATAACATTAATTTTTTTACCGGTCTTTATTGATTATGCACATCAGAAAAAACAAGGACAGATGATTCGTGAAGAGGGACCAAAGTGGCATGAAAAAAAAGCAGGAACGCCAACAATGGGAGGCTTTGTTTTTAATATTGCGATATTATTAACTGCAATTGTAATTCCTGTTATCTATAGACAGTTGAGTGCCAGATTACTGGTATTAGACTTCATTTTGTTACTATATGGAATATTAGGATTTTGGGACGATTCTATCAAGTTGTGGAAGAAGCAAAATGAAGGATTAAAAGCTTGGCAGAAGCTGCTTGGTCAAATAATTGGTGGCTTGATCTTCA
The DNA here is from genome assembly GCF_030400225.1 of Lactobacillus sp. UCMA15818. Lineage (GTDB taxonomy): Bacteria > Bacillota > Bacilli > Lactobacillales > Lactobacillaceae > Liquorilactobacillus. The sequence goes on along the minus strand of NZ_VJYB01000001.1, from coordinate 410,943 downwards.
CTGCTGTGTACTGGCATGAGAGATTTCCACTTGCATTGCATTTTTTTGGTAATGAGATTAATATTGGTTTTCTGTTTGTGTTTTTTGTTGTTTTTTGGCTTGTTGGATTTTCAAATGCGGTAAATCTGACAGATGGAATTGATGGACTTGTAGCAGGACAAGCTATAATAGCTTTTGGAACATATGCTGTAATTGCGGCTAATCAAAGGCAAAGTGATGTTTTGCTCTTTTGCTTAGCAGTTATTGGTGCACTCTTTGCTTTTCTATTATTTAACCATAAACCTGCAAAAATATTTATGGGAGATATGGGGTCGTTGGCCTTAGGAGGTGCATTGGCAGCAGTCTCATTATTATTACATCATGAACTATCATTACTTGTAATTGGAATTATATTTGTGATAGAAACTGCAAGTGTAATGTTGCAAGTTGCTTCATTTAAATTAACTGGAAAGCGTATTTTCAAGATGAGCCCAATTCATCATCATTTTGAATTGAGTGGTTGGAGTGAGTGGCGCATAGATATAACTTTTTGGTTAATTGGTCTGGGCGCAAGTATCTTGAGCCTTATAGTAATACTTTAAATTTTTATTAGAAAAGGGATGGCTGTTATGAAAACAACAACAACTTATAAGAATAAAAAAGTGTTAGTTGTTGGGTTGGGAAAAAGTGGAATTAATTCTGCAAAGCTTCTTTGCAAATTAGGTTCAAAAGTAACTGTGAATGATTTAAAAAAAGCACCACAAAATATTGTAGATAACTTACAGGCTGAAGGAATCAAAGTAATAACAGGAGGCCATCCGCTTTCACTTTTAGATGACACAGATTTGATTGTAAAGAATCCTGGAATTCCTTATAGTAATGTGTTGATTGCAGAAGCTGTAAGACGTGGATTTACGATTATTACCGAACCTGAATTAGCATATGAAATTTTGGATGCGCAAATGATTGGTGTGACAGGAACAAATGGCAAGACTACTACAACCACTCTTATTTCATTGATGCTTAATCAAGGAAGAAAAGATGGAGAGGCATATGTTGCGGGAAATATTGGTATTCCTGCAACTTTGGTAGCACAAAAGGCGACTAAGAAAGATGTGATGGTCACAGAATTATCAAGCTTTCAATTGTTAGGAGCAACAAAACTTCGCCCACATGTAGCAGTACTGACTAATATTTATGAGGCCCACACAGATTACCATGGAACGCGCGCGAATTATATTAAAGCAAAGATGAATATTACAAAGAATCAGACAAAAGCTGATTACTTTGTTGTTAATTGGGATTCAGAAGAATGGCGCAAGTTAAGTACACAATCAAATGCAACAATTGTTCCTTTTTCTCGAAAGGGCACCAGCAAAGCAGGGGCTTACGAAAAGGATGGTTGGCTTTATTTTAGAGAAGAAAAGATCATGCTCGCATCTGAAATCAAGATTCCGGGTGAACATAATATTGAGAATGCACTTGCAGCTATTACTGTTGTAAAATTAATGGGCCAAGAGAATAAAAATATTGTGGAAGTTCTGAAGACCTTCTCAGGTGTTAGACATCGTACGCAATATGTTACAACGATTAATCAACGTAAAATCTATAATGACTCAAAAGCAACTAATATGGAAGCAACAGAAAAGGCATTGGCTGGTTTTAACAATCCAGTAGTGCTGCTCGCCGGCGGTTTGGACCGGGGTTTTACGTTTGAAAGGTTGATTCCATATTTTAAAAACTTGAGGGGAATAATTGTATTTGGTGAAACTGGTGATCTAGTTGCACAAGCGGCAAAGCAGGCAGGAGTTAAACAAATCGTTAAAACTGAAAATGTTAAGACTGCAGTACCGATTGCGTACGATATGAGTAAGGAGAATGATGTGATCTTACTTTCACCGGCTTGTGCAAGTTGGGATCAGTATCCAACTTTTGAAGTGCGAGGAGATATGTTTATTCAAGCAATCGAAGATTTAAAGAAAGAATTGGAGATGTAAGATAGTGCGCTTACTAATATCTGGCGGCGGCACGGGTGGACATATCTATCCGGCGCTAGCATTAATTGAGACTTTAAAAAAAGATGACACTCGTAGTTCATTTCTGTATGTCGGAACGAATAAAGGGCTGGAAAGTAAAATTGTTCCGAATGCAGGAATTGATTTTAAGACGATTGAAATTCAAGGATTTAAACGTTCTTTATCGTTGCAAAATTTTAAGACTATTTATTTATTTTTAAAAAGTGTTCATGAAGCTAAGAAAATAATTAGGGAATTCAAACCTGATGTTGTCGTGGGTACTGGTGGTTATGTTTGTGGGGCAGTTGTTTATGCTGCATCGCAATTGCATATTCCAACATTCATTCATGAACAAAATAGCATTGCAGGAGTGACAAACAAATTCTTAAGTCATTTTGTAGATAAAATTGGAATTTGTTTTGAAGCTGCTAAAACAGAATTTCCAAGTCAAAAAGTTGTCTTTACGGGAAATCCGCGGGCACAACAAGTAGCTGATATTAAATCAACCGGACGATTAGCTGAATTGGGCCTATCGGAGAACAAAAAGACAGTATTGATATTTGGTGGTTCAAGAGGTGCTCGGCGTATCAATGAAGCTGCAATGGATGCATTTGCTTTGTTTGACACGAATGAATTCCAGGTTTTATTTGTGACAGGTAGTATCTACTATGAGAAAATAAAAAGTGAAATTGGAGAAAAACAGTTAAACAACATTGTGATTAAGCCGTATATTCAGGATATGCCGGCGATTTTACCCGAAATTGATTTAATAGTTGGCCGATCAGGGGCAACAAGTCTGGCTGAAATAACTGTATTGGGAATCCCTTCAATATTGATTCCAAGTCCCAATGTAACACATGATCATCAAACTTATAATGCACGTAGTCTTGCTGACATAGATGCAGCGATAATGATTAAGGAAGATGTACTAAGCGGTCAAACATTGGCAGATGAAGTCAACGAGTTGATGAAAGATGATGAAAGAAGAAGTCAAATTGCGAAAGAAGCTAGGAAGGCTGGCATTCCAGATTCATCTAAGCGAATTGAAAGAGTGCTGACAGATTTAATTACCAATAATTAGAAATTAATGGAGGTTGGTATGAAATTTAGATTAAATAATTTTTTTGGCAGAGAAAAAAATAGTAACCAACCTCTTACACCTTGGGAACAAGCTCAAAAAAAGAGACATAAGGCGGCTTTGAAAAAGAAAGATTTTAAAAAAAAGCGGATGGGTAATAAATTGCCTAAATTGGTCAAGCAAAGAAAAATGCTCTTGCATAAGAAAATGATTATTAATTTAATCTTTTTTGGCTTCATTACTATAATTTCATTTTATTTTATTTTACCAATCAGCAAAGTTAAAGAAGTAAATGTTACTGGGGTGGATCAAGCTACACAAGAAGCGATTAAGAAGGCCAGCGGAATCAAAACAAATGATTATCTGCTGCAAGTATACTTGGAAGAAAAAAAGGCAGCTGGACAGATCAAAAATGATATTAGTGAAGTTAAAAATGTTAGTTTTGTGTTGAAAGATAGAAGTGTTAATATCCAAATTTCCAAGGAAAAAGTTGTTGGATATTTGTTAATAAGTAATAATTATTATGCGTTGAATAGTAAGGGGAACGCTTCAATTGTACAACGGACGTCACCTGAAGGCAATTTGCCAGTTTTCTCAAATTTTAAAACTTCTTCTGAAACTAAGTTATTAGCAAAGGAGATGAATAAACTGACAACAAGTTTATTAACAGGTATTTCGGAAATTCATGCAGCTCCTGATTCTGTTAATCCAGAGAGGATTAAGGTTTACATGAATGATGGAAACGAAATCATTGCGACACTCCCAACCTTTTCAGGAAAAATGAAATATTATTCACAAATTAAAGCCAAAGCAACTGGAAAAATTAAAATAAATTTTGAAGTCGGTGCATATTCAACAGAATTAAAATAAAAAAATTAATAATTTGTACAATAAAAAAGCTTGAAAAGTGTATAAATGCTAAGTGTTGTGGTAAAATTCTAGTTGTTAGTTTGAGTAAATATTAGTTAATTTTATTTTTAGAAGGGAGCTCAACCAATGGATAATTCAGGAATTTATGTTGGACTTGATATTGGAACTACTTCGATCAAAGTAATCGTAGCAGAATTTGTCAAGGGACAACTTAATATTATTGGAGTAGGCAGTGAGCGTTCTGATGGGTTGAGCCGTGGGGTCATTGTTGACATTGACAGGGCTGTAGATGCAATTAAAGCAGCAATTGATCAAGCGGAACAAAAAGCGAATATTCAAATTTCAGAAATAACAGTTGGTATACCGGCTAATCTCTTAGAAATTGTTCCATGCAATGGAATAATAGCTGTCGGTGATGGTAATGGAAATTCTAAGGAAATCGATAGTACTGACGTTTATCATGTAACAAGGGCAGCACTTATTCAAAAGTTGCCACCAGAACGAGATATTATTGATGTTATTCCTAATGAATTTACGGTTGACGGATTTGATGGAATTAAGGATCCTCGCGGAATGGTCGGTGTTCGTCTTGAAATGAGTGGTGTTTTATATACTGGACCAAAGACGGTTTTACATAACACTGTTAAGTGTGTTGAGCGTGCGGGACTTGTTGTTAAGAACATAGTCGTTGCACCTTTGGCACTTGCGACACAGGCACTTAGTGATGGCGAACAAGATTTTGGGGCAGTTTTAATTGATTTAGGTGGCGGTCAAACAACGGCAGCAGTTGTACATGATCATAAGTTAAAGTATACATATGTTGATCAAGAAGGCGGGAAGTTCGTTACCAAGGATATTTCCGTTGTTCTAAATACGTCGCTTGAGAATGCTGAAAAGATTAAGCGTAATTTTGGATATGCTGCCAGTTATTTAGCATCGAAAGATGATGTTTTTTCGGTAGAAGTGGTTGGCAAGGCTGACGCTGTTCAAATTAGTGGAGAATACTTGAGTGAGATTATTGAAGCACGATTGACGCAGATCTTTATAAAGCTTAAAAATGTGTTACAAGGAATTGATGCGCTAAAACTTCCAGGAGGCATTGTTATTACTGGTGGTGTTGCTGCGCTGCCAGGTATTAAGGAACTAGCAGAGGACATCTTTGATACAAATATTAAATTATTTATCCCGCAACAAATGGGATTGCGACACCCATCGTTTACGCAAGCGATTGGGTTGGTTGCATATATGACTAAGCAAAGCGAGATTGAAAAAGTTGTCAAGGCTTCTCTGGATGATAGCGCTCCGGAAATTGAAAATAGAACTGCAGCTGGTGTACAAGAACAACAGGTCGATTATAGTAAAGAGACTGAGCAGAAAAAGCAAAAAAATAAAAAGAGCAGTTCTTTTGAGGGAATCAAGAACTTTTTCAATACCTTTTTTGACTGAGAATAATTTGGAGGGAATGCAATGGAATTTTCACTGGATGCAAATGAAAACAAAGGAGCAACAATCAAAGTTATTGGTGTTGGTGGTGCCGGCGGAAATGCAGTAAATCGAATGATTGCTGATGATGTAAAAGGTGTTGAATTTATTGTTGCTAATACAGATGTGCAGGCTTTAGCGAGTTCAAAGGCTGAGACAAAAATTCAACTTGGGCCGAAACTTACACGTGGATTAGGAGCAGGTTCAAATCCTGAAGTTGGTGATAAGGCAGCACAAGAAAGTGAAGAGGCTTTAGCCGAATCTCTTAAAGGAGCAGATATGATTTTTGTTACCGCAGGAATGGGTGGCGGAACTGGGACAGGTGCTGCACCTATTATTGCCAAAGTTGCTAAAGAGCAAGGGGCTTTAACGGTAGGTGTTGTTACACGACCATTTAGCTTTGAAGGTCCCAAGCGCGCTCGTTTTGCAGCAGAGGGCGTTGCTCAAATGAAGGAACATGTTGATACATTAGTCATCATTGCAAATAACAGGTTACTTGAAATTGTAGACAAAAAGACTCCAATGATGGAGGCTTTCAAGGAAGCTGATAATGTTTTGCGCCAGGGTGTCCAGGGAATTTCAGACTTAATTACTTCTCCCGGATATGTTAACTTGGATTTTGCTGATGTAAAAACTGTCATGGAAAATCAAGGCTCTGCTTTGATGGGAATTGGCTCGGCCAACGGTGAAAATCGAACTGCTGATGCAACAAAGAAAGCAATCTCTTCACCATTATTGGAAGTTTCAATTGATGGGGCAGAGCAAGTGCTGCTTAATATTACAGGTGGTCCTGATTTAAGCCTCTTTGAAGCACAAGATGCTTCTGATATCGTTGCTCAAGCTGCAACAAGTGATGTTAATATTATTTTTGGAACCTCAATCAACGAAGACCTTGAAGATACAGTGGTCGTGACTGTGATAGCAACTGGGATTGATAAGAAAAACCAGAACAGCAGGGGATCGAGAGCGACACAAGTTAAACATAATAATATTCGCAAGAATGATGGTAGCGAAGTAACAAGAGAAGTTGAGAGTAATGATCCCTTAAAAGATTGGGATTTGCGACGTGAAATTGTAGAAGAACATCCAGCTTCTGAAGCAAAAACAGATGAATTTAGGAATATTGAAAAGAAAAAATTTGATATATTTAAGGCCGATACTGAGAAAGAACAAGATGATAATGATGAAGATGGGTTGAATACACCTCCATTTTTCCGTCATCGACGTAAATAAGATGTAAAATTATGATTGGGAGGTGAAAGAATGGCTTTAGGAGCAAAGTTTGGCAAGTTTTTTGGAATATCGGATGATCAATTTGATGAAGATGAAAATTATCAATATGAAGAGCAACAAACGCCGCAAGTTGATACTAATAAAAACGTTGTTTCACTTGATGGAAAGAGGCGAACAATGTCTGAGAAGAAGATTGCACTTTTTGAACCAAGAGTTTATTCTGATGTCAAGGCTATAGCCACTCGTTTACTGAGTGATCAAGCTGCCGTTGTAAACTTTCAGCGGATGGATGAACAACAGTCTAAAAGGATCGTTGATTTTTTAACGGGAACTATTTTTGCAATCAATGGCGAAATTCAAAGAATTGGCGACCAAATTTTTCTTTGTACACCTGCTGGTTTTGTCGTTGAGGGAAATGTTACGTCAGAATTTACAGATTCGGATTTTAACTAATTCAAGGAGTTATATATATGATTTTAACAATTATTAATCGTATTTTTGAGCTATATTCGTTCGCGATTATAGTGTATGTATTAATGAGTTGGTTTCCCGCAGCTCAGGGTTCAAAGTTGGCCGATATTTTGGGCAGAATATGTGAACCTTACCTTTCATTTTTTGATAGATTTGTCCCCTTAATTGGTGGGATCAGTTTTGCTCCAATCGTTGCTTTGATCGCGCTGCGCTTTGTTCAGAGTGGTTTTAATTTTGTATATAGTTCGATTTTTGGCTTTTTGATGCTTTTAGTGTGATTACTCAGCATGGATAAGCAAACGATATATCAACATTTTAGAAGTGAAGAAACGTCGATTATTGATGAACTCAGTAGTTTGATGACACAAGCAGCGACTGAGTATCGACCAATATTGACCGAATTTTTGAACCCACGTGAGGTATATATTGCACAAATGCTTTTAAATACCGAACCAGATTTAAAGATGAAGACTGATGGCTTATTGCAAGGAGCTGAACGACGAAGAGTCCTTTTTTATCCGGAATACTATGAACCAAATGAGACTGATTTTGAACTTGCACTAATTTGGATAAAATATCCTCTAAAATTTGCAACGCTTAAGCATAGCCAAATTTTAGGTGCATTAACTCATATTGGATTGAGACGTAATTTGATTGGTGATATTGTAACTGATGGTGAACGATGGCAGTTTGTTACCGCTGCTAGCATGGTTAATTTTTTGAAGATTCAGGTTGAAACTATTGGTAAGGTGAGGGTCCATCTTGAAGAAATAACAAAAGCTGAGATAATAATACCTATCGACGAATGGCAAGAAATTCAAATCTCAGTTAGTTCGTTAAGATTGGATATCTTAATTGCAGGGGTTTATAATCTGTCTAGAAAGCATGTTAAGGACTTGTTGAACTCAGGCAAGGTGGTTCTTAATTGGATGAATACTGAAAAGCCTGATGTTGAAGTAGCAGAACATGATATCGTTTCTGTACGCAGTTATGGGCGATTCAGATTAAATGCACTTCAAGGAGTATCAAAAAAAGGAAAAATCCGAGTGGAAGCAGATGTTCTAAAAAAATAATACATACATGGAGGTGTTGGGGATATGACTTTGACCCCACTAGATATTCATAACAAAGAGTTTCGTGTTAAATTGCGTGGTTACGATCAAGATGAAGTAAATGACTTTTTGGATCAAATTATCAAAGACTATGAGCTGAATATCAAAGAAAGTGAACGATTAGCCGATGGTTTAAAACAAAACGAAGAAAAGTTGAAATATTTTAACGACTTAAAAGATTCACTTAATCAAGCAATTATCGTTGCACAAGAAGCAGCTGATAAAGTCAAGGCAAATTCTCAACGCGAAGCAGAAATTATTAGTCATGAAGCGCAAAAGCAGTCTAAGGATATCGTAGACGAAGCGAATGAGAAGGCACGAAAGATAGTTGAAGAAGCTTCACAGAAAGCTAAAAGATTAATATTTGAGACAGATGATTTGAAGAAGCAGGCACGAATTTTCAGACAAAAGTTACAAGTTATGATGGAATCACAGCTTGAAGTTGTTAAGGGCAGTGAATGGGATGAAATTTTACGTCAAGGTGACACAAGTAGCTATGAAGAAATTCAAGAAGCAATCAGAAGAGATTCTGAACTTGACAAAGCTGCTGCTAAAGAAGTACAATCATTCTCGAATATTGAGGTTGAAGATGAGCAGGCCGACGATGTAACTAGTGAGAAGAAGGCAGTGGTCATTTTCCCAGAAGATGATGAAGGACAGCACTTTAATGAGGAATCATCTTCTGAAAAATCTTAAATAATGGAAAGAATACGAACATCGAGGTTCCTGAAATAGCGAGTCAATGTATGGTGAAAGTTTGACATTCAATTCTTCGATGTTTATCATCTTTTTAGTGGTAGACTGAACTTTGTAGTAAGTTTATCCGGTTGGCAATCGTTAATTAGCTGTTTGAGAGAGAAATACATTTGTATTTTTTTAAATTGGGTGGTACCGCGAAAGATTTTCGTCCCTTGGGATGAGGTCTTTTTTTGTTTAAAATATTTGACAAGGAGAGATAATAATGAGAGTTAAAGAAACATTGAATTTAGGTAAAACTAAGTTCCCAATGCGAGGCAACTTGCCAGTTCGTGAACTTGAACGCCAAAATTTTTGGGAAGAAAATAAGGTCTATGAGAAGAGACAAAAATTAAACGAGGGTAAACCAACTTTTGTGTTACATGATGGTCCTCCATATGCAAATGGGAATATTCATATGGGACACGCAATGAATAAAATCTCAAAAGACTTTATTGTGCGTTCCAAATCTATGATGGGATTTAGAGCTCCATATGTTCCAGGTTGGGATACTCATGGCCTTCCAATTGAACAACAGTTAAAAAAGGCTGGTGTGAATCGTAAGGCAATGTCTGTTGCTGAATTTCGTGAAGAATGTCAGAAGTATGCACTTGAACAAGTAGATAAGCAACGCAAAGATTTCAAACGTCTGGGAGTTGCTGGTGAATGGGAAAAACCTTATGTTACGCTTGATCCGACCTTTGAAGCACAAGAAATTCGTGTTTTTGGTAAGATGGCAGAACGTGGATTGATTTATAAAGGCAAGAAGCCTGTATTTTGGTCATGGTCATCAGAATCTGCTTTAGCTGAAGCAGAGGTTGAATACCATGATGTGACATCCCCATCTGCTTTTTATGGTGAACATGTTATTGATGGCAAAGGAGTCTTAGATGACGATACATATATGGTTGTCTGGACGACGACTCCTTGGACAATCCCTGGGTCTGAAGGTATCACTGTGGATAAAGACTTTGATTATTCAGTTGTGCAACCAGCAGGTGATAAGCGTAAATTTGTGATAGCTACGGAGCTTGTTGAAGTTAATGCAGAACGCTTTGGATGGGAAAAATTTGACACACTGAAGACCGTCAAAGGATCAGAATTAGAGTATGTGTTGACAGAGCATCCTTTTTATCCAGAACGTAAATTAGTTACAATGATTGGTGATTTTGTGACATTGGATTCAGGTACTGGACTTGTTCATACTGCTCCTGGATTTGGTGAAGATGACTTTAATGTTGGAAAGCAATATGGTCTTGACATCTTTGTCCCAGTTGATGATAAGGGCTACTTAACAGCCGAGGCTGGTAGCGATTTTGAAGGTGTCTTTTATGAAGATGCCAATCAAATTTCATTAGATAAGTTAAAAGCTGATAATCTTCTCCTCAAATATATGCCGCTTGAACATAGCTATCCATTTGATTGGCGTACTAAGAAACCAATAATCTTCAGAGCTACACCACAATGGTTCGCATCAGTTGACAAGATTCGTTCTGAAATTCTTGCTGCAATTGATGACGTAAAATTCTTTCCTAGTTGGGGACAAAAGCGGTTGTATAACATGATTCGTGATCGTGGAGATTGGGTAATTTCAAGGCAACGTGTATGGGGTGTTCCACTTCCCATCTTCTATGGTGAGGATGGTGAGGCAATCATCACTAGGGAAACGGTTGAGCATGTTGCTGATTTGTTTGAAAAGAACGGTTCAAATATTTGGTTCCAGAAAGAAGCAAAAGAATTACTACCTGAAGGTTTTACTAGTGAACATTCACCAAATGGTACATTTACTAAGGAAACAGATATTATGGATGTTTGGTTTGACTCAGGTTCTTCACATCAGGGTGTTTTGGCCGCTCGTGAAAACTTGAAATATCCAAGCGATATGTATCTTGAAGGCTCTGATCAATACCGTGGTTGGTTTAATTCTAGCCTGATTACAAGTGTTGCAGTATCAGGTAAGGCACCATACAAGCAAGTCCTTTCCCAAGGGTTTACACTTGATGGTGAGGGACGTAAAATGAGTAAGTCTCTTGGTAATACGATTGTTCCTGAAAAGGTAATCAAACAAATGGGTGCCGAAATTATTCGCTTGTGGGTTTTAAGTGTGGACACTTCTGCTGACGTACGTGTTTCAATGGATAGTTTTAAACAAATTTCTGAATCATATCGTAAAATTAGAAATACAGTTCGTTTCTTACTTGCTAATACGACTGATTTTGAACCAGCAAAAGATACAGTTGCCTTTGACGATATGGAAGCACTTGATCAATATATGGAAATCAGAATTAACAAATTTTCTAAAGATGTTTTGGATGCTTATGCGACTTATAACTTTATGGATATTTACAAGAAGCTGATTAACTTTGTAACTGTTGATCTTTCAGCATTTTACTTGGATATCGCCAAGGACATCGTTTATATCGAAGGTGAAGATAGTCATAAAAGACGTTCAATGCAAACCGCTTTATATGATGTTGCTGTTCGTTTGACAAAGCTGTTAACACCAGTCTTACCTCATACAACTGAAGAAATCTGGGGATACTTGAAGGAACCAGAGGAATTTGCACAGTTGTCTGAAATGCCCGCAGTAAATCATTATAATAATGAGCTTGAAACAAGTAAGAATTTTGCTGAATTCATGGATATTCGTTCAGAAGTATTTAAAGCATTGGAAAAGGCTCGTAATGAGAAATTAATTGGTAAGTCATTTGAAGCGCAAGTGGTACTCTATGCTTCAGAGGATGTTATACAATTGTTTAAGAAGCTTCAGATCAATGTTCGTCAAGCTTTGATTGTTTCTGCGTTAGAGGTTAAGTCATTGGATGATGCACCAGCGGAAGCGGAAAAATACACTGCTGAATTATCGATTGTTGTTGGCCATGCTAAGGGCGAGGTTTGTCCACGCTGTCGAATGATTAAAGAAGATGTTGGATCTGATAATGATTTTCCGACACTTTGTGCAAGTTGCGCAGCAATTGTTAAAGCTGACTTTCCAGATGCAGTATCTGCTGGATTAGAGGAATAGGCAGTAATTTGTTGTTAATAAGTAAGAGGTTGAAATAAGTTTGTCGAAATTTGATTTCTAGAATATTTATCTGCAACCTATGAAAAGACCAGGCAAAAAAATAATTTTGACCTGGTTTTTTGAGTACTGCTTGATTATAAGAAAGTAAATTTTTGAAAAAAATAAATAATAGTTGAATAATTACGGGATAGAAGACTAAAGTGGTTAATTTCTGCTATTATAGTTGTAAGATATTGTTAAATCAGTAGGAGGTCATTCTGATGAAGATGATTAAAGTTCACGGTTCAGGAAATGATTTTTTTATTTTGGATGAAAAACAGGTAGATAAGAAATTATCTGAGGAAGAATTAAGAGGGCTGTCTAGACAGATATGTGATCGTAAGACAGGGTTGCATGGTGGGTCCGATGGAATACTATATGTGACGAGTGGACATGATAATTCTGTAGTTGGTAAAATGAGGGTTATTAACGCTGATGGCAGTGAAGCAAGTATGTGTGGAAATGGAATTCGGACAGTTGCACGATATTTGAGTGAACAAAATAATTTAACCGATTTTAAGATTGAGACAATGTATGCAGATCTTGAAGTAAAAAAAGCAAAGGACTTTGCACCAAATGTGACTGCATTTGATGCAGAAATATCACCAGTCAGTTTTGCTGCTAGTGATTTAAAAATGCATATTGTTGGTAAAGAAAGATTATTTAATGAAATAGTTCCAGAGTTATCTAAAACTTTGAAATTTTCAGCGGTAGCCGTACCTAATCCGCATCTAATTACTTTTGTCAATCATGAAGAATTGCTGGGACCTGAATTAGAAAGAATTGCAGCTTATTTGAACAATGGCAAGAATCCTGTCTTCCCTGATGGTGTTAATGTTAGCTTTGTCGAAGTATTTGCAGATAATAATATTTTTGTCAGAACATTTGAAAGAGGCGTGGGTTTCACAAATGCTTGCGGGACTGCAATGTCAGCCTCGTCATTGATATATTCATTGCTTTATCCAGCACACACAAGCTTGGAAGATTTAATAACGGTGCATAATCCAGGCGGAATGGTCAATACAAAGGTTCATCAAAGAGAAGATGGTTCATACTGGATGTCTTTAATTGGGAATGCAACATTTGTTGCGGAAGTTGAATTATCACAAGAACAAGCACTCAGAGGTGATTTTACTGCTGTTAAGTGGTCAGCAACAACTGAGCAAACAGCATATGAAGATTTTGTAGGGAGTTTATAATATGAAATACGAAGAAGAGGTAATTAGTTCTAAAGAGGTATATCGAGGGAAAGTTATCCGGGTTGAAGAGGAAGAAGTTAAGTTGCCAAACGGCGAACAAGCTAGAAGAGAAATCGTGCGACATCATGGAGCCGTAGCTATCATTTGTCTAACCGCAGAAAATAAAATGATATTTGTTGAGCAATGGCGTGAACCTATGCAGCGTGTTACTTTGGAAATTCCTGCAGGTAAGATAGAGGCAAATGAAACGGATCCTAAAAAGACAGCGATTCGTGAACTTAATGAAGAAGTCAGATTGCAATCTGAGAGTTTGGAGTTACTTGCGGATTTTTATACATCACCAGGCTTTGCAGATGAAAGAATGTTAATGTATTTTGCTCACGACTTACAGCCCGTGTCTAAAAAATTACCACAAGATGCAGATGAATTCCTGAATACTGTAGAATTGACGCTAGCGGAAGCAAAAGAAAAGATTAATGCGGGTTTAATTTGTGATAGCAAGACAATTATGGCTGTCTGGAAGTGGGAGTTGCTTGAATTAAGGAGAAGTTAATTTGGGATTAAAAGATAAGATTTTCGGCAAAGTTGGGCGTCATTCACAATCTCTTGATATACAAGAAACAACAAGGAAGAAAGAAAATGCACAAGAAATACCTGAAGAAACTGTAAGTCGCTCACAGCAGAGACAGGATGAAAAAAATGAAATTAACGATGAGAAAAAAAGAAAATTGGCTAGAAAATTAAATTGGGTAATTGCTGGTTTATTTATGGCAATTATTTGCGTTTACTGTTTTATGGTATTTGTAAACTTTTAAAATGTGAGGAAGGGTAGTTGAAAATGAGATACGGAATTTTATGTGCAATGGATGAAGAAATAAAGGCGCTGAAATTAGAACTAAAAGCAGCAAAACGAACTGAGATAGCCGGAATTACTTTTTTTGAAGGAACAATTAATGAAAACGAAGTCGTTCTTGTTCAATCTGGAATTGGCAAGGTTCAAGCTGGAATGACTACGGGCTTGTTAATTGCACAATTCAAAGCAGAGGTCATTATAAACTCTGGTTCGGCAGGAGGAATCGGGCAAGGATTGCATGTTGGCGATGTTGTTTTATCTACGGCTGCGGCATATCATGATGTTGATGCTACTGTATTTGGTTATCTTCCAGGTCAGTTACCACAACAGCCACAAAAATTTGAAGCTGATTCACACCTCGTTGAAACATTGAAGGAAGCAGCTGAACAAAATCGACAGCATGTTGAAATGGGGCTGATTGTAACCGGTGATCAGTTCGTTGCATCTTCTGACAAAATAAAAGCAATTAAGGATATTTATCCTGATGTTTTATGTTGTGAGATGGAAGGCGCAGCAGTTGCTCAAGTTGCAGCTCAATTTAAAGTTCCTTTCGCAATTGTTCGTGCAATGTCGGATACAGGCAATGAAGAAGCAGAAACTTCATTTGACGAATTTATCATTGAGGCTGGTAAGAAATCTGCGCAAATGATTCTAAATGTTTTAGTAAAATAGGAGCGATAAGAGTGAGACATATTTATTTAGATAATGCAGCTACAACGCCAATGGTTGCACCAGTTATCAAAACAATGACTGAAACCATGAGTAATGTCTTTGGGAATGCTTCAAGTACTCATTTTCATGGAAGGCAAGCACGGGCCATTTTGGATGATAGTAGACACCTGATTGCTCGGTCGATTAATGCGAAAAAAGATGATGAAATTGTTTTTACAAGTGGCGGTACTGAGAGTGACAATACTGCAATTATCGAGACAGCTTTGGCTAGACAATCTGAAGGAAAGCACCTGGTCACAACAGCGATTGAACATGAAGCAGTTTTAAAATCAATGAAATACCTTGAGTCACTTGGGTTCGAAGTTACTTACTTGCCAGTCGACCAGCGTGGGCTGATCAGGCTGACGGATTTAAAGAATGCGCTTAGACCAGATACGATTTTAGTATCAGTTATGACTGGAAATAATGAAGTTGGTAGTCGTATGCCAATCCATGAAATTGGAGAATTAGTTGAGCAGACTACTGCATGGTTTCATACAGATGCAGTTCAAGCGTATGGATTGATTGATCTCGATGTTCAAGCAGATAAGATTGATTTGTTGTCAACTTCAGCACATAAACTTAACGGGCCAAAATTTTTAGGATTTCTCTATCGTTCTGAAAAAGTTAAGATTCCTTCATTGTTGAAAGGTGGCGATCAGGAATTAAAAAGACGTGCGGGTACCGAGAATATTCCAGCAATTGCTGGTTTTGCCAAGGCTGTTGAATTAGTCAATGTAGACGAAAAAAAAATACGGCAAAAGAAGTATTATGAATTCAAGCAGCAAATAGTCAAGGGATTGCAAATGGCTGGAATTGAATTTGAAGTTAATGGCGAGATTATAAAAAATAATTTACAGCATGTAATTAATATATGGTTTAAGGGATGTAAAAGGGATGCATTACTAACCAATTTGGATCTAAATGGTATTTCAGCTTCTGCAGGATCAGCTTGTACAGCTGGCAGTGTTGAACCATCGCATGTTTTAACGGCAATGTATGGTGCAAACAGCCCACGAATCGAAGAATCTCTAAGATTTAGTTTTGGAGTGGAGAATACAGTGGAGGATATTGATTACTTAATTGCACAATTAACTAAAATTATCAAAAAGAGTAGGGGGAACAGTTGATGGCATATACTAAAGAAGCTAAAATTCTGGGTGATAATCGCGTATTTGCATTAAGCACAGAAATTAAGAAATATACCTTGCGGGATGTAGGTTTTTTAGAAAGTAAAGGGGGAAAATTCATACTTGAACGCCCGCTTGATCCAACATCTCCATATAATGCAAGCATAAAATTAAAAGTTACGATTAGTAGTGATTTGCAGACTTTCAAAATAGGTGTAACCAGTGCAAATGGGCTGAAAGAAATTAATATTTCTAAGGGATCAGATGTTGAAAAGCATATAGAACAACTTAATTTTGTAATTGATAATCTAAAAGAGCGTGCTGTCTTAATCGAAAAATAATTAGGTTGACTTGTCAAAAGTTAATGAACTAGATATAATTAGGTTTACTGAAATAATACGACCTTCAACTCGTAGAGATTCAGAATCTATATTGAAATGATGGTGAGAATATTATGAAGGATAACAGCCAAATTCGTGTCGTTGTGGGCATGAGTGGTGGAGTTGACTCTTCAGTTGTTGCTTATTTATTAAAAAAGCAAGGATATGATGTAGTCGGCGTCTTCATGAAGAACTGGGATGATACGAACGACAGTGGAGTTTGTACGGCAACGGAGGATTACGAAGATGTTGCAAAAGTTGCAAATAAGATTGGTGTTCCTTATTATTCTGTGAACTTTGAAAAAGAATATTGGGATGGTGTGTTCAAATATTTCTTAGATGAATATCAAAATGGGAGGACACCTAATCCAGATGTAATGTGTAACAAGGAAGTTAAGTTCAAAGCATTTTTAGATTATGCAATGAAACTTGATGCAGATTATATTGCAATGGGACATTATGCTCAAGTTAGACGCGATACGGAAGGGCATGTTCATTTGTTGCGTGGAGCAGATGCAAATAAGGATCAAACATATTTCTTAAGTCAACTTTCACAAGAGCAGTTGGATAAGGCTATGTTTCCAATTGGCAATCTAGAAAAACCTGAAGTTAGAAGAATTGCTGAAGAAGCTGGTCTTGCTACGGCAAAGAAAAAAGATTCAACAGGTGTATGTTTTATTGGAGAACGTAATTTTAGTAAGTTCTTAAACGAATTCTTACCCGCAAAATCAGGAAAAATGAAAACATTTGCTGGCGAGATAAAAGGGGAACATTACGGGTTAATGAACTATACAATTGGTCAGCGAAAAGGTTTAGGAATTGGTGGCGATGGTCAGAGCAATGACCCTTGGTTTGTAGTGGGCAAAGATTTATCTACTAATACGTTGTATGTTGGTCAAGGCTATCACAACGAGCATCTCTATGCTGATAGTCTTGACGGTAGTAAGATCAGTTTTATAGCTCCAATCGAGGAGCGTGGCTTGGAATTTCATTGTACTGCTAAGTTTAGGTATCGGCAAAAAGACACAGGGGTAACAGTTTTCCTAAATGAAGATTATACAAAAGTTCGAGTTGAATTTGATGAACCTGTCCGTGCGATTACACCAGGTCAGGAAGTCGTATTCTACGATGGTGCAGAGTGTCTCGGGAGTGCAACAATTGATTGCGCATACCAAAAGGAAAAAGTTTTACAGTATGTCTAAGTTTGCGTATAAAATTGGTAAGCTGAAAATATGCTAAATGGCAATCGATTCTCTGAAAAATGAAATAATAGTTTTATAACGGGGGCTGGATCAAAAGTTAACTTTTGATTTGGCCCCATTATTGATTCCAGATAAATATGTGTATCAGTCGAAATTCGCTGTCTTAATACACACAAGCTGTTTATAATTAGCAGTCTTCAAATTTTAGCGGCTTTATACTGACTTTTTTCGTAGTTAATTGAAACAAAGTATTGAAAAAATAATGATAATAACACAAAAGAATGGCATAATTGAATGTGACATCAAAGGAGGTTGAGCATGACTAAATTATTTTTTATCAGGCATGGAAAAACTATTTGGAACCTAGAAGGTAGGTACCAAGGGGCAAAGGGCGACTCGGAGCTACTACCAGAAAGCCATACTGAAATAAAAATGTTAGCAAAGTATCTCAAAAATAAACAATTTGAAAAAATATATTGTAGTCCAATTAAGCGGGCATTTGTAACGGCATCCGAATTAGCGGCGGCTTTACCACAGAAAATAATGGTGGAAGAAGACACACGATTAAGTGAATTTAATCTTGGAGAAATGGAAGGCATGCTGTTTACGGATGTTGCTAAAAAATTCCCCAAGGAACTAGATGCTTTTCGAAATCATCCAGATTTATATCATGCAAAAGAAATTTCTGGTGAAGGTTTTCAAGAATTATTTGCAAGAATGACACCAATTATCAAAGAAATCTGTGAAAAATATCCAAATGGAAATGTGATTATTGTCAGTCATGGTGCTGCGCTATGTGCAGAAATTAGACATTTGTTAGGCTATTCGCTTGAAAATCTGCGAAAAGCGGGTGGATTATCTAATACAAGTACAACAATACTAGAAACAAGTGATGAAGTGAATTTTGACTGTCTAGAATGGAACAAAACAGATTATTTGAATAAGAAGCTTGATCAAAGTGATACAGTGTAGTGCGAGGAAGGAAGTGTGACATAAGTTGGGTAACTCGAAATTACGAACATAGCGAATGCTTTGCTATGAGTAATTCGAAGTTAGACGGAGAGTTTTGACTTATGAAACACGTTTATACGGAATAAATAGAGGAACTGAATCAAAATTTAACTTTTGACCCAGCCCCATATATTACGAGGAAGTGGATTTATGAATAGAGAGCAGCTAAATGTCAGGGCACAAAAGTTAGTGCAACGAGCAATTGAGAAGATTGATAAGAATCCAGATGATGCTAAAGCCTATTATAAGTTAGGTGTATTATTAACAGAATTCAAAGATTATGAGCAGGCAGAGCAATTATTATTGAAAGCATTGGGATTATTTAGTGGTAAAACTGAGCTAGATTTGTTAAATTATGGCTTAGGTAATGTTCTTTATAGTGCAAATTACTTCCAAAAAGCAATTAATTATTTTAGTAAGATTAAAGGACAAGAACTTAAGGGTGAAGCAATCCTAATGACTGCACAATGTGAATACGCTTTAGGTAACTATAAGAAATCGTTAGCATTTGCTCTCACGATAAATGAGGACGATAGAAGCAAAGATATGGGAGCCAAACAATTAATTGCTAATATTTTTTTGGCTTTGGGTGATTTTAAAAATGCAAGAAAATATTTTGATTTGATTTTGGCAAAGGAGCCACATAATTTTGAAGCAAACTTTCAGAGAGGAATAATTACACTAGTTCTTGAGGGAGAAGAACAAGCGGCTAATTATTTTAAGGTAGCGCAAAAATTGGATCATGAAACTTTTAGCAAAATGAGAGGACAGATAATAGATATTCAAAAAACGATAATTGCAAAACACAAAAAATAGGAAAGGAGAAACGGTAAGGTGAGTGAAGTGGATTTGCTAGACACAAATGGTGAGACTGAGAAGTATATTGTTGGCAGTGTGAATGCCATTTTCTTTGAGAGTCCAGAAACTTTTTTCAAAGTAATACAAGTTAAGATTGTGCAGACTAATTTCAATTGGAATGAAAATCAGATTGTCGCAACCGGCAACTTTGCCGATATTAATGAGGGAGTTGAATATCGTTTTGTAGGTAAATTAGTAACTCATCCACGATACGGACAACAATTTCAAGTTTTCAATTATCAAAATGAAATGCCTTCTAGCAGATCGGGCTTAATCACATATCTGTCAAGTGAAACCTTTAACGGAATTGGTGAGAAATCAGCTACAAGAATTGTTGAAACCTTGGGATTAGATGCAATTGCACAGATTATTGCTGATGAACAGAAGGTAAAAAAGCTAGGCCTCAGTAAAAAACAGCAAGAAACGCTAATTGAGAATTTAAAGACTAATAATGGTACCCAGCAAATCATCATTGAACTCAATGGTTTTGGTTTTGGAAGTCAGATGGCATCGTCAATTTATAACCGTTACCGCGAAAAAACGGTTGAAGTTATTCATGAGGACCCGTATCGATTAGCACGGGAAATTCCAGGAATCGGATTCAAACGAGCTGATCAAATTGCTGAAAAAATGGGTTTGGCAGCAGATACTCCACAAAGAATTAAAGCAGGACTTCTTCAAGGAATATATGATATTTGTCAAGAAAAGGGTAATACATACACAAATGCAAAGCAGCTACTTAATGAAACAATGATTTTGTTAAGCAATAGCCGCAGAGTCGAGCTTCCCCCAGAGTTACTTGCAGATCAGCTTTTGGAATTAGCAAATGATGGTGTAGTAGTCGGGGAAGAAAACAGAATCTATTTAAGAAAGTATTACGAGTCTGAATGGAGAATTGCTGAACGTATTAAAGAAATTAAGGAAACAAAAATTAAAATTGGCAGTAATTTTGATGGTGAGTTCAAACAGTTACTAGCAAAAGTTGAAGAACAACTTGGAATAGAGTATGGGATTGATCAAGTTAACGCCATCAAAGAAGCACTTCAATCTAAGGTTTACCTACTGACAGGTGGACCAGGTACTGGAAAGACAACTATCATTAATGGTATCGTGGCGATTTATGCCGCATTGAAAGATATTTCCTTGGACATTAATGAATACAAAAACGAACAATTTCCAATTCTCTTGGCGGCACCGACTGGAAGAGCATCTAAGAGAATGAATGAGACAACAGGGCTACCTGCTAGTACAATTCATCGCTTGTTGGGGTTAGGCAGCGGTGATGAAAATGATAGTGAACATAATCAATTGGAAGGAAGCTTATTGATTGTTGATGAAATGTCGATGGTGGATACTGCTTTATTTGATATCTTAATGGATGCTATTCCTAAAAATATGCAAGTAATTTTTGTTGGTGATAAAGATCAGCTACCCTCGGTTGGACCTGGACAAGTTTTTGCTGATTTGCTAACAAGCCCTGATTTACCTAAGATTGAATTGAAAGCAATCTATCGACAAGAAAACGAGTCATCTGTTATTACTTTGGCACATGCCATTAAGAATGGAACCTTACCTGCTGACATAAAACAAGGAAAGAGCGACCGTTCATTTATTGAATGTAATTCTTATCAGATTGAAAATGTTGTTCGACAAGTGGTGGAAAAGGCTAGATCAAGAGGATTCAAAATACGTGATTTTCAAGTACTCGCGCCAATGTATCGTGGGCCCGCTGGAATTGATAAATTAAATGAGATGTTGCAAGAAATCTTGAATCCACATCTTAAGGGAAAGAAGCAAGTTGAGATTAACAAACAGTATTTTAGAATTGGTGATAAGGTTTTGCATCTTGTGAATTCACCTGAAAATAATATCTTTAATGGTGATCTTGGTGAAATCGTAGGAATTGTTACTAGTAAGGAAAGTAAGGATCACCAAGAGTCTTTGATAATTGATTTTGACGATAATGAAGTCGAATTTAAACGCAAAGATTGGATAAAAATTCGGTTAGCTTACTGTATATCAATTCATAAGGCACAAGGCAGTGAATTTAAAATGGTAATTCTACCGATGGTACAGCAATATACCAGAATGCTCAATCGTAATCTTTTGTATACTGCAGTTACACGTGCAAGGGACTTCTTAATTTTGCTAGGTGAACCTGCTGCATATATGAATAGTGTCAAGCAAGTCGCAGTTAATCGAGCAACAACACTTGTGCAGCGTCTAGCAGCCGTTTTTAATCCACCAGCTGCTGATACTGAAAAAATAAATAGTATTTCAGAAAAGAAAGAGGATTATAGAGCTGACCCGATTCTCACAACGGATTTAATAAATAGTGGGAAGATTGACCCAATGATTGGAATGAATGAAATTACACCGGCATCTTTTTGAGTAATTCGAAGTTAGACGGAGAATTTTGACTTAAGACACATGGTTATCCGAAATAAATAGAGGAGCAAGATCAAAAGTTAGCTTTCAATCTTGCCCCTTTATTTTTGGATACTCGGAAGACTTTTATTTAGGAATTATCCTTTTCAGAAATGGAAATACTGTCAACATCAAACCAAAAAGGATAGGAGAATGATTTGAGATATGCATCATAAAATTTGTTAATAAGTTGTCTATTATCAATCTGGCTAAATTCAAGTGAATTTATTACTAGATGAATTTGTTTTTGTTCAAAAGTATGAATAAATGGTATTTTTGAAGAAAAATTAAATTTTCTAGCAAGAAGAATAAGCCAGTAAGAAAGTGGATTCAGACTGGTAATAATTGTGAGCTGAAGGTTATTGGTCTCTTTGGAATTTTCGTTATCTAAGAAGGGTTGGTTTTTGATACGAATTGAAAAAGAATTTTTAAAGAAATTGTATTTTTGTGAAAGTCTAGTAGTGACAGAGAAAGATTCTTGATTGATGAATGCATCTGTTATTGCGCAAAACTCAGCAATAAGTGACAAATGATATTTGACAAGCAGATTGTAGAATTTTGAGTTTTTAATAAGGTCAGTTACATAAGCGCTAAAGCCAACAATAAGTTCATCAGTAAAAATTTGTTTACCTGTGCCTAGCGCATTTTCAACTAATCCTAGATTATAAGAAATTGGATGAACAGAGTTCAAAATTTGTCTTAGAGCAACCACAGGATTGGATGAAACTCCTATTTTGGTCGCAAAATTAGTTTTTTCATTAATCAAAATAAACGCTATTGGAATTTGCTGTGTACTAGCGTTGCGTAATTTTGTAAGGACATCTAGAAAAAAAGTTGAACTTCCAACTGTGACTACAACAAGATTATTTTTGGACTCTAAGTCAGTATTATTCAGATTCTTTTTCAAAACATACTCAATCTGCTGACCGTCACTAATCAATTCAGTTTTATACTTGATTGTACGTTTTTGTAATTCGCCTTCCAAGGTGCCCCAAACACTGTTGGAATCACTTTCTGGAAAGTGATTGTCAACGAAGAAAAAAAAGGTTTTCAAAGTAATCCTCCCTCCTAGTTTTGTTTACCCTCAACATTATAACTGCTTGTAGAACGTTCTGTGCAGTTTTTACTATTTTTTATAAAAATAATAAAGTTCTGGATTGTTAAAGCAGGTGCAATATTCAGCAAATAGCAAAATGTTCATGGTTAATAAAGGAAAGTCTGATCTGTGAAGTATATTCTATGGAACCAGTAAAAGGGCTGGTCAAAAGTTAAATTTTGATCCAGCCCCGTAGTTGATATAAGAATAGCAACTAAACAATTACAAGCATTGGTATAATCATTGGATAGCGCTCGGTTTGTTCAAATAAAAATCCTCTTAAGTCATCAATAATCGCGTCTTTTAACATAGATTCGCTCAAATTTGGTTTACCAAGGTTTTTGCGGATAACATTAAAGAGACGTTTTCGTCCACGTTCTATTAACTCACCAGATTCACGCATATAGATGAATCCGCGAGATAATAAATCAGGTCCAGCCAAGATTTCTTTCTTTGAAAGGTCAATAGTCGCAACAACAATCACTAATCCTTCCTCGGAAAGAACTTTGCGATCACGCAATACAACATTACCAATATCACCAACACCTGAACCATCAACATAAACATCGCTTGCATTGAAGTGACCAGCCATTCGTGCAGAATCTTTTGTAAGTGCTAAAACGTCACCATTTTCCATAATGAAAGAGTGGTCAAGCGGGACATCACATTTTTCTGCGAGTCCTGTATGAATTTTCAACATTCGATATTCACCATGAACAGGAACAAAGTATTTTGGTTTCATTAATCGTAACATCAGCTTTTGTTCTTCTTGTCCACCGTGCCCTGAAGCATGAATATTATTTACCTTACCATGAATAACTTCGGCTCCAGCTTCTTCCAATTCATTGATAACATGATTAACGCTTAATGTATTTCCAGGAATAGGCGAGCTTGAAAAAATTACAGTATCTCCAGGTTGAATCGCAACTTGTCTGTGTGTTCCATTAGCGATTCGACTCAATGCAGCCATTGGTTCTCCCTGAGAGCCAGTGCAGAGAATCATGACTTTATTCGCAGGTAAGCTATTGATTTCACGGGAATCAACCAAGGCATCATCGGGAATATCAAGATATCCCAATTCTCGTCCGTTAACAATTGCAGCTTCCATACTTCTTCCAAAAACAGCAATTTTACGCCCCTTGGCAACTGCGGCTTCAGCAGCCTGTTGGACACGTGAAATATTAGAGGCGAAGGTTGCAAAAATAATTCGTCCCTCGACTTTTTCAAAAATATGCCTAATTGACTTGCCAACCCAACGTTCGGATTTTGTAAAATTAGGAATTTCTGCATTTGTACTATCGGATAGTAAACATAAAACCCCATCACTGCCTAATTTTGCCATTCGCTGCAAATTAGGTGGCTGATTTGTTACAGGTGTCAAATCAAATTTATAATCACCGGTAACAACCACGGTCCCACTAGGAGTCTTTACAGCTACACCTAATGTGTCTGGGATAGAGTGAGTCGTTCTGAAAAATGAAACACTTGTCTTGCGGAACTTTAGCACTGTGTCTTCATCAATTTCATGTAACTCGGTAGTTCTCAACAATCCATGTTCTTCGAGTTTTCCTTTGATGAGAGCAAGTGCTAACGGCCCAGCGTAAATAGGTACGTTAATTTGTTTTAGCAAATAAGGGATCCCACCGATATGGTCTTCGTGACCATGCGTGATAACAAGAGCCTTAATCTTTTGCTGATTGGCAACAAGATATTGGTAATCAGGTATAACATAATCAATACCTAATAGCTCATCTTCTGGGAACTTTATCCCAGCATCGACAACAATAATCTCATCTTGGAATTGAACACCATAAGTATTCTTTCCAATTTCCCCTAAGCCACCAACAGCAAAGACCGCAGTCTCGTTGTTTTTGACACTAAGCTTTTTCATTATCAAACTCCGTTATTTTAAAATCAGAATCTTGTTGTTCATATTCGAGAGCTTTGGGGCTCAACTCTTCTAGATATTCAATATTATAGTCTGTCTGTTCTTCAACTGTACTTCTAGCACTAACTTCGGAAACAGCTTCAATGTAAAGCGATTGAGTATTTTCACGACGTGGATTGATTTTTGTGGTTGGTTGATAAAATACTTTGTAAATCATAAAATAGTAACTCCTTAAAATATATTAAATTCTGCTGTTCCTGCCTTTAGCAAGACACAGTAGGGTAAAACTTCTAATTGTAATTCCGAACATGGATTGTGTACACAATAATTGTATCTATTCTAGCATAGACTCATCTATAAGTATATAAAGTAAACTTTAACTTTTGAAATTAATAGCTAGTTAATAATAATATTTTGAATGCCCGTGTTATAATTATTGCGAAAGTCGGGGTGAAACAATTGTTACACATGACAACTTGGATATTAGTAGGCCTTGTTATTTTATTTAGCGTCTTATTAATTATTCGGAATGTTAGAAAAAATAAGTATGCTAAATTGCAACAGGCAAATAAAGACATAACCGATAGTGCTTTTGCAGCAAGTCTTAAGCGGCTTGGCCTCAGAAAAAATGAAATTAAATTAGAAATTAGTACTTCTAGACTTTCAGATGTTTGGGGTAGCGGAGTGATGGCTTATGAATATGAAGTTGATGTTAATCACAGGATAATTGATGATGAATTTCGAGAAGAACTTTCGGTGTACATGCAAGAATATGCAAAACAAAATAAGTTGAGTAGATATGATAATTTTCCAGTTTTTGTTGTCTCTGATTTATGGCAGGAAAGTAATCTTTTGCGAGTTGATATTACCTATGCTGTAAATGAAAAGACAGTTAATTATTTACGTGATATTCACAGAGTAGACTAAAGAACAACTATAAAAACCATCCTAAAATAATTTTGTATTTCCCATATTAACATAAACAGGGAAAGGCATTTCATTTAGGGTGGTTTTTCAATAAATTATTATATTTACGATAGATCACAGAATGATTTTGTTTAACCAATTAAGATGGTTGAAGAGTCTGTTTCAAACGGATGATCTTTATTGATGTGATCATAAAAAAGTACCCCATTAAGATGGTCAATTTCGTGTTGACACACGATTGCAACATAATCGCGTAATTTTTCAATATGTTTATTTCCATCCAAATCGTACCAGCGCAGTGTGATCCGGTCGTGTCTTGGAACATACCCTGGAACCTCTCGATCAACCGAAAGACATCCCTCTCCTTCTGAAAGTGCAGCCATTCTTACTGACTCGCTCAAAATAGTTGGATTGACTAATATGTGTTTGAATAATGGAGCGTCATTTTCATCAGGAACAAGGACTGCTGTCATCCGAAGTGAGACATCCACTTGAGGAGCAGCCAGACCAACGCCGGCACGTAACTTGTATTTTTCAGCAATCTCAGGATCTTGACTATTTTCAAGAAACTCCATCATTTTTCCTGCAAGTTCTTTTTTTTCTGCACTCATAGGGAAAGTAACTGTTTTTGCACGAGCACGCAATGTTGGATTACCTTCACGAATAATATTTTCCATGGTTATCAAAATAAAAGCCTCCGTTTTTTCTAATCACTATTTATTATAACTTATTTGGAACTAATTATGAAATACTTTTGCTAAAAGTTGTGAATATATATTTTTAGGCTAATGTATGTGTATAATGTAGAAAGAAAGTAACTTAACGGAAGGATACAATTACTATGCAAATACCAAATAATTTTGATTACCCTTTGCTATCTGAGTGGAGTACAAATGAAATTATCGCAGTGACTGATTTTTATCAAGCAGTTGAACAATTGTACACTGCTAAGATTGAGCGCGAAGTTTTTTTAAAAAAGTATCATGCGTATCAAAAGGCAGTTCCTATGAAGATGAATCAGAAAAAAATTGATCGTGAATTCTTTGATAGAACTGGGATGAGTATTTATCAAGCTGCTAAATTTGTCCAAAGCAGTAATAAACAATTTGTACATCTTGGTGTTACTGCGAGGTAGGAGGCATTAATGTGGGGAAAGAACTCGAATATCTGGATATAGCAGTTAAGGGTTGGATGCATGAGGCTCGTGCCAAAATACTCGCAGCCTTTGATGAAGATTTAGATGTGTGGACTAAGAGTGGAAGAAATGACTTAGTTACAAATGTAGATAAGGAAGTTGAAAAATTTTATAGCAAGAATATTCACTTGTTATCTCCCGAAGCTAATATTATCGGTGAAGAATCTTTCACTCAAGCTGATTTGAATATGGATGGTTTGACTTGGTTTGTAGATCCGATTGATGGCACGATGAACTTTGTAAAACAACACAGTCATTTTGTCAGTATGATAGCTGTTTATGAGAACGGCAAAGGACTTAGAGGGTATATTTATGATGTTATAGAGGATAAACTGTATTGGGGGGGACCTGATATTGGTGTATTCTGTAATAATAACAAAATGAGAGCACCCGATAATGTTTTTTTAAAGGATGGATTAATTGGAATTGGAGCGCCATATCTTATTCATAACTTTTTCAATTTACAAGCAGTTGCTCTAGCAAGTAGCGGAACACGGATATATGGAAGTGCAGGAATTCAAATCATTCATGTAATTGAAGGGAAATGTGCGGGTTATGTGTCTTATCTGAGGCCGTGGGATTTCGCGGCAGGTAAAATTTTAGCAGAGACTCTTGGATTAAGTGTGAAAATGATTGACGGGACACCCGTGAATATGCTAATATCTAGTGATGTACTCGTAGCTACAAAGAATGCTCAAAAGGACATAGCGAAACTTATTAAAAAAAGTTAGCTGGTCGTGAGCTGTGACTGAGGTCACAGTTTTTTTATGCTAAACAATGAAAAAGAACTTTAAATATTTTCATTTGATTTTAGTTTAAAAATGAGAGTAGAGATTTAGTAAAGTAGAGATATAAATTTGAAGGGAAGAAAAAAATTTGAAAACACGTGATGATATCCGTAACGTTGCTATTATTGCCCATGTTGATCATGGCAAAACAACTTTGGTTAATGAGTTATTGAAGCAATCGGATACTTTAGATGAACATACTGAGATCGATGATCGTGCTCTTGATTCAAATGCAATTGAGAAGGAACGTGGAATCACAATCCTTTCTAAGAACACTGCCGTTAAGTTTAAAGGCAAACAAATTAACATTTTAGATACACCAGGACATGCCGATTTTGGTGGCGAAGTTGAACGTATTATGAAAATGGTTGATGGTGTATTGTTAATTGTTGATGCATTTGAAGGGACAATGCCTCAGACACGATTTGTTTTGAAAAAGGCATTAGAACAACATTTAACGCCAATTGTTGTTATCAACAAGATTGACCGTCCTGGTGCTCGCCCTGAAGAGGTCGTTGATGAAGTCTTAGACTTGTTTATTGAATTGGGTGCTGAGGAAGATCAATTGGAATTCCCAGTTATTTACGCTTCCGCAGTTAATGGAACATCTTCGTTGGATTCTGATATAGCAACACAAGAACATACTATGGATCCGATTTTCAATTCGATTATTGAAACAATTCCAGCACCAGTTGACAACTCTGACGAACCATTACAATTCCAGGTTTCAATGCTTGATTATAATGAATTTGTTGGTCGTATCGGAATTGGTCGTGTATTCCGTGGAAAAATTAAAGTTGGTGATCAGGTTACTGTTTTGAAGCTTGATGGTTCAAAGAAGAACTTCCGTGTTACCAAGCTTTTCGGTTTCTTTGGATTAAAACGCTTGGAAATTGAAGATGCTCAAGCAGGAGATTTAATTGCAATTTCCGGGATGGAAGATATTTTCGTTGGTGAAACAGTATGTCCAGTAGACACGCCTGAAGCGTTACCTGTTTTGCGGATTGATCCACCTACTTTGCAGATGACATTCAGGACTAACGATTCTCCATTTGTTGGTAATGAAGGAAAATTTGTTACTGCTCGTAAGTTGGAAGATCGTCTTAAGATGCAATTGCATACAGATGTTTCCTTACGTGTTGAAGACACTGATTCACCGGATGCTTGGGTCGTTTCGGGTCGTGGGGAACTTCATCTTTCAATTTTAATTGAAACATTGCGCCGTGAAGGATTTGAACTTGCTGTTTCACGTCCACAAGTTATTTATCGCGACTTTGATGGTCAAACATGTGAACCATACGAAAATGTTATTATTGATACACCAGATGAATATTCAGGAGCAGTTATTGATTCGTTAGCACAACGTAAGGGTGAAATGTCCAATATGGAAACAAATGCCAACGGTCAAACTCGATTGACGTTCTCAGCACCTACTCGTGGATTGATTGGATATGACTCACAATTTCTTTCAATGACACGTGGTTATGGTATTTTTAATCATACTTTCTCAGAGTACAAGCCTGTTATTCGTAACTGGGAACCTGGTCGTCGTAATGGAGCTTTGGTGTCGATTAATCGTGGGAAAGTTACAACTTATGCTGTTATGGGAGTTGAGGATCGTGGAACGATTTTTGTTGATCCAGGAACTGAAATCTATGAAGGCATGATTGTTGGTGCAAGTTCACGTGAGCGCGATATTTCTGTTAATGTTACGAAGGGTAAGAACATGACTAATGTTCGTTCCTCTAATAAGGATCAGACTGCTTCGATTAAGAAACCAACACACTTTACTCTAGAAGAATCACTTGAATTCTTGAACGAAGATGAATTGTTGGAGATTACACCGGAAAGCATTCGTTTACGTAAGAGAATTCTTGAGACGAATAGCCGTGAAAAAGTTGCAAAACAAAAGAAGATTGCTACGCGTAAAGACTAATTAAAAAAGAGATGTAAGTGTAACATAAGTCGGGAAAATTTGAGTACTAACGCTAAATTAGACGGAAAATTTTGATTTATGAAACACATTTGTTCGTAATAAATAAACAATCTAAGATTAGTTCTGGTATTAATTGGTGAAAATCAGTTAATATTAGAACTTTTTGTTAGGCAAAAATTTAATATCTCTGGTTATTAATGACTGCAAGAATTAAAAAAAGTTTCTTTTTATTTTATAAATAGCTCCAAAAAAATAATAGAGTTCGTAAACTGGAGAAAATAATTGCTTTTTCGATATAAATCAATTGAAAAATACGAATTTTGGTTACATAATAAACTACAAGGACAGACATTATAATTGGCACTTAAGTCCACGATGGTATATTTCAAGAAAAAAACTAGTATGCTATAATTACCGTATATTTAGAAAGGGGGCAGTAACAGTGCAGGAGTTTGTATCAAGACAAGAAATGTTGGAAATTCTGCAAGCTGATTCTGAGAAAATTCGGGTGTTATTAGATAAACAGCGGAACTTATTATGTTTGTCTCAGTGCCCCGCTTTTGAAGAAGTTGCAGATACACAGCTTTTTGGTTTTTCAAAAGAAGTGCACTTGGCCGAGCGTTGTGGCCTGATAACCATGAATGAGGCTCAGCAAATGATTCAGGACTTAGAACACCTGCTTTCAAGCATTTATATTTCAGTGGGAGAGGATGAATAGGTTCTGATTGCCATGAAAAAATTTAGAGATAAGATGAGGTATTTCGATTTTTATTTATTTGTACCTTACATAATTTTATGTTGTATTGGTGCAGTTATGGTGTATTCTGCCAGTTCAATAAACCTCTCATATGCGGGGGCGGCAACTAATACGTACCTAATGAAGCAGTTGCTTTATGTTGTGATAGGATTAGGCTGTGTCTTTTTTTCAATAATGATTCCGACCATCAAATTGGCTCACCGCAACTTTATAATAATTGGTTTTTTTGTAATGGTAGTACTATTGTTGTATGCTAAGTTTTTTACTACTGCAGTCAATGGAGCTAACGGTTGGATCAATTTGAAATTATTTAGTTTTCAGCCGGCTGAGCTTTGCAAACTGTACCTCGTTCTTTTTATGGCACAAATTACTTTTAACCGTGAACACTCAAACTCAATGGGTACATTGATTAGTAAGCCTAATTGGAAACCAGTTATATTAGTGTCAATACTGTTGATTCTTGTTTTAATCGAACCAGATTTAGGAGGTTTTTCAATCAATGCATTCATTACTTTGGTAATGTACTATGCGAGTGGAAAAGATTATCGTAAGTCGCTACTATGCTTGTCTGGAATATTGGGTTCAATAATTATAGTAGTTCAACTCTTGCGTTTTTGGGATCCCGCGCCCCTCAAAGGAACAAAGATTGAGTATATGTATGCTAGACTAACAGCATTCTATAATCCCTTTAATGTTTCATCAACAAGCGGGCAGCAATTGATTAATTCTTACTATGCGATAAGTAATGGTGGTTTGTTCGGTGTTGGGCTTGGTAATAGTGTGCAAAAAAGAGGATATTTACCTGAGCCGTATACAGATTTTATCATAGCAATTATTAGTGAGGAGCTTGGGGCAGTTGGTGTTATGGTTGTACTGCTGCTAATTACTTGGATTGTTTTGCGAATTTTTTTAATTGGAATTAGAGCAAGTAGGCCATACGAAACAATGATTTGTTATGGAATTGGAACTTTTATGGGAATCGAAACTCTATTCAATGTCGGCGCAGTTAATGGATTGCTGCCAATTACAGGTGTTACATTCCCATTTGTATCTTATGGTGGTTCAAGTATGATTGTTTTATCTCTTGCATTAGGAATAGTAATAAATATTTCGATTAACCAAAAGCGGAATCGAAAGGGAA
This sequence comes from Lactobacillus sp. UCMA15818, assembly GCF_030400225.1. GTDB lineage: Bacteria > Bacillota > Bacilli > Lactobacillales > Lactobacillaceae > Liquorilactobacillus. Next base: position 379,405 of record NZ_VJYB01000001.1, on the reverse strand, counting down.
AGATTTGATTTATTAATAGCGCTTTTGTGATTTTAGAGATTCATTATTCAATTCAAGAAAGTGGGATTCTAATGAAAAAAATATTAATTGCAAACCGTGGCGAAATCGCAATTCGGATAATTCGTGCATGCCAGGAACTTAAGGTAAAAACTGTTGCCGTATATGCCAAGGAAGATGAATTTTCTGTTCATCGATTTAAGGCAGACGAAGCTTATCAGATTGGAGAGGGTAAAAAACCGATTGAAGCGTATCTTGATATGGATGATATTATTAGAGTTGCAAAAGAAACTGGTGCAGATGCAATTCATCCTGGATATGGTTTTTTGTCTGAAAATGAAACTTTTGCACAAAAATGTGAGGCAGCGGGAATTATTTTTATTGGTCCAACTAAAGAGCAGCTAGCGATTTTTGGAGACAAGGTGGCAGCTAAAAAAGCTGCCCATGATGCCGGATTACAGACAATTCCTGGAAGTGATGGACCTGTTTATAGTTTAGAAGAAGTCCAAGAGTTCACTAAGCAGCATGGTTATCCTATTATGGTTAAGGCAGCCTTAGGTGGCGGCGGCCGAGGAATGAGAGTTATAAATGATGAATCAGAAATCAAAGAAAGTTTTAACAGAGCACAGAGTGAGGCTAAACAATCCTTCGGTGACGAAGAATTGTATATTGAAAAATATTTAAAGAATCCTAAACATATTGAAGTTCAAGTCTTGGCTGATCAGCATGGTAATGTTGTTCATTTATTTGAGCGGGATTGTTCAGTTCAGAGAAGACATCAGAAAGTTATTGAGGTAGCCCCAAGTTCATTAAGTAACGAGCGCAGGCTAGAAATTTGTACAGCTGCTGTTTCTTTAATGAAAAGTGTAAATTATCAAAATGCAGGAACTGTTGAATTTTTGGTTACCAACACAGATTTTTATTTTATCGAGGTTAACCCGCGTGTTCAAGTAGAACATACAATTACTGAGATGATAACTGGTATTGATATTGTTCAGTCACAAATCTTAATTGCTGCAGGAGCAGATTTGTTTGCTGACTTGGAGATTCCAAGACAGGATAAATTGAATTTTCATGGGCATGCTATTCAGTGTCGAATCACAACTGAGGATCCTGAGAATAATTTTATGCCTGATACAGGTAAGATTGAAACTTACCGTTCACCGGGTGGCTTTGGAGTCCGTTTAGATGGTGGAAATGCTTATGCAGGTGCCGTAATCAGCCCTTACTTTGACTCACTGTTGGTTAAAGCCTGTGTTCAAGCGAGGACTTTTAGTGGCGCAGTTTTGAAAATGGACCGTGTACTTGATGAATTTAGAATCAGAGGTATCAAAACGAATATTCCCTTCATGCACAATGTGATTAATCACCCAGATTTTATTTCTGGAAAGGCTCATACAACATTTATTGATTCAACTCCGGAATTGTTCCACTTGAACCACCCTAAAAACACACCAAATCAGTTACTAAAATATATCGGTAGTATTACCGTTAATGGCTTCCCAGGTGCAGAAAGACATGAGAAAATTTTTGTTCCTAAAATCCGTCTTATGAATGATTTCACTGTTCCTACTGAATACGAAAATGCAAAAAGTATGTTGGATAGTAAGGGCGCAGTTGAAGCGATGAGTTGGGTAACGCGACAAGAAAAATTATTGTTGACGGATACTTCGATGCGTGATGCACATCAAAGCCTTTTTGCGACTAGAATGCGTACAAAAGATATGCTGCCAGTTGCCGAGGCATTTGATAATGCACTGTCTAATGTATTTTCTGCCGAAGTTTGGGGAGGAGCGACCTTTGATGTTGCCTATCGTTTCTTGGATGAAGACCCATGGGAAAGACTAAAGAAGATTCGTAAGGCCATGCCGCATACTTTATTGCAAATGCTATTTAGAGGTTCTAATGCTGTGGGGTACAAGAATTATCCAGACAATGTATTACAGCGCTTTATTAAAAAGAGCGCGGCAGATGGGGTCGATGTCTTCCGCATTTTTGATAGTCTAAATTGGGTGACACAAATGGAGAAGAGTATCCAATTTGTGCGTGATACTGGTAAAATAGCAGAAGGAACAATGTGTTATACAGGTGATGTGTTAAATCCTGCTGAGCACAAGTATGATTTACAGTATTATCGGACATTAGCAAAGGATTTAGTATCGGCTGGTTCGCAAATAATTGGTATTAAAGATATGGCTGGATTACTCAAGCCACAAGCTGCATATGAATTGATTTCAACTTTAAAAGCAGATTTGGATGTTCCAATCCACTTGCATACGCATGATACAACTGGAAATGGGATCGCAACTTATCTACAAGCTGCACGAGCTGGTGTTGATATTGTGGACGTTGCTGCAAGTGCACTATCAGGAACAACTAGTCAACCAAGCATGAGTAGTTTGTACTACGCAATGTCAGGAGATAAAAGACAGCCTGATGTGAATATTGAAAATGTTGAAAAAATTAATCGTTATTGGTTAGGTGTTAAGCCTTTTTATCAGGATTTCATGAATGGAATTACAGCACCACAGACGGACATCTATGAAACGGAGATGCCAGGTGGTCAATATTCAAATTTGCAGCAACAGGCCAAGGCCTTGGGAATTAGAGATTTTGAGGAAGTCAAGAAAACCTATAAAGAAGTTAATGAGTTGTTGGGGGATATTGTAAAGGTAACACCAAGTTCAAAAGTAGTTGGAGATTTTGCAATTTTTATGATTAAAAATAAATTAGATGCAAAAAACATTTTTGAACGGGGGGAAACTTTAGATTTTCCAGAATCTGTTGTTAATTTCTTTGCGGGTGATTTAGGACAGCCGGTTGGTGGTTTTCCAAAAGACTTACAAAAAGTTGTTTTGAAGGATCGTGAACCAATCACAGTTCGTCCGGGTAGCTTGGCTAAGCCAATTGACTTTGCGCAAAAAAACACTGAGTTAAGAACCAAGTTAAAGCATCTACCTACTGAAGAGGAATTATTGAGTTATTTGCTATATCCGGATGTATTTGTTGATTATGCACAGACGGTAGCGAATTTTGGAGACTTATCTCCACTTGATACGACAACGTTTTATCAGGGAATGCGGATAGAAGAAACTGTTCATATTGAACGTGGCAAAGGGCAGACTTTGATTGTTAAGTTGGCTTCAATTGGTGAAGCAGATGAAGATGGTAAGCGAATTCTATACTTTGTGGTAAATGGTCAGGATCAACAAATTGTAGTTCAAGATAAGAGTAAGAAGGGAAAAGTCAAAAAAATACTAAAGGCTGAGCCAACAAATCCGAAGCATATTGGAGCAACTCTTAGTGGTTCTGTCTTGAGTGTACTGGTTTCAAAGGGACAGGTTGTAAAAAAGGGTATCCCTTTGATTGTAACTGAAGCGATGAAGATGGAGACAACAATTAAGGCACCCACAGATGGAAAGATAACGCATATTTATGTGAAAGCGGGAGACATTCTAGAGACGCAGGATTTATTAATTGAAATAGAACCTACAAAAAGCTAAAAGATGAGAATAAAATTAGTTTTGAGAACAATTAGAAATTTCATACTAGTATTGTTTCTTTCTCTGCTTGTTATGTATTGTAGCGCTATTTATAGCGATCAAAGCACTAAGAATAAACAACAGCGCAGTACCGAAAGAATTCAAAAAGCAAATGCACGGTTAACTACACCTCAAATCATGCGTATTAAAACACAAGGATTTGCAAGTTATATTGGTATGGAAAGTAATCAATTTGAAGAAAAATTTGGACGGCCAGAGGCGACTATGAATAGCGCAATAAATGTAAAATGGTTGCTCTATAATCTTGATTCGTCTAATTATTTAAAAGTTGGAATTGATCAGTATACACAGAAGATTTGTTCAATAGTTGTAGTAGGAAATTTGGTAAGTAACAATTCAAAACTAAGGGTAGGGATGTCATTCAAGCAGCTTCTGAGATTGTCGACGTTATATGCAAACTTTGAGGTTTCATATCGTGAAGAAAACTTTCAGTTTGAATTATCGGAAAATGATTTGAATAATCACCCACTTATTGGCTTTACAAACGGAAGCTATGTGATTCCGTACTTACAGCCTAATTCTAAAAGAGTAATAGCTTTGGAATTTTTAGACACAGGGATGCTTTTGAAGAAAAATATCTATCAAATTATTTCTCGAACGCCGATTCCTTCACAATACCAAGGGGAAACTAATTGGAACCAGTTGGATATTATGGTTCCTTATGATTTAATGCAGGTGATCAATACTAAAAGGCGAATACTCGCGAATACAACTCTACCAGTGGGTGACCCGTTGACGCAGAGTGCACAGAGGATAATTAGTGTATTGGAAAAAAATCCGAAACGTTATCTTAGAGCAAGCCATGCCAATTTATTAGAAGATATTACAAGTGGTGATGTTGGTCAAAATCGTTTCTTGAGTTTAAGTCAAGGTAGCTTTTCGAAAAAACTATATCAAGATGTTGATTTAAATACTAAGAACTTTGAAATGTACGTCATTTTTCCGTTCTACAATGCAACGACTTTTTTTGAAAAGACAAAATTGCAACAAAATGTCTGGGATAGTTTGATTGCTTCGAAAACTAAAAAAATTGGTATTGCCTATGACCAAGGCTTACTTGTAATAATCATTAACAAAGGTGGGAACTAATGAGTTTAGAATTAAATGAACGTCAAGGAGTAATTGTCTACTTGTATCACTTGAAAAATAGTAGACAATTACGTAGATTTGGAACAATTCACTATGTTTCAAGGAAAATGAAATATGTAATTTTGTATACAGATAGGATTAAAGTTTCAGAAACTATTGAAAAGCTTTCAGGAATGCGCTATGTGAAAAAGGTAATGGTTTCACCCTTGCCAGATGTTGAAATAAGTTTTACGGACACTGTTGGGAAGATGTATCGGCTGACAGATGAAGACCGTGAAAAATACAAGAATAATAAAGAGTGAGATTATGAGAATTATAGCTGGTAATTATGGCGGTAGAAGATTAAAGGCAGTACCAGGCATGAAAACAAGGCCAACAACCGATAAAATTAAGGAATCAATGTTCAATATAATTGGACCCTACTTCAGCGGTGGAGTAGGGCTCGATTTGTTCGCAGGAAGTGGGGGCTTGAGCATCGAAGCTGTATCAAGGGGACTTGAGCATGCATACTTGGTAGATCGGCAGTATCAGGCGATTAAGACAATTAATGAAAATATTGAAGTTACTAAAGAACCAGCGAAGTTTACGGTATTCAAGAATGATGCAGAGAGAATACTTGCCAAGTTGCATGCAGATAAAATTACTGTGGACTATCTTTTTTTAGATCCACCGTATAAACAGCAAAAAATCTTATCGTTGTTAACTAAAATTATTGATTTGCAGTTACTTAATGAAGATGCAGTCGTGATTTGCGAGACTGACCAAGTTGCACAGTTACCAGATAATATTTTAAATTTGGAGTTAACTAGACGTGCTGATTATGGAATTACAGAAGTTGTAGTTTATCGATACAGGGGTGAATAGTTATGAAGGCAATATTTCCAGGAAGCTTCGATCCGATTACATGTGGGCATCTTGATTTAATAAAGAGAGCTTCTTTGATATTCGATGAAATTGTGGTACTTGTGATGACCAATACTAGTAAATCTGGACTTTTTTCGAGTATAGAAAGAGTAGCGCTGATTAAAAATGAGATTCAAAATATTGAAAATGTTACTGTTGCGGCCCGTGAGAATGTATTAACTGTTCAAGCTGCTAAGGATTTACAAGCGCAAGTAATTTTAAGGGGCCTCAGGAGCGGACGTGACTTTTTGTATGAGACGGATATTGCCGCGATTAATAAGAAATTAAATCCAGATTTAGAAACGCTTTTTTTACCTACCAATAAAGAATACGAACATATTTCTTCCAGCTTGATTAAAGAGGTTGCAAAATTTGATGGTGACTTGGCGGGATTAGTTCCAGTGAATGTTGAAGAGGCGTTGAAGGATAAACTGATATGAAGAAAATGAAGATTTATATCCTAGCAGCATTAGGGGTTATTGTTTTAGCACTTATCTGTTTCTTACCTTTGCCATTTTATTTAGAGACAATTGGAAAAGCTGTTAATGTTGCTGATTATGTTAAAGTCAGTGGAAAAAAAGATAAAACAAAAGGTGAACTAATGCTAACATATGTTAGTTTGGGGCGAGCAACACCGCTACTTTATTTGACTAGTTACTTGGATAAGTATACTTCACGTATTCCAGAGGATGAAATATCTGGAAATGAAACTGATTCTGAATTTGATAGAATTCAGTCATATTACATGAGTGACGCTGTAAACCAAGCCAAAGCAGTTTCTTTGCATTTGACACATAAAGCATATCGGCAAGAGTATTTGGGAATATATGTAATGTCTATTCTGAAAAATTCAACTTTTAAGAATAAACTCGAAGTTGGCGATACAATTACTGCTGTAAACAATAAGCACTTTGAAAATACTACCAGTTTTATGAATTATGTGCGTTCACAAAAAAAAGGAGCGCCAATTGAGATTACCTATCTAAGAAATGGGAAACAAAAAAAGGCAACAGGACAGACTGTTAAATTAGCTGGAACAAATAGAAGTGGGATTGGAATTTCGCTTGCTGAAAGAACAAGGATAATTAGTGCCACAAAAATAAAAACTGATATGGAAGGAATAGGTGGTCCGTCTGCAGGGTTAATGCTAGCGCTTCAGATGTATTCGCAGTTATCTAGAACCAACCTGAAATTAGGGCGCAATATTGCTGGAACAGGTACGATTTCAAGTAATGGTGAGGTGGGAGATATCGGAGGAATTGATAAGAAAGTCGTTGCGGCTGATCGAGCAGGTGCTAAAATATTTTTTGCACCGAATAATCCAGTTTCTGCAATTGAAAAAAAAGCTGATCCACAGGCTATATCAAATTATCAGGAAGCCAAAAAAGCTGTTAAGAAGTTCAATTTAAAAATCAAGGTCGTTCCTGTTAGGGTTATCACGGATGCAATTTCCTATTTGAAGGAAAACAAATAATGCAAAAGGAGGACTTTTTTTGAGCACCTTAAGTTATATTTTAGTTATTCTCGTAGCTATCGAAGCGTTTTTTATAATGCTACTAGAGATGTTTGCAGTCCAAAGTAAGATGGCACAAAATGCATTCGGTTTGTCACCAGAATATTTAAGTCAAAAAGAGGCAAAAATTTCCATGGCTAATCAAGGTTTATATAATGGGTTCATTGGTGTAGGAATCTTCTTAGTATTATTTGTTTTTCCAAGTAATGCAGTTTTTTCTGGATTATTGCTTTTTATTGGCTTTGTTGTTGTTGCAGCGATATATGGCGCATTGACAGCAAATCCAAAAATTATTTTATCGCAAGGTTTACCAGCAATTTTGGCACTCTTGGCATTATTATTTACCTAGGATAGAGCTTTTTTGAGGGTTTGATTTGTGGAGTAAGCATATATATTAGTTAATAGAAGGACCGGATATGAGACTTGTTATGAAGTGCCTCATAATAGTTAGACAAAATGAGGTGTGCCCCTACTTTAGGGGTAGACCCCCAAAATCTGATTATTATGGGGTGCTTTTTCATTATATTTTTGTCAAGAATAATTTTCTAGCGTACTTAATAACATGGGGGGAGGACTTGTGGATAGACTTTATGAATTATGGATAGAGAATAAGAAATTATGTATTATAGTAATTTTCGTTTTTTTAGGATTAGGCAGTGTGTTTCTTGTATACATTTTAAAAAACGATTCATCACAAAATAATGAAACATTCAGCTTTTCAACAAATAGCAGTAAGGCGGTGATGACATCCGCATCAAATGTTACTGATAAGGAAAATTCGAAGAATACAGCAGCGATTTCTGTGGATATTAAAGGTGCAGTCAGATACCCAGACGTTTATGTTTTGAAAAATGGCGCACGTGTGAACGAGATTGTTAAAAAGGCTGGCGGAATGCTTGAAAATGCAGATAAAAATCAAGTGAATCTAGCACTGATTTTGCAAGATCAAATTGTTGTCTATATCCCTTTTGAAGGTGAGTTTTCTAATTCACTAACAACTACTGTACAAAGTAGTGGAGCAATCACGGCTGATACAAAGGTAACAAGTACTGCTCAGTCCACTAATGAGTCAGGAACAAGAAAATATGATATTAATCAGGTTACAAAGGAAGAATTGGAGACGATCCCAGGAATAGGAGATAAAAAAGCAGAACAGATTCTTGCTTATAGAACAGAACATGGAAAAATTAATCAACTTGATGAATTAAAGGATATCTCAGGCGTGGGAGATAAGACATTTGAAAAATTCCAGATGTATCTCGATGTATCGCCATAATATAACAGTATTGCCGAATAATAAGTTCTGATATATTATTATATTAAATAAATTATTGAAAGGTGAGAGTATGAAGAATAAGAGGATTCCCTGGAATCAATATTTTATGATGCAAGCAGTCTTATTATCTTTACGTAGTACTTGTGAAAGACTTTCAGTTGGAGCGATATTAGTACGTGATAAACGAGTCATTGCTGGTGGCTACAATGGTTCAGTTTCTGGCGACGAGCATTGTATTGACCATGGATGTTATTTAGTTGATGGGCATTGTGTTCGAACGATTCATGCAGAGATGAATGCAGTATTGCAGTGTGCTAAGTTTGGTGTTGCAACAGAGGGAGCAGAAGTCTACGTCACAGATTTTCCTTGTTTGCAGTGCACAAAAATGCTTTTGCAATCTGGAATAAAAAAGATATATTTTCTAAGAAATTATCATAATGATGAATATGCTTTGAAGTTGATGAAATTAAAAAATGTTGAGGTTGAGCAAGTTAAACTTGATGCGGCATATTTGCAAAAAGTAGCAACAGATTCTCTGTTTGAAAATATAAAGGAAATTGATTCATAAAAAATAATTTATTTCTTTTTGCAATAACTGCAGTGGTACTTTGTTTTTTTAAGTTTTCCTATAATTGGGTTGCCTTAATAATTTTAATCTTAATTTTGATTAGGATGATTGCTCTCAGAAGTATGCCAATTTTTACGGCATGGCTTGTTTTTGTGGTAGCTACATTAGTTGTGTTTTTTATGTGGCAAAAGGAAATGACTGCACGTTCAATAATTAATGAAACAGAAATAACGAGACAGCATCTAGTTGTTTATCCTGATGATTTACAGATTGATGGTGATTTGCTTAAGTTTTCAGCTTTTTGGATTGAAGGAAAACAAAAAGTTCAGTCTTTTTATATCTTCAAGACAGAGGATGAAAAAAAGCTGTTTCTCGATTACAACAAGACAAACGTTTTTTTATTTTCAGGAACAGTTAAGCAACCTGACAGTCCAACAAATGAAAATCAGTTTAACTATCAAGAATTCTTAAAGACAAAAAATATAGTGAATATAGTAAAGATAGCAGAACTTAATGAATTGGAAAAAAATCAGGCTAAATTTATTTGGGAACCTACAGTTTTAGCCCATATTCGTGACTTTCGCAAGTATCTACTGGATTACCTGGGACAAATAGCTCAACCACTTGCTGGGTACAGCCAATTACTGTTACTTGGGTATTATGATTCTGATTTTAGTAATCCAATTGAAATTATCAATAAGTTAGGGTTATTGTATCTTTTTAGCCTGTCAGGAATGCATGTTTTTTATATTATAGCAATACTCAGGTGGCTTTTTGCTAAATTATATATAACGGATGAGTTTTGTTCCTGGTTTTTGTTGATGGTATTACCACTATATGCTATTCTTGGTGGTCTTTCTGCGAGTTTATTACGCGCAGTAATGATGAGTTGGCTAATATTATTCATCCAGATTTTTTTCAAAAAAACAGTTTCAGGGATTGCCGTTGAATCGTTTGTTTTAATAATTAACTTGTATTGGTGCCCGTTGATTATTTTCTCAATGGGAGCCCAGTTGAGTTATTTATTAACCTTTATTTTAATTGTTAATCGAAAAGTTAATCCGATTCATTTAGGATTAAAATTAACGGCATATAGTATTCCAATCGTGTTATGGAACACTTATGAATGGAATTGGTTAACTACATTTTTATCAGTTGGAATGGTTCCTTTCTTTGAATGGATAGTGATGCCAGCAGTTGTTATTGGTGCCATAGCTCCCGTACTTGGAACTCTGTGTAATCAAGTTCTTATGGTTTTTACAAAAATATTATTTTCTTTAAGTTCTTGGCCGCTTACTTGGGATTATGGAAAACCACCATTATTTTTTGTAGTACTCTGGCTTGTTTTGTTGCTACTCTCAGAACGGAGAGAAAACTCGCGGAAAATATTGGTTTATCTGAGTATTTCATTTGTTTTTTGTGCTGTAATAATCAGATTTCCATTACAAGATCAGGTAGTTTATTTCGATATTGGTCAGGGTGATAGTACTTTAATTAGGGAACGCTTTAATAAGAGCATCACTTTAGTAGATACGGGTGGCAAAGTTACATTCAACAACAATGAAGAATGGAAGAAGCGGACATCTAAAACGATGGGTGAAACAATTATCGCAAATTATTTACTCAGTAAGGGCATCAGCAAAATTGATAATCTCTTTTTGACACACCAAGATACTGACCATGTAGGAAATTTTCCATCACTCACTCAGAAAATAAAGATTAATCGGTTGTTTGTGCCTGATGGGATGGACTCGTTAACTTCCTTCCAAACTCGTTTGGCAGACTCTACAATTGACATGAATAGAGTATATCCAATTTCGATTGTGAAAGCTGATCGGATTGGTATTTTTAAAATTCTGCATCCTTTTATTAGAGGTGAAGGAAAGAATGAAGATTCAATAGCTGTGAGTTTTAATTTAAAAAAGACATCATTTATTATAAGTGGGGACTTAGATCAAGATGGTGAAAAAGAAGTAATCAATCTTTTCAAAACACTACAAGCTGATATACTAAAAATAGGCCATCATGGTAGTAAGACGTCTACTGCAAAGGAATATGTGAATAAATTAAAGCCAAAATTTGCAGTAATTTCTGCGGGCCGTAATAATCGATATGGGCATCCTAATATAGAAACTTTAGCGACTTTGGATGAGTTTAAAGTACCATATGTTAATACCGCAAATGCTGGTATGATTCAGGTGATCCCCACGAAAAATAATGAAACAATAATTAAAACTTTTTTAAAGGAAAATGGTGAAATGAGATGAAGATTAGTGAACTGCTTACAAAGATAGCAGGGGATTTTTTTGACAATATCTATGTAGTTCTTGGGAAAGAGGCGTATGTTCAAGAAAAAGTTGTTAGAGCATTTATCGAATGTATTCCTGAAGAAGAAAGAGCGATGAATATTGGACAATATGATATGGAGGTTAATTTACTCACAGATGCATTAAGTGATGCACTTTCAGCTCCTTTTTTTGGAGAAAGGAAACTAATAATTATTAAGCGCCCAATTTTTTTAACTGCCGAGGGTAAAAAAACAAAGTTAGATCAGAACGTAGACGAATTATCAAATTATATTAAAAATCCTGAACCGCGAACAATAATGCTTTTTGTTGCACCTTATGAAAAACTCGATGAACGCAAGAAAATAACAAAACAGTTATTAAAGAATGCAACTTTGCTTGAGAGTGGATATTCTTCTGAAAAAGATACCGCGCGAGAAGTTAAAAATCTCCTTAGTAAGAATGGATATACAATTGAAGCAAAAGCTTATGATTTATTGAAAATAAGAACTGAGGGGAAATTATCATTAATTACGAATGAACTTTCTAAACTTTTTTTATTGGCTAATCAAACAAAAGTTATCAGTGAAGAAATGGTAGATAGAATGGTTGCTCAAACGCTAGAACAAAATATATTTGATTTGGGTGAGTTAGTGTTAAGTGATAAAATTGCAGTTGCAATTGAGATGTATGATGATTTAATTGAACAGCATGAGGAACCACTAAAAATTAATGCAATTTTGATTAGTCAGGTCAGATTACTCTTACAAGTTCAAATACTGCAACAACATGGGTATGCACAAGGAAATATTGCAAGTGCGTTGAAAGTACATCCGTACAGAGTTAAGCTGGCCTTACAAAATAGCAGAAAATATTCAAGAAAAACATTAAGTGAAAAATATTCAGGATTAGTAAAATTAGAAGAACAGATGAAGTCATCACAAAAGAATGCGGGTCAATTATTTCAGTTGTTTATGCTGGGATATTTTTCAAAAAAAAGGTAAAAAAAAACGCTTCTTCATTTCGAAGAGCGCTTTTTTATTATTTTGCTAAACGAGCTGTAAGACGAGACTTGTCACGTGCAGCCTTATTTGCTTTAATTAAACCTTTTGATTTAGCTTGGTCAACAGCTTTAACAGCTGCCTTATATAAATCTTCTACATTTTCAGAACCTGCTGTCTTAGCACTTTCGAACTTTTTAACAGCAGTACGCATTGAGCTCAATTGAGAAGAATTACGAGCGCCAGCTTTTTCATTAGTAACTACACGCTTAATAGCTGATTTGATAATTGGCAAAAATTTCACCTCCACATTAACATGATTCCATACCGGTATCATAAAATATTCAACATAGGCTATTATACAAGAGCTTTGTTCACAATGCAATAAAAAAGTGAAAAAGTGTCAAGCAAATTTCCTTGACTCATTCGATAGATTTTATAGTTGAAATTAATTTTTGAAATGTGTATACTGTTTATTAGTGCTTAGCACAGACCCTAGACTCAGAGTAGCGATGCTCACCAACGTTATTCCGGGATAGTGGTATCTTAAATTATGGAAGGTGGGAAACAACATGGCAGTCTCAAAAGAAAAGAAAACAGAGATTATGCAAAAATATGCTCGTCACGAAGGCGACACAGGTTCTGCTGAAGTTCAAATTGCCGTTTTAACATTTGATATCAACGAACTTAATGATCATATTCGTTCACATAAAAAAGATTATGCATCACAGCGTGGATTGATGAAGAAAATCGGTCATCGTCGTAACTTGTTAGCATACTTACGTGCAAATGATGTTCAACGTTACCGTGAATTAATCAAGAGCTTAGGCTTGCGTCGTTAATTCATGAATTGAGGCTGGGTCAAAAGTTAAATTTTGACCCGGTTTTTTTTATATAAAAAAGACAAAACTATTAACGGTAAATAGCAATTAAATGATAAAATGATGAAAAATAAAATACAAGTATGTTCTTTAAAAACGCAATTTTTACGTTAAATATGTTATAATTGTGTTTCAATAAGAAAAAAAGAAGGTTTTTCGTATGGACGGATATAATGTTGCTGTTGTGGGTGCAACAGGTGCTGTAGGCACTCGAATGATTCAAATGCTGGAAGAATCAAAGTTACCAATTGCTAGTGTTAAATATTTGGCTTCAAAACGGTCAGCAGGAAAAGTCTTAAAATTTAAGGATGAGGATGTAGTTGTTGAAGAACTTGTTCCCGATTCTTTTAATAATATAAACTTAGCTCTTTTTTCTGCAGGTGGTGGAGTGTCGAAAAAATTTGCACCTGAAGCGGTAAAACGCGGAGCAGTTGTTGTTGATAATACGAGCGCCTTTCGGATGGAAGACGGAGTGCCATTGGTTGTACCAGAAGTTAATGAAAAAGCCCTTTATGGGCACAAGGGAATAATTGCAAATCCTAATTGTTCCACAATTCAGATGGTTGTGGCTTTGGAACCATTGCGGAAAGTTTACGGGCTCAAGAAAGTGATTGTTACGACTCTACAAGCTGTTTCTGGAGCTGGTAATCGTGCAATTCAAGAGCTACATGATGAAACACAAGCAATTCTTAACGGTGAAGAATATGAACCACAGATATTGCCAGTGTCAGGTGCCAAGAAACATTATCAAATTGCTTTCAATCCACTTGCACAGATTGATGTTTTTGAAGATGACGGTTATTCTCATGAAGAATGGAAGATGATTCATGAGACAAAGAAGATTATGTCAGATCAAAACTTGCAAGTAACCGCAACTTGTGTGCGTGTTCCAGTTGCCGTTGCCCATTCAGAATCAGTGTGGTTCGAACTAGAAAAAGGCGGGGCTGACGTGGCAAAATTGCAATCTATTTTAAAGATTGCACCAGGGGTTGTCCTTGAAGATGATCCCCAAAATCAGATTTATCCGCAAGCTGTTAATGCTGAGGGCAAAAAGGATACATTTGTTGGAAGAATCAGGGCTGACAAGGAACAAGCCAATTCTTTCCATTTATACTGTGTTTCTGATAACTTATTAAAGGGAGCTGCATGGAATTCTGTACAAATAGCAGAGCGGCTTCATGCACTTGATTTGATGCGCGTTCCAGACTAAGTAGGGGTTGAAATAATGAAATTTGATAATGCTGAAATTATAACAGCAATGGTCACACCTTTTGATGAGGATGGGCAGGTAAGTTACGAACGACTTGAGAAGCTGATTAATCATTTGTTGAGTTCAGGGACAAAGGGAGTTCTTGTTTCAGGGACAACTGGCGAAGCGCCTACATTGACCAAGTCTGAAAAAATTGAATTGATCAAGAAAACGGTAGAGTTTGTTGATGGGAGAGTTCCTGTAATTGCCGGCACGGGGTCCAACAATACTGCGCAGACAATAGAGTTTACAAATGAAGTTGCTAAAATTAATGGTGTTGATGCAGCATTGGTAGTGGTTCCTTACTATAACAAGCCTGATCAAAGAGGGATGATTGCTCATTTTACAGTGATTGCTAACGCAAGCCTGTTACCAATAATCATCTACAATATTCCTGGTAGAACAGGTGTTACTATGAAAGTAGAAACAATTGCGACCTTAGCAAAAGTTAAAAATATTATTGGGATTAAGGATTGTACTGGAAGTGTTAATTTGAGTCGAATTGTGGCAGAAACACCTGATGACTTTTTGACATATACGGGTGAGGATGCGGATGCATTGGTAGCTAAGACTGTTGGTGCTAATGGTGTTATTTCTGTTGCTGCTCATATTTACGGTAGCGAGATTGAAGAAATGTATGCACTAGTAGAACAAGGAAAGTATAAGGAAGCCGGTGCGATAATGCGCGCATTAACTCCTAAAATGGCAGCTGTTTTTAGTGCACCATCACCAAGCCCTGTGAAGGCAATTCTCAATTATAAGGGTCTCAATGTAGGTGGTTGCAGACTTCCAATTTTAGAATTACCTGAAGAGCGGCTTAAGCAGTTAATAAAAATATTAAATATTTAAAAGAGAGGTGAAAGCATGAGTGATATAAAAATCATTCCACTTGGTGGTGTACGTGAAAATGCGAAAAATATGTACGCTGTTGAAGTGGGTGATGAGATATTTATTTTGGATTGTGGATTGAAGTATCCTGAGAACGGGTTGTTGGGAATTGATACTGTTATTCCTGATTTTAGTTTTTTGCGAGCAAATGCAAGTAAAATCGTTGGTGTTTTTTTGACACATGGACATGCCGATGCGATTGGAGCTTTACCATATTTCTTGAGTGAGTTTGATGTACCTGTTTTTGGAACTGAATTAACGATTGAGTTGGCAAAAATTACGGTACATGATGAGGAAAAAACAAGGAAGTTTGATGATTTTCATATTGTTAATGATCAGACTGAAATTGATTTTGAGAATGCAACGGTCTCCTTTTTTAAGACCACACATTCTATACCAGAATCTTGTGGGATAGTTGTAAAAACAGCAAAGGGGAGTATCGTATACACTGGTGACTTTAAGTTTGATCAAACCGCAACGAATGGTTATCGTACGGATTTTGGAAGGCTTGCTGATATTGGCAAAAATGGTGTCTTGGCATTGTTAAGTGATTCTGCAAATGCCGAAAATCCCAAAGCACCAGTTGCAGAGTATGAAATTTTTGAATTTATTAGTGAAAATTTTGAGTACCGTAAAGGCAGAATTGTAGTTGCTTGTGTTGCTTCAAACATAATGCGAGTACAACAGGTTTTTGATGCAGCTGCACAGAATAATCGTAAAATTATTTTGACTGGGCACGATGCAGAAGAGATAATCAATACTGCTTTGAGGTTGGAAAAATTACATCTTCCAAATGATGAATTATTGGTACCACTGGCTGATATTGGGAAAATTCCAGATGAAAATCTGGTAATTCTTGAAACTGGTCGTTCTGGTGAACCGTTAAAATCATTACAAAAAATGGCTTTAGGGAAGCATAAAAATGTTTCACTGAAAGAAGGAGATTTGGTTTTCATAACAACGACACCTTCACATGCCATGGAGACTGCAGTTGCTAAAACTAGAGATATGATTTATCGGGCGGGAGCAGATGTTAAAGCCATTTCAGACGAATTAAATTCATCTGGTCATGCAAGTCGCAATGATTTGCAATTGATGATGAATCTGCTTAAGCCAAAATATGTTATTCCTGTACAAGGCGAGTATCGTTTATTAGCTGCCAACAGTAGGTGTGCGCAAGAAATTGGTATTTCAAAAGACGAGATTTTCATTACATCTAAGGGTGATGTTATTGAATATGATCATGACAAGTTGTTACTAGCTAGTTCAGTTGAGGTTGGTGACACTTTGATTGACGGTAGCGGTGTTGGTGACATAGGAAATATCGTTTTACGTGATCGCAAGATTCTCTCGGAAGATGGGGTCTTTGTTGCTGTGGTGACAATTGATAGAAAAAAGAAAAAGATCGTTGATAGTCCACAGATTACATCACGAGGATTTGTTTATGTTAAAACAAGTCGTGATTTAATTTTGGAGAGTGCTAGTATTGTTACCGAGGTTGTGCAAAAGAATTTGGATAACAAGGAATTTGATTGGGGCCATTTAAAACAAGATGTTCGTGATCAGCTTAATCGTTTCTTGTATGAACATACAAAGCGACATCCTGTGATTTTACCGGTAATCATGGAAATCAATCAGCACAGACATTTTTCGAAAAAGAAATAGATGTTGTAGCAAGAAAATAGGAGAAGGCTGTGCCAGAATACAAGTTTGGGTCAGCCTTTTTTATTTGTTCTGTCTTTCATGGAATATCTTTATCCAGAATCAATGAAATTTGGGGCTGGGTCAAAAGTTAAATTTTGGTCTAGCTTCTCTATATTATTATGAATAAACGTATTTCATAAGTCAAAATTCTTACTATGTTCATAATTTCTAGTTGGTACTCAAATTTCCCGAATTATGGCACACTCTCGTTTATTTAAAAAAATCATCGGTGAGTGAAACTTTTTGTATCCTTCCTTGTTTTAGGAGGTAATTAATATGAATGATAAAGAATATCAAAGAGTTTTCTCTAAGGGAGTGGAATTCTTAGAGAATAAAAATTATAAAAAAGCTCAGAAACTATTGGCTGAGTGTTATTTGGAGAAAAAAAATTTTAGAACAAACTTTTTTTTATTTCAAGCATGTTATGGACAAGGCGACTTTAAAGAAGCAAGGCGACTGGGTAAGGAATATTTGACAGAATATTTGTCTGATAATAAAAAACTTGATCTTTTAATTTTAGCAGGAATGATGGCTGAAGATGTCATTGGAACTTACAAATTGTACTCGCATTTTAGGAAATATATGAATACTACTGAAAAAAAACATTTTTTTGAATTGATAAAAGATGAAGAAAGCAAAATTGATGTGAAAAGGACATTGGAGCTCAAAAAGTCTTTGCTTTATTGTGGGTCATTCCCACGTATGCGTCAGCGAAGAGTATTACAAGATAGTTACAGTTTACCTCTAGCTGACTTTAGGGAGGTAGCACCCAAAATATTATGTGATAAAAATGTTCATCAGTTTATCAAAATAAGTATACTGGATGATTTGAGACAAGTTGAGGACAGCCGGGAAGCTCCATATCTCTTCGTTGATGATAAATTATATCAAATTAAACCTAGCGAGCTTCATGTGTTTGAGGAAACAAAATTATTCAGTGCTCTGAAATATCAAATAATTTCTGAGCAAAATGATAATAATGATTTGCTCAGATGGAACGAAATTAAGTTGAAATTGAGCTTATTATATCCATTTGAAGAAAAATTTATTGGTAATTTCAGAAAAGTAAAAGAATTGCTGATGCTAGAGAATATGCAGAACTATAGTGATGCAGATCAAAACTTGGCACGAAAGCTTGAAAAATTATTAGTAGAATGGAGTGGCTAACAAATTAAATGTAGATGAAACAATCTTATTTTTGAATAGCTATTTACAAATCACACGGGTATCTATATAATAGCTTAAGAATTCTTCTTTGCAGGATACTAAAAATGTTGGTATTTTTGTTTGGAAGTAGTATAATAAAACTTAAAGGATTATCAGCAAACTAATATTTGTTGCGGATTTTTCTTGCAAAACTACAGGAGGTTCGTATTAATGGCAAAAGAACATTACGAAAGAACAAAACCCCATGTAAACATCGGTACAATTGGACACGTTGATCATGGGAAAACAACTTTAACTGCTGCAATTTCAAAGGTTTTGGCTGACAAGGGTTTGGCTGAACAACAGGATTTTGCAACAATCGATGCAGCTCCAGAAGAGCGTGAACGTGGTATTACAATCAATACTGCTCACATCGAATACGAGACAGAAAAGCGTCATTACGCTCATATTGATGCTCCAGGACATGCTGATTACGTTAAGAACATGATTACTGGTGCTGCTCAAATGGATGGTGCTATCCTTGTTGTTGCTGCAACAGATGGTCCTATGCCACAAACACGTGAACATATCTTGCTTGCACGCCAGGTTGGTGTTGAATATCTTGTTGTTTTCTTGAACAAGTGTGACTTGGTTGACGATGAAGAATTGTTAGACTTAGTTGAGATGGAAGTTCGCGAATTATTGAGCGAATATGATTTTCCTGGTGATGATATTCCTGTTGTCCGTGGTTCAGCTCTTAAAGCACTTGAAGGCGATGCAGATGCCGTTGCTAAGATTGAAGAATTGATGGATATAGTTGATGAATATATTCCAACTCCAGTTCGTGCTACAGACAAGCCATTCTTGATGCCTGTTGAAGATGTATTCACGATTACAGGTCGTGGTACTGTTGCTTCTGGTCGTATTGATCGTGGTGTTGTCAAAGTTGGTGACGAAGTTGAAATCGTTGGATTGAGAGATGCACCATTAAAGACAACAATTACTGGTCTTGAAATGTTCCGTAAAACTCTTGATGAAGGCCAAGCCGGAGACAATGTTGGTGCATTGCTTCGTGGTGTTAACCGTGAGCAAGTTGAACGTGGGCAAGTTCTTGCTGCTCCTGGATCAATTAAGACTCATAAAAAGTTCAAGGGTGAAGTTTATATCTTGAGTAAAGAAGAAGGCGGACGTCATACTCCATTCTTCTCAAATTATCGTCCTCAATTTTACTTCCATACAACTGATGTTACAGGTGTTATTGAATTACCAGAAGGTGTAGAGATGGTTATGCCTGGTGATAATGTTACATTTACAGTTGAATTGATTGCTCCAGTTGCTATCGAAAAAGGTCTTAAATTCACAGTTCGTGAAGGTGGCCGTACTGTTGGTGCTGGTGTTGTTTCAGAGATTGACGATTAATTTTTATGAAAAACTCGGAAAAATCCGAGTTTTTTTTTTAGAAAAATAATTTAAAAATAAAACAAAATATTATGTAAAGCTTTTTTTAGTGTAATTGTTTACAATTCGATGTAACTAAGGTACACTGTTTTAGTATGCAATTAGTAAATTAGTTGTACAAAATTTTCGTGCGGAGGGAAAATAATGTCTGCAAAATGGGAAAAGCAAAGTGAAAATACAGGAAAACTAACTTTCGAAATTTCACAAGATAAAATTAAAGAAGGTTTAGATGTAGCCTTCGATCGTGTTAAAAAGGATTTAAATGTACCAGGGTTTCGGAAGGGTAAAGTTCCTCGTCAAATTTTTAACAGAATGTATGGGGAAGAAGCACTTTATCAAGATGCTCTGAATGTCCTATTGCAAGATGCATATTCAAATGCGGTTGATGAAATAAAAATCAAGCCAGTTGGTCAACCAAATGTTGATGTTGAGAGTTTGGAAAAGGGCCAGCCATGGGTATTAACTGCTGTAGTTTCGGTAGAACCTAAGGTTGAAGTAGGAGACTATAAAGGTCTTGAAGTTACATCACATTCAACACGTGTGCTCGTTGGTGATATTGAAGCCAAGTTAGAGGAGTTGCGTCAACAACAAGCTGAACTTGTACTCAAAGAAGATGAAGCTGCTGAAAAAGGCGATACTGTCATTATAGATTTTGAAGGTAAAGTTGATGGAGTAGCTTTTGATGGTGGTAAGGCAGAAAACCATTCTCTTGAGCTAGGTTCAAATTCATTTATTCCAGGGTTTGAAGAGCAATTAGTTGGTCATAAGTCAGGTGAAGATGTGACTGTCACGGTGACATTCCCAGAAGACTATCAAGCCGAAGATCTACAGGGTAAAGAAGCAGTCTTTGATGTTAAGATTCATGAAATCAAAGCTAAGCAGCTTCCTGAATTAGACGATGATTTTGCTAAGGATGTTGACGAAGAAGTTGATACTTTGGAAGAATTAAAGGCTAAGATCAAAGAAGAATTGAAGGAACAAAAAGTTGCTGATGCAAAGTCATTAATCCAGAGTGAAGCTATTGATATCGCTGTAAAGAATTCAAAGATTGGTGATATTCCTGCAGAAATGATTGATGAAGATGTTCACCGCCAAATTGATCAGTATATGGAAGGTATGAAGCAACAAAATATCACACCAGAAATGTATTATCAAATTACAGGTACTTCGGAAGCTGATTTGCACAAACAATTTGAAAAAGATTCTGAAAAACGTGTAAAAACTAACTTAGTACTCGAAGCTATTGTTGCCAAGGAAGATATCAATATTAGTGATAAAGAAGTTGCTAAAGAGATTAAGAGTTTGGCAGAACAGTATGGTATGGAAGAAACTGCAGTACGTTCAGCATTAAAGGATGATTTGTTAAAACATGATATTGCAGTACGCAAAGTGGTTGAAGAAATTACTGATTCTGCTAAGCAAACTCGTGAAAAGAAAGAAACAGAAAATAAGTAATTCACTTACGAATTATATATGATTAGCGAGGAGGCTGGGTCAAAAGTTAAATTTTGACTCAGCCCTCTCTATTTATTGCAAATAAACATGGTTCATAAGTCAAAATTCTCTGTCCAACTTCGAATTACTCATAGTAAAAGTACATGCTATGTTAGTAAGAAAGCACCTCCAAAACTTGACTTTCCTATCCAAGTTTTGCAAGGTGCTTTTATGTCAAACTTCCACTTGTGTTGAATGGATGGCAACAGCGTTTTTGTGTAAAATAATTAGAAAAGATAAAGTCGTCGACAAAAGTTATCAGTGCGTATATAATTGTTGAATGATTAGAGACCTGTAGAAAAAAGCAAGTCGCAATTTTAGGGGGCTAAATATGTTTGAAAATACAGATAGTAATGAGCCTGTAATGTGTTCTTTTTGTGGTAAGTCACAGGAACAGGTAAAAAAGATTGTTGCAGGACCTGGTGTTTATATCTGTAATGAATGTATTGATTTATGTAAAGAAATTATGGATGAAGAGTTCAAAGATCAGGCAACCGAAGAACTCACAGATGTGCCTAAACCACGTGAAATAGTTGATGTCTTGAATCAGTATGTTATCGGGCAGGAACAAGCAAAGAAGACTTTGGCAGTTGCCGTCTATAACCATTACAAGCGAGTTAATGCTTCCCTTGAAGATGAGGAGAGCGAGACAGAATTACAAAAAAGTAATATTTGTTTAGTAGGACCAACGGGATCAGGGAAGACCTTTCTAGCACAGAGTTTAGCAAAAATATTACAGGTTCCGTTTGCAATTGCAGATGCGACGACTTTAACGGAAGCTGGATATGTTGGAGAAGATGTTGAGAATATTCTTCTAAAATTACTTCAAAGTGCTGATTTTGATGTTGAACGTGCGGAACGTGGAATTATTTATATTGACGAAATTGATAAAATTGCTAAAAAAAGTGAGAATGTATCAATAACACGTGATGTTTCAGGCGAAGGGGTCCAGCAAGCTTTACTCAAGATACTTGAGGGAACTATTGCTAATGTTCCGCCTCAGGGTGGACGTAAGCATCCGCAACAAGAGTTTATTCAGATTGATACCACGAATATATTATTTATCGTTGGTGGTGCGTTTGATGGCATTGAGACAATGGTGAAGAATCGTTTAGGTGATAAAACGATTGGATTTGGTGTTGATTCAAAGAATGCCTATAATGATCAAACAAGCCTAATGCAGCAAATTATTCCTGAAGACTTGTTGAAATTTGGATTGATCCCTGAGTTTATTGGACGCTTGCCAATCTTATCGGCTTTAGAGAAATTGACAGAGGAAGATTTGGTAAGAATTTTAACGGAACCGAAAAATGCATTAGTTAAGCAATATAGCAGATTGCTGGAGTTAGATAATGTCAAACTCAAGTTCAAGAAGGATGCGCTTAAAGAAATATCCTGCTTAGCTATTGAGCGTAATACAGGAGCTCGTGGGTTACGTTCAATTGTTGAGAATACAATGAGAGATATAATGTTTGAAATTCCAAGTCGCACTGATGTTTCACAAGTAGTAATTAATAAAGCAAGCGTTGATGGTAAAGAATTGCCAGAACTTGTTTTGGATGACAAACAAGCTTCATAAAACTGATTGGAGAGACTGGGACAAAAGTTGAATTTTGATCTGGTCTCTTTATTAATTCTGGGTAAATTCATAAGGAAAACTTTTTTTAACTAACTCAAAATGACTCAAAGCATGTGCGCTTTATATTTATATTTTCAAGCTGGCAATTAAATGTTACTAAACCGGATTATACATTCTTTTTTGTATTAATAGTTTTAAAATGTGACAACGTCTTTATCTTTTAAGTCATTTTTGGTAACATAAGAAGAGAATATTACTTGTAGGAGGTTTAATAATGAATAAACCACAAATTGGTGTAGTTGGAATGGCTGTAATGGGAAAGAACTTGGCTTTGAATATTGAAAGCCGTGGTTATAATGTTGCAATTTACAATAGAACTGGGTCAAAGACGGAAAAAGTTGTTGCTGATCACCCTACTTTGAAGCTTGTCCCTAGTTACAACGTTGAGGACTTTGTTGCATCACTTGAGACTCCTAGACGAATTATTATGATGGTTAAAGCAGGAGCACCGACAGATGGTTTGATCAAACAACTTCTGCCACATCTGAGTCAAGGCGATGTATTAATTGATGGTGGAAATACTTTCTTTGAAGATACAATACGTAGAAATGCTGTATTGGATGAATCTGGAATTAATTTTATTGGTATGGGTGTCTCGGGTGGCGAAAAGGGTGCACTTGAAGGCCCCTCTTTAATGCCTGGTGGACAAGTAGAGGCATATAAGCTCGTTGAACCTATTCTAAACAAAATTGCCGCTAAAGCTGAAGATGGAACACCATGTGTGACCTATATCGGTCCAAATGGGGCAGGCCATTATGTGAAGATGGTTCACAATGGGATTGAATATGGTGATATGGAGCTAATTTCAGAAAGTTATAATCTATTGCGAAATGTTCTCGGTCTTGAGGTCAAAGATATTGCCGAGATCTTTAATGATTGGAACCATGGAGAGCTTGATAGTTATCTAATGTCTATTACCGCAGAAATTTTGACACGCGAAGACGATTTAGGAACAGGTAAACCAATTGTTGACGTTATTCTTGATCGTGCTGGTAACAAAGGAACGGGTAAGTGGAGTTCACAGAGTGCACTTGAACTAGGTGTTCCACAATCATTGATTACTGAATCAGTATATGCACGTTATATTTCTGCTTTAAAAGACGAACGCGTTGCGGCTAGCAGTGTTTTGCAAGGACCTGATTTTGATTCAGCGAAGCTTGATAAGAAGACGCTGATTGAAAAAATCAGAGAGGCTTTATATTTTAGTAAAATTATGAGTTATGCGCAAGGCTTTGAACAGATGCGAGTTGCCTCAGAACATTATGATTGGGAACTTAAATATGGCGAGCTAGCGATGATTTGGCGAGAAGGATGTATTATTCGTGCTCAATTCTTACAAAAAATTACAGATGCGTTTAAAACAAATGACAAGTTAAACAACTTAATGCTGGATCCTTATTTTAAGGAAATTACTGATAAGTATCAAGCAGCAGTTCGTGACGTTGTAGCATTGGCAATTCAAGCTGGTGTTGCTGTTCCTGCCTTTACCGCAGCAATCACTTACTTTGACCAGTACAGATCGGCTAGTTTACCAGCTAATATCGTGCAAGCACAACGTGACTATTTTGGGGCACATACTTATGAAAGAACCGATAAAGAAGGTATGTTCCATTATGAATGGTATCATGAAGAATAAGCTGTGTAACAGATAATAGGATTGGGTAATGCAGTCAAAGTCAAAAAACGATAGATTTCTAAATAAATCTATCGATTTTTTGTGCGTTATTTAAAATAATGTTGACAAAAAAGTGCGGAATTGTTGCTTTTGTGTTAGATTAACGTTAGATGAAAAATTATAATATTGTTATTTAATTTTCTAGGAGAGTGAAATATGAATCGAATATTAATTATCGAAGATGAAAAAAACCTTGCTAGGTTTGTAGAACTTGAATTACAACATGAAGGCTACGAGACAGAGGTCCACTATAACGGACGGACTGGGTTGGATGCTGCACTAGAGAGTGATTGGGATGCAATTTTACTTGATTTAATGTTGCCAGAATTAAATGGTCTTGAGGTTTGCCGTCGTATTAGACAGACAAAAAATACACCAATCATTATGATGACGGCTAGAGACTCTGTGATTGATAGAGTTTCGGGGCTTGATCATGGGGCGGATGATTATATTGTTAAGCCATTTGCGATTGAAGAGCTATTGGCACGTTTGCGCGCTTTGCTCCGCAGAATTGACATTGAAAGTGAACAAAATGCTTCCAAGCAAACTAAAGTAACATATCGTGACTTAACAGTTGAAAAGGAGAATCGAATAGTCCGTCGTGGTGATGAGATTATTGAACTTACTAAGAGAGAGTACGAGTTGCTTTTGGCGCTAATGGAGAACATTAATGTTGTTCTTGCCCGAGATGTCTTGTTGAAAAAGGTTTGGGGATACGAGTCACAAATTGAAACAAACGTGGTTGATGTTTATATCCGTTATCTGCGTAATAAGATTGATCGGCCAGATGAAGAAAGCTATATTCAAACTGTTCGAGGCACAGGGTACGTGATGCGTTCGTGAAAAAAAAGAAAAAAAATTTATTTAGAACCAGAAAAAAAGAAAAAAAGGGGTTCTCAATTAAATTAAAATGGGCAATTGGCACCAGTGTTGGTGTATTGCTTATTTTTGCGATTTTTGCAATCTTATTGTTCCAGAGCTTTTCTAATTTAATGCTTCAGCAAGAAAGACAGTATGCGAGTGACGCTGTAGCTGTGGCACAAAGTCGACTATCATCTTTAGAGAATGAGCTAACAAATAGCAGTGCTAAGCGTGAGTTGGGTTCAAATATTTCTACAGTGAAACAGGAAAAAAATCGACCAGCAAGTTTATATTCAGATTCTGTATTTGTTACATTATCGCGTAAAAATATTGGTGTCGGGATTTATAATCTGAATGGGGAAAAGGTCTTTGCATCAAGATCTTTACCAGTTGAATTTGATATTAGTAATAGTATTAATATTACTAAAGTTCAAAAGATAAAGGGTGTTAATGTTCTTATAATTCGTAAACCTGTGGTTGCAAAGAGTACACAAAAAGTAATTGGTTATATCCAAGTGACTAATCGTCTGACGGATTATGATAAGGCACGGGAAAAGCTAGGACTTGTATTCTTTATCTTTGGGATCACAGCTGCTATAGCAAGTGCAATGCTCGAATATGCTCTATCCGCTTGGCTATTACGACCGATTGATTTGATAAACGATACAATTGATAAGATTAATCAAGAAGATGAAGATGATCCAATTGCAGATATCAGAGTCCCAATTGAAGCAATTAAACGAAATGACGAATTATCTGATTTAAGTCAGCTTTTTAACGATATGCTTGATCGAATGCAAAGATATATTGAGCAGCAACAGCAGTTTGTTGAAGATGTTTCTCATGAATTGAGGACACCCGTTGCAATTGTTCAAGGCCATATGGAATTATTGAATCGTTGGGGAAAAGATGATCCAGCAGTTTTAGCTGAATCGATTTCGGCTTCGCTCCAAGAAATCAATCGAATGAAAAGCCTAGTTCAAGAGATGCTTGATTTGTCGCGGGCAGAACAAGTTGAAATTCAATATGGTAAAGAAGTTGCGGATGTTCGTGAAATTGTTTCGCAAGTTTATAATAATTTTAAGATGATTAAGCCTGATTTTGTTTTTTTGCTGGACGATGATTTAAAGAGTAGAACACCAGTCAAAATATATCGTAACCATTTGGAACAAGTATTGATTATTTTAATGGACAATGCAGTAAAGTATTCTAAGAAACGCAAAGAAGTACATCTTTCAGTATCACGAGATCAAAGATATGTGAAAATTGCTATTCAAGATTTTGGGGAGGGTATTTCTAAGGAAAATATGGAG
This sequence comes from Lactobacillus sp. UCMA15818, assembly GCF_030400225.1. Taxonomy (GTDB): domain Bacteria; phylum Bacillota; class Bacilli; order Lactobacillales; family Lactobacillaceae; genus Liquorilactobacillus. The sequence continues at coordinate 352,902 of NZ_VJYB01000001.1, read as the reverse complement.
AAAGTTTTTGATCGTTTTTATCGTGTTGATAAGGCTCGTAGCCGTGGAAAAGGCGGGAATGGGCTAGGCCTCTCAATAGCTCAAAGGTTAATTGAAGGATATCATGGTCAAATCACGGTTGAGAGTGTAATTGAAAGAGGCTCGGTTTTTAGAATATCGCTACCAATTGTCAAAGAAGAAGATTCTGGTAAAAAAAATGATAGTATTGAGAAATAATCAATTTATTTTTAATTCATAAATCAGTATTTCTCTTGAAAATATTACTGTTATAGTGTTTTTTTGAAATTTATGACTGATAATTTTTTTGTAAAAAACCTGCTTAATGATTTTCCAAGGTAGCGTTTTAGGATTAGATGCATTAAGAATGTATTGAATGAAGTAATATGATATATTTTAGATGTTAGAGAACTTAACAGGTTGGGATTATGAAAATGAAAAAAAAGATGATGTGGTTTATTGAGTTTTTGCTATTAGTGGTTGGATTAGCTTTAGTTTTTAATCAGCAAATTTCTGATTTATTAGTAAATAAGATGACGACAACTGACTTGAAACATAGTGTTAGTCAGAAACACGAGAAGAAAGGTTCCTTTGATTTTAACAAGGTCAAATCAGCTAGTGCTTCACGCATTGTAAAAGCTAGTCTTATATCAACGAATACTGGAATGATAGGGAAAATTGCTGTTCCGGCTGTTAATTTAAAACTGCCCATATTTTACGGAATTAGTAATAATAATTTATTACGTGGAGCTGGAACAATGAAAGCGGACCAAAAAATGGGTACTGGCAATTATGCGCTTGCGGGTCATCATATGAATAATCCCAACATTTTATTTTCTCCTTTAGCTAAGGCGAAGGTGGGGAATAAGGTCTATTTGACGAATGGCAAAAAAGTTTATGTATACAAAATTAGCGTACGCAAAACGATTAGCAAGTATCAGGTTCAGGTAATAGATGATGTGGTAGGCAAGCAGATGATAACGTTGATTACTTGTGATCCAATTAAGGGTGTTGCGCATACACCACTTAGAATTTTATTACAGGGCAACTTACAAAAAGTTGAGAATGTAACAAAGAATAATGTGAAGGTTTTTGAATAGGTAGTGTGGATTAATTGGTTTCCAATAAGATTGACTGAATTGTTGCGCATTTTAATGATTTTGGAATCAGATAAGTAATCTAGATGGGCAGAAACTTATTTTTAAAATATAATTATGGATAATCAGTAAAAGGGGATATCGTAGGACAATTTTTTGTCGCATTCCTCTTATTTTTTTAATTTGGGCTAGATTTATTTATTCGGTACTTTAGTGCCGATGTAAGTCATTACAGGTCAGTACTTTTTAATAATAGCATAGCCTAATAGCTAATGAGTTGGGGATAAAGATAGTGAGTAGAAGAAGAAAAACAAAGCGTACACCAGTTTCTCTAGTAAGTATTTTAACAGTTGTGATTGCATTACTAATCGGGTATGCAGCTCAAGATAATAATAATCATGAACATCATGAGAGTGCAGAGAGTCTAACAACGAGTTTTACTTCTAGAAAGTATTCAAGTAGTACAAATACGAATGAGTCAAGTAGTAGTTCAACAGCTAATTCTTCATATTATTCGAGTTCAACAAATAATAATTCAGTTCCTAGTCAAGTACTTGCAGAATCAGTATTGTTGCAAGACGTAAGAAATGAATTAGGAAGCAGTATAGTTTGGAATAATGCAGGTGCTTTTATCATTAATAACAATCAAACGACACTGAAAACTAATATTAACAGTGCACCGTATGCAACAAATACTGTTGACGGTTTGGGGAGACCAACAGTTGGTGACGCGTGGCTGAATAAGACAACACGTCAATATCATAATCGGGATACAACAAATGAGGGTGCGACTTCTTGGAAACCAGCTGGTTTTAAACAGCTCTTGAATTTACAAGGTACATATAAACATGCTTATGATCGTGGACATTTGTTAGGGTATGCTCTAATAGGCGGAATTACTAGCTTTGACGCCTCTGAGTCAAATCAACGCAATATCGCTACACAGACTGCGTGGGCAAACGAGGCCGCCGCAGATTACTCTACTGGTCAAAACTATTACGAAACGATTGTTAGAAAAGGACTAGATCAAAATAAGAAGATTCGTTATCGTGTTACAGATATATATAGTGGAGAAAATATTGTACCTTCTGGTGCGCATATTGAAGCAAAATCAACGGATGGAACAATTGAATTTAATGTATTTATACCCAATGTGCAAAGTGGGATAAGGATTAATTATGCAACGGGCGAAGCGACGATTCAATAATATGGGAGAAGGATATGATGAAAAAAAGTATACAAAAAGCGGGATATCTCATAATTCTGTTAATTGGTTTTGGGTTATGCATAGTACCTCAATTTGGACTAATTCTTCAGCTAAAAGTTAAGAATGAATTGATTCAATACCTGAGCTTTTTGTTGACAGTAATTTTATATATCTTGGCTATCTGGTTAATTTGGAAATTATTGAAGAAAATTACAGGGGCACCAATCTCCAAGCGGCAATCTGGTGCTTTTGTTAGGAAGTATTTAGCGGGGCTTAGTATATTATTGTTTAGCGAGTACATTTTAGGGATATTAAACTTCTTGATTAATGGTGAGAATCAAACTGTCAATAATACGGCAATTACAAAATTATTTTTTCAACAAAATTCAGTCAAATTAACAATGATATTGATGGTAGTAATCTTTGCACCAATCTGTGAAGAATTGTTCTTCAGGGCACTGTTAATTAATACCATTAAATTAAAATTTTTCAATTTTAATTGGTTGGCAATCTTGATAAGTGGGATTTTATTTGGATTATTACATGCAAGCGATACAATTCTCAGTGCGCTCATGTATGTTACAATGGGAATAATTTTAGGAGTAATCTACGTGAAATATGACAATATTAAGTTGAATATAGCAATCCATGCGACTAATAACTTGATAGCACTTATCCCAATATTACTGGTGATCTGGTAAAAAGCAGAGCAAGAGTTTTCTGTAAAGTTGATAAATAAAAAGTAAGCAAGTTAGAAATAATTTAAGATAACCTTGGAGCTGGATCAAAAGTTAAATTTTGATCCAGTTCTTCTATTTATTACGTATAAACATGTTTCATAAGTCAAAATTCTCTGGTTGATTCCAAAGTAGCTATTACAAAGTTGAGGTCATGATAATAATTTCGAGTCTTCTTTTTGCTAATGAAATACTGTGAGCAAAGATTTTTATGAATAATTTACGCAATAGCCAGCAAGTCAAATTTGAGTATCAAAAAAGCTCCCCTTGATTATCAGAGAAATTAGGATATTTCATCTGAAAACAATGGGGAGACTGTGGCAGTTAAATAGCTTACCGCTTTTTGTGTAGAGTATCAGTTACTAGGAGTAGCTGAATTAGCTGAACTAGAAGAGCTTTCTGTAGAATCGGATGTCGAATTATTCTCAGAAGACGCGCTAGTAGAAGAAACGGAATCACTTGAAGAAGAACTTGTACTAGAACTAGATATCGAACTAGAAGAACTTTCTATAGAACTGGACGTTGAACTAGATGAATCTACACTGCTGAATACGCTACTTGCAATACTAGAGCTCTCAATATCGGACGATACAGTGTCTGTTGAACCGGCTAGATAAAGCTCACGCACACCGTTAACTGTTTTTGTGTATACATTGCTTGGCTTCTTCCAATTTTTATTCGGTTTTCCTTGCGCAAGATAAGTCATTGCGTATTTATAGAAGTAAGAAGCAATTCTCGCAGACGACTGGGTCAAATAATTACCAGTCTCGTACTGATGATCATAGCCAACCCAGACAGAGATTGAATAATTTTTTGTATAACCATTGAACCATGAATCCATGTCTGCTGAACTAGGAAATTTAGAAGAAACATCTGACGGATACGAGTTTGTCCCAGTTTTACCAGCCTGATATAAACCGCTGATGTTGGCATAACGCCCAGTACCCTTGGAACTAGTAATAACATCTTTAAGCATGTCTGTAATCATGTAAGCAGTTGATGATTGCATGACTTGTTTTCCCGAACTTGAGTAATTCTTAGAACTACCATCTGAAGAAGAAATTTTATTAATGTAGCGTGGCTTGTAGTATGTTCCTCCATTTGCAAATGCAGCGTACGCGGCTGCATTTTGTAGTGTTGAAGAAGCCAAACCGATCCCATTTTGGAATTCAAGAGTCTTCTTATAGTTGAAGCCGAGCTTACTAATGAAGTTTTGCGCTTTGGTAATTCCGACCGCCTGTAAAGAACGGATAGCAGGAATGTTCCGCGACTGTGTTAACGCGCTTCTCATTGTTATGGCTCCTTGGTACTCGTCATCAAAATCGTAAAGATTGATACTTGTGCCAGGATAAACATATTCTGTATCTTGTAATTCATGGTAGGTTGCCCAACTCAAATACTCAATGGCAGGTCCATAATCCATCAGAGGTTTTGCAGTTGATCCATTTGTTCGATCTGTTTGGACGGCACGATTTAAACCGTATGTTACATTATTGCTTTTCCGGCCACCAATCATTGCGACAATCTTACCATTATTAGGATTCACTACGGTTGAAGCAACTTGCAGATTATTGTCTGGATATGTGATCTGATCACTTGTATTCGCAAGATTATATAAGTATTTCTGTGCATCCATATCTAAGTTTGTGTAAATCTTTAAGTTACCCTTGTATGGGTTGTATCCCTTGGATTCAGCTTCTTGAATTACCTGTTTGAGGTAAGCGTCAGAAACTTTTGCCTTTTCCGTTGTGCTACTTGTTGTGCTTTTATGTGTTTGTACAAGTCCCTGAGTAATACTCTCACTTTTAGCCTGCTTGGCTTGTGCGGCAGTAATCTTTTTATTTGCTAGCATTGCACTGAGAACTTCATCACGACGTTTTTTCGCCAATGCTTGATTGGAATATGGATTGTAATCTGTTGGTGCATTTGGAATACCAGCAATTAGGGCAGTTTGAGCTAAATCTAGCTGGTCCAAAGATTTGTTAAAGTAATACTTTGCAGCAGTCTGCATTCCTTTGACACCATTTCCCATGTAAACCTTGTTGATATAAAAGGTCAAGATTTGTTGCTTGCTATAAGTGTTGTCTAACTTGAGAGCTAACCAAGCTTCTTGGGCTTTTCGCTTGAAAGTCTGGTCTGTAGAACTGGTTGAAAAATAAGCTAGCTTGATGAGCTGCTGATCTAACGTACTTCCTCCTTGCAAACCAGAAGATGCTGATAGATTGGAAAGAGCTGCGCCAGCTATACGTAGTGGATCGATTCCATGGTGTTTATAAAAGCGTCGATCTTCAATTGAGACAACAGCATCTTTTAAAGTTTGCGGTATTTTATTACTATTAACATAGATTCGGTTCTGTGTTCCTATGCGAGTTATGATCTTACCATCAGCATCATAGATGGTAGTTGAACCTGCACTTGTAAGTTGAGACTCGCTCAGAGATGGTGCATTCTTTGCGTACATAAAGAATATTGTGGCACCAATTGCAATAGTCACTTCGGCAAGCACTAGCATTGTCAATAGAAATCTTTTAAAGAATTTTTTGAACTTGCCAACAGGTTTCTTTTTCTTTATAATTTGCCGTTTTCTTCGCATTACTCTTGAATTATTAGGATCCTGATTGCTACTCATGATGTACTCCTTTATGCATTACATAGATTTTCAATAATCTTATCTATACTTTTTAGGTATGGAATAAGCGGTGTTACATGATACTTAATTTGAAATCCATCCTTAACAATGATTTTCTTGGGAATCGACTTACGACCCTTTGCTTGATTATCCCAGTAATTAAAGAGAATCGAAGCAGGCAGTAAAAAAATTTCCTGGGTTGTGGTGAATTTAATAATAGTAAAGCAAATCCCTTTTTGGGTAACACAAGCCTTCATATGAGCGATTTGATGCTCGTGAAAATTGCTGAGCGGAAAGGATACTCTGTTATGTGTTTCTTTTGCTTCAAAATCAAGATAATAGCCACGATATACGCCATTATAGTCAGTAGTAGATGCTTGCTTGAAATAAGCTTCCTTGATCACAGCAGCACTTCTTTGCGGATAGTCAACCTGGACAATTTGAATAGGTATTGGCTTTTTGTGGATTACAGCAATCCCCTGTTGCAAATAGTACTGGTTACTTTGGTTAAGCTCTTCTTCCAACGACATTCCGCGGTTGCCAAATATAATATTTGAATTCTTATTATTGTGTATTTCTTTTATTACCCTCGGTTGATATGTTTTGCCGTTTGGATATCTAAGAACCATGTCGCCTCACGCTCCCATTCGACCTATTATACCAACAACGTAAACAGTTGGCAAAAAAGCATTACTTCAGATTAGATGATATTTGCTATTTATAGGGTCGGTAACTAAGAAAACTTATGCTTTTAAGCGTAAGATGAGTTAAGGCTTTGACCGACCAGAATTGTATTCTGTTAATTGTTTCTCCATATGCTGAAATTTTAGAGAAAAGCTTGACATCAAAAGAGAGGAACCTGAATTTATCAAGGGCTTAAACTACGGATATATCCTAATTTAGAACAACAAAAACAAATATTTGAGAACTTTGGAGCGACTAGATTTGTTTGGAATCAGATGTTGGAGATGCAAAGTAAGTACTATAAAAACAATAAAGATTCTAAGTTCTTAAATGGTTTTGCAATGAACTTCTTAGTAAAACAATTAAAAACGGAATATTCATGGTTAAAACAAGCTGAGAGTACCTCACTACAAGACATTTGTGAAACACTAGCTGTAGCTTTCCAAAGATTTTTTAAAAAACTTGGGGATATCCTAAATTGATATCCTAAATTTAAGTCGCGAAAGTTTCCAAAGCAAAGTTTTAAGTCTAAATGTATAAATAACAATGTTATAATTATTATTTGAAACGGGGCTGAGTCAAAAGTTAAATTTTGATTCAGTTTCTCTATTTATTCCGTATAAACGTGTTTCATAAGTCAAAACTCTCCGTCTAACTTCGAATTACTCATAGCAAAGTACTCGCTATGTTCGTAATTTCGAGTTAATACTCAAATTTCCCCGACTTATGGCACACTCCCTTATACAGAGGAAAATTCACGGATGACAAAATCAAGTCAACGACTATCCAGTTAAGTCCAACAGGCAAGTTCTATTGTGTTCTACTAATTGAGTGTGAAAATCAAACACAATTTAGTAAGACAAATCAAGCTGTCGGTTTGGATATGGGGATAGTTGATTTGATAAGCACATCAGATGCTGTTAAATATCCGACAATTAGGTTTGATTAGATTCTTGCTAAAAAGAAACACTACTTGGAAAAACGACTAGCTAGAAGAAGACTATTAGCACAAAAAGAAATAGTTTGGGATAAACACAGTAAAGTCGTTGAACCTAGAGAGCTAGCTGATTTTAAGAACTATACCAAAGCTAAGCAGATGGTAGCTACATATAGTGAAAAGATAGCTAACCAGAGTAAACCGCTATCGAATACTGAAATGTATGAGATGAGATAAGTTATGCTTGTTCCTAGAAGCTCGGTACTTTAGTGTCGATGTAAGTCACGATTAGTCAAGTTATGATAGGAGTGAAATGAATAATGCGGATGTGGGTTACCGGATATCGTAGTTATGAATTAAATATTTATAAAAATTCTGACCCGAAAGTCGAAGTTTTAAAAAGCATTCTAAAAGATGCAATTAGACAAAAAGCAGAGGATGGTCTTGACTGGGTACTTGTTGGCGGACAGTCTGGGATTGAACAAATGACTGCTGAAGTTGTTTGTTCAATGAAAGAAGAATTCCCAGAACTTAAAGTGGCAATGATGCTGCCTTATAATGAATTTGAAACAAGGTGGAAAGAAGAACGGCAAGCAGCATTTGCACTCTTAAAAAGTCAAGTTGATTTTTGTGCAACGGTGAGTTCTGAGGAGTATAAGTCTCCGCAACAATTACGAAATTGGCAGAATTTTATGCTTGAACATACTGAAGCAGCGTTAATGGTATATGATTCAGAATTTGAAGGCAAGCCAAAATATGATGTATTAGCGGCAAAAAGATATGCAAAAAGACATGAATATAATATTGTAACCCTTGATATGGATTGGCTCGAAAATGGAACTAGGGAGTTTTTTGAAAGAAAAAATGAAAATAATTTGCAATAGCAGTAATATTTGGTATAATTAATAGAGTTGTAGACTTAGTTTTTCTAAAGAATATGAGGTGCATTGCTGTGGAGAAGATAAATTTCACGCCAAAAGATATTGTAAACAAAAATTTCAAGCCTAAGATGCGTGGCTATGATCCAGCAGATGTAGACGAATTTCTTGATGATGTCATCAAGGACTATGAGACGTATTCTAAAGAAACACAACGCTTGCAAATGGAAAATGATCGTCTTGTTAGTAAAGTGGATGAATTAACAAAGCAGTTGGCTGTTGGAAAAAGTGGTCAGACTAGTCGTCCAGTATCTAATGTTACGAACATGGACATTTTAAAACGTTTATCTAATTTAGAGCGTCATGTTTTTGGTGCGCAACTGAATGATGATGCAAATAGAGATAGTCGTTTTTAGTAAATTATTTTAAGCATTTGGTGTAGTTCTCTGGTAATCGCGGTCTACATTGAGTAGGCTGAGGAAAGTCCAAGCTTGCACAGGCTGAGATGCCTGTAGTGATCGTGCTTGCTGAAAAAATAAGGCAAGGTACCTTTGGGTAACGGCAGATAAAAGGACTAAGGCAGTTAGCTATGTCCGAGTAGTCTTGAAAGTGCCACAGTGACGAAGCAATATTGGAAACAGTATTGATGGAACGCGGTAAACCCCACGAGCAGGTAACCCAAACTTTGGTAGGGGCGCTTCATGACGGAAATGAACAAATCATGGGGGCAGATAGGAAACTATCTGGAGATAGATGATTACCACCGATTTCAACATCCTGTGTTGAATGACGTACGGAACGTGGCTTATAGAGGACTACATCTCAGGGAGGGGTTAGGTTTATTCCTAACCTTTTTATTTTGAAAAAATTATAAAGGAATGGGTGAACATGGAAGAATATAATTTAATTGCGACTGCTGCTGCTGGGATTGAGTCTCTTGTTGGAAATGAACTCAAACATCTGGGTTACCATGTTGAAATTGAAAATAGTCGAGTTAGATTCAGTGGAGATTTTACCGATATTATTAAGACGAATTTGTGGTTGAGAACAGCCGATCGTATAAAAATTGTAATCGCTGAGTTTACGGCTACTTCTTTTGATGAATTATTTGAAAAAACTAAAGCTTTACCATGGGATGAATACTTGCCACTGGACGCAGAATTTCCAGTAGCTGGAAAATCACAGAAGTCTAAACTATACAGTGTCCCAGATGTTCAAGCAATTGTAAAAAAAGCAATTGTTGATAAGATGAGTATGGTCTATCATAGGAAAACGCGCCTTGCTGAGACTGGAGCAAAATTTCCTTTAGAGGTCGCAATCAATAAAGATAAGGTACTGTTAACTTTGGATACAACAGGATCAAGTCTTTTCAAGAGGGGTTATAGAATTGAGAAGGGGCCAGCTCCGTTGAAGGAAAATATGGCTGCGGCTTTAGTACTTCTGGCACATTGGTATCCCGAAATGCCCTTTGTTGATCCGGTATGTGGTTCAGGCACGATTCCAATTGAAGCTGCAATGATTGGTCATAATATTGCACCAGGATTCAACCGAGATTTTATTTGCGAGACTTGGGGCTGGCATCCAGAAGAATTGGTCCAACAGATTAGAGATGAAGCAGATTCGAAAGCGGATTATGATATTGAATTAGATATTGCCGGCTACGATATTGATGGTAAGATGATTGATATCGCAAAGCTTAATGCAAGAGAAGCTGGACTTCTTCACAGTATCGAATTTAAACAATTAGCATTGAAGGATTTTAGGACTGAAAAAAAGAATGGTGTGATTGTCGCTAATCCTCCATATGGGGAACGTTTGAGTGACCAGACTGCTGTCCGAGAATTATATAAGCAGATGGGGCAGACATATAGAGAACTAACTACTTGGAGTAAGTATATTCTTACAAGTGATCTTGAATTTGATAAATTTTATGGTCAAAGGGCTACGAAAAAGCGTAAGTTATATAATGGCTCATTGCGGACCGATTACTTCCAATATTGGGGGAAAAAGGAGCGCAGCAATTAATACGGCTTTTTATACGTATGCAGTAAAAATGGTGTGCTGAGTTTGTGGCACACTATTTTTTTAGATTGAGTAAATGTTAAATTGATCAGAGTGCTGGATATTCTTTAGAAAAAGTTTAATTAAACGATAATTTCGTTATTTACCGAGATGTCTAGTATAATTAAGACAGAATTATTTTTTTAAAATGCTGTACAGCTTTTGTACTGCTAACGTATGTGCTCCATGATTTTCTTTTTCAGGAATCCATTGGCTAATAACTAATGGAAATTTTGCTTGGAATGCAGTTAGTTGTACAAGGAGATTATTATAATTTTTCGAATAGTTTTTATCAATACTCTCGATTACAATGCGACTATCACTAAAAAACATCAAGGTTTCAGTATTTCCAAATAATTTTTCTACATATTGAAAGCCAGTTAGTGCTGCTAGAAATTCAGCGGTATGATTGGACGAATCTGGTAGTGAAATGGCATATTGGAATTGCTTACCATTCTTGATGATGAGGATACCAGCAGTGCTAGTTCCGGGATTTCCCTTTGTAGCTGCATCAGTAAAAAGTTTAATCAGATTAATCACTCCTAGGAAGGTGTTTTTTATGAACAAAAAGTTCTGGTATCAGCCAGATATTGCGACCAGCGTCATTTGTTGGTCATTCACATTCATGATACTACTTTTAAGTATCCTATTGTGGCTTGAGATAACCGTTTTTCAAATATGGACAGCTGTTGTTTTTATAATTTTTTGTGTAGTTGTACTCATTCAAATTTTTTTCAGGTGGATTGAAATAAGTGATGAAAAGCTGATAGTTCATACAATAATTCCACAAAATACAAAAAAATTCGAGCTGGCGAGCATTGAGAATGTTAGAATGGCAAGGTATGGAATTAATATTACTGTAAAAACCCAAAAATACTATTTTATTATGAGGAAAAGCAGTTGCGAAATTCTATACAATTTAATAGATTCATAGTAGAAAGTTCGCAATTAGCATTGATAAGTATAGTATAATGTTTTATTTTACCACATATACAAATAATATAATGACATTTAACGAACAATGAATTATAATTCAGTTATATTTGTTAGGAGGATGTTCTCGTTGAAAGATATTGAAATTGCACAGCAAGCTAAAATGGTGAATATTAATGAGATTGCTGCAAAGGTTGGCTTGAAGCCATCAGATATTGAGCAGTATGGGGATTTTAAAGCAAAGATTAAATTACCTGTTAATAAAAATAATAAAACTAAAGAAAAGTTAATTTTGGTGACCGCAATAAATCCAACACCAGCAGGAGAAGGAAAATCGACTGTAACTGTTGGACTAGGGGATGGACTTAGTCTACTAGATAAAAAAGTAATGATTGCACTGCGTGAACCTTCATTGGGACCGGTTATGGGAATGAAGGGTGGAGCTACAGGTGGTGGATATTCACAGGTTATTCCAATGGAAGACATAAATCTGCATTTTACTGGTGACATGCATGCCTTGACAACTGCCAATAATACTTTGGCTGCTCTGATAGATAATCATATATATCAGGGTAATTCATTAGATATTGATCAACGCCGAATTATTTGGAAAAGAGTATTAGATATTAACGATCGGGCGTTGAGACATGTTGTGATTGGGCTAGGTGGAATTTCCCAAGGTATTCCACGCGAAGATGGTTTTGATATCACGGTTGCTAGCGAGTTAATGGCTGTCTTGTGTCTTGCAAAGAATGTCGCTGATTTGAAACGGAGAATTGGGAATATAGTAATCGGGTATACAACAAAGAGAAACCCGGTGACTGTCGCTCAGTTAGGAGTGACAGGTGCAATCGCATTATTGTTAAAAGATGCAATTAAACCAAACTTAGTTCAAACTTTGGCACATACGCCCGCAATTATTCATGGTGGACCATTTGCTAATATTGCCCATGGCTGTAACAGTGTTCTGGCAACTCAGACTGCGTTGAAGTTAGCTGACTATACAATTACGGAGGCTGGTTTTGGTGCAGATTTGGGTGCCGAAAAATTTTTGGATATCAAGGTACCAGTACTTGAGAAGACCCCAGATACAATTGTAATTGTTGCAACAGTACGGGCTTTAAAGATGCATGGTGGAGTTAAGAAGGATGACTTGGAACAAGAGAATATCAAAGCATTGACAGGGGGTTATGTCAATTTAAGAAAGCATATTAATAATATGAAGCAGTATAATGTACCAGTCATAGTTGCAATTAATCAATTTACTTCTGATACTGAAGCTGAGTTAGAGTGTCTGCAAAAACTGTGTGCTAATGAAGGAACAAAAGCAGTGGTTGCTAACGTTTGGGCAAAAGGAGGAACTGGTGCATTGGGATTAGCGAAGGCGGTAGTTTCTTCTTGTGAGGAAGTTAATGAATTCACACCGCTTTATTCAGAAGCAGATGATATTCGGGCAAAGGTTGAGAAAATTGTTACCAATATTTATGGTGGAACAAAAGTGGAGTATGGTCCCAAAGCTAGACGTCAGCTTAAGCAATTTGCCGAATTGGGATGGGACCACCTTCCAGTATGTATGGCGAAAACACAGTATTCATTATCTGACGATGCAAAGAAACTAGGGGCACCGACTGACTTTACAATTCATGTTCGTGAATTTGTTCCAAAATTAGGAGCACAATTTGTTGTTGCGCTGACTGGTAATGTTTTGACCATGCCAGGCTTACCAAAAACTCCGGCAGCAAATGCGATGGAGTTAAGTGATGAAGGTCAGATTTCAGGGTTGTATTGATTACGATTACGTTATCGGAAAGTTCTCTGCGGAGGACTCTCTGATTTAGAGGAATGCTGCAACTGGTTGACTATTAATATTTGATAATATATGGTACAATGTAATTACATTAAGCGTTATTTAATTTATAGATTGGTTTTAGGTTTGATGATCTTTCATGTTAATGGCGCAACTATAGAGTTGTAAATGTGTTATAGAGGTTGGGATAGCACTTTGAAAGTTAGAATTTAATTTTAGTTCGTGTAATAAAATTTTCGGAACAATTTAATATAATTAGCTTAGTTAGAAGGCGTCGTACAGTGGTATGACGCCTTCGTCAATTTAAGCAGGAAGAAGGATTATGATGGAGAGAGTATTGAAGGATTTAGGACTAATGGTAGGAAATGAAACAAATCCATGTGTCTATGTTGGTACAACGAATGAGGAAGGTTCCGAAGGTGAAGGTGCAAAGGGAAAAGGTCATATTGTTGTAGTCACAATTTACAATCCCCAAAACAGTTCAATCAAGCATTCAAATGGAAAGAGCTTCTTGTTGAGATCCGATATGAAAGTTTCGAAGATAGATGTTAGAAATTCTTACCGAATTGATAATATAATGTTTGACGATATTAATGAAGATATCATTGAACAGGAAAGTTAGCATACTTTTTAATTAATAGGTGATGGTGACTGAATTCACTTCATAGGAAGCTCATATTAATTAGAGTTTCAGAATATAAAAATAAGTTGGGTGTACCATAAGTCAGAAAATTTGAGTATTAACTAGAAGTTACGAACATTGTGAGCACTTTGCTATGAGTAATTCAAAGTTAGACTGAGAATTTTGATTTATGAAACACGTTTATTTGTAATAATATAGAGGAACTAGATCAAAATTTAACTTTTGACCCAGTTCCTCTATTCATTACAAGTAAATATTTCTTGACAGAGACAAATGAATGCTTAAAAAAACTTCCTGCCATTTTTTAGAACTAACATACCTTTATTATAGATGATAAGAGAATACAAAGGTAGCTTTTGTTTCTAAAATTTTTAATTCTCACGTCGATATTGTTCCATTTTTTTCTGGAAGGTTGTTTCTGTAATACCATAGGCAGTGAAAGAAACAGCATTAGCACCCGCATGAATTGTCTCAAGAATTTGTTCATCTGTTTTACCGCCTGATGCAATAATGGGAAAGTTTTCATCTAGACCAAGTCGTTTTAATTCATTTCTTACCCAAGCAACTAATTCTGGAGTGTCTTTTCCGCCAGCTACATTAAAAGCCTTTACCCCAGCGTCTATTCTTTCTTTTAAGTTTAGGTTTGAGCTTACAACAGTGTAAATAACAGGTACATCAACAGCCTTTGTGACATTTTTAATTGTCTCAATGGGTGTTGGTGCATTCAGGACAACAGCCTGAGCACCGTTTTCTTCGGCAAAAAGCCCAACGACAGTTGATCTGATACCATTAGTTAGACCGCCGCCTATCCCTGCAAGAATAGGAATATTTGAAACTGTTGAAACAGCTTCTAGAATGCGAGTATTGGGAGTCCATGGATAAACGACAAGAACAGCATCTGCATTACAGTTTGCAATCACGGCAACATCAGTTGTATAAATAATACTTTTAATTTTTTTGCCAAATAATTTGATTCCTGATGCATGGCGGATAATTGCCGGTGTTTCAACAATGTCAGCTCTTAGCTTAGAAGAAAGATTTGGGATATTTTCGATTGAATCGTTCATTTTTCATCCTCCAAAACATATTATAATTAATAGCCATTATCATAATACTCCGTCAATCAATATTTGAACAGTTTCTAAATCATTAATTGTAAAAAAGTGAAAATCGATTAGTCCTTCATTTTTGAGCTGATTGACTTGATTTACTGCAAATTGAATACCAATTTTTTTAAGTTCAGTGTTGTTTGAAATTTGTTTAAATGAACTAGGTAATTGTAATATTTTCTTTACAAAAGCTAGTTGGGTTTTATTAGTTATTACCATAATACCGGCTCTGATTTGGGCTTTAATTCCGGCATTGCGACAATGGTGAACGAACTGTATGAACAGCTGAGTGTCGAAGAAAATTTGTGAAATAAATATTTTACATCCAGCAGCTTCTTTGGCTTTCATTAGAGATATTTCTCTTTCCAGAGTAACATTTGAAGCGGCAGTTTCTGGATGACAACTACACAAAATTTTAAAATGCGGGAGCTCATTATGTAAAAATTGAGCTAACCCAAGTGCTGACGGGAGGACAGCATTTTTGGCTATTTTCTGATCACCAGATAAGACCAATGCTGAATCAATAACATCTTTCTTTAATTCTGTTAATAATTTGTACAGCTCTTTTTGTGTAAATGAAGATGCTGGTAGATGAATGACTGTTTTGATATTAGTCATTTTTTTGAATGATGCAGCAGTTGAAAAGGTTGTTTCAAAAAAAGAACGAGTATGATTGGTATATGCAATACTTATGAATTCAGGTGTTAGTTTTTTGAGAGCCATGATTTTTGAATCTGGAATACTTTGGAGCAGTTCAAGTGAATAATTAAAAGTTGCCATATTTTAATCCTTTGTTTTGTGTTTTTACTAATTGTAGATCTTTTCGCAGAATACATAAATATATTTTTACGATAATAGCTAATTATGGAGGAAAATAATTTGAAGAAAAAATATCAAACCTTGTTTTTCGATATTGACGATACTTTATTGGATTTTGGAGCAGCGGAAAATCAAGCATTAGAAAAACTATTTAGTACAGTAGCTGAGGTCGAACTAACTGCTGTTGTTAGGAAAAATTATAAGATGTTCAATCAATCCCTTTGGAAGAGGATGGAGCAAGGTAAAATATCACGTGAAAAGTTACTATCTACTAGATTTGCAGACTTTTTTAATCAAGAATTTGGAATGAATGTGGATAATAATCAAATGAGTGAACAATATTTAATATATTTGGCACAAGGGCACCAAGAAGTTACTGGAGCTCGGCAATTATTGAATGCGTTGCATAGAAAGTCTTTTAAATTATTTGTAGTAACAAATGGAGTGAAAAGTGTACAAACTAAAAGATTAGTTGATTCACATTTCGATACCTATTTTACAGATATATTTATATCAGAACAGACAGGATATCAAAAGCCAAATAAAAAATTTTTTAATTACGTTTTTGATAACGTTAGAAACTTCGATGCTGATAGTTCATTGATTATTGGAGACTCGTTGACTTCTGATATTGCTGGGGGCATTAATGCAGGAATTGACACAATGTGGTTCAATCCAGAACGCAAAAAAAATTTGACAAATTATTCAGCCGACTATATAGTTCACAGTCTTTCAGAAATTAACAATTTACTTATTAATTAATATAAATAGCTAAGTATTTGCTGTGAAAATTTAGAAGTTTAATTAAATGATTTGTAACGTTTATCTGAATACAAAAATGATATAATTAAGTTATTGAATTATGTTAATTTAAAGTGGTTGTTTTATATCTGTAGACTTTGAGAGGTGAAATGAATGTTTAAGGTTGTTCTAGTAATGCATGATGGAGAAAATGAATATTATCGGATGAATAAGGTGTATTTTGAGAATATGCCAATTGCAGGTCAGTATATTTATAATTCGGATGGCCTAGCATATCGCGTTGAAGAAGTTGCAAGTTTTGCTGGATATGTAAGTGAAAAAGGAGCGACAACGATTTTAGTGGTTCATCCAGTTGATAAGAATGAACCCGTCAGTGACATTTATGGTCTTGATATTGAAAGAGATTTGGATGATTAACAAAATTTTTAGAGTATAGGATTATAAGCTGCTGATTTAATCGATGATTGACAATCAGAAAATAAATTGGTTAGTGGGGACGGGGACTAGGTCAAGATTTAACTTTTGGCCCAGTCCCTTCCTATGTTTAGTCAAGCCCTTAAGTTGATTCTTTAATTTTTGAAGAATAGCCAAAATAATTGTATTGTTGAAAAAAAGCAGAATTATATGGCTTTCGATAATTAGTTTTTTATAGTATTTATCACAAATTTATATGCTAAAGCTGACTGGAGTGTTACCATGGTAGTTGTTTAATTTATAAGGGAGCTGAAATTTGGATGGGAAAAGCCGCTACAAACGACAGTCGAGTCTGGAAAAAAAGTTTTCTGACACTGTGGATGGGGTGCTTCATAACTGCGCTAGGTTATTCAATGACAATGCCGTTTATTTCACTTTATATAGATACTCTTGGTAAGTTTTCAACATGGCAGTTGAATCTGTATTCTGGAGTAGCCTTTTCAATTACATATTTCTCGCAAGCCATTGTTTCACCCTTCTGGGGAAGTCTGGCAGACCAAAAAGGGCGTAAGTTGATGTGTTTACGCGCGTCTGGTGTTATGGCATGTACGATATTTTTGGTTGGGACAGCGCAAAGCGTTTGGATTGTAATACTGTTAAGGTTCTTGCAAGGAGCATTTTCAGGGTACATCAACAATGCAACTGCTCTGATGGCGGGAGAAACACCACATGAACGGAGTGGTCAGGTAATGGGTAATCTGATGACTGCAAATGTTACTGGAACATTATTAGGACCGCTATTTGGTGGCCTGATTGCAGGCAGTCTCGGGTATCGCATCACTTTTTTTATCACGGGAATACTAATGGGGTTGGTCTTCATATTGACCAATGTTTACGTTAAAGAACATTTTATTCCGATTCCTGCAAAGAAAATGAAATCTATTAAGAAAATCTTCGGTGAATTAGAGAATAAGGGCTTGATTATTACAATGTTTTTAACGACATTACTTGTACAATCATCTTTGATGTCGATTTCACCAATTATTAGCTTATTAGTCCGCCAGTTGATGCATGGGTATGGGAATATTTCATTAGTTAGTGGCATTGTAGCTGCAATGCCGGGATTTGGAACATTATTAGTGGCCTCAAGAATAGGGCGCTTGATGGATAAGACGAAACCTGAGAGGGTCTTACTGTTTGGGTTACTAATTACAACAGTTGTCTTCATACCAATGTTCTTTGTAACTAGCCCGTTGCAATTAGGAATACTAAGATTTATATTAGGGCTTTCTAGTGCAGCAATGTTACCGGCAGTTCAGACTATCTTGACTGTCGACGTTCCTAGTGAAGCATTTGGAAGAATTTTCAGTTACAACCAATCTTTTCAAGCAACTGGTGGAGTTGTGGGACCATTGATTGGATCGTTAGTTTCGAGTGTTTTCAACTATCAAAGCGTATTTTTAGTCACAGCTGCCCTAGTATTAGTAAACTTTTTTGTAATACTAAGGTTTATTCCATTGAGAATGCACAGATAGAGAGAATTATTCAAAAGACAATTCTAAAAAATATTTTTGGATGTCTTTGATATAAGCAGTCGTAACCCAAACTTCTACAAAGTGCGGGTTATTTATTTGCTCAAAATCAAGGTAATAGTCCAGGAGTTCCCCGTGTTGTGCCAGAAAGTCATCAGCCAAACGATTGACCATTAATTGGTTAGTGGGAAAATAAATATCGGTATCAGAAATGGGTGTCTTGTTTGAAATAGCTAGTCTGATTACATTATTATATGGATTTTGTAGTAATTGGTAATTAGATTTATGTCGCTTTAGATAAGATAAAAGATTAAAGATTGAATCAGAATTACTTGCCATTTTTTATCAATCCTCCAGTTATTTAACTCAATTGTAGCAGTATTTTTGGTATAATTGAACCAACTAAAGAAATTCTTTGAATGGGGTGAAAGTATGACAGTACATTTCTATTTAGTTCGACATGGTCAGACACAGTTGAATAGGTATCACCGCCTTCAAGGGATTACAGATTCTCCTTTAACAAAAAAAGGAATAAGAAGAGCGAGCAAACTCGGAGTACGGCTCCAAAATATCGAATTTTATAGTGTCTATACCAGTGATTTAAAAAGAACACAAGAAACGGCGCGGATTATTTTGAGTGAGAATCAAAGAAAAATGCCAAAGATAATTAGTGAACCTGGGTTAAGAGAGATCAGTTTTGGGAATTTTGAAGAGATGAAGAATCGGCATATGATTCCAAATGCTATCCAAAAATTGGGAATTGGTCAGATTTTTGGTGCGGCTATTTCAAAAAAACGAGTTGCAGCAGCCATTAACTTGTTTGGAAAAATGGATGAAGGTGCACAAATTGAAGATGCTAAGCAGTTAAGTATAAGAATTACAAGGACCTTGTCTACTATTGGTAAACAATATGATGGACAGGAGATAAATATCTTAATTGTGGCTCATGCGCTGATACTTTCATTATTCATTGAGAACTTGAGTGGGGATGTGCCTTTATTGCTGTTGAAGAATGCCCGTGTCAGTCAGGTTGATTACGATGATGGGGAATTTAAAATTGTTAATATTAATAAGAAGAAGTCGAAAAAATGATGAATGAAAAAACAACGGATTTATTACACAAACTAGTCTCAGATAGAATTGTACCTGGAGTATCTTATACCATGATTCATAAAGAAGAAGAGCAGAGTGAAGTTTTTGGAAAACGACAGCTAGAACCTAGTTTGCAGGAGTTACTCCCTGACTTAAAATACGACGTGGCATCACTTACCAAGGTTGTAGGAACCACAACTGTAATTCTAAAATTAGTTGATGAAGGAAGATTGGCATTTGATGATAAGGTTATCAAATATCTCCCAAATTTTTTTGATGGTCGAGTAACAATTCGCCATTTGCTGACGCATACTTCTGGCATTACTGGATATATTAAGAATAGAAATGAATTAAGCGCACAGGAACTATTGAAAGCATTGTATACACTGCATGTTGGCCCAACTTTTGAGAATGAAGTTGTTTATACTGATATTGGAATGATCTTTTTAGGTCTGATTATTGAAAAATTCTATAAGAGACCAGTTCAAAGGGTAATCACAGAAGTGGTGTTAAAGCCGTTAAATTTAAATAATAGCACATTTATACCGCTTAAAAACGAATGTGTGCCTACAGAAATAACAAAAAAGCGTGGGTTAATTCAAGGTGTTGTTCATGATCCAAAGGCATATATTCTGCAGCAACACTGTGGTTCAGCAGGGCTTTTTATGACAATCAAGGATTTAGCAAAGTTTACTAAATGGCTATTAAGCGAGAGCACTAGCCGTACATTCTTTAAAACGGATATAGTGAACGAATTGTTTAAAGATCAGACGCCAACGCACAACTTAGGGAGAACATATGGCTGGGACTTAAGAGATAATCAGGCAAATGAGGTTTGTATCTATCATACTGGATATACGGGAACATTTATTCTAATCGATAAAAAGCAGCAAGATGCACTGATCGTTCTGACAAATAGGGTGCATCCACATACGCCAAATGATGAATTTTTATTGCGCAGAGACCAAATAATTGATGAATATTTAGGTGAAAAAGAGATATAATGTAAGCGAAGCCAAAATTGAGAGGGGAACAGCTATGTCAAAAGAACCGCTTTTTTTAGAACCAGCTTTCCAAGAAAAAATATGGGGTGGAAACAAACTAGCTAGTGAGTTTGGTTACAAGATTCCAAGTGAACATACGGGAGAGTGTTGGGCAATTTCTGCTCATCTTCACGGGCCTGCAACTATTAGTAATGGGGAGTTTAAGGGTGTTAAATTGAATGAACTCTGGGATTCGCATCGTGAAGTGTTTGGCAATGCCAAGGGCGATGTTTTTCCATTATTGACCAAAATCCTAGATGCACGCACAGCACTCTCAGTACAAGTTCATCCTGATGACAAATATGCTTTGAAGCATGAGCATGAATTGGGAAAAACAGAATGTTGGTATGTAATCTCAGCTGATGAAGATTCTGAGATGATTTATGGGCATCATGCTAAGTCACGTGCAGAGTTAGCAGAGCTGATTGAGAATGAACAATGGAATAAATTATTGAGACATGTTCCTGTTAAGGCTGGCGATTTCTTGTATGTGCCAAGTGGAACTATTCATGCAATCGGTAAGGGTGTTATGGTTCTTGAAACACAACAAAGTAGTGATACAACATATCGGGTTTATGATTTTGATCGTGTTGATGAAAAGACTGGACAAAAAAGAGAGCTGCATATCCAACAGTCAATTGATGTTACGAATGTTCCCCATGAGGATCCGAAACTTGAGACTAAGGTTGCAAAAGTAGGAGATGGGACGCTTACAACTTTTGTCCAAACAGACTTTTTTAGTGTTTACAAGCTGGAGTTAGAAGGTGGACAAAGTACGGGGATACGAACAAAAGCACCATATACGTTGTTTTCCGTACTTGATGGTCATGGTAAGTTGATAATTGAAGATCAGGAGTATTCAATCAAGAAAGGCGTTCATTTTATCCTACCATTTGTTGTGAAACAATGGCAATTCAGAGGTAATCTAACGTTGATTATTTCTGAGCCTGGGGAAAAAGCATAGTAAGAATCTGAATAGAGTATGTCGCTTAGATTGTTAAATTTTAACTTATGGAATACGTTTATTCGTAATAATATAGAGGAGCTATGTCAAACGTTAATTTTTGACATAGCTCCTCTATATATTTTGCCCGCACACTAGCAGACTGTTCTATTAAAAAAAGACTAATTAATATGTTGGTCTAATTTCCAACTGTTCCTGTCGGGTAAAGTCAGTAGTAGGGTATTTGCGCCGTAGTGCCAATAATAGGAGCCTCTTGGCCAACTCACCATTACGTGCAAGAATTGGGCCATGAAAATAGGAACAAAAAACATTCTTATAGATGGCTCCTTCTGACTTATCTGCGCCATTATTACCATGGCCACTAATAACTGTGCCAAGCGGTCGTTCGCCCTCGCCTAAGAAAGTCATCCCGTTATGATTTTCAAATCCATGATATTCTTGACCAGTCTCGGAGTTTTTAATGGTAATATCGCCGATAAACCGGTTATTGTCTTGGCTTTTTGTATAGTGAGGAAGAGCATTAATTCCTGCTATTTTTTCACCCTTGGCTGAGATATAGTACTCACCAAGAAGTTGATAGCCGCCACAGATTGCAAGCACTGGGCCATTATCTTCAATAAAGGAAGTCAGGCTTTTCTTTTTATTTTGAATGTCCTTTGAAACGATGACTTGTTCGTAGTCTTGTCCACCACCAAAAAAAGCAAAGTCGAATTTAGATTCTTCAAACTGTTGGTCTAAACTGACGATTTCAGAAGTTAATTCAACATTCATTTGTTTGGCATAATATTCGAGTACGAGAATATTCCCAATGTCGCCGTAGGTATTTAGGAGATCACCGTAGAGATGAGCAACGTTCAGCTTAAAACTCATTATTCCATTCCCTCCTTGATATAGGACTGGCTAGCTAGTAACTTACGTAATTGAAGCACAGCTGTATAGGTTGCTAAAACATAAATTTTATTGGTAGGCATTTTTTTGAGTACCTCTAAAACTTCGTTCAGATTTTCACGTTCCATAAATTGCTTATCTGAAACACCAGCTACTTTTAAACGAAATGCGATATCGCGATAACGTTCCCCACCAGCAAGTACCCTTGGAATATTGTTGAAAGGGAGATTCTCAAAACGGCCATCCCAAATCCAACTTGTATCAATACCATCGGCATAATTTGCATTTAGCAAGACAGCAAGTGAGAAAGGATTTGAATCAGTTTTAATCATTTCAAGTACCTGATCTAAGCCGACAGGATTCTTCACTAATATCAAGGTTATTTTTTTATCATCAACGTTAATAACTTCTTGTCGGCCAAAAATCTTTTCATCATTATCATTTAATGCAGCTGCAATCAAGGGACTGTCAATTTCAAAAAAACGGGCAATGCTATACGCGGCTAAAGCATTATAGATATTATAGGCTCCACCGATATGCAGATTGATTGCGGTATCGTTGACAACAAATTCAGAACTTTGAGGGGTTTGTTGGGTAATTTTAGACACTGAAAACTCCAGTTCTGGTCGTTTAAAATCGCAATTTGAACAGTAGTATTTACCCAAATTTGCATATGAAATCTGTTTATAATGCAAGATGTGCTGACATCTTGGACACAATAAGCCATCGGTATTCGGCAATGCTTGTTGTTCCTTATCTTCTTGCGCGTCAATTCCGTAGTAGATAACCGGATTAGGAAGCGTTATGCTGTTGAAAATCGGTGCGTCTCCATTTGCAATAATCGTCGCAGAGGGTTCTAATTTGATTCCTGCAAGAATTTTGGCATAAGTTGTATAAATTTCACCATAACGGTCCATTTGATCACGAAAAATATTGGTTAAAACAAAAACTTTTGGTTTAACATATTTCGTTACAAGCTCTACATTAGCTTCATCTGTTTCAAGTACAGCCAAGTTTTTGCCGGATCTAGTTTTTTGTGAAGTTAAGAAGGCAGTAACTATTCCTTGTTTCATATTAGAGCCACTTGGATTAGTTAATACTTGCGGATATTTTACTTTTAGTGCTTTAACTGTGAGCGCGGTTGTCAAAGTTTTCCCGTTTGTTCCAGTTATAATAACTGTCTCGTAATTTTTTGCGAGATCTTGCAGTACATCTGAATCAATTGCCAGCGTTATTTTCCCTGGTAATGCGGTACCACCATGTAAAAAGTTATGCAAAAACCAATAGGATGTGCGCCCTGCAGTAATTGCCATTGAACTTTTGAGTGACATTGTATTTCCTCCGTTTCCAAAGCTAAATTTTGATTCAGTTTCTCTATTTATTCCGTATAAACGTGTTTCATAAGTCAAAATTCTCCGTCTAACTTTGAATTACTCATAGCAAAGTACTCGCTATGTTCGTAATTTCGAGTTAATACTCAAATTTTCCCGACTTATGGCACACTCCCCGTGTTAATTACTTATAAATGTGTTCAAAGAGTTAATTAATTAGTCCAAATTAAAATTACTTCTAGTAAAAAACACGATACTCATAATTTGAACTGATAATCAAAACTTTCAAACTCATGTCATATTGTCTTTTGTAATCACAAAGAGAATAATAGCACAAAATCTAGAGAAAAGGTTAGTGTACTGCCAGATAAAAAACCATTCTTAATAGAAATACTGAAACATCTGTCATATGAATAGTGAAATCTATAAGAAAATCATATATACTTAATTAGGAAAGTAAAAATTTGGAGTTGATAGTCATGGCACAGTTGTTTTTCCGTTATGGTGCAATGAATAGTGGAAAGAGTATTGAAATATTGAAAGTTGCACATAATTATGAGGAACAAAATAAGGCAGTCATAATTATGACTAGTGCTGTTGATGATCGGGATGAAATTGGATTTATCACAAGCCGGATTGGGTTAAAAAGAAGAGCTACTCCAATTTACGAAGATACAGATGTTTATGAGTTAATTACTAGGATAGACAAGAAAATAGCATGTGTGTTAATTGATGAGGCACAGTTTTTGAGGCAGCACCATATCAAGGAACTTGCTAGGATTGTTGATGAGATAAATATTCCAGTTATGGCTTTTGGATTGAAAAATGATTTTCGTAATGAATTATTTGAAGGCTCGAAATACTTGTTATTATATGCTGATAAGATCGAAGAGATGAAGACAATTTGCTGGTTTTGTGCTAAGAAAGCAATTATGAATCTTAGAGTTCACGATGGACATCCAGTATATAATGGTGAGCAAATCTTGATTGGCGGAAATGAAGCATATTATCCTGTATGTCGTAAGCATTATTTAAGGCCGCCTTTGAATTAATAAATTATAAATATTATAGAAGAAAAGATGGAGGAATGTTTTTAAATGAATGATTTATTTGATCGCTTGCAATCGCTTGAGGATCGCTATGAAGAGTTGGGCGAATTACTATCTGATCCGGATATTATCAGTGATACTAGAAAGTTTACGAGTCTTTCAAGGGAAATGGCTGATTTAAGAGAGACTGTTGAGAAGTATGCTCAGTACAAAGAAGCTGTTCAAACTATCAAAGATGATGAAGAGATGTTAGGTGAGAAACTCGATGACGAGATGGCTTCAATGGTTAAAGAAGAATTAGCGGCAGCAAAGGCTGATAAAGAGGCATTAGAAGCTGAGATTAAGGTCCTATTATTACCTAAGGACCCCAATGATGAAAAAAATATTATTATGGAAATTCGTGGTGCTGCTGGCGGAGATGAAGCTAGTCTTTTTGCAGCTGACTTATTTGGAATGTATTCTAAATTTGTTGAAAAAGAAGGCTGGACAATTGAAGTCTTGGATAAGAATGTCACAGAAGTTGGGGGATTTAAGGAAATCGCATTGCTGATTAATGGTGACAGTGTCTATTCAAAACTAAAATACGAGAATGGGGCCCATCGTGTTCAACGAGTTCCTGTGACAGAATCCGCAGGCCGGGTGCATACTTCAACAGCAACTGTGGTAGTTATGCCTGAAGAAGAGGATGTTGAGATTGATTTGGATCCAAAGGATATCCGTGTAGATGTTTATCGTTCTTCCGGTGCTGGCGGACAACATATCAATAAGACATCTTCAGCCGTTCGAATGACACATTTGCCCACTGGAATTGTTGTGGCAATGCAGGACCAGCGTTCACAACAACAAAACCGTGAAAAAGCAATGAAAATCTTGAAAGCACGTGTATATGATTATTATTCTTCAAAAGAGCAAAGCGAATATGATCAAAATCGTAAGTCAGCCGTGGGAACAGGAGATCGTTCCGAACGAATCAGGACTTACAACTACCCACAAAATCGTGTCACAGATCACCGCATTGGTTTAACACTTAATAAGCTAGATCGTATTATGAATGGCGAGTTGGAAGATGTGATTGATGCATTGATTTTATTTGATCAGACCAAAGCATTGGAGAGTCTGCAAAAATGATTAGCATGAGTTTTTTTGAGGCCCAGAAATGGGCTTTTTCTTTTATAAATAAAGATGATGAAGAGAAAAAGAATGCAATTGGACTACTTCTAATGGATATTAGGGGATGGAATGAGGTACAATTGTTGGAGAATTTGCGGACAAATCTAACTGGTACTGAGTTTGAGCAATTTAAAAAATCAGTAAAAATGTATCAAGCGGATTGCCCGGTGCAATATATTCTAGGACATACGCAGTTTTTTGGACATGCCTTTCAGGTGACGGAAGACACATTGATACCCCGTCCTGAAACAGAAGAACTGGTTGAATGGATAATATTAGATAACCCGTTAGCTGATGCAGCAAAGAAAATAGCTGATATTGGTACCGGGACAGGTGCAATTGGGATATCTTTGCAGCTTGAACGCCCTAATTGGGACGTGACTTTGTCAGATATTTCGGAGAAAACTTTAGCGGTTGCACGGATAAATGCAATTAATTTGGGAGCAGATGTTAGGTTTGCAGCGGGGGATTTATTGTCTGTTTTAGACGATAAATACGATTTGATAGTCTCTAATCCACCATATATTGCAACTACTGAAGTGAACTTGATGGACAAATCGGTGCTTAAGTATGAACCTAAAGAAGCATTATTTGCACAAGAAAATGGTTTGTTTTTTTATCGTAAGTTTGCCGAAGAAATTGTGAACTACCTTAAACCAGGTGGAAAGCTTTATTTGGAAATTGGATTTAAGCAAGGAAAACAAGTCGCAAAATTATTCGAGAATGTAGGCAGAGTTGAAATTAGACAGGACTTTTATGGAAATGATCGAATGGTAAAAGTAACGATATGATAAGGAGAAGAAAAGATGCTGATTACAAAAATCTATAAGCCAACTGAAGTAAAACAAGCTGCAGATGAATTAAGTAAAGGCGAACTGATTGCATTTCCTACCGAAACGGTTTATGGTCTTGGAGCAGATGCTACGAATGAATTGGCAGTTAAACGAGTTTACTTAGCGAAAGGGCGGCCATCTGATAATCCATTAATAGTTACGGTCTCCTCAATTGAGATGATGGAAAAGTTTGCAAGAGATATTAGCGATGATGCTAGGAAGTTAATTAAAAATTTTTGGCCTGGTTCATTGACATTAGTATTTAATATTAAACCCAATTCTCTTTCAAAAGCAGTTACTGGTGGACTAAAGACCGCTGCTTTTAGAATGCCTCAAAGTGAGGTTACTAGAAAATTAATAGAATTTGCGCGAGTTCCAATTGTGGGACCATCAGCTAATTCATCTGGGAAGCCGAGTCCCACTACTGCAGCACATGTTTATCATGATCTTGAAGGAAGAATTGCGGGAATTGTTGATGATGGGCCAACTCAAGTTGGAGTTGAGTCAACAATTATTGATATGTCGACTGAAAAACCGCTTATCTTGCGTCCAGGTGCAGTTACAGTTGAAGAAATAGAAGATGTTTTGCAGAAACAATTGGGTACAGATCAACATAAGATTGGTGCAGATGAAACTCCCAAAGCTCCAGGAATGAAATACAAGCATTATGCTCCTGACGCACAAGTACTAATAGTTGAGGAAGATAAGTGGAAGGCTGCAATAACATGGGCCAAAGAACAATCTGATCGAATTGGTGTAATGGCTTCACAGGTGCAGAAACAAAACCTTCCAGAAAATTGTGATTTTTTTGATTTAGGAGCTGATATTGAGCAGGCAAGTCATAATCTTTTTGCAGGGTTAAGGTATTTTGATGACCATGAAGATATAAAAAAGATTCTAGTTGCAGGTTTCGCAGAAGAGGGCTTAGGAATTGCCTATATGAATCGCTTGAAAAAAGCTGCAGGAGATCAATTTTTTGTAAATTAATTTAAGATGAAATAAGCTAGCCAAATTACTTTTTTTCCGCTAAAATAGTTAAGAATAAAGAAGGAGTGTCTAGATTGGGAAAATTTGAAGTACTTGATCATCCATTGATCCAACATAAGTTAACAATTATTCGTGATAAGAATTGTGGAACACGCGAATTTCGTGAGGTTGTTAATGAAATTGCTGAGTTGATGGCCTATGAGGTATCAAGAGACATGCCACTTGAAGATGTTCAGGTCGAAACACCGATAACTGTTACAACGAAGAAGAGCCTTACCGGCAAAAAAGTTGTGATTGTACCTATTTTACGTGCGGGGTTAGGAATGGTTGATGGAATTCTTGAGTTGATTCCAGCGGCAAAAGTTGGACATGTAGGAATGTATCGTGACGAGGAAACATTGAAGCCAGTTGAGTATTTCGTCAAGATGCCTGAAAATATGGAGAGTCGTGAGATTTTTGTAGTTGATCCAATGCTTGCAACAGGAGGTTCTGCGATTATGGCTGTTGATGCGTTAAAGAAACGCGGAGCGGTCACAATAAAATTTGTTTGTCTCGTTGCCGCACCTGAAGGAGTCAAGGCTTTACGTGCTGCACATCCCGATATTGATATTTTTGCGGCAGCACTGGATGATCATCTAAATGAAAATGGTTATATTGTTCCCGGTTTAGGTGATGCAGGAGACCGCTTATTTGGTACTAAGTAATTATATTATTTTATTAGAAAAATGATTTTACAATAATGAAGTATGGAGAGGTTGGGTCAAAAGTTACATTTTGATTCAACTTTTTTATTTTATCATTTAAGATTCTTTGTTCAACTTTGAATTATTCATAAGAGAGAGCATATTTTGATTGTAATTTATTTTTGGATTATTATCCAAATTTTACCAACTTATACCAGAATTTTATCATGTTTTTTTGTTGAATGAGAGAAATCACAAGATCATTAATTTATTTGCAAAAAAAAATATATTTATATTGTACACAAGGAAACCTATTTTAGACAGTATCAGTATGGATGACATGTTTTTCTTTTAAAAGACCCAAGTACACAAATCATACTTGCCAAGCAGTACACAAATAAGGATGGATGCAGCAAGTGAAATAATAATAATAATAATTATTTAATTATAAAAGATTATTATATCATATAAGAAAGCGCTCTCCAAGTCTTTAAAAACGTTTTGTAATTTTTCTTAAATGGTGGTATCATTTCTTGTGTATTAAAAAGCGCTTGTTATTAGGCTTTTGCACATATTTTTCTAAATTTGATGAGTCATGCCATCAAGAGGAAGAGAGGTGAGACTTGGTGAATGAGGGAGCATATGTTCAAGAAATCTTTGGAATTCCTTTCAACATTAGCAATGATCTGCCGGGTTTACTTGCGGCAATAATCGTGTTTTTTACTATGTTTTGGTTGTCACGCAAAATACGGCTGAAACCTACGGGAAGACAAAACGTTCTTGAATGGATAATCGATTTTACCAACGGTATTATTAAGAGTACAATGCCCAATAAAGAAGGAAGTCAATTTGGACTCCTGATTTTTACATTGTTTTCTTTCATATTTGTGTCGAACCAGTTAGGGTTGATGCTGCAGGTTAATGTAAATAATATAGATTACATTAGAAGTCCAACAGCGGATGCTATGACAACAATGACACTTGCTTTTATGGTTTTGCTTTTTGCACATTTCTTGGGAGTCAAAAAATTTGGCTTTAGAGGGTATATCAAAAATACCTATTTAAGCCCAATTCCTTATTTGCTTCCCATAAGCATACTTGAAGAATTTACAAACTTTCTTACACTGGCCCTTCGATTATACGGTAATATCTATTCTGGTGAGGTTCTGCTGAAGTTGATTTATGAGTTTGGTAAGTCATTTGGGCTGGTATCATTTATTCCAGCTATTCCATTGGAACTTATCTGGCAAGCATTTTCTGTATTTATTGGGAGTATTCAAGCCTATGTGTTTGTAACTTTGACGATGGTTTATATATCTCAAAAAATTGAAAAAGAGTAAACAAGGAGGATTTAACTATGAGTTCATTAGCTTTAATAGGTGCAGGTTTAGCCGCTGCAGGTGCTGCGATTGGTGCTGCGATTGGTAACGGTCTTGTAATTTCTAAAATGATCGAAGGTATGGCGCGTCAACCTGAATTAGAAGGTAAATTACGTACTAATATGTTCATCGGTGTTGGTTTGGTTGAAGCCGTTCCAATTATCGCAATTGTTATTTCATTTCTTTTGTTGGCAAAATAATCTTCTGTTTGAACAGATTTGAATTATTTAAGTTGGCAAAACAGAGGAGGTGTCAATTAAATGGGTACAGATTTTATACTTGGTACTGTTGCAACGTCTGTTAAATGGGGAGATATGTTATTTTATCTAGTCTTGTTTATCGTGTTACTTGCACTGTTGAAACATTTTGCATGGGGTCCTGTCAATGAGATGATGGATAAGCGTGCAAATAAAATTGCAGATGATATCGATTCTGCTGAGGATGCTCGACAAAAGGCTGAGGAACTCGCAGAAAAAAGGCAGAGCGCTCTGAAGGAGTCGCATGTTGAGGCATCACAAATTATTGAGCGTGCAAAGAAAAATGGTGAACAGCAAAAAAATATCATTGTTGAAAATGCTCATAGCGAAGCCCAATCATTTAAGGAAACAGCAAAGCAAGATATTGTACGCGAACGCCAAGATGCTTTAGAAGGCGTCAAGAATGATGTAGCTGAATTGTCACTTGAAATTGCTTCAAAGGTTATCTCGAAGAACTTGCAGCTTGGTGATCAAAAGGCCTTAATTGATTCTTATATCGAAGGGTTGGGGAAGCAAAATGAAGTTAAATAAGACAATGATAGCCCACCGATATGGGAGTGCACTGTTTGAATTGGCACTTGAAAAAGATGAACGTCAAGATCTTAAAACGGAATTGGCAGAACTAAAGCAAGTGCTCGTTGATGAACCTAAAATGATGTTGCTTTTGACTAGCAAGCAAATTGCTAGAACTGATAAGCAAAAGTTTATCAGAACTTTGGGTGATTCAGCTTCCGAGACTTTAAAGAACTTATTGGATATGTTGTTTGACTATAATCGTATTGGTGATTTGGCTGTCATTATTGATGAATATAATAGATTAAACGATGAATACGAGAAAACAGTCAAAGCAACAGTTACAACGGCTATTCCTTTAGATAGTGAACAAAAGGATAAATTAGCAGATTCTTTTGCGAGAATTGTTGGTGCAAACAAAGTGATACTGGAAGAGAAAGTTGACTCCGATATTATTGGAGGAGTAATTCTTAGATCGAATGACTATATCTATGATGGTTCTTTAAAGTTAAGATTTGCACAAATCAAAAGAATGCTTTTGAAATGATTATATAAAGAGGTGAAACTTCTATGAGCATTAAGGCTGAGGAAATAAGTGCTCTGATTAAACAGCAATTAGCAAATTATCACGACGAACTCAAAGTTGATGAAGTCGGAACAGTTACATATGTCGGTGATGGGATTGCCCGTGCAACTGGACTTGATAACGCCTTGGCAGGTGAATTACTTGAATTCGCTGATGGAACGTTGGGAATGGCGCAAAACCTTGAGTCAAACGATGTTGGTATCGTTATTCTTGGTTCTTATCAAGGGATTCGTGAAGGTGACAGTGTTAAAAGAACTGGAAGAATTATGGAAGTTCCAGTGGGTGAACAACTGATTGGACGTGTAGTTAATCCTTTGGGTCAAGCAATTGATGGCTTAGGAGAAATTAAAGTCGACAAGACTCGTCCAGTCGAGAAGAAAGCACCTGGTGTTATGCAGCGTAAGTCAGTTAGTGAACCGTTGCAAACAGGTATTAAAGCGATTGATGCATTGGTACCTATTGGTCGTGGACAGCGTGAGTTGGTAATTGGTGACCGTAAGACAGGTAAGACTTCTGTTGCGATTGATACGATTATTAATCAAAAAGATCAGAATATGATTTGTGTCTATGTTGCGATTGGTCAAAAAGAGTCAACGGTTAGAAGTCAGGTGGAAACACTTCGTAGCTATGGTGCTATGGAATATACAATTGTTGTTTCTGCTGGTCCCTCATCTCCAGCACCTATATTATGGCTTGCACCATATTCTGGAGCTGCCATGGGTGAAGAATTCATGTACAATGGCAAACATGTTCTAATTATTTATGATGATTTAACAAAGCAAGCGGATGCTTATCGTGAACTTTCCTTGATTTTGAGACGTCCACCTGGTCGTGAAGCTTATCCTGGTGATGTTTTCTACTTGCATTCACGCTTATTGGAACGTGCTGCTAAGTTGAGTGATGAATTGGGTGGCGGTTCAATGACCGCTTTACCATTTATTGAAACAAAAGCGGGTGATGTTTCTGCCTATATTCCTACAAACGTTATTTCAATTACTGATGGTCAGATATTCTTGGATAGTAACAATTTCTATTCAGGTATTCGTCCAGCGATTGATGCTGGGACATCTGTTTCTCGTGTTGGTGGTGCTGCTCAGATTAAGGCAATGAA
Organism: Lactobacillus sp. UCMA15818; assembly: GCF_030400225.1. Classification (GTDB taxonomy): domain Bacteria; phylum Bacillota; class Bacilli; order Lactobacillales; family Lactobacillaceae; genus Liquorilactobacillus. The sequence continues at coordinate 320,770 of NZ_VJYB01000001.1, read as the reverse complement.
GAAGGTATCTGGGACCTTACGTCTTGATTTAGCATCATATCGTGAATTGGAATCATTTGCACAATTCGGTTCTGACTTAGATGCTGCTACACAAGCTAAGTTGGGTCGTGGTCGTAGGACTGTTGAAGTTCTGAAGCAACCTTTGCATGAACCATTGGTAGTTGAGAAACAAGTTTTGATTTTGTATGCATTGACACATGGTTTCTTGGATGCTGTCCCAGTTGATGATATTATGCGTTATCAGGGTGAGTTATTCGCTTTCTTTGACAACAACCATAAGGATTTATTGGATTCTATCAAGGAAACGGGTGCTCTGCCAGATACAGACAAACTTGATGAAGGAATTAAAGATTTTGCTAATGGATTTCAAGCAACTGCTGGGAAATAGAAAGGTCGGTGAAGGCTAGTGGGGGCTTCTCTACAAGAAATTAAGCGAAGAATCTCTTCAACTAAAAAGACAGAACAAATCACTGGTGCAATGCAGATGGTTTCGACTGCTAAATTGAGTCAGATTCAACGTCATACGACTAGCTATCAGGTGTATGCTAATAAAATTCGTAGTGTTATCACTCATCTTGCCAAGTCTCATCTTCTTGATGGGGGTGCATCTATTACACCTCGCTCGAAAGAAGCGCGTGAAAATGATGATCAGATTGATGGATTGAGCATGCTTGTTAAACGGCCAGTAAAATGTACAGGGATTGTGGTAATTACTTCTGATCGTGGATTAGTGGGGAGTTACAATAGTAATGTAATCAAACAGACACTGGAATTAATCAGTGGTGGCAACCATTCCACAGAAGATATAGTGATTATTGCGGTTGGCGGTACTGGCGCCGACTTCTTTAAGAAGAGGGGCTACAAAGTTCCCTTTGAATTTCGTGGAGTTAAGGACATTCCAAAATTCAGAGAAACTCATCAATTAGTTAAAAAAATTATTGATATGTATGATGATGAAACCTATGATGAACTATTTGTTTGTTATAATCACTTTGTCAATTCACTGACATCAGAGTTTCGTGCTGAACCAATGTTGCCAATTTCTGCAATGAATGTAGGCAATGATGATTTAACAGAAGACAATGAACAAGGATTTTCGGCTGAATATGAGATGGAACCTTCAGAAGATGCAATTTTAGAAGTAGTATTGCCCCAATATGCAGAAAGTTTAATCTATGGTGCAATTCTTGATGCAAAAACTTCTGAACATGGCTCTAGTTCAATGGCGATGAAGTCTGCAACTGATAATGCAAAGGATATTATTTCCTCATTGGAATTACAGTATAACCGAGCTCGTCAAAGCGCGATTACTACTGAAATTACGGAAATTACAGGCGCACAAGCTGCTCTTGATTAATAAGATGATTGGAGGAATGTTTAAATGAGTTCTGGTAAAGTAGTTCAAGTTATCGGACCTGTTATTGATGTTCAATTTCCTCTTAGCGAAAAATTACCTGATATTAATAATGCGCTGAATGTTGAACGAGCAAACGGCTCAAATCTTGTTGTTGAAGTTGCTCTTGAACTTGGTGATGGAGTAATGCGTACCATAGCGATGGATTCAACAGATGGTGTTCAAAGAAGCGCAAAAGTTGAAGATACTGGTACATCAATTAGTGTTCCAGTAGGTAAGGAAACGTTAGGACGTGTGTTCAATGTTCTAGGTGAATCAATTGATGGTGGTGAAGAATTTGCGGATGATGCAGCTCGTCATCCAATCCATCGTGAAGTACCACCATATGACCAATTGAATACGAAAGTTGAAATTCTTGAAACAGGTATTAAGGTTATTGATTTACTTGCACCTTATATTAAAGGTGGAAAAATCGGATTGTTCGGTGGTGCCGGTGTTGGGAAGACTGTTTTAATTCAGGAACTTATTCACAATATTGCACAAGAACATAACGGTATTTCCGTGTTTACAGGTGTTGGTGAACGAACTCGTGAAGGTAATGACCTTTATTTTGAGATGAAAGAATCAGGTGTCTTGGAGAAAACGGCCATGGTGTTCGGTCAGATGAACGAGCCGCCTGGTGCACGTATGCGTGTTGCTCTGACGGGATTGACGATTGCAGAATATTTCCGTGATACAGAAGGACAAGACGTACTGCTATTTATTGATAATATTTTCCGCTTTACGCAGGCTGGTTCAGAAGTTTCAGCGTTGCTTGGCCGTATTCCGTCAGCCGTTGGGTACCAACCAACGCTTGCTACAGAAATGGGTCAGTTACAAGAACGTATCACATCTACAAAGAAGGGGTCAGTAACGTCTATTCAGGCTGTCTATGTTCCAGCTGATGATTATACTGATCCAGCACCAGCAACAACCTTCGCTCATTTGGATGCTACAACTAACCTTGAACGTAGTCTGACACAGCAAGGTATATATCCTGCCGTTGATCCTTTAGCTTCTACTTCTAGTGCTTTAGCACCAGAAATAGTTGGTGAAGAACATTATAAAATTGCTACTGATGTTCAGCATGTTTTACAGCGTTATCGTGAGCTGCAAGATATCATCTCAATTCTTGGGATGGATGAACTCTCTGATGATGAAAAGGTAATTGTCGCTCGTGCTCGACGTATCCAATTTTTCTTATCACAAAACTTCCATGTTGCAGAACAGTTTACTGGTGTACCAGGCTCTTATGTTCCAGTTAAGGAAACTGTTACAGGTTTCAAGGATATTTTGGAAGGTAAATATGACGATCTTCCTGAAGATGCATTCCGTTCAGTTGGACGCATCGAAGAGGTAGTTGAAAAAGCTAAGAAAATGACTAGCAAATAAAGGGGGTAACTTTGATGGCTGAAGAAGATTTATTGACAGTTAGTGTGGTTACTCCTGATGGCAGTGTCTATGAGAGTCAAACAAGATTAGCAGTTTTTAAGACTATTGCGGGTGAGATTGGTATTTTACCAAATCATATTCCTCTGATCGCTTCTCTAGAAATTGATGAAGTGAGAGTCAAAGTACAAGGTACTGATGACAAGTTTGATGAAATTGCAATCAGTGGAGGCTTTGTCGAGTTCTCTGATAATGTTGCAACAATTGTGGCAAATAGTGCAGAGAAAAAAGAAAATATTGATATGGTTCGTGCTACTAAGGCTCGTGAACGTGCGGAACGTCGTTTAGAAGCTGCAAAGCAAAGTAATGATATTGATACTACTAAGCGTGCTGAGATTGCATTAAGAAGAGCGGTTAATCGTATAAATATTTCAGGACACTAGTAATAACAGTTAAAAAAATATTCATTTTTAATCATTCGATTATTTTATAAATCGGATGATTTTTTTGTACAGTGCATTAAAAGTAAGAAATGATTAAAATATTACAAACTTATTACATATTTAAAGACTTGTATTTTTTTTTATGATAATATTAGACTGTATCTTTTAGAGGAGTGTGAATAATGAATTATTATGGACTAACTGCATTACTTAACATTTTATGTAACTTTGTGTTTGTTTTTCTTGCGTTTTATTGTGTGCAAGCCTTACGTCTAGATCGTTACATATCCTCACAAAAACAAGGTATGTTCAAAATTCTGATTGTAATGGTATCTATTGCAATTGGATACATGTGCAGTTCATTTTTCTTGGACTTCATAAATAATGTACGCAATTTGTCTTATTTATTTCAAAAATAAAAAATACTTATTATGATAACTTGGAGGAATCATTTTGGAAAAAATAATCGTTCATGGCGGTAACCAGCTTGTCGGCAGTGTTGAAATTGAGGGAGCAAAGAATGCTGTTTTACCAATTTTGGCAGCGAGTTTATTAGCAAAAGAAGGAACAATGCAGTTGGATAGTGTACCGGTCTTATCCGATGTTTATATGATGAATAATGTGTTACGTTTTTTAAATGTTAAAGTTGAAATGGACGAAGTTAACAAGACTGTGTCATTGGATGCTACTTCAGAGTTATCATATGAAGCACCTTTTAAATATGTTTCCAAAATGCGTGCTTCCATAGTAGTTTTTGGTCCGTTATTGGCACGCTTAGGACATGCTAAAGTTGCAATGCCTGGAGGATGTGCAATTGGCTCAAGACCAATTGATCTGCATCTAAAGGGACTTGAAGCGATGGGTGCCATAGTTGAACATCACGATGGTTATATTGAGGCTACAACTGATGGACTTGTTGGTGCAGACATCTATTTGGACTTTCCAAGTGTTGGTGCAACAGAGAACATCATGATGGCAGCTACCCTTGCTAAAGGGACGACTATTATTGAAAATGTTGCGCGTGAACCTGAAATCGTTGACCTAGCAAATGTTTTAAATAAAATGGGTGCAAGTGTCAGCGGTGCAGGAACTGAACGATTGAAAATTGTTGGTGTGAATGAGTTACATGGCACTGATCATACAATTGTGCAAGATAGAATTGAAGCTGGCACATTTATGGTGGCTGCTGCTGTTACTAATGGGAATGTCTTAGTTAAGAACGCAATTGCAGAACATAACCGCCCGTTAATTTCTAAACTGGAAGAGATGGGGGTTTCTGTAACTGAAGAGGATGAGGGAATTCGAGTAATCGGAACGACACAGTTGAACCCTGTAGCGGTTAAAACATTACCTCATCCTGGCTTTCCAACAGATATGCAACCACAGATATCTATTTTGCAACTATTGGCAAAGGGCGAGAGTGTTGTAACGGAAACGGTATTTGAGAATCGTTTCATGCACTTTGATGAATTAAGAAGAATGAATGCTGATGTTAGGGTTGAAGGCCGTTCTGCAATTCTTCATGGCCCAACAAAGTTACACGGTGCTGAGGTAGCGGCAACTGACTTGCGCGCTGCTGCAGCTTTAGTTTTAGCGGGCCTGGCTGCAGAAGGTTACACTCAAGTGACACATCTGAAGTACCTTGATCGTGGGTACTATCATTTTCATCAGAAACTTGCAGCTTTAGGAGCTGAAATTACAAGGATCAATGAAGAAAACTTGAATGAGGTTAAAAGCAGAATAATTTCAAAGCCTTAATAATTAAGTATCTCTAAAGTCATCGCTTAATCCTAAATTTGTTATAATTCAATATTTTTGTGGGGGATTGTTTGTGATATAATGTAGTAGGTTTTTTGTAGAACAATCAGAATTGTTCTTATTTTTAAAATACTACATATAAATTTATTAAAGGAGAATAGCTATGGCTAAAGATATTGGTATTGATTTGGGAACTGCTAATGTTTTAATTAATTTAAAAGGCAAGGGGATTGTCTTGAATGAACCATCAGTAGTTGCAATCGATACTCACACAGGGAGGGTATTAGCCGTTGGTTCAGAAGCCTACAAGATGGTCGGGCGGACTCCAAATAATATTCGAGCAATTCGTCCATTGAAGGATGGAGTAATCGCTGATTTTGATATAACTGAACAAATGCTCTCATATTTTATTAAGAAACTTAACGTTAAAGGATTTATGTCTAAACCTAATATTTTAATTTGTTGTCCAACTAATACAACTTCTATTGAACGTAAAGCAATTAGACAAGCTGCGGAAAAATCTGGCGGTGGAAATGTCTTTCTTGAAGAAGAACCTAAGGTTGCCGCAATTGGTGCTGGCTTGGATATTTTCCAACCACATGGCAGTATGGTAATCGATATTGGTGGGGGAACTAGTGATATCGCAGTTCTCTCTCTGGGTGATATTGTTGTCAGCCGCTCGCTAAGAGTAGCAGGTGATCGTTTGAATACCGACATTATGACGTATACACGCAAAACAAAAGGTTTACAAATTGGTGAACGAACTGCTGAAAAAATTAAAATTGAAATTGGGACGGTTTTGGCTGATCATCGTGGTGAACAGATGGAAGTTCGGGGACGTGATGTTGTGAATGGATTGCCACGAACGATTACACTTTCCTCTAATCAGATTGAGAGTGCATTACATGAAACAATGATGTCAGTTATTGATGCCGCTAAAGATGTCTTAGAACAGACACCACCTGAATTGTCTGCAGATATTATTGATCGTGGAATCGTTTTAACTGGTGGTGGTGCATTGCTTAATGGAATTGATCAATTATTTTCACAGTATTTAAAAGTTCCAGTGATGGTTGCTGAATCGCCTTTGGATGATGTTGCAATGGGAACGGGATTCTTATTAGAACATTTAGAAAAAAGCAAGAAATAATTATAAAATAAGGGGGAGAATTCTTGATGAAACGACTGTTGATTTTACTCGTACGTGGATATCAAAAAGGGATTTCCCCCTTTTTTCCACCAAGTTGTCGGTATTATCCAACTTGTTCTACTTATATGATTCAAGCTTTGGAGAAACATGGTGTCGTTAAGGGACTGTTAATGGGAATTTTCAGAATTTTAAGGTGCCATCCTCTAGTACAGGGCGGTTATGATCCGGTTCCTCAAAAATTCAATTTAAGGCGTAATAACAGATAACAGTGCACAACAAGTCAAAATTAAAAAAAGTCTTTGTGAGTTATTAGAATATTTAGATAATTCTCACATGGGAGGAAAATAGTGTCACATAAAGAGAAGAATATCGAGATTAAAGAAGAAGAAAAGATGGTAAATGGTGAGTCTGAAATCATATTGACAATAGGTTCAGTAACCATAGGTAGTGTCAGAGTTTCAAAAAGGGGCTTTGTAGCGTTGCTTCCAAATGGTGAAACTTTCAAGACTAGTTCACATGACGAAGCGGTCAACCTGTTGATCCGCGACTATCATCTTCATCATGCGAGTTAGATAGAATTTCTGTAAATCCGGTAGATATGGATACTCATACTAGCGGTTTTATTATTTAAGTATATCTGTTTAAGTTCGCAGGTATTATAAGGAGGAGCTATATTGGCTGAAGGACAATTAACGAGGGCGGACAATAAAGATGTTCGGATTGACTACGGTATCATCTTTTCAGTTCTTGTGTTAGCTGTGATTGGGATAGCATCAATATATGTTGCTGCGAGTCACGATACAAGTACATCTAGCATTACCAAGATGATACTGACACAGGTAGCGTGGTATATAGTTGGAACTATCGCAATTGTAATTATTATGCAGTTTGATGCGGAACAGCTGTGGAAGTTGGCTCCAATTGCATACGGGGTTGGGATATTTCTTTTAGTAACGGTTTTATTTTTATACAGCAGATATTACTTCGCTAAGACTGGCGCTAAGAGTTGGTTTGCAATTGGAAGTTTGACTTTTCAACCTTCTGAAGTCATGAAACCTGCGTATATTATGATGTTAGGACGAGTTGTTGCGCAGCACAATAATGAATATATTGAACACACTCCTAGTAATGACTGGAAACTGTTATTCAAGATGCTTGGCTGGACATTCCCGATAGCTGTTTTACTTAAGTTACAAAATGATTTTGGGACGATGCTTGTTTTCTTCGCCATTTTCGGGGGTGTTGTAATTGTTTCAGGGATAACATGGAAGATTATTGCGCCAATTACGGTTGCTGGTGGGATTTTAGGTACTACAGCCATTTCCTTAGTAATATATGGAAGAAGTATTCTTGAACAAATTGGTTTCAAGACATATCAATTTGATCGGATTGAGGCGTGGTTGGATCCTTCAGCTAATACGTCTTCAACAAGTTATCAGTTATGGCAGAGTATGAAGGCAATTGGGTCTGGTAAGCTGCTGGGCAAGGGTTTTAATGTTTCAAATGTATATGTACCAGTACGTGAATCTGATATGATTTTTTCGGTTATCGGAGAGAATTTTGGCTTTATTGGTGGCTGTGTCTTGATATTTTTATATCTGTTATTGATTTTCCAAATGATTCAAGTCACTTTTGATACTAAGAACGAGTTTTATGCATATATTTCCACTGGGGTAATTATGATGGTACTTTTCCATGTATTTGAAAATATTGGGATGAGCATCGGGTTACTGCCACTGACAGGTATTCCGTTACCCTTTATAAGTCAAGGTGGGTCCTCACTAATTGGAAATATGATTGGGATTGGGCTAATAATGTCAATGAGGTATCATAATAAGAGTTACATGTTTAGTAATAGCAAAGATTTTCATTAATACTTGTTTTAAAGAGGATTGTAACCGCAAAGTTGCATTCTTTTTTTATGTTTATTTTTTATAAAGCGAGCAGTGCTAGTCGTTTTAGTTCACACTTCTTTGTCACAAATTATGTCTTGTACTATAATGAATTCTAGTATAAAAAAGGAGTTGGCCTGGTTGAAGAAAATGTATTGTTATAGTCGTTGTAGTACTTGTGCTAAAGCACGAAAATGGTTAGACGAGGAAAATGTATCTTATAATGTAGTTGATATTGTGGGAACTCCGCCAACTAAAGAGGAATTATTGGCATTGATTAAGCAGGGGAATCATCCAATCAAATATTTCTTTAATACGAGTGGAATTAAGTACCGTGAATTACAATTGAAGGACAAGGTTCCTTCAATGACTGATGAAGAAGCAAGCGAAATTCTAGCCAGTGATGGTAAATTAATCAAGAGACCATTGATGATCGAGGGGGACCACTTTACTTGTGGGTTCAAACCAGATGTGTATAAAGAAGAGTGGCTTTAAATGATGAGATATTGGCTTATTATATTTAGTTATTGTTAGTTGCAAATTTAATGAATTTTCTAATTGAAAACGATTCGCAATTAAGCTAAAATTAAGGCGTGTTCTAAATTGGAGGAGTTAATGATGTCGATACTTGAAATAAAAGACCTACATGTTTCAATTGAAGGTAAAAACATACTAAAAGGTGTCAATTTGACGATGAAAACCGGTGAAATTCATGCAATCATGGGACCCAATGGAACTGGGAAATCAACTTTGTCGGAAGCAATTATGGGGCATCCAGCCTATAAGGTAACTCAAGGAGAAGTCTTGCTTAATGGTGAGAATATTCTTAATCTGCCGGTTGATGAGCGTGCTCGTGCAGGTCTATTCTTGGCGATGCAGTATCCAGCTGAGATTCCTGGAGTGACAAATGCAGAATTCATTCGTGGTGCAATTAACGCTCGTCGACCTGAAGATGATGCAATTTCAGTTAGAAATTTTTTGAAACAATTAGATGAGACGATGTCAGTGTTAGATATGACTGAAGAAATGGCGGAGAGATACCTTAACGAGGGCTTTTCTGGTGGTGAGAAAAAGCGTAACGAAATTTTGCAATTGATGATGATTAAACCAAAGTTTGCGATTCTAGATGAAATTGATTCTGGTTTGGATATTGATGCATTAAAGGTTGTTTCACGCGGTGTTAACAAAATGAGGGGACCAGAATTTGGTTCACTAATCATTACGCATTATCAACGTCTCTTGAATTATATTGTGCCTGACGTTGTGCATGTGATGATGGGCGGTCGCATTGTAAAGCAAGGTGGACCAGAGCTTGCTAAACGATTGGAAGATGAAGGTTACGCAGGAATAAGAGATGAGCTTGGATTAGATATTAAGCTTGTTGACGAAGATGCGTAGGGATGAGGTGAATTATGACGGTTGAATTTGAGAGTTATCCTGAAATCAAAGACTATGCAAAGAGTGTAGCTGAGCCAAAATGGTTTACTGAAATGAGAATTAAGGCACTTGAAGCCCAACCAATGTTGAAATTACCGAATTTTGAGAAGATCAGATATCAGCGTTGGCCGATTCAGTTAAAAAGGGTATTAAAAAAACATTTCTCAGATAGTAAACTTCTAGCAGAACTAAACATTGAAGAAACAAAACACCTGATTGTACAGCTAGGACAAGATACTGTGCGAGCTACCGGATTATCTGAATTAGAAGAACAAGGTGTGATTATTTGTGATTGGCAGACCGCGTTAGAACAACATAGTGATTTGGTCAAAAAATATTTTATGCAAAAGGCTGTAAAGTATAACGAGGATCTATTAACTGCACAACATGTTGCAAATTTGACAAGCGGGTTATTTGTTTATATTCCTAAGAATACAGTTGTGAAAGAACCGCTAACGACTTATTTTGTGCAGGATGCAACTGCAAAAACGGATTATGTACATCATGTAATAATTGTTGCTGAAAGAAACAGTGAATTCTCGTATCTTGAAAATTTGACAACTATTGGTAGTGAGGAAACTACCGCAAATATTATTGTTGAAGTCATTGCAGAAGCTGATAGTCATGTGAAATTTGCGAGTGTTGACCGTTTAGGCGCTAACACAACTACTTATCTCAACCGTAGAGGTCATCTTGAAGATAACGCCAAGATTGATTGGTCAATGGGGATGATGAACGATGGAAATATTGTAGGCGACTTTGATTCTGATCTTGTGGGGAATGGTTCTCACTCGGAAGTTAAAGTCGTTGCAATTTCAACTGGTAAGCAAGTACAAGGAATCGATACACGCGTTACGAATATGGGAAGACATACAATCGGACATATTTTGCAGCATGGTGTGATTCTATCACGCTCAACACTGACATTTAACGGGATTGGACATATCATCAAGGGTGCGAAGGGATCGGATGCACAACAAGAGAGCCGTGTTTTGATGTTGTCAACAAAGGCAAAAGGCGATGCTAATCCAATCCTGTTAATTGATGATAATGATGTAACTGCTGGTCATGCGGCTAGTGTAGGGCGTGTCAATCAGGAACAATTGTATTACTTAATGAGTCGCGGTCTCCCTAAAAAAATTGCAGAACGTCTTGTTATTCGTGGTTTTCTGGGCCCTGTATTGGCAGCTATTCCATCAAAGGCGATTGAAGAGCAATTAAGGGTAACTATCGAAAGGAAGCTTGTCGATGGTCAAAAAGATGAATAAACAACTTATTGAAGATTTTCCAATACTTGATCAAAAGGTAAATGATGAACGGTTAGTATATCTTGATAACGCGGCGACAACACAAAAACCACGCGCAGTAATTGAAGCAGTGGCTAATTATTATTATCATGATAATGCTAATGTTCATCGTGGAGTTCATACTCTTGCAGAACGTGCAACAGCACAGTTTGAAGGTGTACGTAAGAAAGTTGCACATTTCATAAATGCTCCTAGCGAGCAGGAGATTATTTATACGAAAGGAACCACAGAAGCTTTGAACTGGGTAGCTGCAAGTTATGGTAGAACTTTTGTGAAGCCTGGTGACGAGATTGTTATTTCATATATGGAGCACCATAGCAATTTGGTTCCATGGCAGATTCTTGCTAAGAAAAATGGTGCAACTTTGAAATATATTGATTTACTTTCCGATGGACAATTAGATATCGAAAGTGCCAAAAAGCAGATTACGGATAAAACTGCGATTGTGTCAGTGGCGCATGCTTCAAATGTTCTTGGAGTTATTAATCCTGTGGCAGAACTCGCTAAAATTGCGCACAAGCATGGAGCAATTATGGTGGTTGACGGTGCACAATCTACGCCACATATGAAAATTGATGTACAGGCTTTAGACATTGATTTCTTCGCCTTTTCTGGGCACAAGCTTATGGCTCCAACTGGAATAGGAATTCTTTGGGGTAAAAGTGAGTTATTAGAGCAGATGCCACCCCTTGAATTTGGTGGCGAGATGATTGATTGGGTACAGTTGCAGGAGACTACTTTTAAAAAGGCACCGTGGAAATTTGAAGGTGGTACGCAAAATATTGCAGGGGTTGTTGGTCTGGGAGCAGCAATTGACTATCTTGAAAGTATAGGGATGGAAAAAATTGAAAGCTATGAGAAATCCTTGATTGCAAGCATTTTGCCAGAATTGTTAAAGATTACTGGATTAGAAATTTACGGACCATTAGATCCTGCAAAACGTACAGGAATTATTTCTTTTAATCTCAAGGGATTGCATCCGCATGATGTCGCAACTGCTTTGGATATGGAAGGAGTTGCAATCAGAGCAGGTCATCATTGTGCACAGCCATTGATGGAATACTTGAATGTTGCAGCAACGGCACGTGCCAGTTTCTATCTCTATAATACGATTGAAGATGGGCAACGTTTGGTAGAAGCAATCAGGGCAACAAAGGAGTTCTTTAAAAATGGGATTGTCTAGATTGGATAATTTGTATCGTCAGATGATTTTAGAACATGCAGCGCATCCGCATCATCATGGAACGCTTGAAAATGCTGAACATCAACTTGAGTTGCGTAATCCAACTTGTGGAGATGTTTTGACTGTACAAGTTGCAATGAAGGAAGATAAGGTGTCTGATGTGGCATTTTCAGGATCTGGGTGTACAATAAGTCAAGCCTCCGCGAGTATGATGACTGATGAGGTAATTGGCAAGACACCTGCACAAATTGAACAGATGGTAATGACATTTTCGAAGATGGTTACAGGGGATTCAAAGGATAATATTGATGATATTCTGGGAGATGCAGCAATTCTTGAAGGAGTTGCACAATTTCCTGCAAGAATAAAGTGTGCAATGTTAGCTTGGAAGGCAATCTATCAAGTAATCGAAAATAGTAATGATGAATCATCTATTGGTTTGATGCGACACGATGAGTTATAGGAGGAAATTATATGGCAGATGCAAGTATGCTTGGTCTGGGCGGAGAATATAAATATGGTTTTAAGGACGATATCCAGCCTATTTTGACGACTGGTGAGGGTCTTAGTGAAGAGATTGTGCGTCAAATTTCAGTAGCCAAGAATGAACCAGATTGGATGCTTGATTTTCGTTTGAAATCATTTAGACGCTATGAACAGATGGAAATGCCTGATTTTGGACCGGATTTATCTGTTCTTAATTTAGAGCATATTAATTATTTTCGGCGTGATAGTAATGGAATTGCTCGTAACTGGGAAGATGTTCCAGAAGATATCAAGAAGACTTTTGATCGCTTAGGTGTACCTGAGGCAGAACGTAAGTATCTAGCTGGTTCTTCTGCACAATATGAGTCTGAAGTGGTCTATCATAATATGCGTGACGATTTTGAAAAATTAGGAATTGTCTTCATGGACACGGATTCAGCTGTACAGCAGTATCCAGAATTAGTAAAGAAGTATTTTGGCAAGTTGATACCACCTTCTGATAATAAATTTGCTGCATTGAATTCCGCAGTTTGGTCAGGGGGAACATTTATTTATGTACCAAAGGGAGTTAGAACAGAGGTGCCAATTCAGAGTTATTTCCGCATTAATGCAGGAAATAGTGGGCAGTTTGAGCGGACATTGATTATTGTTGATGAGGGTGCAAGTGTTAACTATGTTGAAGGATGTACAGCACCTAACTATTCTGAAGATAGCTTGCACGCGGCAGTCGTCGAGGTTAACGTATTGAAGGATGCTTATTGTCGTTATACAACAATTCAAAATTGGTCGGATAATGTTTATAGCTTGGAAACAAAACGTGCCCAAGCTCTTGAGAATGGCACGATGGAATGGGTTGACGGCAATCTGGGCTCCAAGGTTACAATGAAGTATCCAAGTGTATATCTAAATGCTGAAGGTGCAAGAGGAACAATGCTTTCAATCGCATTTGCGGGTAAGAATATTGTTTCTGATACCGGGGCGCGGATGATTCACAATGCTAAGAACACATCGAGTTCAATTGTTTCTAAGTCTTTGTGTAAAGATGGTGGACGTGTGGATTATCGTGGTAAGGTTCGCTTCGGTCGTGCTAGTGATGGATCGTTCTCACATGTTGAATGTGATACTATTATCCTTGATGATAAGAGTGCTAGCGATACTATCCCCTTCAATGAAATCAAAAATGGAAATGTTTCAATGGAACACGAGGCAAAAGTTTCTAAGATTTCGGAAGAACAACTTTATTATTTAATGAGTCGTGGAATTACTGAAGAAAAAGCAACTGAAATGATTATTATGGGATTTGTGGAACCCTTTACTAAGGAGCTGCCGATGGAGTACGCAGTTGAGCTTAACAGGCTGATTGAGTATCAAATGGAAGGGTCTGTTGGGTAAAATCCATAAAATAGGGCTGGGTCAAAAGTTAACTTTTGACCCAGCCCTATTTATTTTGTTCCTCATAAATATGTTCCATAAATCAAAATTCTCCGTCTAATTTAGCGTTAGTACTCAAATTTTCCTGACTTATGTGACAACTCCATTTTATTTCTCTTTAGTTTATGGATTAACAACTATTTTACCAATTTATATTCGTATATCTATACGAAATCAAGCAGGTGCTAGTTTAAAGTTTTGATGATTTATTGTCATGAAATTAAAACTTTAGTCTGAGTAGGAATTATACATGCTTGAAAAAAGTGCAGCAAAAAATAGGAAATATAAGATAATAACAACAATAGCTATTATAAATTGAATAAGTCCAGCGCGATTCCATGTGGACTGTACAGCTTTGAATGTTTCTATGTCTTTATAATTACCTTTTTGCCATGCCCATTCATTACCCTTAAAACCACATACAAAAATCCAAATAATATTGAAAAGTGGAATTAAACATAAAAGAGGAAGATATGTTTTGTTACCAATTCCCCAAAAAATGTTATACATAAAAGCTCCCCAATTCCAGCCTCTAACCCCTGATGGTACAACTTTATCATTTTCTTGCATAAATAAATGCCTCCCAAATAAATTCAGCTTTTAAAGTCTTCAGTTTTTGGACCTCGGTTACTAACGTTGTGAGAATAATTGTTTTAAGAGGTACACTTTCTTTTTTTAATCTTTATAACCTACTAATTTACAAAATAATTTTAACATACTTTAAATATAAACATAATAAAAAGGGAGTTAGAGAAGTAATTCAAAATACAAAGCTTTATTTGTATCAAAATCGCTTAACAATAATAATATTTACAAAGAATAAAAAAAAGTGTATTATTATCTTTATTCAAATAGTAATAATTACTATTTAAAAGAAAGAAGGAATTAATTTGGCTAAAAAATCTAAAATAGCAAAACAAAGGAAGTTAGAGTTGCAGGTTGCCAAGTATGCAGAGAAGAGAAAAGAATTAATTGACGATCATGATTATGAGGGCTTAAGCAAATTGCCACGGAATGCTTCACCAACGAGATTACATAATCGTGATTTTTTGGATGGAAGACCTCATGCTTATATGCGTAAATTTGGAATATCTAGAATTAGATTTAGAGAGTTAGCACTAAAGGGACAAATTCCCGGTGTAAGAAAAGCTAGTTGGTAAGAAAAAAGGAGGAATAATTATGGCTGTTCCAGCAAGAAAAACGTCAAAAAGTAAGAAAAAGATGCGAAGAGCAAATAAAAAGTTAATGATACCATCATTTTCTTTAAACACAACTACAGGTGAATATCATCGTAGTCATCATTATTCATTAGTGGAAATAGAAAGGCTTAAGAAATGAGGTTTTTTTATGAAAGTGATTTATCCAGCTCTTGTTGAGCAAGCGATTGAAGAACTTGCTGCAGGTCAAAATGTTACATTAGATTATAAGGCTCAGGTTTACCAAGCTTTAATAAAGGACAAAATTATTGATGAGTTTGGTTTGCCAACAGAATATGCATTAAAACAAGGATATGTAGAAAGTATTACAGAAAAGCCGGATCTTGAATGGGATGAATTCCTAAGTATTTATCCGATTTTTGAAAAATGTGAGCGTGCAGAGTTTGAAAGAATTAACGGCTTTTGGGAAGTAACGGTAGATCTTCAAAGAAAGTTGATGAGTAATACATTTCAAGCGAAGCTAACTAATATTGAAAAGGCTCAAATTCAAGAGTTTCTATTAGGAAGACAGGAAGCGATATAGCAGGTGGTATTCATCATATCTGAAATCTGTAAGGTAGCTTGTTTGAAAATATTTACTTTTGAAATTAATTTATTATGAGGTAATAAAAAATCTGGACTAATATTTAGTGCAGGTATGTAAACTCGATCAGAAGCATGAAAAAAAGAAGAGCAACGGTATAAAATTTATTTGTAAAAAATAGTAAATTTCATTGACATTATGCTTTTAAAAATATATTATTAGTTTACTTATAAATTGTAATTACTGTGAAGAGATAAGTACTGATAGGATTATCTATAGAGAGCTTGTATTTGCTGGAAACAGGTGTTATGAATATCAAGAAAATGGTCTTGGAGTGATATATTGTTAAGCAGTTTCTGTGAGGCAATATTGGAGGGATTCCATTAAAAATCCAGATATTCATTCTTAGATGAATGAGTATTTCTTGAGTCATCTTGTTGTAAAGCAAGGTGAGAATCTAGGTGGTACCGCGAATACAATTCGTCCTTGAAAATGATATTTTCGAGGGCTTTTTTATTTAGCAATCAAAAAAGGAGAAATTTTATGGGAAAATATGTGGTTAATTCAAGCATCAGAAATATTGGTTATCAAGTTGGGACTCAGGCTGGTGTTCATCGCTATATAATTGACGAACCAATAACTGCTCATGGAACTGATGCGGGACCCAATCCAGTTCAATATTTAATTGGGGCAGTGAACGGGTGTCTGACAATTACTGCTCAGTCTGTTGCGAGAAAGTATAGGATTAAGCTTGCTAAGTTTGATGTGCGTTCAGTGGGAAATGTTGTTAAACACCCAGATGGAACTTCAGAGGTTGATGAAATCATAGTTAATATTACGTTCAAGGCTGATATTGAAGGAAAGGCCAAAGATGACTTTCTTGAAGAAACGCTTGCCAAGTGTACAGTTCATAAAACATTGGAAGCAGGGGTAAAATTCACTTTTAATTTTGAGCAAGAATAACAGAAACTGGGGAAAATTATGGAGAAGAAAAAGCTAATTAAGTTTGTAGTTCCTGTAATAATTGGGATTTCGTTTTTGAGTGCCTGTTCAGCAAAAACAAGTACTTCAAAGAAAAAAACAACGTTGAATTTGATGCAGACGTCTGAATTAACAACGCTGGATAATACAAATCAAGCGACAATGTCTGAATTCTCGACATTAACTAACTTAGATGAGGGGTTGTACAAACTTAATTCAAAAAATAAGGTTGTACCTGCAATTGCAAAGACAGTTGCTAAGCCAACAAATGGTGGAAAGACATATACAATTCAATTACGTCAGAATGCACGTTGGTCTAACGGAGATAAAGTGACAGCTCAAGATTTTGTTTATTCATGGCGTCGTTCAGTCGATCCTGCAAATAAGCCAGTCTATACTTATGTTTTTAGTGGAATTAAGAATGCAGATGCAGTAGTCGCAGGTAAACTCTCTTCAAGTCAATTGGGAATTGAGGCAGTTGGTAAGTATAAACTGAAAATTACATTGGAGCATCCGATGCAATCATTTAACAAATTGGTAACAATGCCAGTCTTTTTGCCACAAGATAAGTCTTTTGTGCAAAAGGTTGGAACTAAAAAATATGGTACGAATGCAAAATATACTGTATCTAATGGTGCGTTTAAAATCACCAATTGGACAGGTATCAATGATTCTTACTCACTGGTTAAAAATAAGTATTACTATGCAAAAAAACAAGTTAGATTAAATAAAATTAACTACACAACTGTAAAAGACGACAATACTGCATATAATCTCTTTAAGACTAATAAATTAGATGATGCGACGGTTTCTGGTGTAGTTGCACAAGGACTGCAAAATAATAAAAACTTGAAAAAAATAAATCGAGCTTGGACATATTATGTACAAGTCAATCAGAGTACAGGCTCGCCTCTAGCTAATGCCAAATTACGAAAAGCAATCTCTTTAGTGGTAGATCGAAAAGAGTTGGCTAAAAAGGTTTTGGGAGATGGTTCGACTGCAGCAGGCAGTTTTGTTAGCCCTAAAACGGCTACAGATCCGACTACCGGTAAAGACTTTAGCATTGAAACGGCTGCTTCTACACAGGTTAATGTAAAAGAGGCAAAGAAATTATGGAAGAGAGGCTTGGCAGAAAGTGGCAAGTCTTCTGTTACATTAAGTCTGGTTGCTGAAGATACTGAAACTCAAAAAAAGGTTGCGGAATATATTCAAAGTGCAGTACAAAGTAACCTAAGCAATGTCACTGTCAAGGTTCAAAATTTACCTGCGAAGTCTCTATCAAACAAAAAAGCAACGGGGAAATTTGATTTGAGTCTCTGGTACTGGTTGGCCGATTATGCAGATCCTATTAATTATCTAGGAATTTTAACCACTGGTAATTCAATGAATTCAGGAAAGTATTCAGATAGTACATTTAACTCATATGTTATAAATGCACAAAATGCGAAGACAAAGTCTGTTTATTGGTCTAATCTACGTAATGCAGAGAAGCAATTACAAAAAACAACTGGAATTATTCCACTTTACTATGTCAAAGAAGATCATCTAGTTCAAAAGGGTTTGAAGGGCGTAATTTATCATACAGCTGGATTTGCCGATTATACAAGATCCTACTGGAAGTAAATTGAATATACAAAAACTTTTAAACCAGTGGAAGTTATCGTGTAGAGGTGAATTTTGAAATTTTATAAACTGGGTCAAAAGTTAAATTTTGATTCAATTCCTCTATTTATTCCGTATAAACGTGTTTCATAAGTCAAAACTCTTCGCCTAACTTCGAATTACCCATAGCAAAGTATTCGCTATCTTCGTAATTTTGAGTTAGTACTCAAGTTTTGTAAGGCACTTCACTTATGGCACACTCTCAAGTAATTCAAAGTAGGAAGTGATTAAATGTTTTGGCTATGGATGCATCTATTTGCATGGATTGTGTTATTAATTGTTGTCCTTTCAGCAGTTCACAGTAAGGATGGCGTGGGCAGGTTGGCAAAGATGATCGCAAGAATCTGTTACGTTGTTGCAATCATCAGTGGAATAATGCTTTTAACTTACGCTTGGAAAGCATCACCAATTTTAGCAATCGTTAAGGTTGTCCTTGCAATCGGGTTGATTGGTTTTTGTGAAATATACTTTAGTCGCGAGAAGAACTTTAGAAGTACAATTAAGGTTTTACTAGTAGCAACGACTATAATTGTTGGTGTCATAGGTTTTGTTTTGGCGGGTGGGCGCCCGTTTTGATTATGAGCAATAGAAGCTGAGTCAGAAGTTATATTTTGATTCAACTTCTATTTTTTAGCGATTTTTGGAATCAAATAATATGGGAAAAAGATTGTAGAAAATATTTTTTAATACATTTTTTTTAAAATAAATCTTGACTGTAATCAAAGTGCGATTTAGTATAATGTTATCGATAATTAATTTTTGATGTCAAAAATATTTTTTTTAATAGTTTTATTAGTTATTAACTTTAGAAAAGAGGAAATCTTATGCCATACATAAGCAGTCAAAATGTGAATGTTGTTGTCATTATTCTAGTTATTATTATCATGCGTACGCGTGATTTTATGACTGGAAAATTTTGGCTTGGCTAAGATTTGAAAGATCACAAAAACCACCGTGCGAACTATAGCATGGTGGTTTTTTATTACATGGGAGGAGAAGTTAGGATACTAAATAATCAGGCAGAGGGTAGCAAAGATAGAAATGAGAAAATATTTGCATAAAATTAGGAGGATTTTAAAATAATGAACAGAGTTGAAAAGATAAGTAAATTGATAGGAAAGTACTTTACAATCGCAATTATTTTTTGGGTAATCTTTAATTACTTTTTGCCGAAAACAAGTGAATGGATAGTTCCAAATGTTTCTTATTTATTAGGGATAATTCTTTTTGGAATGGGGCTAACCTTGAAGCTGCAGGATTTTGAAAGAATTGCTAAAAAACCTTTTCCAGTTATTGCAGGAACTTTTGCACATTATTTAATTATGCCGACAATTGCTTGGGCTTTATGCACTGTTTTTCAATTAAGGGGTGCGACTGCAGCAGGTGTAATTCTAGTAGGTTCTTGTCCAAGTGGGACCTCATCAAGCGTAATGGCATATCTAGCAGGAGGCGATGTTGCACTTGATGTGTCAATTGAGACATTATCGACTTTGCTCGCGCCAATCGCGTTGCCGGGGTTGCTGTTGCTTTTTGCAGGAAAATATGTTGATATTCCAGCAGCTTCGTTGTTTTTGAGTACTGTCAAAATTGTTTTAGTTCCAATCCTATTAGGACTATTGGTACATCATTTATTTAAGGATAAGATTGAATGGGTAACAAAATTTTTACCACTAATCTCACAGTTAGCAATTCTTTTAATAATTGGAGCAGTAATTTCGGCTAATCACGCTGAACTAATGACGACACAAACCTTACTCGTTATTCCAGTTGTAATGCTGCATAACTTATCAGGGTATGGACTTGGTTACTTGTTCTCCAAATTAATCAGATTAAAAACGCCACAAAGAAAAGCAATTACATTCGAGGTTGGGATGCAAGATTCCAGTTTGGGAGCAACTTTAGCTATGAAGTATTTTGTTCCAGCTGCAGCAATTCCTTCTACGATTTTCAGTATTTGGCACAATATATCAGGTTCAATCTTGGCAGTTAACTGGAAAAATAAGACAACTAATGATGAAACGACAACGGTAGAAGAAAATCCAAAACCAGTTGTTGACTGAAATAAAGTATTTGTGAAATTATAAAAAGCTAGCGAACAAACTAACAAACAATATGTGATACGAAATTGAAAACATAGATTTTTTTCGCTGTAAAATAATTTTAATTTGTTAAATGTGTTTGGTTCTAGGTAAAGAAGCTTCATAGGTTAAAAGTCTTCATCATACTTCAAATTGCTAATAGTTGATGATATGCTATATTCATAATTTGTATTAGTATCCAATCTTTATGAATTTTTGTCATATATCTTACTAATTGTTAAAACTCTTTGAAGATGGTTTCTTACCAGTAGGCTTGCCTTTCATTTTTGTTCCATTGGGTGTACCACCCATCTGAGTGTTGGATTGCGCATTGTGAGCTCCAAAGTAATAACCAACACCGCCACTTGCGCTTGCAATTAATAAGATAACTAGACCAATAATTAAAATTTTCTTTGTACTACGATCTTTAGCAGTCATAAATTCATTCCTCCTTAACAACTTATATCAATGATGGTATACTAAATAATTTTCTTTTAGTGGAAGATAATTTGTCTTTTTATTAAAAAAAATATGAAAAGAAAAATATTTTGTAGCATTAATTAAATTTTACATAGTGTATAATTATAATGATAAAAGGGAGCTGAAGCATAATGATGAAAATCTATTACAAGGCGGATTATGATAAAAAAGAAGTTGAATTTGAAAAGCCTAGTGAGTTTGTGGCAAGTCTCTTGGTAGACGACCCGGAGTTGCAAGATAGTTATGAAGTTTTTAGAGTAACAATAGGTGGTACAGAGGTAACAGAGTTTACTGGCAAAACAATGCTTGATCTGTTTAATTACTATTGGGAACGAGTATAGTTTTTAAAGTTAGATTTATTGATATATTACATAACTATGTAGGTATAAATAATTATTATCTAACTGTAAAAATACTATGTTATAGGGACTTTAGTCAATTTAGGCTAGAGTCCTTTTTTGGTATTTCTATTAAAATATTACGTAAAAATAATAACGTGAACATAATGAAAATAGTTGTCGATATAGTTATATATAATAATTATTACTTGAAATACAGTGGAATGAATGAGGAAGAAATAAATGAGATTAAGTATAGAATTAGTATTTAATTCGGGAAATAAGCACACAACGATTGCTATGGATTATGATCCAGCAATTCTTTCTTTGATTAAATTAGGATTGTCAAATGTGAATTTACAACTTTTTGAAGAACTCTATAATAAAAATACGCCAAAGAATTTTACATTCAGCCTTTTTTTCAAAGAGAATGTATCTTTTAAAAAAGAATATATTGAATTGGGGCAGAGCCAGAAGTGCATATTGAATTTTAGTATTAACGATGGACTTAAAGCTACTCACTTTTATAATTCTTTCATATGGCTGCAACAACAAAGTAATTTACATTTTGACGGGGAAAATGTAGTTGAGTTTGGAAGAATTGAATTAGTTGAGGAACCAATCATTACGACTAATGAAGTCTGTTTCAAAGCATTATCACCGATTGTTGTTCGTCAAAATCAGAAGATATTCTTATCCTACAAGGAAGATAATGCAGCACTTTTTAACGAAATATTACGCATAAATATGAAGAGTCGCTTACGTGGCCAATATAGCACCGAGATTTTACAAATGGTTGATAAATTAGAATTTGAACCAGTCAGAGTTAAGAAAGTTGTTTCCCGAAACTTTGGTCTATTTGTTGAATCTACAAAGGGCTCGTTTGTACTTAAGGGAAATCCAGTATTGCTAAATCTGATAAATAAGATTGGTTTAGGAGTTAAGTGCGGATCTGGGTTTGGTATGATTACGAATTAATATCAAGGAGGTAACTTCTAATGGATGCAGCAGTTTTACCTGAAATAATTGGTTTTCATATGGAGAGTTGGTTGGAGAATGCCGGAATCGTTGGTTTAACAAGAATTTTAGATGAAGATGATTATGCGATTAAAGACAATCAATTATCTATAAAAACGAGTGCATTAAAGACAATTGATAAGAGTTTTTTTAAATTTTTTATTGACACATATGGGAAATATACGCGTTATCAACAAATAATTAATTGGTTACCAAAAATTGAAGCAACCATACAGATGGATTTTGAAAACTATAATTTTCAAGAGTATGAAACATATGTCAAATGGTTTAATGATAATGTCAAATACTTTGTAAAGTCAGGTAGTTACAGACGAATGCGGCCACTTGTACATCCAGAAATTCCAATTGAAAAATATCTGGATACTGTGACAAAGTTGTTTAAAGGACTAAGTAAGAAAAAGAGGTGGGAAGATACTGCTGATAATCCAGAACAAGAACTTGCAATGCTTTTTGCAGAATTGAAGAAAATTGTGCAATATTTTGCTGATGATACTAGCAAGCGTTACTTTCTAGCTAAAAATCTTGTGTATCGCTATGTAAACAAGGGTTGGGATGGTATTTCTTTTCTAAACAGTCAAAGCAAAATTGTTGATATTTATCAAGACTATTACAACTACTTTGTACAACCTGTAATTGATTTTTTATCAGAAAGTCATAGAAAAGGGAAAATTATTTGTGCAACTTGTGGAAGAAAGATGAGATCGAAAGAAGGGTCAGGATATTCATTTCTTAATGGAATGGGCTATGATTATGGGAAGAAAAATAGTAATGCATACATGTTTAATTCTGATCAATTTTTATGTCCAGTTTGTCGGTTAATGTATTCTGCGGTTCCAGCTGGATTTGCATATAATTTAGCGGGGAATCATGGAATCTTTGTAAATTACACAGGACAAAGTCTTGAAAATTTGCGTAATGCAAACGATGGAATCTTAGATACTTTAACTGAAACCTTTAGGAGGACAGATAATAATGTTTCTCCATGGGGTGCCTTTTATGAAACATTTAGGAAAGGATTCAACAAGTCTAGCCAATATACACTTGCAAATACACAGGTAATTAATCGTAAGGATGAACATTATTACTTTAGCCTTATTCCAGAAATTACTGCAAATGTGTTAAAAAAAATAGAGAAAATAAAAATCAATAAGAAAAAAGATGCAACTTTGTTAAGCGCACTTAATAAGGCATTAATTCCAGAGTATCGAGGAATACAATATTGCTCAATCTATGATGAAGTTATTAAGCGGCTTTTGAATCAGACTAATATGAATAGCTTGTTGAATGATATGCTACTTTTGAAAGCTTCAAATAAACAAAACATCTATATTACAGCAACACAAATTTTGTATGTTGTTGAAATAAATGTACTATTATTTAACGAGTTGGGAGTGATAAAGTTGGATAGTAAAGTATTATCAAAAATTCATGGTTACGGAATGGAAGTTGCAAAGGGATACAGAACAAATCCTAATAAAGCAAAAGCTTTGGCATATCAACTTTTACAAGCATTGAAAATGCAGAATCAAGAAAAATTTATGAACATATTACTTAATTGTTATTTGTATCAACAAAAAATTGTACCCTCTGCTTTTCAGCAAATAAGAAATACAGAGGTCTTTAATCAATTAGGTTATGCATTTATAGCGGGATTAATATCTGGAGAAGAAAAAGGGAGAGTTCAGAATGAAAAGTAAAGGATTGACGGCAACAATTATTTTTGAAGCGAACAGTGCCAATTATGGTGAAAGCTTAGGGAATGTAACGGCATTAAAAAAAATGACTCGTGGTAATGGTTATCAATATACTTATATTTCGCGCCAGGCTCTCAGGTACAATATTGTTCAACAACTAGGAGAGCCAGAAGCAGACTTGAGTGCTGAAGGCTCTGGTGATAAGAAAGTAATTCAATTTAGTAAGTCAGCTTCTATTAAAGATTATCCTGAGATCGATTTTTTTGGTTATATGAAAACTGAAAAGGGAAATAATTCTAATATTCGTTCTGCAAAAGTACGTTTGTCTAATGCAATTAGTCAAGAACCATTCGCTGGAGATACTGATTTCTTGACAAATATGGGGCTAGCTAGTCGAATCCGACAAACAACAGGGGACAATAGTATCAAAAATAGTTTGGCAAATTCTGAAATTCACTCATCATATTACTGCTACACGATTACTGCCGATTTAGATCAAATTGGAATTGATATCAATGATGGAACAGAACTTGAAAATGATGAAAAGAGCCGTCGTGTTTCAGTTCTCCTTGATACAATTGCGTATTTATATAGGGATATTCGTGGGCGCCGTGAAGATTTGAAACCGCTTTTCATAATTGGTGGAGTATACGATATCAAAAATCCATTGTTTGAAAATATTGTTAGAGTTGAAAAAAATGCTATTAAGGTTAGTCCAATCGTTAAATCATTGACTCCAGAGTTAGAAAAAGAAACATTTGTTGGATATGTTGAAGATTATTTTGAAAATAATAGTGAGATCGAAGAAAAATTAAAGGCACAGCCTGTAATACAAGTAATAGAAGGTTTGAAAGCGAAAGTAGCTGATTACTATGAGGGCAATTAAGCTAAAAGTTTATCAGCAGACAGCTAACTACAAGATACCAATTAGTTACGAATTTAGAGAAAGCTATCCATTACCCCCTTTTTCAACTGTGATAGGAATGGTTCACTATTTATGTAATTTTGACAGTTATCATCCAATGAAAGTCAGCGTGCAAGGTTCACATATTTCGTCGGTAAATGATTTATATACTCGCTATGAATTTAACAATGGTACAAAATACGATGCAAAAAGACATCAACTTACTGCTGAAGGAATGGGAATAGGTCGTGGGATTGGAAATGTGCAATTACTTGTAGATGTGAATTTAGTTTTGCATGTAGTTCCTGAAAATCAAGGTGAGGTTGAATTTATTTATGATGCTTTGAAGAACCCAAGGGAATTTCCTAATTTAGGGCGCCGTGAAGATTTAGCAGTATTTGAAAGTGTTGAAATTGTTGAGTTAGGAAAAAAACTTGAAAAGAATGTAGAATTTGCGACTTTAGCGAATTTTTTAGGTAGAAAAAATTGGGCAGCGTATGTACCTATTGATGAGCTAGACGACGATTCTCACGAGAATATGCACCAAACATCGTTGCAAACTGGCACCAAATATAGGATAAATAAAGTTTATACTTTGAATGATTTGGGAAGAGACAAAGTAGTACGTAAGTGGGAAAAGTATGAAGTATTGTATACTAATTTTACTTTTTTTAAGCACGAAAATTACTTACTAGATTCAGAAGGTGATTTCGTTTTTATTGTTTGATTGCAATTTTAGGTTTGAGAAAGTAGAAACTGTTTTTTTGAGTAAAAGTGTAAAATATATTTTTTAGCAAAGTCAGATGAGAAAATAATTATTTAGCATATTTTAAATCTGAAGCGGCAATTTGAAAAGTTGCAAGAACATTACAAAAATATTAACTGTAAGAGGTTGAAATATTTGAAATCATTTTGGCTAGCTTAAAAAGAACGTAAACTTTGCCGATAAAGAATACTGGGATGATATTGAAGCATCTATTTATCTAACTTAAAAGGAATGTAAATGTTAGAAATATCTCTGCTCCATGTTACAAAAATTTCAGTATTTATCTAACTTAAGAGAAACACAAAGGTACATAGGCAACAGAAAATGGAGAATTTTGACTTATAAAACGCATTTATTTGTAATAAAAGAAGGGGAACTGGGTCAAAAGTTAGCTTTTGACCCAGTTCCCCTTCTTCCTAGTTTAGTTAAACCTTAACTTTTTGTATTCAATGTAGAATCGAAATGTTTCACGCCGATTCCTGTGAAGCCACTAATTATTGAGAATACAGGTGAGAGCAGACTAAAGAATACAAAGGGTAAATATGTCATTGTTGGGATACCAAATGTACTAGTGACAAAACTTCCCGCAACTCCCCATGGAATCAGATAGTTAATGACGGTCCCTCCATCCTCAAGAGTTCGACCTAATACAACGGGATCAAGCCCAGCTTTTTTAAAGATATTTTTGAATGCATTAGCTGGAAGAATTACTGATAAAAATTGTTCACCAATAAAGATATTAACGCCAATACAAGACAATAATGTACTTAAAATTAGTACGCCGTTAGAATTAATTTTTGAAGTTAAAGCAGTCATCACGGTTGGAATTAAGCCAGTTTTGAGTAATAATCCGCCAAGTGAAAGTGCAAGAATAATTAGTGCAACGGTTGGCATCATACTTTCAATCCCACCACGGGATAATAGTTGATCAATCTCATGGTTGCCTGTATGTGACACGAATCCTGCATCAATAATATTTCCTAACTCAACAATTTTTGTATTAGGATTTTGAATGAATATCATGATAACAGCAATACCAATATTGAGTAGGATTGTAACAATTGCAGGAATTTTGCGCCATGCACAGATAAACATCAATGCAATTGGGATAATTGCCCAAAAGGTTATTGAAAAATTACGCTGTAGGATTGATGAAACTCTTGTAATCTTACTCAAACTTGCACTCTCATTGCTGTTTCCCAAAATGGCAAATAATATCAAAGAGATGATAAATGCAGGTACAGTTGAAAGCATCAAGTTCTTAATGTGCTTGAATAAGTCTGCATCAACGACTGCTGCAGCGAGATTAGTAGATTCAGATAACGGAGACATTTTATCACCGAATACTGCCCCTGAAACAATGGCACCAACTACCAAAGCTGGATTAACTCCAAGTGTTGTTCCAATTCCAAAGAATGCAATACCAATTGTCGACATTACGGTGAAGGCACTTCCTACAGCACTTCCTACAATAGCACAGACTACAAAGACTGAAGGAATAAACCACTTAACACTAATTATTTTGAAGCCAACTACCATTAGCGTAGGAATGATTCCTGCTTGAATCCAGACAGCAATCAATGAGCCAACTAGAATAAAAATGAAGATTGGAATAATTCCAGGTGTAATACCAGAGACAATTCCTTCATGGATGATATCAAATGAAAGCTTTTTGACAGTGATATAAATCATTACTATTCCGATGGCAAATAAAATTGCGATAGTAGGTGCCACTTTGAGATCAATTACTCCAATAGCGATGGTGGCAACAATAATTATTAACATGGTGCTTGCTTCAATTAAACTAGGTTTATTTTCCTTTTTCATTTTCGATTTCCTCACAATCAATTTTTTAATATGATGTTATTGATTGTTAAACTGATATCGAATTATTCCTCCACAATTCATAGTCCTATCCTTTCTGAGTCCACAAAAAAATCGTCCGTAGCTCTATATATCTGCTAAGGACGAATTTCTCCGCGGTACCACCTTACTTAAAAACAATTGTTTTTCTCTCAATTATTGAATTAAAATCGTACATTTTGGTGTAATTCGGACAATAAACCTGATCGATTTACAGCAGCCATCTACTTCCTGAACATCCAGCTTATTTCCTACTTGTCCAAAATCTTTTAAAGTATGAACATGACATTACATGTAATCTAATACTTTGTCAATAGCATTTCCAATTTTATTCTAAAGCCTCAATAAATACAAACTCAAAAATTGGTTTTGGACATGTGTGGGAGTGTGACATAAGTGAAGTGCCTTACAAAATTTGAGTACTAACTTGAAATTACGAACATAGCGAGTAATTTGCTATGGGTGATTCGAAGTTAGTACTCAAATTCTGACTTATGGAACACGGTTATGCGGAATAAATAGAGAGATTAGGCCAAACTTTAACTCTTGACCCAACCCCATTTACAATCCATTCTATTTACTTAGTGACATTTAATTTAACATCGCCTAGTCCATTATTAAAGTGGGCTGACCAAGTTCCTTCTTGTAACTTAGGTGGTAATACAAAGGTTCCAGTTGAAACATATTGACCAGCAGTTAGCTGCTTACCGTGTTGTTGTAATTTTACAACTAACCATTGCAATGACTTTAATGGGTTGCCGAGTACCTCTGAAGACGTTCCTTTTTTAAGGGATTCATTATTAAACTTAAGATTGCAGTGAACGGCTGCAACGGCTTTGACGCTTTCAAAAACAACTGTTGTGGGAAATAAATCACCAACAACGACTAGTCCACCGACAGCAGCATCTGAGACAACTAGATTTTTCTCAAGACTTGGGAACCAATCCTTGAATCTGCAATCAGGAACTTCAAGTGCACCTGCAACACTTGTTTTTTGCATCAGTTGTTCAAGGTCATCTTCAACATTAAGATCTTTATCAACACGAAAGGCTAATTCAACTTCAACTAGAGGCTCTAGCATGTTGTTAAGTGCAAAGGAGGCAGGTGAGTGTAGGAAACGACTTTCAACTTGAGCTCCATATAAAGGTGAGTTAGAGTTAAACATTTTTTGTGTTTCTTCACTAGTAAGTGAGATTTTGTAGCCACCGACTGTTTCATTCTTTAGCTCCATCAAACGGTTTTGGACACGATAGGCACTTTCTTCATCTGACACTTTGGTAGACCAATCAGTGACATCAAGTGGCTTATTTGTTGTGTAGGCTTGATATAAGGTGCTTGCTAATGTTTCTTCTGTTTCTGTTAAAGCAGCTAATTTATTTTGTTGTTTTTCCATTGTGATAATCTCCTTATTTATGGATTTCTCACCATGGTTTGATGAGGAATCCTATTGACTTAATCTGTACTTTGTCATCGTTCTCAATAATGCCACTTGGATCATCCATAGGTCCTCATCTCCCTTCAAAATTTATACGAATAAAAAAAGTCCTTCGACAGAAAAAATCTGCTAAAGGACGTTAATAACGTGGTACCACCTTTTTTTATACCTGAAATCAGAATCAAGTACCTTAAACAAACTGACAAAACAATTTGTTGCCTCTGTAATGGGAGTACCCAGTAGAATCTACTTGAAGTTCGATCTACAACTCATAGGGGATTTTCACTAATTTCAACTTAATCATCTCACACCACCCGATGACTCTCTGAATTGCTCAAAAAGTTACTTTCCTAATCAACGCTTAATATTCGTTTCTAATCTTTAATCGTATTCTAGTAATAGTCACATGAAATGTCAAGCAAATTTTTAATTTTTGTTATTTTTTAATCCTGTGCAAGAATTTTGACTCCCTTGTAGATGTTGTAGATAAATACAATTAAGTCAATTAGTAAGACCACACCAATGGTTAAAACAGCTGTCCAACTTGTTAATTGAGCATGTTCTGTTACTACACCTGTTGTTCCAACGAAGATGATCCCCACAAGTGTAAGAAAGAGAGGTAGCAAATGCAGCAAAAAAGCTTTTTTTGCGTGGCTACGAATAACTGGTTCATCTGCACAGACAAACCAGATAATAAGTGGAAAGATAAAAGGTGCGAAAACAATAGAAAAGTAAGAAAGAGCACTTAATATTTTAATTTTTTGCATAATTTCCTCCAAGGAGTAAAAGTCGATAATTCAAGCATAGGTGCAACATAATACTATGATATACTAGAATCGTTAAGCTAACAAATAAATGTATGTTTCTGAATAAGTTTTTATAGAAGACGATTTCATAGATGGTTATCTATTTTTTTATTTTTGAGTCGGGGGGATGAAGGGATGCTCGTTGATTTTTTAAACGATTATTATCAAGCTAATTTAAAAAGTATTCATGATGTAGCAGGGAATCAACATCTTATTGGAAATAGCAAGGTTTTTCATGGACCACTTTTTGTTAAGATATTTAAAGAAAAAGCAATGTTTTATGCTGAACAGCATGTTAATCAGTTCTATTATCCGGATGTATACCTAGATAGCGTGATTTTTGAAGACAAGTATGTTGTAACTTTACGGAATCGTGAATTAAGCGATGTTGACAATCAGGAGATGACGGCTGAAAGGGCACATGAGTATGGTGAATTATTAGGAAGTTTTCATGAAAAAGTTACGGGAAATGTTTCGGTTAAAAATGAAAAGCGCCCGTTATCACAACTTTTAACATATAGAGTTGCACAGCTAAAAGAAAGTCTCTACTACAAGAATGCCCAACAAGTTCTCAAACTTTTGAGGCCTGATTTCGATAAAGTCAACCTTGAGTATGAACAATTACCAAAAGTTGTATTGCATGGTGACTTCAGTGTACGTAACATTATGGAGTTCGAAGGAAAAAACATTTTGATTGACTTTGAGCGTGCTCACGTTGGTACTAATTACCAAGACTTCATCAAATTTTTCTACAATGAGGTTCGTGATGTCAAATTACGTAATGAGTTTTTAAACGGATATGAACTAGAACATTCTTTTGAGATTCCTAGTAGTGACTTGCAACGCTGTTTATTATTCTTATGCGCTCTCGACATCAGCCATTATAATGTTACTCATTCAGGTGGTAAATTTGGGGATATGGCAAGCAACATGATAGCAACAATTAGAGATGGAGATGCAGTCCTGAAGTTGTAGCAATTATTTAATTATTGAGATACCAGGTATTTGACAAGTTGTCTGATTTCTATTCTTAAATAATCAAATTTTCTTTGCAAAAAAAATCTGTTGATTACCAGAATCTTGTACTGGTTATTAACAGAAAGAAGTGGTTTTTATTCCAAAAATCAGGCAATCATAATCCAAGCGCTTCTTCAAGTTACAACAAGCTTTCTTTAATAAGAATCAATTTGTGACAGAAAACGCTTAGGAAGAATATTTTATTTAGCTTTCAAGGTTTTTTGAACTTTGTTGAATTTCATCATTTTTGAAATGCTTATATTCATTTCTTTTCTGTTGTACATTCCCAAAAAACTGAACTAAAGTTGCAAAAATGAGGATTCCGATAATAGCTATGAATGTTGTCATTTAAGTCACACCTTTCCGCTTACGTGCCATTATTATTACATTGTTACAAAAACATTTCAAGAAAAAAGCATCATCGTAATAAAACGATAAGAAAAAACATACTGATTATTATCTATTTCTGTTTCAAAAGTAATTGACAGTTTATTTAGACTATCATATAATAATTAGTGTTGTTTATGGCTCGGTAGCTCAGCTGGATAGAGCATCCGCCTTCTAAGCGGACGGTCGAGAGTTCGAATCTCTCCCGCGCCATTCTTGTGTTAACTAGACGAAGACTTGGACATTTTTATGTTGCAAGCCTTTTTTATCTATTAAAGTAATTGACGCAAGATGAAAAATCTGCTATGATTCTAATGTTGTATTTGTGCATGCCACAACTGCAACCGCACATGGCCAGTTCATAAGAGTCAGTTGACCACTCAGTCATGGCGAGTCTAAGTAAAACTAAGGAGGTGCACATAATATGTACGCAATTATTAAAACTGGCGGCAAGCAACTTAAGGTTGAAGCCGGACAAGCAATCTATGTTGAAAAATTGACTGCAGAAGCAGGCGAAAAAGTAACATTTGATCAAGTTGTTTTAGTAGGTGGAGAAAACACTACTGTTGGTAAGCCATTTGTTGATGGTGCAACTGTTACAGGAACTGTTGAAAAACAGGGTCGTGCTAAGAAAGTCGTTACTTTCAAGTACAAACCAAAGAAACATTCACATACAAAACAAGGTCATCGTCAACCATATACAAAGGTTGTTATTGATACAATTAATGCATAATTATTGAGGTGAGTTTGAATGATAAAAGCTTCTTTTATTTACAGGAAGAACCGATTAATCGGTTTTAAAATTAAAGGACATGCTGAGTCAGGAGAATATGGCCAAGATATTGTGTGTGCAGCTGTTTCAACCTTGTCAATTAGTACAGTAAACGGTCTTGAGCAACTTGCGAAGGCTAAGCTGTATGTTGACTCTGATGAACTAGATGGCGGATTTATGCGGGCACAGCTCGATGATTCTGCCATTGATAATGAGGCTGCACAGTTGTTACTAGCTAATTTTAAATTAGGTATTAGTGATGTGGCGACAAGCTATTCTGATTATATTAAGATTATAGAAGATAAAAGCTAGGGAGGTGCACTAACTATGTTAATGAATTTACAATTTTTCGCTCATAAAAAGGGTGGTGGTTCGACTTCTAACGGACGCGACTCAGAATCAAAACGTTTAGGTGCTAAGCGTGCTGATGGGCAGCTTGTTTCTGGTGGTTCAATTCTTTATCGTCAACGTGGAACTCGTATTTATCCAGGTGTTAATGTTGGTATGGGTGGTGACGACACACTATTCGCTAAAGTTGAAGGTGTTGTTCGTTTCGAGCGTAAAGGTCGTGACAAGAAGCAAGTATCTGTTTACCCTGTGGCTGAATAGATTAAATAAAGCTTTTGATATAAGATCAATACGGAACGTTATGTTTTGTATTGATCTTTTTTTTTATTTTTTTCAATGATGGGAGGATTTTTTAATGAGTTCAAAAAGGGTTGCAAATTTGCGTGAGTTAATGACAAAAATGAGTATCGACAGTTTTTTGGTAACAGAGCCACTTAACATTTATTATTTAAGTGGCTTCACAGGGGATGATGGTTTGCTGTTAGTCACAGAGAATAACCAATACTTAATTACTGATGACCGTTTTGGACAACAAGTTAAGGCAAATCATTCTGATTGGAAGTTCTGTAATACCCGTAATTATTTGAAAACAGCTTGTGAACTTGTTGAAAAAGAACATTTGGTAGCGATGGCCTTCGAGGATGTAATTTCGTATCAAAATTATGATTTTATTGATGAAAATTCTTCTTCTGATATTGTCCCGGTTTCTGCAGTTATTGAGAATTTGCGTGCAGTTAAAGATCAGGATGAAATCAATAAAATTCGTGAGTCTTGTAAGATTGCAGGCAAAGGATATGAGTTCATGCTGCAAAATATTCATGTGGGTCAAAGCGAGTTGGAATTATCTAATGAGATTGACTATTTCATGAAAAAGAATGGAACAGAAGAAAAATCTTTTGAAACGATTGTTGCAAGTGGTGAGCGAACAACTTGGCCACATGGGACAGCAACTGCAAAACTTTTGGAAGATGGGGATTTAATTACAGTTGATTTTGGTTACTATTATCAGCACTATACTTCCGATGTTACTAGAACTTTTTCACTAGGAAAACAGTCGCAGAAGGTGCAAGATATGTATCAGATTGTTTTGGAAGCTGAGCGCAGGACAATTGAAGCAATAAAACCAGGAATAAGCGGAAGGGAGTTAGACGAAGTTGGCCGCGACTTTATTGAAAAAAAGGGATATGGCAAATACTTTAATCATGGAATGGGCCATGGAATCGGGCTAGATATTCATGAATTGCCAAATGTTGGTTCACGTTTTCCAGATATTATGGAGTCAGGCCATATCGTGACGATTGAACCGGGGATATATGTTCCAGGAACGGCAGGTATTCGAATTGAGGATGATATTTTAGTTACGGAAACTGGTTTTGAAATTTTAACTGCTTTTCCAAGAAATTACCACGCGATTTAGGATAAACTTGCTTTTTTATACTAAGTGTTGCTATTATAAAATATATTCTGACAGTCTGGGAATTTTTATGCACTGATTATGGTAAAATAATTTCAAGAGTAACTGACTGGAGATATAATTCGTAGGAGGATTACAATGATTTCAGTAAATGAGTTTAAAAATGGATTGACAATTTTGGTTGACGGTGAAATTTGGCGTGTTATCGAATTTCAGCATGTTAAGCCAGGTAAGGGTTCAGCCTTTGTGCGTTCGAAGCTTAAAAATTTGCGGAGTGGTGCGGTTCAAGAAAAAACTTTCCGTGCAGGTGAAAAGGTTGAAAGAGCACAAATCGATAACAAGAAGATGCAATATTTGTATGCTGATGGTACTAGCCATGTGTTCATGGATATGGAAACATACGAACAATTAGAGTTACCAGAAGAACGTGTTAAAGATGAATTAAACTATTTAAAAGAAAACATGGTAATAAGTATCATCATGTTTGGTACAGAGACACTTGGTGTTGATTTACCAAATACGGTAGATCTTAAAGTTAAGGCTACAGAACCAGGAATTAAGGGAGACACTGCTTCAGGTGGATCTAAGCCAGCTACTCTTGAGACTGGTCTGGTGGTTCAGGTTCCATTCTTTATTAATGAAGAGGATGTACTAACGATCAATACGCAAGATGGCAGTTATATTTCTCGTGCCTAAATCAAAGGAGGTTTCGATGATGGCAGAAAATAATAACATTATTATAGAAAGTAAGGAAGCAACACTGGGACAGATTGAGGTTGCACCCGAAGTAATCGAAGTAATTATTGGGATTGCTGCAAAACAAGTTGAGGGTGTCTATTCGATGCGCGGTTCGCTTGCTAATAGTGTAAATGAACTTTTTGGGCGTAAAAGTCGTGGTAAAGGTGTTAAACTCGGCCAATCACTTGAAACGTTGACTGTTGAAATCTATGTTTTCTTGAATTACGGAGTTTCAGTGCCTAAGGTTGCATCTGAAATTCAAGAAAAGGTTAAGCAGCAGCTGTTATTTATGACAGGATTAGAATTAGCAGCAGTAGATGTCTATGTTCAAGGAGTCGTTCCCGAGAAACAAGGTCCAACTCTTGATCTTGACAACTTATTTGCTGAGGAAAATGGTGACGCAAAGTGACTATGAGTAGACATGAGATGCGCAAAATTGCTTTTCAAATGTTATTTGCAATGGAGAGTAATCAGGATATTACTGTTGATGAGCTATTTCATCAGGTTAGAGATGATGAGGATGAAGTTGCACAAGTGGTGCCAGATTATGTTCGTATTTTAGTTACAGGTATTAATAAAAATAAAGTGGACATTGATGCGACCATTCAAAAATTTTTGGGCAAGGACTGGACTTTTGCTCGTCTTAACAAGACAGATGTAATTGTTTTGCGCTTGGCAATTTTTGAAATTCAAAATATTGATGATATTCCAGGCAGGGTTGCTTTAAACGAGGCTTTGGAGTTAGCAAAAGAGTTCAGTGATGAGAAGTCACGTCGCTTTGTTAATGGTGTACTTTCGAACTTGGTTTCATAGGATATGGTCTAGCTTAAGTTAGCGCAATAGCTAATTTAACTATGATAATATTAATAGTTAAATTTTAAACATCTAGCTTATTAGAATACTAGGTGTTTTTTGGTTATACGAAGATTGAAAAAACGAATTATATGAAAGAGTAGTCTCTTCAAAAAATTTACCAAATATAAAAAATAAGATTCTGGAAGTATCTTTTTGTCCACGTTAGTTGTAGCAATTTAACATTTTTTTTGCTAATTATAATTGAACATTTTGATGAAAAGCTAGTTAGGTATGCTAAAATGGAATGCAGGTATGAGCATTAAATTGTTCAATAATTACATAAGTTAGGATGAATGATGATGACTGAAATTCTAGATGGACGTATACTTTCATATAAAATCAGACAGCAATTAAAGCAGCGAATAACTCGGCTGCAAGAGCATAAAGTTATTCCAGCACTAGCCGTTGTTTTAGTTGGTTCTGATAACGCTAGCCAAATATATGTACGCAACAAGCACCGTGCAGCGGCAGAAGTTGGACTCACAACACATGACTTCAAACTACCAGAAACAGTGACAGAAGAAGCTCTCTTAGCGTTGATTGCTAAGCTGAATGTTGATTCTTCCATTCATGGAATCTTAGTACAATTGCCCTTACCACGACAGATTAATGCTGCAAAAGTAACTGCGGCGATTGATCCAGCAAAGGATGTTGATGGATTTCATCCCCTAAATATTGGACAGCTTTTTCTTAATAATCCACAGTCGCTGCCTTGCACACCGCATGGGATTATGAGGTTATTGGCAGAACATCAGATTGATGTTGCAAGGAAGCATGCAGTTATCGTTGGCCGTAGTAATATCGTTGGTCGTCCTATTGCTGCGTTATTATTAAATGCAGATGCAACTGTTACAATTACCCATAGTAAAACCGTTAATTTACGTGAATTGACAAGGCAAGCAGACATTCTGATTGTTGCAACGGGCCGCGCCGAATTTATTAAACGCGCGGATGTTAAACCAGGTGTGGTTGTAGTTGATGTTGGAATGAATCGCGATGCTACAGGTAAGCTGGTTGGAGATGTTGATTTTACAGAAGTCGCGCCAGTCGCTGCAGCGATTACACCTGTTCCTGGAGGTGTGGGACCGATGACGATTGCGATGTTATTAGAACAAACAGTTAAATTTGCTGAAAGACAAATTGGGGGGTAAAAATTGTCAGAAAAAACGTACTTAACAGTGAGTTCATTGACAAAATATCTTAAGCGAAAATTTGATGCAGATCCTTATTTGGGTAAAGTTTATTTAACAGGAGAAATTTCAAATTATCGGCCGCGACTTAATGCTCATCAGTATTTCAGTCTCAAAGATGAGCATGCAAAAATAAATGCGATTATGTTCAAATCTGCCTTTGAGAAGGTTAAATTCAAGCCAGAAGAAGGAATGAAAGTCCTCGTAGTTGGTCGAATATCACTTTACGAAGCAAGTGGCGGCTACCAGATATATATTGAAAGAATGGAACCTGATGGCGTTGGCGCTTTGTATCAAGCTTATGAGCAATTAAAGAAAAAGCTTGCCGCGGAAGGTTTATTTGGTGTTGAAAAAAAATTATTACCACTTTTTCCACAGAAAATAGCGGTAATTACGAGTTCGTCTGGGGCAGTCATTAAGGATATAATGACGACTGTCAGGCGACGTTATCCAATTGCTCAGATTGTTTTGTTTCCAGCACTTGTCCAAGGAGAGAGTGCTGCCGCAGATATCGTTGCACGAATTCAGCAAGTCCAAGAAATTGGCACTTTTGATACATTAATAATTGGTCGCGGCGGTGGTTCTATTGAAGATTTATGGCCGTTTAATGAGGAGATAGTCGCACGAGCTATTTTTGAATGTCAGATCCCGATAATCTCTTCAGTAGGCCATGAAACTGATACGACAATTGCAGATTTAGTGGCGGATGTCAGAGCTGCTACACCAACTGCCGCAGCAGAGTTGGCGGTACCAGTCCTAAGTGATGAAATTTTGAAAATTGAACAATTAAGAATCAGATTGCTGCAAAATCTGCAATCTAGGATTAAGTTAAAACAACAATTGGTTAACAAATTAATTAATTCATATGTTTTTCAACAGCCTGGTCGGCTCTATGAAGGTTATCTGCAAAAGATTGATTATCTTAAGAAGCGTGCCCAACAAGCACTTCAGCAAAGAATAACTGAACATGAAAGAGCTGCTAGATCTGTAATGCAAAGACTACAAAATCAAGCACCTTTTGAAACTCTTCATTTGTATGATTCGAAAGTTGAATATTTAACACGACAGCTTGACCGAGCAATTGGTGACTATGTTCAAAAGAATGAGCAGAGACTGGCGAAGGCGATTTCAGGCTTGGATATGTTAAGTCCATTGAAAATTATGGGTCGAGGGTATAGTTATATATCTAATAATGAACAAAAAATTATAAAGTCTATCGTACAACTCAACACGGATGAGGTAATAGATATTCATCTGCAAGATGGCAATGTGCAAGCAAAGGTGATGGAATTAAGGAGGGCAGACAATAATGGCTGAAAAAAAGAATTTTGAAGATAATTTGAAAGACTTGGAAGAAATCGTGCAAAAACTCGAGCAAGGTGATGTACCTTTGGAACAGGCGTTAGAACAATTTCAGAGAGGTGTTTCTCTTAGTAATGAATTGCAAAAAACACTGGAGAATGCTGAAAAAACACTTGCAAAAGTGATGGATAAAGATGGAAATGAAGCAGATTTTGAAAGAGATACAGCTAATGAATAAAAGAATGCAGGCTTTTCAAAGCAAGAATTTGCCAAGGCTTGAAAAAAAAATTGCAGAATTTTTAAATGGTTTATCCGCAGAAAGAACTTTAAAAGATGCGATGACTTATTCTGTCGCAATTGGTGGGAAAAGAATACGGCCGCTCATAATTATGGCGCTTTGCTCGTTTTATAATAGACCAATCAATGATGATGTACTAGCAGTTGCGGGAAGTCTTGAACTACTACATACATATTCACTGATTCATGATGATTTACCAGAAATGGATAATGATGATTTACGTAGGGGAAAAGCAACAAATCATAAGGTTTTCGGTCAAGCTGAAGCGGTTTTAGCAGGTGATGGATTATTAACTCTTGCATTTGATTGGATTACAAGAACTGGACTAGACTCAAAAAGTAAGGTAGATCTAATAACTGCTTTAGCTAAGGCTGCCGGACCTGAAGGCATGGTTAGTGGCCAAGTTGCAGATATAGAGGGTGAACATAAGACTCTGGAGCTTGAACAACTAAAGAAAGTTCATGAACTAAAAACGGGCGCTTTATTAAAATATGCTTGCCAGGCTGGAGGAATACTTAGTAAAACAGAAAAAAAGGAATTCGATTTACTGGTGGATTTTGGTGCTACTTTTGGTCTTGCCTTTCAGATATATGATGACATATTGGATGTGGTTTCAACAACAAAAGAGATGGGGAAGGCAGTCCATAAGGACAAAGGCGAGAATAAAAACACATATCCAGTTATTTTAGGGCTTGATGGTGCTTATCAGAGTCTAAGTCAAGCAGTTGAAGATGCGCGTGAAGTATTGGTAAGGTTAAATGCTGATGATAGTGTTTTAGCGGATTTTCTAGAATATTTCGAGAGAAAGGATAGTTAATGAAAAAGGAACGAGTTGATGTATTACTTGTACAGCAAGGTCTTTTTGAGACGCGTGAACAAGCAAAGCGGGCTGTAATGGCTGGAGAAGTATTAGGAGAAAACGAAGAACGTTTAGATAAACCTGGAATGAAAATTAATATTGAAACTGAATTACATTTTAAGGGTAAGAAGATGCCTTATGTGAGTCGAGGTGGCTATAAGCTTGAGAAGGCTCTCAGGGTTTTTGATGTAGAAGTTAAGGACAAAACCGTCCTTGATATTGGGTCTTCTACTGGCGGTTTTACAGATGTTGCATTACAAAATGGCGCGAAAATAAGCTATGCGTTAGATGTTGGAACTAATCAATTGGCTTGGAAGATTAGACAAGACCCGCGTGTTATTGTAATGGAAAATACGAATTTTAGGTATAGTAAACCAGAAGATTTTACTAACGGGTTACCAGAATTTGCTACGATAGATGTTTCTTTCATTTCGCTTGAATTAATTTTACCGCCACTACATGCAATTTTACAAAGTTCGGGTGATGTAGTTGCCTTGATTAAACCACAGTTTGAAGCTGGAAAGGCTAATGTTGGGAAAAATGGGATTGTTAGAGATAAGAAAGTTCACTTAGCAGTTTTGAATAAGATTATCAACTTTGCTCTAGCTGCAGGCTTCGATGTTTGTGGCATTGATTTTTCTCCCATTACAGGTGGCACGGGTAATATCGAATTTATTTGTCATTTGAAAAAAGTCGTTAACAAGGGTGTAAATAGGGCTAAAATTGACAATCAAGAATTAATTGAAGCAGCATATATAACTTTTGGCAAATAATCATTAATTTTTATAAGCTTTTTCTTTAATATTTATTCAAAATAGGCTATTATAATAATAAATTATGAATAAATGTGGGGGATTGGTGATTGAGATGCGTAAACAAGAGCGACAAAAGGCGATAAAAGATTTGTTATTACAGTATAGTATTGATAGACAAGAAGACATCGTTAAGCTTTTGAAAGAACAAGGGATTGATGTCACACAAGCAACGATTTCACGTGATGTAAAGGAAATGCAGCTAATTAAGTTGCCCTCTTCAACTGGTGAATACCAATACAGTCTGCCAACGGAGAAGAAACTAAATTCAGAAAAAAAATTACGAAATACACTGAAAGATGCATATTTATCCTCACGTATTCAGAATGAATTCTTACTGATTAAGGTTTCGCCAGGGAATGGTCCGGTAATAGCAAGTTTAATTGATCAGATGCGTTATGAAGAAATTTTTGGTACTATCGGTGATGATGATACGGTTTTAGTAATTGCAAAATCTGTTAATGAGGCAAAAGCAGCGCAGGAATTAGTCCTTGAGATGACCAATTAACAAAGGAATGATAAGATGTTACGCGAATTAATGATTAGAGATTTCGCCATCATTGAAAAACTTGATATTAATTTTGAATCTAAGATGACAGTTTTGACTGGTGAAACAGGTGCTGGTAAGTCAATAGTAATTGATGCTCTAGGACTCCTAGCTGGTAGTAGAGGTTCACAAGAATTTATTCGCAAAGGAGCTAACAAAGCAATTTTACAGGGCTTATTTGGTTTACCAAAAAACGTCAAAATAAAGCACGACGTAGAGAGTTTTGGAATTACAGCGGACGAGGATGTCTTAATTATTCAACGGGAACTTTATCGTAATGGCAGAAGTGTCTGTCGTATTAATAATACATTAGTAACACTCACAGCTTTGAAAAAAATTGGGAATCAGCTTATAGATATTCATGGACAAAATGAGCATCAGATGTTGATGAATTCAGAGAATCATATCGGTCTTTTGGATCAATACAATCAAAAAACTACAGATTTAAAAGTTAAATATAACAAATTATTTGAAGCTTATCGTGAGAAGCTAAGAATTCTAAAAAAAAGGCAATCTGATGAACAAAAGTGGGCTCAAAGATTAGACATGCTACAGTTTCAGGTTCAAGAGATTACCGAAGCTAATCTTGTTTTGGGAGAGGATGCAGATTTAGAAATTAAAAAGCAAAAGCTCGAAAATTTTCAAACTATTCGTGATGCTTTGTCACAAAGTTATGAACTTCTTTCTGGAGAAGAAGCTGATTTTCTAGGACACTTGGGGGATGCTGTCGAAGCAACTCAAAAAGTAGGTAATTTATCCGAGGACTTGCATAATATTGCAGATAATCTGTCGAGTGCATTCTATACTTTGCAAGATGCCGCACATGATATTTCGAACGAGTTAGACGTAATGGAATGGAACGAGGATGAGCTAAACCAGACGAATCAAAGACTGGAAGTAATCAAGCAACTTGAACATAAGTATGGTAATTCAATTGAAAAGGTTTTGGATTATTATAATAAGATTGAAAGAGAATTAGCACAGATGCAAAGTGCAGATGAAGATAGCGAGATTCAACAAAAAGCTGTTGATAAAACCTATAGCGAAGCATTGGCGACAGCAGAAAAATTGAGTCATGAAAGAACAAGGGCTGCAAAAAAATTATCAAATGCAGTCGAAATGCAATTGAAATCACTTTATATGGATCAAGCTAGGTTTGAAGTACACTTTGGAACTGATAAGACGGTATTAGCAAGTGATGGAATCGATCGTGTGGAATTTTATATTCAAACTAATCAAGGAGAAGCTAGTGGACCATTGGCAAAAATTGCATCCGGTGGTGAACTTTCGCGTATTATGTTGGCATTAAAGACGATTTTTTCGCAAGATCGAAACTTGACAAGCATTATTTTTGACGAAGTTGATACCGGGGTTAGCGGAAGAGTCGCTCAAGCAATGGCTGAGAAAATTAGTCAAATTGCGCAATTATCCCAAGTCCTATGTATCACACATTTACCACAAGTAGCTGCGATTAGTAATCATCATTATCTTGTTACTAAAGAGGTAATCAAGGGTCGAACTGAGACGAACATTGAAAAATTGAACGAAGAAAAAAGAATTACTGAAATTGCAAGAATGTTAGCTGGAACAGAAATCACGAAGCTAACAATGGAACATGCCAAAGAATTACTTGAAATGGCAAAAAAATTGCGCACTTAAAAATACCGCCTTCCAAAATCTGAGTAAGAACTAATTTTGGAAGGCGGTATTTTTAAGTGTGAATATTGTTTTATCGTTATGAAATAAGGTTGCGGTATAACCCGACAACTTTACCAAGAATTAATACTGAATCAAGAATAATGGGAGCCATCGTATCATTTTCAGGCTGTAATCGATAGTAACCATCTTCTTTGAAGAAACGTTTGCAGGTTGCTTCATCATCATCGTTCATCGCAATTACAATCTCACCGTTTTCTGCACTTTCTTGTTTGCGAATGATAACACGATCACCATTCAATATTCCAGCATTAATCATACTTTCACCACGAATGGTCAAAATAAAAAGGTTATCAGAGGAATTAAAGTCAGGTGGCAGTGGAAAGTATTCAGATGCTTCTTCCACGGCAAGAATTGGCATACCAGCTGTAACCGTTCCAAGCATTGGAATCGAATCTGCATGTTCTTCAATTCCTAATGCTTCTAGACCGACTGCCGTGAGTTCAATTGCACGCGGTTTTGTTGGATCTTTTTGGAGATATCCTTTTTTTTCAAGTCGTGCTAGATGCCCATGTACAGTGGAAGTTGATGATAAATCAACAGCTTGGCAGATTTCACGAACTGTCGGCGGATATCCCTTTTCATTGACTCGTTCATAAATGAAACGTAGAACTGCCATTTGTCTTTTTTCAGAAGCTTTTGTCATTTACGACACCTCAATCACATTATTAATAAAATAACTCTAACACAAATAAATATACATTACAAACAAACGTTCGTATTAGATGTTTGAAAATTATTATTTGTTAATGTATGATTAGTCTATTCAATAATAATCAGTAGTGAGGTAATGAAATGGCAGGTAAAATTTCACAGGAACTCATTAATCGAATTAATGAACTTTCGAAGAAGAAAAAAAGGATTGGTTTGACAAAAGAAGAATTAATTGAGCAAAAGAGCCTTAGGGAGGATTATTTGGCTGCTTTTCGAGCAACTTTTCGCAGTAATGTGGAAATGTTACAAGTTTTTAATAAAGATGGCAATGAAGTTACACCTGAAAAGGTCAAGAAAATTCAAAGAAAAAAAGGATTACGTGATGATTAGCCAAGTTTGAGCTTTATTTTTACTTAAAGATTGTGTAGAATTGTTATTTGAAACGACATGAAAGGAGCAATTCGTGATGTCAACCACAATTTGGGTGTTAATCGTTATCCTTGCGCTTGTCTTAGGCTTTGTTGGTGGATTCTTCGCTGCCCGTAAATATATGGAAAGCTATTTGAAGAAAAACCCGCCAATCAACGAAACAA
This sequence comes from Lactobacillus sp. UCMA15818, assembly GCF_030400225.1. Lineage (GTDB taxonomy): Bacteria > Bacillota > Bacilli > Lactobacillales > Lactobacillaceae > Liquorilactobacillus. The sequence goes on along the minus strand of NZ_VJYB01000001.1, from coordinate 277,614 downwards.
TGTTGAAGACAATGATGCTCCAGATGGGCCAAAAGCCTTCTGAGAAAAAACTTCATCAGATGATGAACGCAATGAAGTCACAAAACACGAAGAAATAAAAAAGTGCGGTGTGAGTCAGAGTTAAGATGACTCAACATAAAAAAGAAGCTCTGCCGAAACGTTTTGTTTTGGTAGAACTCCTTTTTTATTTAAACTAATTCTTAGTCTAAGTACCAATGACCCTATGATTTGCTCTTATCGATATAAACATAGTCTGGATTAATTTGTGTATCCAGTTTTTTGAATGATGAAGTCATTTCTGCAAGAATTGCTTGCTGTTGCTCATCTGTCAGTTTTTTGCGCGCATTGATAATAATCGGATCACCAAAAGCAACTGTAATTTTCCTTCTTTTAAGCAACCCCTTTGTTGTTGTAGGGCCTTGATAGACAGCAGGAATAATTGGAACACCTGCTAAACGTGCAATTAGCAAAACACCGCCCTTTAAACTTTGAGAGTGTCTTGTTCCAGAAGGAAACATGATTAAAGAAATATCACGTTTTTTAAGCCAATTGACAGGTGTTTTGATTACAGAAGGGCTTGGGTTTTTGCGATCAACTGGGAATGCGTTAGCATGGACCAGAATATAACGCAAAATTGGATTTTTAAACAATTCCTTCTTTGACATAAAAGAGAACTTCTTTGGTGCCGCGCCCAATGCAAAATAAATCATGTCAAACCAGGCACGATGAGGCCCAACAAGTATATAATTGCCCTTTGGGAGTTTTTCTTTATTAAGATAGTGTGCATTTCCATTGATTAAAAACACTATCCCACGTGCTACAATACGAATAAATGAATAGAACATCACGGGACATTCCTTTCTTAACAAATTATTTCAATGATAAGTATGCCTAATTTTGTGATGACATGCAAGTTAAAATGAAGGTGATATTAAAATGAAGCTTTACGAAAACGAACGAATTGACAGACTGTATTCAAATGAAGTTGGGATTATTCAAAGCGCAGATGTGTTTTCTTTTTCTCTTGATGCTGTTTTATTAGCGTCGTTTACTAGTGGATTACGAAAAAAAGATGGAAGATTAGTTGATCTGTGTGCTGGAAATGGGGCAGTTGGACTCTTCTTAACAAAAAAAGTGACTGGTCAAATCATCGGGGTCGAAGTTCAGGACCGTTTAGCAGATATGGCAAAGAGAAGTATCGAACTTAACGATTTAGAAGATAGAGTTCAGATATTAAATATTGATTTGGATAAAGCAACTGAATTCATAAAAAAAGATTCGGTTGACATTGTGACTTGCAATCCACCATATTTCTCAAATCTACCCACTAGTAAAAAAAATGATAATCCTTATTTGGCGATTGCACGTCATGAAATTTCTGTGAACCTTGAGCGAATTATTGAAGTTGCAAGTGATTTACTGAAGATGAATGGTAAAGCATATTTTATACATCGACCGGAAAGAGCAGCTGAAATCTTCGAATTAATGAGAAAACATCGACTCGCACCTAAAAAAGTACAGTTAGTTCATCCAAAAGCAGGAAAAGAAGCAAACATGATTTTGATTGAAGCAATTAAGGATGGGCGACCAAATGGTATCAGATTTATGCCAGCTATTATAGTATATAAAGACTCTGATGAATATACACCGTTATTGAGGGAGATTCTGTATGGGAAAAGTGAATAAAAACTATTTTTTTTATGTTTTGTTATGTGCTGATTTTACGCTATATGGGGGATTTACTAATGATATGAATCATCGACTGGCTGTTCACAACGCTGGAAAAGGTGCAAAATATACACGGTTAAAAAGCAGACGACCAGTGCAACTCTTATATCATGAAGCTTTTGATAATAAATCAGATGCGTTAAGGGCTGAATATGCATTCAAGCATCAATTGCGAAAGCAAAAATTAAAGTATCTTGAAGAGCATGGAATTAATATTAAAAAACTTAAAAAATAAAAGGCATTGCTAAATAGGAGCATTGAAGTTATTTTTCATGCTACAATGATAGATGGACAAAGATATTATTTTCTTGAGTAGAAGAAAGGTAGCTTAGTAATTAGTTTCTTCTGTCCCACCGTAGAATAGTGATATTTAATTTGGAGGTTCATGATGAAGTTTATAGCTTTTAATGTACGTGAAGATGAAGAAAAGTATTTTGTTCAATGGGAGAAAGAAACTGGTAATGAAGTTTTACGTTTACCAGATATGTTAGACATGAATTCTGTTGACAAAATTAAGGGGTTTGATGGAGTTCTAGCACTCCAAACAGGTACCTATCCAGATGAGATGTTTATTAAGTTCAAAGAGTTTGGTATTAAAGTATTTTCTATCCGTAATGTTGGCGTGGATAATATCAACCTTGATGCAGCAAGGAAAAATGGCGTAATAGTAACAAATGTTCCTGCATATTCGCCAAATGCAATTGCCGAATTTTCAGTAACTCAACTGATGCAGCTTCTTCGCAACACAACAATATTCAGAAATAAAGTTGCAAAGCAAGATTTTCGCTGGGCACCTTATGTAGGAAAAGAATTACGTTCATTGACTGTTGGTGTGGTCGGAACAGGAAGAATTGGACGAGCTGCAATTGATATTTACCGTGGATTTGGTGCAAAGGTGATTGCATATGATCTCTATCCCAATCCCGAATTGAAAAAACAAGGAATTTATGTTGGCAGTTATGATGAACTGTTTTCACAAGCTGATGTAGTTACATTGCATATGCCGGCGACGCCTAATGACTATCACTTGGTGGGTATAGAAAATCTTAACAAGATGAAGGATGGTTCGTACATTATCAATACGGCTCGTGGTGCATTGGTAGACACTGAAGCATTAATTGCGGCTTTAAAATCGGGAAAGCTCGCAGGTGCAGCACTAGATACTTATGAAAATGAAAGTGATATCTTTAATCATGATTTAAGCAATCAGAAGATAGAAGACAAAACTTTCAAGGAATTATTGTCGCTTGATAATGTTTTGGTAACGCCCCATGTTGCTTTTTACACGGAAACAGCGGTCGAGAATATGGTATTGATTGCTTTAAATAGCGCTAAAAGTGTTTGTGAGAATGGAACGGCAAATACAATTGTAAAATAAAAGAATAATTCTTGCGTTTTAATTTGAATTACGATATAATATTTCAGGTGCTTTATATCAGGCACTAATTCACACTTCGTACGATAGAAATCATATTGCTCATTTGAGTCTGATTTCAGTTGAATGCGGAGGAGGAAAAAAAATTATCGGAGGTATTTTGTATTATGGCAGTAATTAGCATGAAACAATTGCTTGAAGCTGGTGTTCATTTTGGACATCAAACACGTCGTTGGAACCCTAAGATGAAGAAGTATATCTTTACAGAACGTAATGGTATCTACATCATTGATTTACAAAAAACAGTTAAGTTAATTGATGATGCATATGACTTCATGAAGAGAGCAGCAGAAGATAACGGTGTTATTCTTTTTGTTGGTACAAAGAAACAAGCACAAGATGCAGTTGAAGAAGAAGCAAAACGCGCTGGTCAATACTTTGTAAACCATCGTTGGTTGGGTGGAACTTTAACAAACTGGGATACAATTCAAAAACGAATTAAGCGTCTTAAGGAAATTAAAGCAATGGCTGAGGATGGAACTTTCGATGTTCTTCCTAAGAAAGAAGTATCTTTGTTGCTTAAGCAAAAAGATCGTCTTGAGAAATTCTTGGGTGGAATTGAAGACATGCCTCGTATTCCAGATGCATTGTTTGTAGTTGATCCGCGTAAGGAAAGGATTGCAATCAAGGAAGCACGCAAGCTTAATATTCCTATTATTGCTATGGTTGATACAAACGCTGATCCAGATGAAATCGATGTTAAGATTCCTTCTAATGATGATGCTATCCGTGCAGTTCGCTTGATTACTGCTAAGATGGCTGATGCTATCGTCGAAGCTAATCAAGGCGAGGATGATATTGAATCCGTTGAAGAATCATTTAAAAATGCTGATGCAGTAGATTCAATCGAAGATATTGTTGAAGCTGTTGAAGGTAAAAATACTACCAAAGATGCTGAATAGTTAAATCTTAGGCTGTTTCCAACATTGGGCACATTAATGGCCTTAAAGTTAGGGACAGCCTTTTTATAATTTAGAAATAAGGAGGCCATAGTAATGGCAAAAATTTCTGCTTCTCAAGTTAAAGAATTGCGTGATAAAACAGGCGTAGGTATGATGGAGGCTAAAAAAGCTTTAGTTGCTGTCGATGGTGATATGCAAAAAGCTGTTGATTTCCTGCGTGAAAAAGGAATTGCAAAGGCGGCTAAGAAAAGTGATCGTGTTGCAGCTGAAGGTCTAGCTGATGTTGAAGTTTTCGATAACGTTGCAGCTGTTGTCGAAGTTAATGCTGAGACTGACTTTGTCGCACAAAATGCACAGTTTAAAGAACTAGTAAAGGCTGTTGCTATCAAAATTGCTGAAGCAAAACCAGCAAATATCGCAGAGGCGCTTAAAATTTCTACGGATAAAGGTACAATTAACGATGAAATCATTGAAGCAACTCAAGTTATTGGCGAAAAAATTACACTACGTCGTTTTAAATTAGTTGAGAAAACAGAAACACAAAATTTTGGTTCATATCTCCATATGGGTGGTAAGATTGCTTCACTTGTGCTTGTTGAAGGTGCTGACGAAGCAACTGCTAAAGATATTGCGATGCATGTTGCAGCAATTAATCCTAAATATGTTGACCGTAATGAAGTACCTGCTGAAGAACTTGCACATGAAAAGGAAGTTCTTACACAAGAAGCTTTGAATGAGGGCAAGCCTGAGAAAATTGTTGAGAAAATGGTCGAAGGACGCTTGAATAAATTCTTAGCAGAAATTAGTTTAACGGACCAAGAATTTGTCAAAGACCCAGACCAAACGGTTGCCAAGTATATTGCTTCAAAGGGTGGTAAGGTCATTTCATTCACTCGTTACGAAGTTGGTGAAGGTATTGAGAAAAAAGAAGATAATTTTATAGAAGAAGTTATGAATCAGGTTAAAGACTAATATTATATCGGACAACATGTTATTTAGTTTTCTATGCCTGTTGTCAAGTGGGGGATTGAAACTAATTAGTTTTGATACCCCTATTTATATGCAGTAAACTCTTTTTTTGAGATATTCAAGTTTGTCTAAGTATGATAGAATGAAGCATGAATATACTCAAGGTATGACACACAAATGATAACTATAGGAGGATCATCATGACAGATGTAAAGTATAAGCGCGTGATATTAAAGTTGAGTGGGGAAGCTCTTGCAGGTGATCAAAAAATTGGGATTAATCCTTTAGAAATCCGGAAAGTTGCTGAAGAAATCAAAGAAGTTTATGCTTTGGGTGTTCAAATTGCTATCGTGGTTGGTGGTGGCAATATGTGGCGTGGGGAAGCTGGGGCTCAGATGGGCATGGAGAGATCACAGGCAGATTACATTGGTATGTTAGGTACTGTAATGAATGCTCTTGCACTTCAAGATAACTTGGAATCATTGGATGTTCCCACTCGTGTTCAGACCTCAATTGAGATGCGTCAGATTGCAGAGCCTTATATTCGACGTAAAGCAATTCGCCATCTTGAGAAAGACAGGATAGTTATATTTGCTGCAGGAACGGGTTCACCATATTTTTCAACAGATACGACGGCTGCTTTACGTGCTTCAGAAATTAATGCAGATGTTATTTTGATGGCAAAAAACGGAGTAGATGGCATTTATTCGGCAGATCCATTAAAGGATCAGTCAGCTGTCAAGTTTTCAGAGGTTACACATCTTGATATCATTAATAAGGGGCTACAAGTCATGGATACAACCGCTTCATCACTATCTATGGACAACGATATTCCACTAGTAGTATTCAATATGAATGAACGTGGTAATATTCAAAGAGTTGTAAAGGGTGAATCAATTGGGACAACAGTGAAAGGAAAATAGACGATGAAAATAAATGATCCGATCTTAAAAAATGCACAAGAAAAAATGACAAAAGCTCAAGAAGCATTACAGCGTGAACTTGGAAACATCCGTGCGGGCCGCGCAAACGCTAGCCTTTTGAACAGAATTACGGTGGTATATTATGGTGCACCAACACCATTGAATCAAATAGCTCAGATTTCTATTCCAGAGGCACGCGTCTTAATGGTAACTCCTTATGATAAGTCATCACTCAAGGATATCGAACATGCTATTTTGGCATCAGATTTAGGAATCTCACCAGCAAATGATGGTTCAGCTATTCGTTTGGTGATTCCACAGTTGACTGAAGAGCGTCGCAAAGAAATCGCGAAAGAAGTCAAAGCTGAGGCCGAAAAAGCAAAAATAGCAGTTCGTAATGTTCGTCGTGACGCAATCGATGATCTTAAAAAAGCACAAAAAAATGGCGATTTGACTGAAGATGATTTACATAATCTAGAAGAGCAGGCACAAAAGCTTACAGACTCTTCAGTAAAGAGCGTTGATGGTATTCAGGCTGAAAAAGAAAAAGAAATTCTTGATGTTTAACGACAGCATAGTTAGTCACAGAGTACAACGGAGTGGCATGCTGGAAATTGATGATTGATATTTAATTTTCATTAATCAGTTTCCTAAGAGGCGATGCTTTTTGCTCCGTTGTTACTTTTTTGTTAAAATAAGTTTTGAACTTTAGTGGAGGTGAACTCTTGTTCTCAAAATTTATTAAAAATAATGATTTGGGGAAAACACTTCAGGAAATGGATGAAGAGCGTATTCCGCAACACATTGCTATTATTATGGATGGCAATGGACGTTGGGCCAAGAAGAGGCATTTGCCAAGAATTGCAGGACACAAGACTGCGCTAACAACCGTTAAAGAGATTACTAAAGCTGCAAGTAACTTTGGTGTCAAGGTTTTAACATTATATACTTTTTCGACAGAAAATTGGAAACGTCCCAAAAAAGAAGTTGAATTTTTAATGAGTCTACCAATTACTTTTTTTGATACCTTTGTTCCCGAATTAATTGAAAATAATATTCAAGTTAATGCAATGGGCGAGTTAGGTGAACTCCCACCTGAAACGTTAGCCGCCGTTAAGCGTGCAATTGCACAAACGAGTCATTGTACAGGAATGATTTTGAATTTTGCTATTAACTATGGTGGACGAGATGAGATAGTGGCTGCTGTAAAAAATCTGGCAGTGAAGGTTGAGAAAAAAGAATTAGTGGCTGATTCGATTAATGAAGACATGATTTCAGATGCATTAATGACGAGAAAATTGGCAAAATTGGCAAATCCTGATTTATTGATTCGTACAAGTGGGGAGCAGAGAATTTCCAATTTTTTACTTTGGCAACTTGCATATAGTGAGTTTATTTTCAGTGATGTTTTGTGGCCTGATTATACACCTGAAGATTTGTGTGAAAATATTATAGAATATCAGAAACGTGATCGCCGTTTTGGCGGTCTAAAGAAAGGGTAATCCATCATGAAACAACGTGTAATTACGGCAGTAGTTGCTCTAATCATTTTTGTTCCGCTAGTATGGTTAGGCGGGGTATTATTTGATATATTAGCTATCTTACTGGGCCTAGTTGCATTATCTGAGATTTTGATAATGCGCAAGAAATTATTGGTATCTCCTGAAGCTGTTATTTCAATGTTAGCCGCTTTAGCAGTACTTATTCCACAAAGTTGGTTGAATTTTTTGCCTAGTGATACGACAAGATTCACTATTTTTTATTTCTTTGTGTTGATTTTATTAATGTACACTGTAATCACAAAGAATCGTTTTTCTTTTGATGATGCAGGAATGCTAATTTTGGGAACGATTTACTCATCTGTAGGATTTCATTATTTAATGCAGGCAAGGAATGTTGGTATTTCAACTGTCTTTTATCTGCTGTTGATCGTTTGGTCTACTGATAGCGGAGCATATTTGGTTGGTCGCAAATTAGGTAAAAATAAGCTTGCACCACACATTAGTCCCAACAAGACTTGGGAAGGATCAATTGGTGGCGTAATTATTGCAATAGTAATTGCGGGTGGATTCACACTAATTTATCCGCAAAATTTCGGTCTCGTATCAGTATTATTGATAACACTGATTTTATCGATTGTTGGACAAATGGGGGACTTAGTTGAATCAGCACTAAAACGTTTCTATGGGGTAAAGGATTCGGGAAGAATTTTACCAGGGCATGGGGGAATTTTAGATCGCTTTGATTCATTATTGTTTGTCTTGCCAGTTGCACACTTTATAGGGTTAATTTAAAAACATTCTATTTTGAAAGGAAGCTAACATGCTAATTACAATTGTGACATTTATTATTGTTTTTGGGGTTCTGGTAGTTGTTCATGAATTTGGACATTTCTATTTTGCAAAACGTGCTGGGATTTTAGTGCGCGAATTTTCAATTGGCATGGGTCCCAAAATTTTTGCGCACCAAAAAAACGGTACGACTTATACAGTTCGGATACTTCCTTTAGGTGGATATGTAAGGATGGCAGGTCTTGAAGACGATGATGATTCATTGAAGCCAGGTACCACAGTTAGTTTGCTTTTGAACCAAGATGATGTGGTCGAAACAATTAATGCAAGTAAGAAGAAGACTTTGATTTCCGGAATACCAGTTGAAGTTGTCAAATGGGATCTTGAAAAAGATCTTTGGATTGAAGGCTATGAAAATGGTGAAGAAGATAAATATCGGCGCTTTCCAGTTCTACATGATGCATCAATTATTGAAGAAGATGGGACAGAAGTTAGGATTGCTCCAATTGATGTTCAGTTTCAATCCGCAAAACTTTGGCAGAGAATATTAACAAATTTTGCGGGTCCGCTCAATAATTTTATATTGACAATCGTTGCGTTTACTTTGGTTGCAGTTATTCAAGGTGGTGTAGTAACTTCTGAAAATTCTACAAAGATTGGTGGTTTTGCTACAAGTTCTGTGGCGAAAAAAGCAGGCTTGAAAGTTGGCGATGAAATTGTCGCTGTTAATGGGCATAAAACTGCTAGTTGGCAGAAGCTCTCATCATATGTAAATGCTGCTCCTGGTAAAAAAATTAAAGTGACTTATAGCCGTGATAATCAGAAAAAAACGGTTGGATTGACTCCTAGAGTTCAGAATCAAAATGGTAAAAAAATAGGACTGATTGGTATTACCGCTAAGACACATACTGATTCTTCATTTATGGCAATTGCGGCCTATGGTTTTACAAAAACCTGGGCTACAATGGTAGCGTTGCTCGCAGCTATTGGAGGAATTTTCACACATGGATTCAGTTTGAATGACCTTGGTGGACCGGTTGCAATTTATTCTTATACTTCAGAAGCTGCACAATATGGATTGACAAGTGTAATTAGCCTATTGGCATTTCTCTCAATTAATCTTGGAATTGTAAATCTTTTTCCCATTCCAGCATTGGATGGCGGAAAGATAGTTTTGAATATCATAGAGGGAATCAGAAGAAAACCATTGTCACCTGAAAAAGAAGGGATGATTACCTTAATTGGGTTTGGCTTTTTAATGCTCTTAATGGTACTCGTAACATGGAATGATATTCATCGTTATTTCTTTAATTAAGAATTTACTAGCAGTCTTAAATGATTACTGGTGTTCGTTCAAAAAGGGGATTAGTTATGAAACAATCAAAAATTTTGATACCTACTGTTAAAGAGGTACCAAGTGACGCAGAAGCACTTAGTCATAAATTAATGCTTCGTGCGGGTTATGTTAAACAAATTACAGCAGGCATGTATGCTTACTTGCCTCTTGCACACAAGGTCTTAACAAAAATTCAGCAAATTATTCGAGAAGAAATGGATGCAATTGACGCTACGGAAATGCTGGTTCCTGCCGTTATTCCGGCTGAACTTTGGCAAGAATCTGGTAGATATGAAACCTATGGGCCTGCAATGTTTAAGTTAAAGGACAGGCATGAACGTGATTTTATTTTGGGACCAACACATGAAGAAACGTTCACTTCAATAATTCGAGATTCAATTAAGTCATACAAAAAGTTACCATTAACTCTGTATCAGATTCAAATGAAATATCGTGATGAAAATCGACCACGCTTCGGATTATTGCGTGGCCGCGAGTTTTTAATGTTTGATGGTTATTCATTTCATGCAACGCAAGATAGTTTAGACAGTGTTTATAGTCAAATGGAAGAAGCATATCAAAATGTTTTTGAGCGCTGTGGCTTAGATTTTCGCTCAATCATTGGCGATGCTGGCGCAATGGGTGGTAATGATTCCAAGGAATACATGGCAATTGCAGATATTGGTGAAGACACAATCGTATATTCGGATGGTAGTGATTATGCCGCAAATCTGGAAATGGCAAAGAACTTGAGAATTACTAAGACATCACATGAAAGCAAACGTGACTTGAAGAAAACAGCAACTCCAAATGTAAAAAAGGTTGAAGAAGTTGCTGCGTTTCTTGATGCAACTGCCGACGATGTTTTGAAGACTCTGTTACTGTATGTTGACGAAAAGCCAACGATTGTTTTACTCCGTGGAATTGATGAACTCAATGAGGTTAAGTTAAAAAATTTCTTGGGCGCAAAAGAAGCTCGCATGGCAACTGAGGAAGAAACAGTTAAGCTCCTTGGAGCTGATTTTGGTTCAGTTGGACCAGTTGGAATTTCAAAGAATTTACGAGTTATTGCCGATGTTGACGTTGAGAAAATGAGTAATGGAATTTGCGGAGCTAATGAGGATGGGTATCATTTCATTAACGTTAACGCTCCTAGAGATTACGAAGTTGATGACTATGTCGATTTGAGAATCGTTCGTGAAGGTGAGACGTCTCCTGATGGGCAAGGATTGCTGAAGTTTACCAGAGGAATTGAAATCGGACATATTTTCAAGTTAGGGACACGTTATTCTAACGATTTAAAAGCAAATGTACTTGATGAAAATGGACGACAAGTACCAGTTATTATGGGTTGTTATGGTATAGGTGTATCTCGTCTTTTATCAGCTATTATTGAGCAAAATAGTGATGAAAATGGGATAATTTGGCCACAGACAATTGCTCCTTTTGATATCCACGTTGTTCCAGTTAATTCAAAAAATGATGTACAAGCTAGATTAGCCGATGAGGTTACGTCTGACTTGCAAAGTGCTGGCTATAGTGTCTTGGTAGACGATCGTAGAGAGCGTGCAGGGGTTAAGTTTGCTGACTCAGATTTAATGGGATTACCTGTCAGAGTAACAATTGGGAAGAAAGCTGAAGAAGGCATTGTTGAAGTTAAGCTTCGCCGCAATGGAGAAACAGTTGAGGTTCGGCGTGAAGAATTGCAGAACGCGATTAGTATCTTGCTTTCAGAAGAAAAAGAAGATTAAAATATGAATTGGTTTTGATTTGTTTCAATAAAAGATGAAGGTGATTGCTTTTTATCGCTTTCGTCTTTTATATTTTATAATTTCATTGATTAGTACTAGAAATTCTTACAGAGAGTAATTTTTAGTGATAGAATTTAAGTATTATAGTTACTTTGAATAATTGTGAAAAGAAAGGAAGTTCAGTTTGGGAATTGATAAGAAAACACTATTTCAGAAATTACTTTTGCAATTGAATTGGAATATAAAAGATGAAGAAAAAATAATTTTTGACAGCACTCAAATTGAAGATGTGGAATTACATCATATTTCACAAAGATGGGATTTTACATTTAAGACAGACGATATTTGGCCATTCTCGCTATTTGAAGAATTTTCACAGAGTTTGGAAGAAAGCTTTAGAAATATTGCGCATGTTAGGATTTTCTTCAACATAGAAAAGCCGCAAATGAATAAACGAAATCTTGGTGAATATTGGAACTGGGTACTTAAGCACTGTGGTGTTACTTCTCCGTTTGTTCAAGAACTGACTTTTGGTAAAGTGCCTTATTTGGACGATCAGAGAGTAATACTTGAAGCAGACAACGAAATCCTAAAGAAGTTTCTTGTGAATCAGGCACTTGGCCCAATCGAAGATACCTATCGGCAAATGGGTTTCCCAAAATTTGCTATCCATACAATGATTGATGAGTCAAAATCACAGAAAAAAATTGCTGAATTCAAGGCACAAAAGGCAAAAGATGATGAACAATTAGCACAAAAAGCACTTCAGGCAATTCAGCAGCAAAATCAGCAAAAACAAGAAAAGTCCCTTCCAAAAATCGAAGGTCTAGTCGTGATGGGCAAAAAAATTGATGATAAAAATGAAATTACTCAGATGGTTAGTATTACCGAAGAAGAACGCTCTGTTATTATTCAAGGGTATATCTTTGATAAAGAGGTGCGAACATTGAGGTCCTCGCGGAAACTACTAATTTTGAAGGTAACGGATTATAGTTCTTCGATCATTGTAAAAAAATTCTCGCGAAACGATGAGGATGAAGCATGTTTTGATGCAATTGCTGAAGGTCAGTGGGTAAGAATCCGTGGAAGTGTTCAAGAAGACAATTTTATGCGAGATCTCGCAATTAACGCATTCGACATTAATCAGATTTCTCACGAGGCCCGTAAGGATACGGCGCCAGAAGGACAGAAACGTTCAGAGCTGCATGTTCATACAAATATGAGTATGTTGGATGCTACTAATAACATCACAGATTATATTAAACAGGCGGCAAAATGGGGACAAAAAGCAATTGCAGTGACAGATCACAGTACACTGCAAGCTTTTCCTGAAGCCTATGCTGCTGGAAAGAAAAATGGGGTTAAGGTTCTTTATGGCGTTGAAGCTAATGTTGTAGATGATGGTATTCCAATTGCTTACAATGAAGTACACACGGATCTCAAAGATGCTACCTATGTAATTTTTGATACTGAGACAACAGGCTTATCTGCCCGATTCGACAAGGTAATTGAACTTGCAGCCGTCAGAATGCGGCAAGGAACGGTTTTAAAAAGTTTTGATATGTTTATTGATCCAGGACATCCACTATCACAAACAACTATTAATCTAACAGGTATCACAGATGACATGGTTAGAAATTCAAAGCCTGAAAAGGAAGTCTTTGAATTATTTCAAACTTTTTGCGGTGACAGTATTATTGTTGGTCATAATGCGACTTTTGATGTTGATTTCATGAATATCGGTTATGCGCGCCATGGCTTACCAGAGATTAAGAATCCTTGGATTGATACTTTACCATTAGCACGGCTTTTATATCCTGAACTAAAGAGTTTTCGACTGAATCGGCTTGCTAAGTTGCTTAATGTTGATCTAGAACATCATCATCGTGCAATCTTTGATGCTGAAGCGACAGGTTATATTTATTTTGCAATGCTCAAGGAAGCTAATGAGCAATTTAAGATTGAGTTCCAAGATGATTTTAATAAACATGCGGGTGAGGTTGATGCATATAAGCATGGTTTCCCATTCCACGCTACAATTATTGCTCAAACACAAGAAGGATTAAAAAACCTATTTAAATTAGCATCATTATCGATGGTCAAGTATTACTATCGTGTACCAAGAATCCCACGTTCCGAACTTGTGAAATACCGTGAAGGGCTTTTAGTGGGGTCGGCTTGTTCTAGTGGCGAAGTTTTTGTAGCAATGATGCAAAAGGGTTTCGATGAGGCTAAAAAAAAGGCACGTTTTTATGATTATTTGGAGATTCAACCAAAGCCATTATATGCACCATTAATTGAACAAGAAATGATCAAAGATAATAAGAATCTTGAGACAATCATCAAGAATATGGTTGATTTAGGGGAACAACTTCAAATACCGGTCGCTGCGACTGGTGATGTTCATTTTTTGAATAAAGAAGATGCGATCTACCGCAAGATTCTAATTCATTCGCAAGCAGGAGCCAATCCGCTTAATCGTTTGAAAGAGCTGCCGGATGCTCATTTTAGAACAACTGATGAAATGATTGAAGGCTTAAGCTTTCTGGGTGAGGAACAGGTTCAAAAAGTTGTGGTAACTGATCCGCAAAGGATAGTGGATATGGTTGATGAAGTCTCGCCTGTTAAAGACAAACTTTATACGCCTAAAATGGATGGTGCTGAAGATGAAATTCGCAATCTTGCGTTGAATAAGGCACATGAGCTTTATGGTGATGAACTTCCGTCAGTTGTTCAAGAACGGCTGAATAAGGAGCTCAAGAGTATTATCGGAAATGGTTTTTCGGTAATCTATTTGATTTCACAAAAGCTTGTTTTTAAATCTAATAAAGATGGATATTTGGTGGGCTCGCGTGGTTCTGTTGGTTCTAGTCTTGCGGCTACAATGACAGGAATAACGGAGGTTAATCCATTGCCGCCTCATTATCGCTGTCCAGAGTGCAGATGGAGCAAGTTCTATGAAAAAGGTGAGTATGGTTCTGGGTTCGACCTGCCTGATATGGATTGTCCAAAATGCGGTACAAAATTGATTAAGGATGGACAAGATATTCCTTTTGAAACTTTCCTAGGGTTCTATGGGAATAAAGTACCTGATATAGATTTGAACTTCTCTGGTGATTACCAGCCAATTGCGCATAACTATACAAAAGTGTTGTTTGGTGAAAATAATGTTTTTCGAGCAGGAACGATTGGCACAGTTGCCGATAAGACTGCTTATGGTTATGTTAAGGCTTATGAACGTGATACTGAACAGACGTTTCGTGGAGCAGAAGTGGATCGCTTAGCAAAAGGGGCGACAGGTGTAAAAAGAACAACAGGACAACATCCTGCGGGCATTTTGGTTGTGCCTGATTATATGGATATTTATGATTTTACACCTATTCAATATCCGGCTGATGATTTGTCAGCAACTTGGAAGACAACGCATTTTGATTTTCATTCAATTCATGATAATATTTTGAAACTCGATATTCTGGGCCATGATGATCCTACAATGATCAGAATGCTGCAAGATCTTTCGGGAATTAATCCACAATCGATACCGACTGATGATCCGGGTGTTATGAAGCTCTTTTCAGGAACAGACATTTTAGGTGTAACTCCTGAACAGATTGGGTCTAACACAGGAACGCTTGGAATTCCTGAGTTTGGAACAAGATTTGTCAGAGGAATGCTTGAGGAAACTAAGCCCAAAACTTTTGCGGAGTTACTTAAGATTTCAGGGCTTTCGCATGGGACGGATGTCTGGCTTGGCAATGCAGAAGAATTGATAAAAAATGGAACTGTTACGATGCCTGAAGTTATTGGTTGTCGTGATGATATTATGATGGACCTGATTCACATGGGTGTTGAAGCAGATCGTGCATTCAAAATAATGGAGAGTGTGCGTAAAGGAAAAGGAATTCCTGACGATTGGCAAGTTGAGATGCGTGAAGTTAAGGTGCCTGAATGGTATATTGACGCTTGTCTTAAGATAAAGTACATGTTCCCCAAGGCTCATGCCGCTGCATATGTTTTGATGGCATTGCGAATTGCTTATTTTAAAGTGTACTTCCCATTAGTTTATTATTCTGCTTATTTCAGTGTTCGCGCGGATGATTTTGATCTTGTTGCGATGTCTCGTGGTAGTGAGGCGGTTAAAGCTGCTATGAAGGAAATAAACGATAAGGGGATGGATGCTTCAACCAAGGAGAAAAATCTGCTGACAGTGTTGGAAGTTGCTAATGAGATGCTTGAACGTGGTTACCAATTCAAGATGGTTGATTTGCACCAGTCCGCCGTCTCTGATTGGTTAATTGACGGTAAAACACTGATTGCACCGTTTAATGCAATGACTGGTTTAGGAACAAATGTAGCTAAACAGATTGTTGCGGCACGCGAAGAAAAAGAATTTCTTTCAAAAGAGGATTTAGCAAAACGAGGTAAAGTTTCGAAGACGTTGATTGAATTTATGACAGAAAATCATGTGCTTGATGAGTTGCCAGATGAGAATCAATTGAGTTTATTTGAATCATTATTTTGATACACAGTGTTTATTTGTCAAAACAGGTAGTGCATGGTATAATGGCAATGTAATTAAGTAACTCGTTGGGAGTGAGCAGTGATGCTCGCTCTTTTTATTGCAACCACTAAGACTCTACTTTGAAGTAATAAAAAAAGGAGGTTGACTTGTGAGTACTGTAGTTGAAACAGTCACTGAGCTGGTTACGCCAATTTTGGAAGTTGGTAATTTCGAATTGGTGGATATTGAATTTGTTAAAGAGGGAAAAAATTGGTATTTGAGAGTTTTCGTTGATAAAGAAGCTGGTATTAATATTGAAGATTGTGCAATGATAAGTGATAAGATAAGTGAAAAGTTGGATGAATGCGATCCAGATCCTATTGAACAGGCTTATTATCTGGAAGTTTCTTCACCCGGTGCGGAAAGACCATTAAAAAAAGAGAATGATTATGAACGCGCGTTAAACAAATATATTCATGTGTCACTTTATCAGCAGCTTGCAGGTTCAAAGGTCTTTGAAGGGACAATGACTGAACTGACAAAGAGCTCTCTGAAGCTTGAGTATATGGATAAAACACGCAGGAAAGAAATTGAAATACCACGGGCTAAGATTGCAAAAGCAAGATTAGCAATTAAATTTTAGATTTGTTAAGGAGAAAATTTAGATGAGTAAGGAATTACTAAATGCATTAGATGCATTGGAAGTCGAGAAGGGAATTAAGAAAGATGTTGTCTTAGAAGCACTCGAGGCAGCTCTTGTGTCTGCTTACAAGCGTAACTATGGGCAAGCGCAAAATGTTGAAGTTGAATTCGACAAAACACGTGGAGATATTCACGTGTTTGCAGTCAAAGAAGTTGTTGCTGAAGTTTTTGATTCACGTCTTGAAGTTAGTCTTGAAGAAGCATTTCAGATCAATCGTGCTTATGAAATTGGTGACACGATTAGGTTTGAAGTCACACCTAAGAACTTCGGGAGGATTGCTGCGCAAACAGCCAAGCAGGTTATTATGCAACGCGTACGTGAAGCAGAGCGCGGAATTGTTTACGATGAATATATTCAGTATGAAAATGAAATCGTGACAGGTGAAGTTGAACGACATGATCATCGTTATGTATACGTTAATCTTGGTAAGGTTGAGGCTGTGTTGTCTCATCAAGATCAGATTCCTGGTGAAGAGTATAAGTCACATGATCGTATCAAAGTTTACATTTATAAAGTCGAGAATACGTCAAAAGGGCCACAGGTTTTTGTAAGCCGCTCACATCCTGATTTATTGAAACGGTTGTTTGAACAAGAAATTCCTGAGATTTTTGACGGAACGGTTGAGATTATTTCAATTGCTCGTGAAGCTGGTGATCGTGCTAAAGTTGCTGTACGCTCACATAGTGAAGGTGTTGATCCTGTTGGAACTTGTGTTGGACCTCGCGGTGAAAGAATTCAGACAATTGTTAATGAACTTAAGGGTGAGAACATGGATGTCGTTGAATGGCGTGAGAATTCAGCTGAATTTATCAGTAATGCACTCAACCCAGCTGAAGTTATTGATGTTCAGTTCAACCCAGAGAATGAACGTGCTTGCACCGTGATTGTTCCGGATAATCAGTTGTCGCTTGCAATTGGTAAGAAGGGACAGAATGCACGTTTAGCAGCTAAATTAACAGGTTTTAAAATTGATATTAAATCTGAATCAGAATTTGCAAAAATTTCTGATGTTGCAGATGATGCAAAGCCTAATACTGAAGAAGACTAATTATAAATTCTTTGATAAAGGAGATGATTAGATGGCAAAACAACGTAAAATACCTATGCGCAAGGATATTGTTTTAGGAGAAATGAAGCCCAAAAAAGAACTTGTTCGTATTGTGAAGAATAAAGAAGGCGAAGTCAGTATTGACCCAACTGGTAAAAAGCCAGGTCGTGGAGCATATATTTCGTTAGATGTTGCGGTAGCTAAAAAAGCGAAAGATGAGCGTACATTCGATAAAACTTTTGGAATAAAAGTACCTGATGAGTTTTATGATGAATTAGTTGCGTTTGTTGACCATCAAGCAGCACGCAGGGAACTATTTGGCAATGATTGATAAAAGTCAAAGGGTTTTGCAGATGCTTGGACTTGCTAGAAGAGCTGGCAAGTTGACTACTGGTGAAGAAGGCGTCTTGAAGAGAGTTAGGTCGCGGAAAGCGCAACTTGTTTTTGTTGCCAGTGATAGTTCAGAAAGAACTAAAAAGAAGTTTATAGACAAGTGTAAGAGCTATCAAGTCAATATAAATTGTGATTTTACCCAGCAAGAACTTAGTTTGGCAATTGGAGCGAAACGAAATATGCTGGCAATTGATGATTTAGGTTTTAGCAAGAAAATTATAATGCTATTGAGTTGATGTTTTTACCATAAAGGTTTGGACTATACAATCTGTAGTGATATAAATTGTATAGTTGAGATTGGAGCGTGAATACATGGGAAAAAAGCGAATTTATGAGTTAGCA
The DNA here is from genome assembly GCF_030400225.1 of Lactobacillus sp. UCMA15818. Classification (GTDB taxonomy): domain Bacteria; phylum Bacillota; class Bacilli; order Lactobacillales; family Lactobacillaceae; genus Liquorilactobacillus. The sequence goes on along the minus strand of NZ_VJYB01000001.1, from coordinate 259,292 downwards.
AAAGAATTGAATGTCAGTAGTAAAGTTGTGATTGAGACAGCACGGGAAAAAGGTTTCGCTGTCAATAACCATATGTCGACAATTGGAGATAATGAGGAGCGCCAAGTAAAAGAGGCACTGAAGCAAACTGCGGATAAGGTAAATACTGCGAAAAAGATTACAGTAAATGAACCAAAAAAAGCGAAAATTTCAAATGAATCACAGCGTTCTCAACGAAATAATAATAGTAAAGAGGCCGGACCAATTCAGAATAAAACAAACAACAACAATAATGGAGTTCAACATAATAACGGGGCTCAAAGTAATAACAGAGCACAGCAAAGTAATAATAACAGGACTCAAAGTAGTAATAGAACACAGCAAAGTAATAATAACAGGGCTCAAAGTAATAACAGAACACAGCAAAGTAATAATAACAGGGCTCAAAGTAATAACAGAACACAGCAAAGTGATAACAGAACACAGCAAAGTGATAATAGTAGAACTCAACAGAGTAACAAGGCGCAAGGCAATGCTACACAGAACAATAGGAAACAAACAACTAGTAATCAGCAGAGTTTAGCCACAAACACTTCTGCTAAAAAAAGTAATTCCCGTTTTGAAAACAAATCGAACAGTAATAACACGCGTTCTAATAACTTTGGTCAAAATAGATTTGGTCAAAATTCGAATTCACAAAATCGATTTAGTAACAAAAAGAAACGTAGAAATAAAAAGAATACTCGATACCAAGAAACTAAAAAGCCAGCAGTTCCACCGCGTAAGGATAGGCCGCTCCCAGAAACACTTGTTTATACAGTAGGAATGAATGTCGCTGATATAGCAAAGAAAATCCATCGTGAGCCAGCAGAAATTATCAAGAAGTTGTTTATGATGGGTGTAATGGTCAATCAGAATCAATCCTTGGATAAGGATACAATTGAAGTTTTGGCGGACGATTATGGAATTAAAGCAGAAGAAAAAATTGAAGTTGATGTCGCCGATATTGATAAGTTCTTTGAAGATGAACAAGGGAATACGAAGCATCTTGAAATTCGTCCACCAGTTGTAACAATTATGGGGCATGTTGATCATGGTAAAACAACGTTGCTTGATAAATTACGTCATACTCATGTCACAGATGGCGAAGCTGGGGGAATCACTCAGCATATTGGTGCCTATCAAGTAAAACATGATGGCAAGACGATCACCTTCTTAGATACACCAGGCCATGCGGCATTTACCAACATGCGTGCTCGTGGTGCTGACATTACCGATATTACAGTGCTTGTTGTTGCTGCAGATGATGGAGTAATGCCACAAACAATTGAAGCTATTAATCATGCTAAGGCTGCAGAGGTTCCAATCATTGTTGCTGTTAATAAGATTGATAAACCAGGTGCAAATCCTAATCATGTAATGGAACAATTAACCGAATATGAACTTATCCCTGAGGATTGGGGTGGTGAAACAATTTTTGTTGAATTATCGGCTAAATTTGGTAAGAACCTTGACGAATTATTGGATATGATTTTGCTGCAAGCTGAAGTTCTTGAGTTACGTGCAAATCCTAAACAGCACGGTGCTGGTTCTGTGATCGAAGCTCGTTTGGATAAGGGAAAAGGAACAGTTGCATCATTACTAGTTCAACAAGGAACATTGCATGTTGGTGATCCGATTGTTGTCGGAAATACATTTGGTCGTGTTCGTACAATGATTAACGACAAAGGACAACAGATTACACAGGCTTTACCTGCCACACCAGTTGAGATTACTGGTTTAAATGAAGTTCCGGATTCTGGTGACCGTTTCATCGTCTTTAGTGATGAGAAAACAGCGCGTGCCGCTGGTGAAGAGCGTGCTAAGCGTGCGCTATTGAAAGAACACAGCAACATCCAACATGTTACATTGGATAACTTATTTGATTCACTTAAAGAAGGCGAATTGAAAGAAGTTAATGTTATTATCAAGGCTGATGTGCAAGGATCTGTTGAGGCGCTTGCAGGTAGTTTAAAGAAAATTGAAGTTGAGGGTGTGCGTGTTAACATTATTCATCAGGCTCCTGGTGCTATCAACGAAAGTGATGTGACACTTGCTGAAGCATCTAACGCCATTATTGTAGGATTTAACGTTCGTCCAACACCGCAGGCTAAGTCACAGGCTGAAAGTGATAGCGTTGATATTCGTCTACATCGTGTTATTTATCAGGCAATTGACGAGATTGAGACGGCTATGAAGGGAATGCTTGAACCGGTTTTTGAAGAAAAAATTATTGGACAAGTTGAAATTCGTGAGACTTACAAAGTTTCTAAGATCGGAACAATCGGTGGTGGTTATGTGACTGATGGGTATATTCAACGAGACAGCGGTGTACGTGTAATTCGTGATGGAATTGTGATCTATGAAGGTAAGTTAGCATCTTTGAAGCGTTTCAAGGATGATGTTAAGCAAGTTAAGCAAGGCTTTGAATGTGGTATCATGGTTGAAAAATACAATGATATTAAGATTGGTGACCAAATTGAAGCATTTATCATGGAAGAAGTTCCAGTTGAGTAATTAATTAAGAATTAGATGGAGGAGACGCAATGGCACAAAATTATCGTGTTGGTCGTTTATCTCAAGAAATCCAACGAGAAGTAACAGACATTTTGATGAAGAGAGTTCGTGATCCACGAGTTCAAGGAATTACGATCACAGGAGTTCAGGTTACTGGTGATTTGCAGCAAGCAACCATTTATTACAGCATTCTATCTGAACTTGCCTCTGATGGCGAGAAGACACAAATTGGGTTAGAGAAAGCTAAAGGATTGATTCGCAGAGAGTTAGGTTCAAGGTTGAGTATCTACGTGACACCTGAGCTGATTTTTGAACGGGATCGTTCGGTCCAATATGGTGACCACATTGATGAACTTTTAAATAAGTTGAATCGTCCAGAAAACTAAGAAATTATCTTTTGGACATTGATGGCTTTGAAATTGAAAAAAGAGCGTGGCAAGAGTTTGCGTCTTTTGTGCTGTTATAAAATCATGAATAAATTGGATTTTGTTGTTATGAGTGATTAGATATAGCAAAGACTGGCTTTTGAAATAAGTTTAAAAGAAAGGGGCTGCCGCAAAACGTTTGTTTTGTTACAGTCTCTTTCTTTAGTAATCTTAAAGCGTTTTGGGAGGAAAAAATGGATGGAATTATTCCAGTATACAAAGAACGCGGAATGACAAGTACTGATTGTGTTTTTAAATGCAGAAAAATCTTCAAAATGAGACGGGTTGGACATAGTGGGACGCTTGATCCGAATGTTGACGGAGTATTGCCAGTTTGTGTTGGCAAGGCAACAAAGGTAGTCAATTACTTGATGGATTCAGGTAAAATATATATTGGAGAAATCACACTGGGATTTTCAACAACGACTGAAGATCTTGATGGTGAAATTGTTGAGAAAAAATCAATGAACGAACCATTCACTAGTGCAGAAATTAATGATAAAATGAACGAGTTAACTGGTGATTTGATTCAAATTCCGCCTATGTATTCAGCAATCAAGGTTAATGGCCGCAGACTGTACGATTATGCCCGTGCTGGAGATCCAGTAGAGCGACCTGAAAGAAATGTTCACATTGAATATTTCAAACAGACTAATCCAACTGTTTTTGATCTTGAAAGTGGATATCAGAAAATCTATTTTGAAGTTGGCTGTGGAAAGGGAACATATATTAGAACGTTAGCTGTTGATCTAGGACGTCAGCTTGGTGTGCCAGCTGTTATGTCGGATCTATCACGTTTATCAAGTGGTGGTTTTACGATTGACCAAGCTGTTAAAATTAGTGAATTAGCAGAGGCTGCAGAAAATGGTAAGCTTGAAAGTCTGCTATATCCAGTTGATTACGCATTACAAAAATATTTTCATGTCGTGTTAAATGAGAAACAATGGGAAATTATTAAAAATGGTGGTTTCTTATTTCCTGATGAAGTCAATGGTACAGCTAAACAAATTGTTTTGATGTATCAAAACAAAGCCAGATGTATCTATCGTTACAATGAAGAGAAAGAAAGATATCAACCCGAACAGATGATTGATTTAACTTAGAGGAGAATAGAAAGTGCAAGTAATCAACTTAGTAGAACCTTTTAACAAGTCAATACTACCAACAGGAGATATTGTTTTAGCGCTAGGCTTTTTTGATGGTGTGCACCGTGGACACCAGGCAGTTATTCACCGAGCGAAAACTGAAGCCAAGAGTCGAAATGTAAGATTGGCTGTAATGACACTAGACATGCACCCGTCGATTCCGTTCAAGGGAGTGAATCCACGAGATATTAAATATCTGACCATTTTGGAGCAAAAAATTAAACTTTTTGAAAAAATGGGTGCTGATATTGTATATGTAGTCTCATTGAATAATCTTCTGGTCAAAATGGGACCGCAAGAATTTGTCGATAAATATATGGTAGGATTGAATGCAGAGGCAATTGTTGCTGGTTCTGATTATACGTATGGTAAGAAGGACACTGCAAATATGCGGCTCCTTTCAAAATATGCTGAAAAGCGTTTTAAAGTTATTGAAGTGGAACATTTAAATGACAAGAAACAAAAGATTAGCTCAACACGAATTCGAAAAGCACTTTTGAATGGTGATATTGCATGTGCGAATGAGCTTTTGGGATATCATTATCAAAATAGTGGTAAAGTTGTTCATGGTGAACAAAGAGGGCGTGAACTTGGATTTCCCACAATCAATGTTGCAGTTGATACACAAGAGATGCTGCCAGCAGAGGGAATATATGTTGTTAAAGTTGCGCTTGTCGGTAAAGTTGTCTTAGGAATGGCATCGATTGGACGAAATGAGACTTTTGGCGCCGGGAGAGAGGTCACACTAGAAATTAATTTACTTGATTTTTCACAGATGGTATATGATCAAGATGTAGTAGTTGACTGGTATGAGAAGTTAAGGGGACAAGTTAAATATACTGGGGCGGCAGGACTAATTACACAGTTAGAAAAAGATGAGGAAGACACACGGAAATACTTTAAGAAAGCAAGAGAAATATAAGAAATATGGGATAATTGGGCATCATTTCTTGACTTATTTAAGCAGTTCTTGTATATTAATAATTGACTTAGCACTCTATAACATTAAGTGCTAATCGAGGTGATTGAAATGCTTACTAAGAGACAATTGTTAATTCTTGAAGCAATAATTCAGGAGTACACAACTGTTAGAAGGCCTGTTGGTTCGAAATTTTTAGGTGAACAGTTGCCAATGCAGGTAAGTTCTGCGACTATTCGCAATGAGATGGTAGCACTGGAGCATCTGGGATTTATCAACAAGGAACATTCTTCTTCCGGTAGGGTACCAACTCTGAAAGGTTATCGTTACTATATCGATAATCTTGTTAAGCCTGATACTGTTAATCAAGAACAACTGGATGACATCCGCTCCTCATTTGACAATGATTTCTATAAGATTGATGAAATTGTCGCTGAGTCTGCGAAAATACTTTCTGATATGACCAATTACACTGCAATTGCTTTTAAACCTGAGACGAAAAATATTAGATTTCAGGGTTTTAGGGTTCTTCCGGTTGGTAACCAGCAGCTAATGATGATGCTGGTTACCAGTGATGGGAACGTTGAAAGCCAACTCTTTAATGTTCCTAGAGGATTGAGCGGTGATGAGATCGAAGCCGTAATTCGTGTGGTCAATGACCGGATTGTTGGATTACCGCTTGATCAGGTAATTGAGAGACTGCATGAGACGATTCCTCTATTATTGCATTATGTTCAAAGACCTGTAGGTTTTCTTGATATTTTCGGGAATATTCTGGAGCGGTCGGCGCGCGAGCAATTCTTTGTGAGTGGCAAGTTGAATTTATTGAATTTTATTGGTAAAGCAGATGTCAATCAGATTAAAGAACTCTATTCTTTGATTGAGCGTTCTGAGGATCTTAATAATTTAATTGGTAATTCGACAGGTACAATTCAAGTGAAAATTGGAGACGAACTGACTAACAGCTCATTAAGCAATTACAGCTTGATTTCAACCACTTACGACGTGGCACAGCATGGACAAGGATTAATTGCTCTGCTTGGTCCAACAAATATGCCATATTCTAAGATGATTGGACTTGTTCAAACATTTCAAGAAGAATTGGCACGTAAATTATTGGATTACTATAGTTTTTATGATGATTAGAAAAGGGGTGTCTGTTTGTCAGAACAAAAGGGAAGCGAAGAAAAGCAAACTCTGAAAACTAATGAGGATATTTCAGAAGAGCCTGTTGAAGGTGAAAAGATTCCAGAAGTTGATGAAAAACAAGCGAAGGAAGAGACTTCAAAAGAACCTGTTGCGGATGGTGAGGATTCTGAAAAAGAAGAATTAAAACAAAAAGCAGCAGAACTTCAAAAAAAATGCGATGGTTTTGAGGATAAGTATCTAAGAGCCGAAGCCGAAATGGCTAATATGCACACAAGATTCAAGAAAGAGCAAGAAAAGTTATTGCGTTATGATGGTCAGAGCCTTGCTAAAGATGTTCTTCCAGTTATTGATAACTTGAATCGAGCATTAAAAATTGAAGTTACTGATGATGCTTCCAAACAATTAAAAAGAGGAATCGAACTTGTTTTCAACGATATGGAAAAAGCATTGAAGGCAAATAATGTGACAAAGATTGAAGCACTTGGTCAAGACTTTGACCCAACACTTCATCAAGCTGTTAAGTCCGTTCCGGCTGGAGAAGGTCAGAAGACGGAAACTGTAATTGAAGTATTTCAGGATGGCTATATGTTGAAGGATCGTGTATTACGACCGGCAATGGTAGTCGTTGCACAATAAATTAAAAATTTTTGAAAGAGGTTGAAATTAATGTCAAAGATTATTGGAATCGATTTAGGAACAACTAACTCTGCAGTTGCCGTTCTTGAAGGAAAAGAAGCTAAGATTATTACTAACCCTGAAGGAAATCGTACAACTCCATCTGTTGTATCATTTAAAAACGGTGAGACTCAAGTCGGAGAAGTTGCAAAGAGACAGGCAATTACGAACCCTGATACAATTGCATCAATCAAACGTCATATGGGTGAAGCTGGTTACAAAGTAAAGATTCAAGACAAAGAATATACACCTCAAGAAATTTCAGCAATGATTTTACAATATATTAAGGATTATGCAGAATCATATCTTGGTGAAGATGTTTCGCAAGCAGTTATTACAGTACCTGCTTACTTTAACGATAGTCAACGTCAAGCTACAAAAGATGCTGGTAAAATTGCTGGATTAAAGGTTGAAAGAATTGTCAACGAACCAACTGCTGCCGCTTTAGCATACGGTCTTGATAAGACTGACCGTGATGAAAAAATCTTGGTATTTGACCTTGGTGGTGGGACTTTCGATGTCTCTATCCTTGAATTAGGTGATGGGGTATTCGAGGTACTTTCAACAAATGGTGATACATTCCTTGGTGGAGATGATTTCGATAGCAAGATTATGGAATGGTTGATTGCTGAATTTAAGAAGGAAAATGGGATTGACCTTTCAAAAGATAAAATGGCTATGCAACGTTTGAAGGATGCAGCTGAAAAAGCTAAGAAAGATCTTTCAGGAATTACAAGTTCGCAAATCAGCTTACCATTTATTACTGCTGGCGAGAACGGTCCGCTTCATTTGGAGAAGACTTTAACACGTGCACAATTCGATAATTTAACAGCTGACTTAGTTGAGAGAACAAAAATTCCAGTGCGTAATGCCTTAAAAGATGCTGGACTTTCAATGAGTGAGATTGACGAAGTTATCTTGGTTGGTGGTTCTACACGTATTCCAGCTGTACAGGCTGCAGTTGAATCTGAAACGGGTAAGAAACCTAATCAATCAGTTAACCCTGATGAAGCTGTTGCTTTGGGTGCTGCTATCCAAGGTGGTGTTATTACTGGTGATGTTAAGGATGTTGTTTTACTTGATGTTACTCCATTATCACTTGGAATTGAGACGATGGGCGGAGTATTCACGAAGTTAATTGATCGTAACACAACAATTCCAACAAGCAAGTCGCAAGTCTTCTCGACTGCTGCAGATAACCAACCTGCTGTTGATATTCATGTCATGCAAGGTGAACGTCCAATGTCTGCAGATAACAAGACACTTGGTCGTTTCCAATTAACGGATATCCCAGCAGCTCCTCGTGGAATCCCACAAATCGAAGTAAAATTCGATATCGATAAGAACGGAATCGTAAATGTATCTGCTAAGGATCTGGGAACAAACAAAGAACAAAAGATTACCATTAAAAGTTCAACAGGACTTTCAGACGATGAAATCGAGCGGATGGTTAAGGAAGCCCAAGAGAATGAAGAAACAGATAAGAAACGCAAAGATGAAGTTGACTTGAAGAACGAAGTCGATCAATTGCTCTTCACAACTGACAAAACATTATCAGACATAAAAGATAAGGTTTCTGAAGATGAAATCAAGAAGGCTGAAGAAGCACGCGATGCTTTAAAGAAAGCCCAAGATGAAAATAATGTTGAGGAAATGAAAACTAAAAAAGATGATTTGACGAAGATTGTTCAAGATTTATCGGTTAAGTTATATCAACAAGCGCAAGAAGCCCAAGAGAAAACAGGTGGAGATTCTGCAGCTGCTGATACAGACAAAAAATCTAACGACGATACAGTTGAAGGTGACTTCAAGGAAGTTGATCCTGACGATAAAAAATAGTCGCTAGCTGATAAAAAGTCAAAGACCAAGTTTTGGACTTTGACTTTTTATTTAGCTGTCACTATGTTACGCTAGGCTAAGCAAACATCTTATTTATGATGGAGGGTAAAAATGGCAGAAAACAGAAATCCGTATGAGGTTTTGGGTGTATCCAAAGATACCTCTGCCGCTGATATTAAGAAAGCTTATCGTAAGCTATCTAAGAAGTATCATCCAGATTTGAACAAAGAACCAGGTGCAGAAGAAAAATTTAAAGAGATTAATGAAGCATATGAAATCCTTAGTGATCCGCAAAAGAAGGCGCAGTTTGATCAGTATGGTTCGACTGGCGCTCAGCAAGGCTTTGGTGGATTTTCAGGACAAAATGGTGGCTTTGGTGGCGGATTTGGCGACTTTGGTGGAGGCGGCGGATTCGAGGATATTTTCAGTTCTTTCTTTGGTGGAGGCGGTTCTGCAGCACGCAATCCTAATGCTCCAAGACAGGGACGAGATTTACAGTATGAGATGGACTTAACTTTTGAGGAGGCCATCTTTGGTAAGAAGACAAGTATCCAATATACCAGAGAATCTCTTTGCAAGACTTGTGGTGGTAGTGGTGCTAAACCAGGAACCACTCCAGAAAATTGTTCACATTGTGGTGGTAGTGGTGTTGTCCGTGTCAAGAGATCAACCCCACTCGGACAGGTAGTTACACAACAAGAATGTGAAGTGTGTCACGGGACAGGTAAGATTATCAAGGACAAGTGCGAAACTTGTCATGGTGATGGTCATGTCCATGACAAGCATGAGGTTGAGGTCTCAATTCCAGCGGGGGTTGAAGATGGAAATCAAATGCGTTTGCAAGGACAAGGCGAAGCCGGTGAGAACGGTGGTCCTTATGGTGATTTGTATGTTGTCTTCAATGTTGCTCCAAGTAAGATATTTAAGCGAGATGGAGCTAATATTTTCTTTGAAATGCCAATTAGTTTTGTACAGGCAACACTAGGAGATGAAGTTACAGTCAAGACTGTTCATGGCGAGGTACAGATGAAGGTCCCGGCTGGAACTCAATCAGGTACAGTCTTCAGGCTACGAGGTAAGGGAGCACCATATCTACGTGGTAATGGTAACGGTGATCAGCAAGTCACTGTTAAGATTCAAACGCCCAAAGGCTTGAATCAGAGGCAAAAAGAAGCGTTACGCGCTTTTGCTGATGCCAGTGGAGAAAAAACACAAAATGAATCAATTTTTGATAAATTAAAGAAACACAAAAAATAATAGATAAAGTCTAGCTTGATTTTAGGATTACTAAATTTGAGCTGGGCTTTATTTGTACGTTCTTTCTGGGTGCGTTGTATTTAGTATGGCAGCTTGCTATAATTAGATTCAAAGAACATTTCAAGTAAGAAAGTAGGAATTAATACATGGATGTTGAATTATTGAAGGAGCGCCAAAAAAGAATTCGCAATTTCTCAATTGTAGCGCATATCGATCACGGAAAATCTACTTTGGCAGATCGAATCTTGGAATTAACCGAGACGGTATCAAAAAGAGAAATGCAGGCACAGCTTCTTGATTCCATGGAATTAGAACGCGAACGTGGTATTACAATCAAGTTAAATGCTGTAGAACTTAACTATCATGCAAAAGATGGCAAAACATATATTTTTCATTTGATTGATACACCAGGCCATGTGGATTTCTCCTATGAGGTTTCAAGAAGTCTTGCTGCATGTGAAGGAGCAGTTTTGGTTGTTGATGCAGCACAAGGTGTTGAGGCGCAAACACTTGCCAATGTTTATTTGGCTTTGGACGATGACTTGGAGATTGTACCTGTGATTAACAAGGTGGATTTACCATCTGCACAACCTGAAGTGGTTCGACAGGAGATTGAAGACGTCATCGGGCTTGATGCCTCAGAGGCTGTTTTAGCAAGCGCAAAAAAGGGAATTGGCATTGAGGAGATGCTTGAAAAAATTGTACGCGATATTCCTGCTCCAAAGGGTAGCATAGCAGGATCGTTAAAAGCATTGATTTTTGATTCTGTTTATGATGATTATCGTGGAGTTGTTTTAAGCATTCGTGTTTTTGAGGGTATCGTTAAACCCGGTGACCATATTCGGTTGATGAATGGTCAAACAGAATATGAAGTTGTTGAAGTAGGGGTTAATTCCCCTAAACCAATTAAGCGAGATCTGCTGATGGCAGGTGATGTTGGATATTTAACTGCAGGTATCAAGGATATCCAGGATACCCGAGTAGGTGATACAGTAACTAGCGCGGATAATCCGGCAGAAAAGGCATTGGAAGGCTATCGTGAAATGAATCCAATGGTTTATTCTGGACTCTATCCGACTGATAATGCAAAATATAATGATTTAAGGGAAGCACTTGAAAAATTACAGTTAAATGATGCAGCATTGGAGTTTGAACCCGAGACTTCAACAGCACTTGGGTTCGGATTTCGTTGTGGGTTTTTAGGACTTTTGCATATGGATGTGGTCCAAGAAAGACTCGAACGTGAGTTTAATATGGACTTGATTACAACTGCTCCATCGGTGACTTATGATGTTGAGCTGACTGATGGGGCGCATAAGATTGTTTCTAACCCTGCGGAAATGCCTGAATCAACTGCAATAAAGACAATCAATGAACCTTTTGTAAAAGCCACGATTATGGTTCCTAATGATTATGTAGGGTCTGTTATGGAACTTTGCCAGGCAAAACGCGGAAAGTTTGTGACAATGGAGTATCTTGATGATTATCGTGTGAATGTAATCTATGAGATGCCGCTTTCAGAAATAATTTTTGATTTCTTTGATAAGCTAAAGTCCAGTACGAAAGGGTATGCATCACTTGACTATGACTTAGATGGTACTCGTGCAGGAGACTTGGTAAAGATTGATATTTTGTTGAATGGTGGCAAGGTTGATGCGCTCAGTTTTATTGCTCATCGTGAATTCGCACCGCAAAGAGCCCGCGTGATTACTGGTAAGCTAAAAGAAATAATTCCACGTCAGAATTTTGAAATTCCTATTCAGGCTGCAATAGGAGCGAAAATTATCGCTAGGACAAATATTAAGGCATATCGTAAGGATGTTACAGCTAAAATTCATACTGGTGATCCGGATCGACGTGCTAAATTATTGGATAAGCAGAAACGTGGTAAAAAACGTATGAAATCCGTTGGAACTGTCGAGGTACCGCAAGAAGCATTTATGGCAGTCTTAAAAACAAATGAAGAATAATATGTCTTAAAATATATGTATAGAAAAAACGAACTTTGACAAGTAAAAATGTTAAGGCTCGTTCTTTTTATATATAATAAATTAGTGATTAAAGAACTTTTTTTACTTTTGGCAATAGTATGAATTAATTTTGGAAAAGGAACAAACTTGAAAAACCAGTTATGCAAATACCAATAAGTAGGACAAACAGATTTGACCATCCCTTGCCCGCTCCAAATTTAAAGTTGGCTAGTGGCATAAGGATGGTTATGCATCCCGTGATGAAAAAAAGCAGATATACTTGTTTAAGCGGGAGAAAAAGCTCGACCAAAAACAAACTTATTAATAATATCAAAATCCGAGAATTTCGATACCATGTAATTCTCCCGAAGAAAACGCGGAAATAAGAAAAGGACGAATCTTTTTCAAGCGAGAGGTACTTGAGTATCAACAAGATTAACCAAAAGATATACAAACCTAAAGCAATTTTCGTCATTTTATCACCCCAATTAATGTTTCTCGAATAACGATGTAAGTCGCTCCATAAATTTTGCAACGAAACGCTCAACATCAACATTGACAGCTACTTGCGTTGTTGTTGCAGGTAAGTTCAAGCGAGTCCCATCTCCAATTGTGCGTCCTTCATAAGGTTCCTGTGTATCTACTTTCATGTTTAGATAAACTGTCTCAAGGAGCTTCGGTTCAAGTGCGGCAGCTACAGCAAGGGGGTCATGAAGAGCACACCCATGCAGATGAGGATTTGTTTCTTTGTAGGCAGCAATATAATAGTCAACTAAATCAGCATAAATATCGCCAGATTTTGTTTTAAGATTACGCCAAATCGTAGTTTCGTGCTGTGTTAACAATGTTCTTGTAGTAACGTCTAAGCCGACCATTGTCAGAGGAATATCGGATTGGAACACTTCGTTTGCTGCTTCCGGATCCTGATGAATGTTTGCTTCTGAAACAGGACTAACATTGCCAGGAACTGTTAACGCGCCACCCATTAATGTTACATGACCAATCAATTTTGTAATTGCGGGATCCTGCTTAATTGCAGCAGCTAAGTTGGTAAGCGGCCCAGTTGGAACTAACAGCAGGTCTTTTTTATATTTGTGAATTGCATCAATTAGAAAGTCGATGCCGGATTGACTTGCAATTTTTGTTGAGGTATGGGTAATTTCTAAGTTTGCTACTCCGTTAACCCCATGAATGCGTGCACTAACTGGTTGCACAGCGAAACTTGAGGTAGTTGATGAATGTGAGAGACCTTCGTAGACTGGAATACTGCCTGCTCCGAGTAACGAAAGCAAGTCGAGGCTATTTTGTGTACCCTGCTTAACAAGTACATTCCCATAAGAGCCAATGATGCCAATTAAATCACAGTCTTGATCTGCTAGCGCATACGCTAGTGCCAGTGCATCGTCAATACCAGTATCTAGGTCTAATATCATTTTATATTTAGCCATTTGCTGCCTCCAAGAATTCAAATATATATTTACTTATATCTTACCAAAGAATAGTAAAGGTGACTAGGTAGTCTGTTGCTTAATGAGGATTGGCGAAGATTGGAAACTCGGAGTTTAATATGATACACTATGATTATTATAAAGTATACTAAGAGTTACCTTTTGCAAAATAAAAAGATAGGTGTGACTATTTTGGGACAAATTGAGCGGAGATTTGAAATTCGTGAATTAAAAAAACAAGATTTATTAGTTGCGGCTGAAAACAAATTTTTTAAAAATGGTTTTGAAACAACTACCATTGATGAAATTGCTAAGGAAGCAGAATTTAGTAAGAAAACATTGTATGCTTACTTTGATAGTAAGAACCAGATATATTTTGAAATAATGTTGCGTGGGTATAAACAATTGTTAGAAATGATACAGATTCAGCAACAAGAAAGTCATCCACTAAATTCAAGCCAACACTTTGCGGAATTTTGGAAGGCATTTGATAATTTTTCAGGTACGCACAAGGGGTATCTAAACGCCATTATTTTTTTTGAAAGTTGTGATGAACAGATACAGGATACTTACAAAGTTGCTGAATATCAGCAATTAAGGAAAGAATTACTGGATAGTCTATTGGAATTTTTTGAATTTAAAACTGATACATTTAAGATGAAAAGTGAGTTATTATGGCAATTTGTTTTAAGTACAGGACAGAGTGCATTAGGTAATCCTGAGAAAAGCCAGCTGATATTACAAACTGGGTATGAGTTATTATCTAGCATGGTAGATCAGCAATTAAGTTAAAAAAAGTTTAAATAAAGTTAAATGAGGAAATATCTGAATAAATATGTTGTCACAAACAAGATGAAACATTACTATTGATATAGTAGTAACTTTTCAGCTATTTGATGAGGATGGTGAAGTGATGAAACAAAGTCTAAATGAGTTTTTGGTTGCGGGCTTGGCTAATCTAGGATTCGACGGGGGTTTAGACTTAATTTGGAACAAAGATGAGCATACTTTTACGGTTGACATCACTTTTAGTATTGAACAAAAGGGACAGCACTTCCTATTGGACATGACTGGTGACAGCTCCAAAGAAAACCCAATAGAATTTGTAGATTCTATTCTTTTATATGACAGCACACGTCAAAAGTTTAAGCCTGCTTGGAATGATGACTTCTTGGCTTGTATAGCATATGAGGGTAGACTTGGTTGGAAGAGAGCACGAGGCGTAGCTTTTTTGGAGTACCTAAAAGTAATATTGCTATCTGGTCGCAAAAATCTGCAGCAATTTTTGAGTAATAGTGAGCAGCTGGATTTTTTATTGAATTTTGAATTGAAATGGTCAGAAGAAACCTTTGAGAACTTGGTTAGAGAAAAGCAAAAAAATGTGTCTGGTACGCTGCCATACTAAGTATAAGAGATAAAATCAGTTTGGAGGATTTCATTTGCGCTGGAATAAATTAACGATTGAGGCCAATAATGAATTACAAGCACCACTTGAGAATATTCTGTTGGACTTGAAAGCACAGGGAATTGAGAAAAATGAGGATGACTTTTTAGCGGGTCGAAGTGATTCTGTCATTATCAGCGGTTTCTTTGAGTTACGCCAAAAGATCAATGATCAGGTTGATTTTATTAGAACACGCATTACTAAGCTCGAAGAGTATGGGTTTGATGCCAAAGACGTTACCATCAAGTGCTGTGTCATAGATGATCAGGCTTGGAAAGATGAGTGGGAGAAGTATTATCATGCACAAAGAATTACCCGCTTTCTAGCGATCGTTCCTTTTTGGGAAGAGTATCAAAAACAACAAAGTTCAGAAATTGTTATTAGGTTAGATCCGCAACAAGCATTCGGGACTGGAACACATCCGACCACAGTACTTGCTTTGCGTGCACTAGAAACCCATGTGCGTGGATCTGAAGTTGTTTTTGATGTTGGAACTGGAACTGGAATATTGAGCATTGCAGCAAGCCTGCTGGGTGTTAAGAGTGTCTACGCCTGTGACGTGGAAGATGCTGCCATTGTATCTGCAAGACGGAACTTAGAATTAAATGGGACTGTTGATAATGTCAAGCTAGAACTAAATAGTTTATTAACTGGAGCAAACGGACAAGCTGATCTCATACTTGCCAATATATTGCCTACGGTGCAGACTCTATTATTGCCGCAAATACCAGAACATTTAAAATCACAAGGCAAGCTCATCATGGCGGGAATTATTGCTGAGAAAGAAGACGAGATGACAGCACAGGTACAAGCGGCTGGATTAAAGATTATTGAGACACTGAGCGATGGAAAATGGATTGCACTTATTGCCCAAAAAGATTTGGAGGATTGAAAAATGCAGCGATATTTCATTGCTAAGTTCGAGATAGCTGATGACTTAGTTCTACCGGCAGATATCTATCATCATGCAATTAGAGTCATGAGGCTGCATATTGATAGCCAATTTGAACTTGTTTTGCAGACTCAAAAAGTGGCTTTGATGAGAATTAAAAAAATTACAAAAGAAGAGGCTCATGCTGAATTGATCAGTTGGGTTGAAACTGATGTTGAGCTTCCGGTTTCTGTAACAATTGCCTGTGCACTTTCCAAAAATGACAAAGCTGAGTGGATAGTGCAAAAAGGAACTGAACTGGGTGCCAGTAAATTTATTTTTTTTGCTGGAGAATTCTCTGTTGCAAAATGGGATCCAAAAAAAGTAGCAAAAAAAGTCGAACGTTTAACGAAAGTGGCTTTGAATGCTGCACAACAAGCACATCGAACTCAGATTCCAAGTGTTCAGTATTGCCCAAGTCTGACTGCGATTGAATTACCACACTTTGATTACCGATTAGTTGCTTATGAAGAATCAGCAAAAAAGGGTGAGAAAAGCAACTTATTCAAATTAACTGCTTCAATTAAAAAGAAAATTACAGCTTCAACTCAACCTAAACTGCTTGCTGTTTTTGGAACTGAGGGTGGGATATCACCTCTGGAAGTTGAATATATGGATGAAAATAGTTTTATTTTTGCAGGATTCGGGCCAAGAATTATGCGTGCTGAGACAGCTCCACTGTATCTACTCGCTGCACTTTCATTCGCATTAGAATTAGGGTAAAATATAGACAATTATAATTAAGTGAGGATTAAAAATGACTTTAAAAAAAATATTTTCAGTAACGACTTTATGGTATTTGGCATTTGCAGCTGCGGTAGCGATTGTCGTTCCAATTATTTTTAGCTTTATGGACTTAACAGATGTTCAAAAATATACTTTTGCTTTTTTTGGAATTAATGTAGTATTTACAATTTTATCTGGATTAGTTGTGGGAATTAAGAAACAGTCGCTTATCTATTTACTTTTTTTCCCGCTTTTATATCTCGTTGGGGTAAAATTGTTTTTTGAGAGTTTTGCATATTATATTGCGCTTATTTATCTCTTAATTGGTTTTTTAACATATGGTGCAGTTAAGGATTAGCTTAAAAAGTATCAGAACAGGTTTAGCCTGTGAGGAAAATGTGTTTGAAAGGAACAAAAACTTTTATCACATTTCTTTGTATGCCGATTTCTGAGTGAGTAGAAGAAAAAGAATAAGAGCAGCTGATTTTGGGAGTGGACATTATGGAAAAAGAAACTAACTGGAGTGCAGATGATGTAATCAGAGGTGTCCAGCAGTACATGAATGAAAAGCACGTAGCATTAGTAAAAAAGGCATATGACTTTGCTAATTATGTGCACAAAGATCAACGGCGCCAGTCAGGCGAACCATACATCATCCATCCAATCCAAGTTGCGGGAATACTTGTGGACTTGAAGATGGATCCAGCAACAATCTGTGCTGGATTCTTACATGATGTCGTCGAGGATACACCGGTTACCTTAGGGGATTTAGCTGAATTATTTGGCAAAGATGTTGAAATAATTGTTGATGGGGTTACTAAGCTTAGTAAAATTGAATATAAATCACATCAGCAGCAGCTAGCAGAGAATCATCGCAAGTTACTATTGGCAATGTCCAAAGACCTAAGAGTAATCATTGTGAAACTTGCTGATCGTTTGCATAATATGCGAACCTTATCCCATTTACGCCCTGACAAGCAACGCAGAATTGCTAACGAAACACTTGAGATTTACGCTCCTCTGGCAGATCGCTTAGGTATCAGTACCATCAAATGGGAATTAGAGGATGGTTCTTTGCGTTATCTTAATCCACAGCAGTATTATCGAATTGTTCACCTAATGAACTCAAAGAGAACAGAAAGAGTTCAGTATATTGATAAAGCAATTATTGATATTAAGAAATCAATTGCAGACTTAAATGTTGATTGTGAAATTTATGGACGTCCCAAGCATATCTATTCAATTTATCGTAAGATGAAAGACCAGCATAAGCAGTTTAGCCAGATTTATGATCTTTTGGCTGTCAGAGTCATTGTGCACTCTATCAAGGATTGTTACGCGGTTTTAGGAGCAATTCATACTCAATGGAAGCCTATGCCAGGGCGTTTTAAAGATTATATTGCAATGCCAAAAGCAAATATGTACCAATCTCTGCATACAACTGTAATCGGTCCGAAAGGTCAGCCCTTTGAAGTACAAATTAGAACTTCTGAGATGCACCGAGTTGCTGAATATGGAATTGCTGCTCATTGGGCGTATAAGGAAGGCAAGACAGAAGCAATTGCTAGCAATGATACTGGCACAAAACTTAATTGGTTTAAAGAGATTATTGAGTTGCAAGATGACAGCAGTGATGCTGCAGAATTTGTCGAGAGTGTGAAAGGTGACTTATTTGGCGACCGTGTTTATGTATTTACTCCTAAAGGTGATGTGTTTGAATTACCTAAAGGTGCCGGCCCACTAGATATGGCCTATTCGATCCATACTGAAATCGGGAATAAGACTGTTGGTACAAAAGTCAATGGCAAGATGGTGCCACTTGATTATCAGGTTAAAAATGGTGATATTGTTGATATTTTAACTTCATCGAATTCTGCGGGACCCAGTCAAGACTGGTTGAAATTGGTGCATACAAATAAGGCACGCAATAAGATAAAACGCTTCTTCAAACAGCAAGATCGAGTTGAAAATGTTGATAAGGGTAAAGAAATTATTGATGAGAATTTACTTGAAATGGGTTTCGAGCCGAAAGCTGTTTTGATAAATGATAATATTGCAAAAGTTTTGAAAAAACGTAAATTTTCAAGTGCTGATGACCTATTTGCAGCAATTGGGTTTGGTGAGGTTGCACCGCTTGGCGTTATTAATATTCTCACTGAGAAAATTAGAGCTGAAAAAGAATCAAGCCGAAAGCGACAAGAAGAAAAGGCTCTGTTAGAAGATCACCAGGAACTTACAAAAGAAAATGGACAAAGTACTCCAAAAGCTAAGAGTGGTGAAGATGTTGTAATCGCAGGGGTTGACAACCTATTAGTTAGATTGAGTCATTGCTGTAATCCAATCCCAGGAGATGAGATTGTAGGTTATATTACAAAAGGGCGTGGAGTTTCTGTACATCGTGTAGACTGCCCTAATGTGAAGAATGCTAAACAAGCTGGAAGTCGCTTTATTGAGGTAACCTGGAATATCGTGCCGGATGCTAAAACATTTTATAATGCAGATCTACAAATTCAAGGGTATAACCGCTCAGGTTTGCTGAATGATATTTTACAAGCTCTTAATAATAGTACTCGCCAATTGAAGTCAGTTAATGGGCGAGTTGACAACAATAAACTTGCAACAATGGACGTTACGGTTGGGATACGTGATGGAATTCACTTGCAGCGAGTTATTGATAATATTAAGCGTGTACCGGATGTCTATGTAGTTAAAAGAACAATTCATTAAGGAGAAAGCTGACAAGTGAGAGTTATAGTCCAAAGAGTTACTCAAGCAAGTGTTACAATTAATAATAAAACATATAATGAAATAGCTAATGGCTTTTTATTGCTTGTCGGTTTCACAGAAGGTGATGGATTAGCTGAGATTAAATATTTAGTTCATAAAATTAGCGAGTTGCGTGTTTTTTCTGATGCCGAAGGTAAAATGAATCTTAGCATTGGACAAGTTCAAGGGCAGATTCTGTCTATCTCACAATTTACATTATATGCGGCTTTGAAGAAGGGCAATCGACCAAGTTTTACTGCGGCACAAAATCCAGAAGAGGCAAAGAAAAATTACACAATGTTTAATGCAGCTTTGGGTCAAGAAGGAATCATTGTTAGAGCAGGGGTCTTTGGTGCTGATATGCAAGTGATTCTGACGAATGATGGGCCAGTAACCATTATTTACGATACCAATGATCTCAAATAAGGGGGAGAGTCTATTGCGCTTAATTTCATTGGAAAAAGAAGCTCAGGAGTTCAGCCGAAAAAGAGAAAATGTTTTTGTACCAACTACTTTTGGAGTTAAAGTAATTCGTGAACGGTTTGAACTGGAACAGAGGACAAAGGTCTATTTGCATGAAGTGGCGGCTGAAAAAAAATTTTTGGCAATCAGCGGGGCTGACAATATTGAGGTCCATGTGATTTTACCGCCTAACATTGAAAATGAAAAAGTTCCAGTACTCTTTTATGTTCACGGTGGGCAATTTATTTCTGGTGGAATTGCAACGCATAGTAAGCTTGTACGAGAATTGGCTTGTCGCGCACATGTTGCAGTTGTTTTTCCAGAATATTCGCTGGCACCTGAAGCAAAAGCGCCTGAAGCACTTGCTGAACTAGAAGAAGTCTACAAACGGCTTCCTGAATTAGCAGAAGAATTTCCATTGGATTTGTCACGGATAATGTTATCTGGTGATGATTCTGGCGGAACGCTGGCAACTTGTTTGGCTTATCATGTTCAGCAGACCACAGGCAAGAAAATTTATAAGATTTTGTTATTTTGTCCAGTAATGAATGCGGCCTTTGATACAAATTCATATCATCAATTTGCTGGCGGCTACGATTTGACTCGTGAACAGATGAAATGGTCATGGGAACAATATTTAGCATTTGACACTGATACCCAGAGCAGTAGTATTTCCCCCTTACAGGCAGATTTTGCAACACTTGGAGGGTTACCAGAGACATTGATAATCACTGCTGAAGCTGATGTTGTCCGAGATGAAGCAGAGTCCTTTGCCCGCAAAATGCGTGATGCTGGAGGAGATGTAACACAGATTAGGTTTCAAGGAACGATTCATGAATTTATGGTACATAATGTATTAGATAAGACGAATACCTGTCGTTTAGCGATGAACACTGCGGTTGATTGGATTAGGAGAAGGCAAGAAGAAAGTCAAGTTTGAAAGACTTTATATGGGACTTTGATGGGACACTTTATGAATTGAATTGAAGAGTAATTTTGAGCGATGGGGAACTGTTGATGAGAAAGCAAAATAAATCTTTTACATATAGAAACAAAAGCAATTTAATTTTACTAGTAATTGTAATCATTCTTACTACGATATTAGCTGCTAAAACATTTGGATACTTTCAACAAGTAACTATTATGACAACAAAAACTGCCTTACGAAGTGGACCAGGGGCTGAATACTCAAAGAAAAGCACCTTAAAAAGAGAGCAGAGGGTCACAATAATTCGGAGGAAGTACCATTGGATTTATATTAAAGATGTGAGTAATCAATTTGGTTGGATTGCCGATTGGAATTTAGCAAAAAAAAATCGTAATAAGATAAGCAATCTTTCAAATGCTACAATTGTAATTGATCCAGGACATGGTGGCGCTGATTCAGGTGCGCTGTCCACGGCCGGTAAGATGGAGAAAACCTATACTTTGAAGGTTGCACGCAAAGTAGTCGCAAAGCTGCGTGCAAAAGGTGCAAAGGTCTATATGACTAGAGATTCAGATAAGTACGTAGGATTGTCAGCGAGAGCAAAACTTTCAAACAAAGTACATGCCGATGCTTTTATCAGTTTTCATTTTGATTCTTCACCAGTTGCAAATGATGCTTCAGGTGTCACAACGTACTACTATCATAAAAAATGGTCTTATCGCTTAGCTAAGACCGTGAATTCTGAATTTAATACATTAAGTTTAGACAATCGTGGGATTGATGTGGGCAATTTTTTGGTCATTCGCGACAATGAATTTCCAGCAATTCTGCTAGAAATGGGTTATATCAACAGTGAGCGGGATTTTGCACAGATTAAAGCTAAATCTTATCAAAATACAATTTCTTCAGATGTTGTGACGGGTTTGACAAAATACTTTGAAAATTAGCTATTTTGGATGCAAATCTTGACTTTGTAGTAAAATTAAAGTATGTTTATAATTGTATATTAGAGCCGGATGGAAGAGGAGTAGCTGAGAATTCTTAAGCAGAGAGTGGAGCAATTGGTGAAAGCCCCACTAAGATAAGCAGTGAAAGACACTTTTGAGGTGTATGTGCAATGCATACCGTTGTGGAACGTTATCCAAATGAGTAACTAATTAAGGTGGTACCGTGCTGTTTTGCACCCTTGTCGAATTTTTTCGGCAAGGTTTTTTTTAGTTAAACTGTGAAAAATTGAGGAGGAGTAAATAATGAAATATCAACGTCCAAAGGGTACGACAGATATCGTACCTGGAGAATCTGAAAAATGGCAAAGTGTTGAAGAAAAAGCACGCAAGCTATTTAATAAATATCGTTATAATGAAATTCGTACACCAATATTTGAAAGTTTTGAGGTCTTTTCTCGTACTTCAGGTGAGACTTCAGATATTGTTACAAAGGAGATGTATGATTTCTTTGATAAGGGAGAACGGCATATTACATTACGCCCCGAAGGAACTGCAGGAGTAGTACGCGCATATGTTGAAAACAAATTATATGGACCAGAGATTCAAAAACCGTGCAAGACATTTTACATGGGACCGATGTTTCGTTATGAGCGACCACAGGCTGGTAGGTTACGAGAGTTTCATCAAATTGGAGTTGAAGCGTTTGGGGTTGACAACCCAGCATTAGATGTTGAAGTGATGTCAATGGCAGTTGAACTCTTACGCAGTTTTGGCTTAAAAAAGTTGAAGCTTGCTATCAATACTTTGGGTGATAGCGAGTCGCGGACTAATTATCGTAATGCTTTGGTTGCGTATCTTGAACCATTTGAGGAGCAACTAAGTGCTGATTCAAAAGAACGGCTCCACAAAAACCCATTACGTGTTCTTGACAGCAAAGACCAAGATGATCAGAAAATTGTTGCGGATGCACCTGATATTCTTGATTATTTGACTCCTGACGCACAAGAACATTTTGCTAAGGTCAAGTTGCTGCTAGATACACTTGAAATACCATATGAGATTGACTCGAATATGGTTCGCGGACTTGATTATTATAATCATACAATTTTTGAGATTATGAGTGATTCTAAGGCTTTTGGTGGTAAATGGACTACAGTTTGTGCTGGTGGCCGTTATAACGGTCTTGTTGAACAATTAGGCGGACCAGAAACACCAGGAATTGGTTTCGGACTCGGTGTGGAGCGACTACTACTGATTTTGGATGCTGAGGGAATAGAGTTAAAGACGGATAATGGTTTGGATGTTTATGTGGTTGGTATTGGAGAGCAGACTCTTTCCGGAACAATGAAGCTTGTGCATGCGATTCGTAAAGCGGGTTTTAGTGCGGAGCGTGACTATTTAGAACGAAAACCCAAAGGTCAATTTAAAGCAGCTAGTCGCTTAGCTGCTAAATACACGCTTACAGTTGGTGAAGAGGAACTTGCAGCAGGTAAGGCAAATCTGAAAGAAATGTCCAGTGGTCAAGAAGTTACAGTGAATCTTTCAGATATTCAAACAAATTTTGGTGAAGTTATACAAAACATCAATTCTACAAAGGGAGAATAGTGAATAACATGGAGAGAACAGTTTATTGTGGACTAGTAGATGAATCATTTTTAGGCAAAAATGTGACTTTGAAAGGCTGGGTTCAAAAACGACGTGACCTTGGAAATTTAATTTTTATTGATTTGAGAGATCGTGAAGGAATTGTCCAATTAGTATTTAGTCAGGCTTTTGACGAGGCTGCTCTTAAAGTCGCCGATGAACTGCGCAGCGAGTATGTAATTGAAGTCACTGGCAAGGTTGTAAATCGTGGCGAAGATGCAACCAATCCAAAAATGGCAACAGGTAAGTTTGAAGTTGAAGTTCATGAGATTAACCTCTTGAATAGGGCGAAAACACCACCGTTTTATATTGAAGATGGTATCAATGTTGCAGACGATCTGCGCTTGAAGTATCGCTATCTTGATTTGCGTCGCCCTGAGATGCAGCGAGGTTTGATTCTTCGCAGCAAAATTACACAATCGATTCATCGCTATCTTGACGAAAATAAATTTATTGATATTGAAACTCCATATTTGACAAAGTCGACCCCTGAAGGTGCACGCGATTACCTTGTACCTTCTCGTGTATATCCAGGACATTTTTATGCACTTCCACAATCACCACAGTTATTCAAACAACTATTGATGGGTGCTGGGTTTGACCGCTATTATCAAATTGCACGTTGTTTCCGTGACGAAGATTTGCGGGGGGATCGTCAACCAGAATTTACACAGATTGACTTAGAGACCTCGTTTATGACGGCTGAAGAAATTCAGGATTTAACAGAGGGCTTGTTGAAATGTGTCATGAAGGATACTTTAGATATCGATATTGAACTTCCGCTTAAGCGAATTACTTGGAACGAAGCAATGGATCGCTTTGGATCAGATAAGCCAGATGTACGTTTTGGAATGGAATTGAAGAATATGGCGGGTGCGGTCAAAGATGTTGATTTCAAGGTATTTCAGAACACACTTGAAAATGGTGGTCAAGTTAAAGCAATTACTGTACCAGGTGGAGCAGACAAATACTCACGTAAAGAAATTGATGCCGAGCAAGATTACATCAAACGTTTTGGTGCAAAAGGGATGGCATGGTTGAAGGTAACTGATGATGGGTTTTCTGGACCTATTGCTAAGTTCTTCAATGAAAACGTGGCCGTTTTGTGTGAAGCAGCGGAAGCTCAAGTAGGAGACTTAATCTTATTTGTTGCCGATACAAGAGATGTTGTTGCAGCTTCATTAGGATATTTACGTACAAGTATTGCTAAGGAATTAGACATGATCGATGAAAGTAAATTTGCATTTTTATGGGTTGTTGATTGGCCACTGTTTGAGTATAGTGAGGACTTTCATAGATACATTGCAGCTCACCATCCATTCACAATGCCTAACGAAGAAGATGTTGCTTTACTAGATACCAATCCCCATAAGGCACATGCACAAAGTTATGATATCGTGTTGAATGGTTACGAATTGGGTGGGGGGTCAATTCGTATTCATCAACGGAAAATTCAAGAAAAAATGTTTAAGGCACTTGGATTTACAAAAGAAAGTGCAGAAGCACAGTTCGGTTTCTTTATTGATGCGCTTGATTACGGGTTCCCACCTCATGGCGGCTTAGCAATTGGATTAGATCGGTTTGCAATGCTGTTAGCCAAACGTGATAATATTCGTGAGGTTATTGCATTTCCAAAGAATTCAAAAGCATCTGAACCGCTTACTAATGCACCAAGTACGGTTGCGCCAAAGCAACTAGATGAATTACACTTGGAAACAATAGAGGATTAATTAGCAGCAACAAGTGTGACTTAATGGGATGCAAGATATGTTTATACGAAATCAAGAAGGAGGCTAGATCAAAATTTAATTTTTGACCCAGTCCTCTTTTTGTCAGTAAATTATTTTACAAATTACCTTTTTAAAAGCATAATTAGGAGTATTAACAATTGAAGTATGAAAATAGATAGGTTATTTTATACATTTACTAGGAGGAATTTCAATGAGTGAAAAGATTGATACGGCAATATTTGCTGGTGGTTGTTTCTGGTGTATGGTAAAACCATTTGATGAATACCCTGGAATTATTAGAGTGGTTTCAGGATATACTGGTGGGCATGTTTCAAATCCGACTTATGAGCAAGTTTGTTCACATACAACTGGTCACACAGAAGCAGTTGAAATAACTTTTGATCCAGCGGTCGTTTCGTATGAGAAATTAGTAGAGATTTATTGGCAGCAGACAGACCCGACAGATGCGATGGGACAATTCCAAGATCGGGGAGATAGTTATCGCCCAGTAATATTTACAAAAAATGATGAACAAAAAGAAATTGCGCAAGCTTCACGCTTGAAGCTGATGCAAAGTGGTAAATATAACAAGCCAATTGTTACTTCAATTGAAGATGCTAAACCATTTTACAAGGCAGAAGAATATCACCAAGACTTCTATAAGAAAAATCCAGAGCGCTTTGCAATGGAAGAGATTGGCAGAATGGAATACAAGAGTCACTTTTCATAAAGACACCTAAATAAGAGGAGAATAGAGAAAAATAAATGGATGAATTTCAGCGAATATGGAAAAGACACCAGTATGTTGCGCGAGCTTCTACTGCATTTATTTATGGAATCTTAGTTTCAATCGCGATGAACTTTTTTTGGACACCAGGTAAGATTTATTCGTCTGGTGTTACGGGATTAGCGCAGTTGGTTGAGACTCTTACACGCCAATATGGACCAGTTCATTTATCAACTGCGATACTTCTTTTACTATTGAACTTACCGCTGTTTTTGATTGCTTGGAAGAATATTGGGCACCGTTTTACTTTTTTTACTTTTTTGGCGGTTATCTGTTCAAGTATTATGATTAAGTCATTAAAGCCAATCACACTGACAACGGATCCAATAATTTGTGCGATTTTTGGAGCTGCAATCAATGGATTTGGTACGGGATTAGCACTTAAAAATGGAATTTCAACAGGTGGTTTAGATATTATTGGACTGACTTTGCGCAAGAAAACTGGCAAAAGTATAGGGACAATTAATATGACATTTAATGCATTGATAGTTTTAGCTGCAGGGGCTGTTTATGGGTGGCCCTATGCATTCTACTCAGCACTTGGAATCGTAATCAATGCACGTGTTATGGATATGGTTTATACTCGTCAGCAGAAGATGCAGGTAATGATTGTTACTAACAAGCCAAAGAGTGTGGTTGACTGCATTCAAAGCCACATGAGGCGTGGAATTACAATTGTACATGGTGCTGAAGGTGCATACCGGCATGATGAAAAATCAATTTTATTTACTGTTATTTCAAGATATGAGCAAGCAGAATTAAAAGCTGCGATGGAAGAGTCTGATCCATATGCTTTTGTAAGTATTTCTGAAAATGTACAAATAATGGGTCATTTTTATGAACCCGAACCTTAAATTTAAGAGGAGGATTAAGATGTTAATTGGATCACATGTTGGAATGAAAGGAAAGGATATGCTTCTTGGTTCAGCCAAAGAGGCCGAATCTTATGGGGCATCGACCTTCATGATTTATACAGGAGCACCACAAAATACTAGAAGAAAACCTATTTCAGAAATGAATATTGAAGCTGGACATGCGTACATGAAAGAACATAATTTAAGTAATATTGTTGTTCATGCACCTTATATTATTAATTTGGGTAACACTAAGAAACCCGAAAATTTTACTTTCGCAGTCGATTTTCTCAGAGCCGAAGTTGAGCGTGCGGAGGCACTTGGGGCAACGCAGATGACTTTTCATCCAGGAGCTCATGTTGGTGCGGGGGCAGATGCCGCAATCGCGAATATTATAAAGGGGTTTAATGAAGTTATTACACCTAAGCAGACTCTCCAAATTGCAATTGAGACGATGGCAGGAAAGGGTACTGAAGTAGGCAGAACCTTCGAGGAAATTGCCCAGATGATTGCAGGTGTAACATACAATGAAAAGTTGTCAGTTACTTTTGATACTTGTCATACAAGCGACGCAGGATACAATGTCAAGGAAGACTTCGATGGTGTCTTGAATCAGTTTGATAAAATAATAGGGCTTGACCGTTTAAAAGTTGTTCATGTGAATGATTCGAAGAATGAAATGGGCGCACACAAAGATCGGCATGAAAATATCGGCTTTGGTACAATTGGCTTCGATGCATTGAATTATATCGTTCATCATGAAGCATTGGTTGATGTACCAAAGATTATGGAAACTCCGTATGTCGGACCCGATAAGAAGAATCAGTATGCCCCATATGGTTTTGAGATTAAAATGTTTGAAGAACAAACATTTGATCCCCAAATGCAAGAGAAGGTCTTTGCACAAAAAGGGAAACAATAAGTAAAATCTTCAATTAATCAGGCAAGAAACGTCTTTTTAAAGTCCAGACTTGAAGTCCTAGAACTAATCTTAGATTGCTTTATTACGAATAAATGTGTTTCATAAGTCACACTCCCTTTAAAGCAGAGGTTATTGAGGTAGGCTTTCTATGATTAAGGTTGCAGTTTCTTCAATTGACTTATTTGAGACATTAATAATCAGACAACCAATCTTTCTATAAAGTTTATTCGCATAGGCTAATTCTGCTTCAATATTTTCCATATTAGAATAATTTGTATCAGGATTCAGTCCATAGGTAATCATGCGTTCACGACGAATGTTGTTGAGAACTGTTGGATCGTTTGTTAGACCAAAAATTTTCTTGGGGTCAACTTTCCAAATCTCATCGGGGATACCAGCTTTTGGAACAAGTGGAAGATTAGCAACACGATAATTTTTATTGGCTAAATAAAGTGAAAGCGGGGTCTTTGAAGTCCTAGAAACACCTAAAAGAACAATATCTGCTTTCTCAAAACCTGCAGGGTCTTTCCCATCATCATAAGTAACTGCAAATTCCAACGCTTCAATACGATTAAAATAATTTTTATTTAATTTATGGTTTCTTCCAGATTGGTATAAAGGAGTTTCGCCTGTTTTTGTTTGGATTGTATTGATAATTTTTGACATTCCATCTAACACACAGAGCTCGTTTTCTGCACAATAGTCATTAACATAAGAAGCCAAACCTTCTCCAACGAGTGTGTGTACGACAAAGGCATCCAATCTTTTTGCTTGTTCAAGGATTCCTGCTAAAAGTGAGGTTGTCTTTATCAAAGGAAAACGTTGATATTCAAATTTTACGTTTGGAAATTGGACAGTTGCGGCTTCAGCTAAGTTATTGCCAGTTTCACCAAGTGAGTCTGAGATTACAAAAATAGCCATTTTTTTATCTTGTGTCATTATAAATTCCCCTTAAATTTAATAGATATTACTATAGCCAATTATACATTATGAATACAGCACACGTAAAGGAAACGATTTCATTATTTTTTCAAGATGTTATATTTGGTGTATTGACGGTTTGTCAACGTTTATGTATAATAGTTAGGAACTGTTATTAAATTTGTGTTTTTATACAAGATTAGACGGTTACTTTAAAGCTCGGAGGGAGGGAAACAATATGTCAAAGACAGTCGTTCGTAAAAACGAATCTCTTGATGATGCTCTTCGTCGCTTCAAACGCACCGTTTCAAAAACAGGTACTTTACAAGAATACCGTAAGCGTGAATTTTACGAGAAGCCAAGTGTGAAACGTAAGAAAAAGTCAGAAGCAGCAAGAAAGCGTAAGAACAAGCGTCGTTTCTAATTCCTAAGGAGGGGTAGAACTGATGAGCTTACTTGATTCATTGAATAATGATTTGAAGACTGCGATGAAGGCTCACGACAAAGAAACCTTAAGTACTGTCCGCATGCTAAAAGCTGCAGCAACTAATGAACAGATTAAGGTTGGTCGTACTTTGACCTCTGATGAAGAAGTTAGTGTCTTGTCTCGTGAACTAAAGCAACGTAAGGACTCAGTTGATGAATTTACAGCAGCTGACCGTACCGATTTAGTCCCTGCACTTGAGAAGGAAATCGAGATTGTCGAACGTTATTTGCCGGAGCAACTTAGTGAGGACGATGTAAAGTCTATTGTTGAAGAAACGATTCGACAAGTTGGAGCAACATCTAAAGCTGATTTTGGTAAAGTAATGGGTGCAGTTATGCCTAAACTCAAGGGTCAAGCTGATGGGAAGATTGTTAACTCAGTTGTAAAATCATTATTGAACTAATGTAGATATAGTTAGTAGAAAAGGTTGTACTGAAACTTCGGTTTTGGTACAATTTTTTTGCAGTTTGTATCACCTTTTAATTAAATATGTTCTACAAAGATTGTCTTCTTACTGCTAAGTATCAATTCATATATGACTGAAAATATTTTACAATTCTCAATTTTTAAGGTGGTATTCGAAGACTTGCAATATGTATTGTGATGATTCATTTCGCTTTGGTCTTATATAGACTAGTGGACTTTATTAGATAATGGATTTATGCTATGATTTAAGCATAATATGGTTATTTGAAGGAGCCCATGCGGATTGACGGAAGAACAATTAGTTGAAAAGGAATTCAGATTAGAGGATCCACAGCAAAGTGTTGCGCTATTGGGTACTCATGATAAGTATATCAAGTTGCTTGAAGAAAGCGAAGCGGTTGTTGTTAAGCCTTTTGGTGAAGTTATCAAGATTAGCGGTTCATCGGAGTCAGTTGATAAGACCATAGCGATTTTGAAACAATTAAGTGATTTGCTAAGTCAAGGAGTTGCAATTAACAGTACCGATGTTTTGTCAGCTATCAAGATGGCAAAGCGAGATACATTGACATACTTTCAGGATTTATACACTGATATACTTTTAAGAGACCAAAAAAAGAAGCCAATTAGAGTTAAGAATTACGGCCAGCGCCAATACGTGCAGGCAATCACTAATAATGACTTGGTTTTTGGAATTGGGCCTGCTGGAACAGGTAAGACTTTTTTAGCTGTTGTCATGGCCGTGGCTGCATTAAAAAAGAATGAAGTTGAACGAATTATTTTAACAAGGCCTGCGGTTGAGGCTGGTGAATCACTTGGCTTTTTGCCAGGTGATTTAAAAGAAAAGGTTGATCCTTATCTGCGCCCAATTTATGATGCTCTGTATAGTGTTTTAGGTAAGGAGCACACTGAGCGCTTGTTAGATCGTGGAATCATCGAAATTGCGCCGCTTGCCTATATGCGTGGTCGTACGCTTGAGAATGCTTTTGTAATTCTAGATGAGGCACAAAATACAACACGAGCACAAATGAAAATGTTTCTTACGAGACTTGGATTTGGTTCTAAGATGGTTGTCAATGGTGATAAGACGCAAATTGATCTACCAAAGGGGCACAATCAGAGTGGACTCGTAGATGCGGAGAAGATATTGGTAGGACGGCCTCATATTAGTTTTGTTAATTTTGATGCGG
Organism: Lactobacillus sp. UCMA15818; assembly: GCF_030400225.1. GTDB lineage: Bacteria > Bacillota > Bacilli > Lactobacillales > Lactobacillaceae > Liquorilactobacillus. The sequence continues at coordinate 228,768 of NZ_VJYB01000001.1, read as the reverse complement.
CTGACATTGTACGTCATCCTGTGGTTGCAGAAATAATTGATGCATATTCAAAACAAGGTGAAGAAGAGGGTTAAATTAATGGATTTAGAGGTTTTTGATGAAACAGATAAAGTTTCTGAAGAAAGAATTGAGCTGGTGAAGAATGTATTGGAGTATGCTGGGAAATATATTAAACTGCCTGATGACACAGAAATGTCAGTCACTTTGATGGATAACCCGCGAATACATGAAATAAATAAACAATATCGTGGTGTTGATAAGCCAACCGATGTTATTAGTTTTGCGATTGAAGAAACTAGTGAAGATGATTTACCAATAATTCTTCCTGATGATGAAGAATTCGATGTTCCCAAAAATATTGGTGATATTATGGTTTCAATGGATAAAGTCAAGGAGCAAGCGGAATATCTTGAGCATTCTGAAGAACGTGAGCTTGGATTCTTAGTTGTTCATGGTTTTTTACATTTGAACGGATATGATCACATGCGTAAGGAAGATGAAGAAGTCATGTTTGGACTACAACGTGAGATTTTGGATGCCTATGGACTTAAAAAATAAACGTGCTGCTAACTGGAAACATCATCATTTTTGGGTATCTTTTTGTCATGCATATCAGGGCTTAAAGACTGCTTGGAAAGAGGAGCGTAATTTGCGTTTTCATTCTGTCATGACAGTTTTGGTAATCCTTGCCGCCTTAATTTTTAGAGTTACCATGATTGAATGGTTATGGCTTGGTTTGAGTATTACTATTGTTTTAGTATGTGAACTGATTAATACTGCGATTGAAAATGTGGTTGACCTGATTGTTGGAACGCAAAGCAATCAGTTGGCGAAAAAAGCAAAGGATATTGCTGCGGGAGCTGTACTAATTGCTTCATTATTTTCTTTAGTTGTTGGACTCACAATCTTCTTGCCTTATCTATGGCATGTATTTTTTTCTTAGAAAGGATATTAAATGCAAACAAAAAAACATTCTGGTTTTATTGCAATAATCGGACGGCCAAACGTTGGTAAGTCGACTTTTTTAAATCAAGTAATCGGTGAAAAAATTGCGATTATGAGTGATAAAGCACAAACAACACGAAATAAAATTCAGGGAATCTATACAACCGATGAGACACAAATTGTATTCATTGATACCCCGGGAATTCATAAACCTCATAGTCGTCTGGGAGATTTTATGGTTGAATCGGCATTGTCAACTTTAAATGAAGTCGATGCTGTAATCTTCATGGTTAATGCAACCGAGAAAAAAGGACGTGGAGACGAATTTATCATTAAGCGGTTGAAACAAGTTAAACAGCCAATTTTCTTGGTAATTAATAAAATTGATAAAATTCATCCAGATGCACTCCTAGGCATTGTCGAAAGCTACCGCGAAGAGTTAGATTTTACTGAAGTGTATCCTATTTCTGCATTGCAAGGTATTAATTGCCCAGAATTAGTCAGTACAGTCAGCAATATGCTTCCAGAAGGGCCGCAATTTTATCCTGATGACCAGATAACTGATCATCCAGAACGTTTTATTGCAGGTGAATTGATTCGTGAACAGGTCTTAGATTTGACGCATGAAGAAGTTCCTCATTCTGTAGCAGTGGTTGTTGAACGAATTAGGCGCGAAGATGAAGAGAAAGTCTTGGTACAGGCGACGATTATTGTTGAACGTTCATCACAAAAGGGTATTCTGATTGGCAAAGGCGGCAAGATGCTTAAGACAATTGGAACAAGAGCACGCAAGGAAATCGAAAAGCTGCTTGGTGATAAAGTTTATCTTGAACTTTGGGTAAAGGTCCAGCCTAACTGGAAAGACAAGAAGGCCGATTTGCAAGCACTTGGTTATAAGCAAGATGACTATTAAAAGATAATTTTATGAATACTGAGGTGAGATCTGTGGGAACCACTAAAATGGCTGAATTTTCCGGAATCGTTGTTTATCGCAAGGATTATCGTGAACGAGATATGCTGGTTAAGATTCTGACAGATCACTATGGATTCAAAATGTTTTTCGTAAGGGGTGCAAGAAAAAGGGGATTTAAGTTGGCTGCTGCTATCTTACCGTTCACTTCGGCAACCTTTATTGGAACAATCAATGATAGTGGGCTTTCTTTTATCTCTGCAGTGAAGGAAGTTAAACAGTTCCAAACCATTTGCAACGACATTGTGCTGAATGCTTATGCTTCATATATCCTTGGGCTTGGAGAAGTTGCCTTTGGAGATGCAGTTCCACTAAATATCTGGTATGAAAAATTGGTACATGTATTAAAGTTGATTGACGATGGGATTGATGCAGCAATTCTGACTAATATGATTGAGGTGCAAATGCTCGGCTTTTTTGGTGTTAAGCCAAATCTAGCAAATTGTGTAGTCTGTGCCGAAAATCAGGGGGAATTTGATTTTTCGCAGAGCTTGGGTGGCTTATTATGCCGAAACCATTGGCACGTGGATCCACAGAGAATGCATTTGGATAAAAGAACTATTTTCTTCTTGAGGCAATTCAGTGCAGTTGATATTTTAAAGATTGGCAATATTAATGTTAAAGACAATACCAAGAAGAATTTACGAGCTGCTCTTGACCAAATATATAACAATGAGGTTGGTGTTAATATCAAAGCCAAACATTTTATTGATGAGATGGAAAAATGGCCGAAAGAAATTTTGCACAATCAGCAAGAGAAGCAAACTAAGGATTGACAAAAAGCATGTAAACGACTATTCTTACTTGGTAGATAAATGTGAAGGTAATGATGAAAAAGGGTGTCTATATTTTGTTTAGCAGCGAGTTCGGGTTAGTGTGAGCGGACAAATGAGATTTGACATTGGCATTTTTGGAATCTTCATAACATGAATGAAGCTGCTAGTGTATGCTAGAAGTAGGGTGGAACCGCGATTAATAGAAATCGTCCCTATGTAACCGCTGATTGTGGTTATATAGGCTTTTTTGTGTCCAGACCATTTTCAGTAGATAAATGGTAAAATTAGGAGGAAAAATATGTCAAAGAAGTTAGCCTTACAAGATATTATCTTGACTTTACAGCAATTTTGGTCAAAACAAGGATGCATGTTGATGCAATCCTATGATACTGAGAAAGGTGCAGGTACGATGAGTCCCTACACATTTTTGCGTGCAATTGGGCCTGAACCTTGGAATGCAGCCTATGTTGAACCATCTAGAAGACCCGCGGATGGCCGTTATGGTGAAAACCCGAATCGTTTATATCAACATCATCAATTCCAAGTAATCATGAAGCCCTCACCTTCTAATATTCAGGAATTATATCTTGATAGTTTGCGTGCTCTGGGAGTCGACCCCCAAGAGCACGATATCCGTTTTGTTGAAGATAACTGGGAAAACCCTTCAATGGGTTGTGCCGGTGTTGGTTGGGAAGTCTGGTTAGATGGAATGGAAATTACACAATTTACTTACTTCCAACAAGTTGGTGGGCTTGAAGTTCGACCCGTTGCTGCAGAGGTTACGTATGGCTTAGAACGTTTGTCGTCATATATTCAAGATGTTAATTCTGTCTTTGATTTAGAATGGGCAGATGGTGTTAAGTATGGCGATATATTCGGTGAGCCTGAATATGAGCATTCAAAGTATTCATTTGAAGAAAGTAATCAAGAAATGCTGCTTAACTTCTTTGATGCATACGAAGAAGAGGCAAAAAAACAAATAAAAAATGGACTTGTCCATCCTGCATACGACTATGTTTTGAAATGCAGTCATACTTTTAACTTGTTAGATGCAAGAGGTGCTGTTTCAGTAACGGAACGTGCTGGTTATTTAGCCCGTATTAGAAATATGGCGAAAGATGTCGCAAAAGCATTCGTGGCAGAACGTAAAAAATTGGGATTTCCATTGGTTAAAGACGAAAAACTGCGTCGAAGTTTATTAAAGGAGGACAAATAAGATGACTCATACATTCTTAGTGGAAATTGGTTTGGAAGAAATTCCAGCACATGTTGTAACTCCAAGTGCGCAGCAATTTACAGAGCGTGTCAGTTCATTTCTGAAAGAGCAACGTTTGTCTTTTGAGAGTATTGAAACGTTCTCAACACCACGTCGCCTGGCAATTAAAGTTTTAAACTTAGCTGACCAGCAAGCGGACATTGAAGAAGAAGCCAAGGGACCTGCTAGAAAAATTGCACAGGATGCTGAGGGCAACTGGTCTAAAGCGGCAATTGGTTTTTCACGTGGGCAAGGAATGACACCCGATGATATTTTCTTTAAGGAATTAAAGAGTGTTGAATACGCCTATGTAAATAAGTTTATCGCTGGCAAAAAAGCATTTGAAATTCTTAGTGATATTAAAACAGTGATTACAGCAATGATATTTCCCACAATGATGCGGTGGGGGAGCAACGATTTTAAGTTTGTACGTCCATTAAAATGGATTATTGCTTTATTAGATGATGAAGTTGTGCCATTTAATATTTTGGATGTGAGATCTGGCAATATTACGCAAGGTCATCGTTTTTTAGGTAAAGCAGTTACGATTAAGAATGCGGCTGAATATCCTGAAGTACTCATCTCTGAATATGTGATTGCTGACAGTCAGGCAAGGAAGAACCTTATTGTCGAACAGATTAAGAATCTAGCAACCAAGAATGACTGGCGAATTATTGTTGATGATGATTTGCTTGAAGAAGTTAATAACCTGGTTGAATATCCAACGGTTTTTGCGGGTGAGTTCGAGCAAAAGTACTTAGAAATTCCTGATGAAGTTCTGATTACCTCGATGAAAGATCATCAGCGCTTCTTCTATGTTCAAGATGAAGCTGGCAGGTTATTGCCTAATTTTGTTTCTGTTAGAAATGGTGTATCGGATAATATTGATACCGTAATTGCAGGAAATGAGAAGGTCTTGACCGCACGACTTGAAGACGCAGCTTTCTTCTTTCATGAAGATCAAAAAAATTCGATTGCAGCTTATGTTGAACGTCTAAAGAAGGTAATGTTCCATGACAAAATCGGAACAACTTTTGAAAAAATGGAGCGTGTTCAACTGCTTAGTGCTATTCTTGCAGATTACTTAGGTTTTGATGAAGAAAGTAAATCTGATTTGAAGCGTGCTGCTCAAATCTATAAGTTTGATCTTGTAACGGGAATGGTCGGTGAGTTTTCAGAACTACAAGGTGTAATGGGGGAAAAGTATGCGCTGTTGATGGGTGAGAAACCGGAAGTGGCGACAGCAATCAGAGAGCATTACATGCCGATTTCTGCTGAAGGCAAGCTTCCACAAACAGCTGTAGGAGCCTTGTTGGCGGTTGCCGACAAGCTCGATAGTATAGCAGCATTCTTTGCAGCAGGAATGATTCCAACTGGATCAAACGATCCTTATGCACTTCGGCGACAGGCTGCTGGGATAGCGCGGATAGTGATGGATCAAGATTGGTCATTGTCTGCAGTTCAGTTATTTGGTGCTGTATCAAAAAATGCGGCAGCAAATCCGAAATTATATCAAAAAATTATTCCTGCTGATAACACAGCAACAGAAGTTACGAGTTTTATTGTTGAACGAATCAAGAAGATTCTTGAGGCAGAGCATTATAATTTCGATGTAATTGAGACCGTGACAGCTGAAACGATTAATGGGTTTAAAGAAATGATTGCGGCAGCTAAGGTTCTTAAAGTTCATAGTGTCGATGAGGATTTCAAGGAGACAGTTGAGGCAACTACACGTGTCATGCGGCTTGCTAAAAAAGCAGAATTGCCGGCAGATATTCTGCTTAAACCTGAATTATTTGAGAATGATGCCGAAAAAATCTTTTCAGATAAAGTAACTGAAGTTGAAAAGGAAAATTTCGATAATGTTGAAGAAGTATTCCAGACATTACGAAAAATGCGCGTTGTTATTAATAATTATTTTGATGAGACAATGGTGATGGTAAAAGATATGAACGTCCGTAATAATCGATTGCAGCAGTTAAGCTTATATGCTGCATTTGCCTATAAATTAGGAGATTTAACAAAATTAAATGTTAAATAAGGATGGTCTATTCACGGCTGTGTCTTAGACTTTTAGTTGCATTTTCTTTATTCTTTGATTTTTATTCGTATTATTGTATAATTAGAAATGATTGTTTTTAGAGTGTTTTATTGAAAAAATAGGGGGCTGGGTCAAAATTTAACTTTTGATTCAGTTTCTCTATTTATTCCGTATAAACGTGTTTCATAAGTCAAAATTCTCCGTCTAACTTCGAATTACTCATAGTAAAGTGCTTGCTATGTTCGTAATTTCGAGTTAGTACTCAAGTTTCCCGACTTATGGCACACTCCCTGTTATTTCTTTAAGTCTGTTTTTTATACTATGAGAGTGAAGCGAGGTGATTTTGTGAGCCAACGAATACCTGAACAAGTGATTGAGAATGTCAGGAATAATGTTAATATTGTTGATATTGTTGGGCAATATGTTCAGCTAAGTAAGTCGGGCAGGAATTTATTTGGCCTATGTCCTTTTCACGAAGAAAAAACACCGTCTTTTTCAGTGACAGAAGAAAAGCAGATTTTTCACTGTTTTTCATGTCATAGAGGTGGGAATGTTTTTAAATTTATTATGGATATTGAAAATATTAGTTTTCCCGAGGCAGTTCTTAAAGTTGCTGAATTAGGTAATGTTGAAATTGATGGGGAAATTATGCAAGACTTCGATGCTTCAGATGAAGAATTTTCTAACGTGCGCAGGTTAAAGCAAATTCATACAGATGCGGCTCAGCTTTATCATCACATCTTAATTAACACTCAAATCGGTGAAGAAGCCCTTGGTTATTTACACGAGCGTGGTCTAAATGATGATCTCATTGGTGAATTTAATTTAGGATATGCACCTGAAAAAGCAATACTTGAAGCTTTCTTCAAAGAACGAAAGGTTGATATTGAATTACTGAGAAAGTCTGGATTATTTGTGGAATATGGCGATGGAACCATGAACGATCGCTTTCGTAATCGTGTTTTATTTCCAATCAGGGATGATCAAGGCTCTACTATTGCCTTTTCTGGCCGATTATTGCATAAAGTTGACAAACAGCCTAAGTATTTGAATAGTCCGGAAACAGAAATTTTTAATAAACGGAAGGTTCTTTTTAATTTTGACAAGGCTAAAAGTGAAATCAGGAAAAAAAAATTTGCTATTTTATTTGAAGGGTTCATGGATGTTCTAGCAGCTTATCGTTCAGGTGTAAGAAATGGAATTGCTTCCATGGGAACAAGCTTAACTAATGAACAAATTTACCTGCTTGAAAGATCCACCAATGAATTATTTTTGTGCTATGATGGTGATGACCCTGGACAAAACGCAATTGCACGGGCATTAGAATTACTTGAACCTGTAACCAAATTAAAATTGGGAGTAATCGGAATCCCGGAGAAGCTAGATCCTGATGAATATGTACAAAAATATGGAGAAGCTGGATTTGAGCGACTTATATCCGATGCGCATGAGACGAAGATTGCTTTTTATATGCGCTATTATCAAAAGGATCGAAACTTGGCAAATGAGAGTGATCAACTTGCTTATATTGCAAATATAATGCAGAAATTGGCAGTTATTGAATCACCAGTTGAGCAGGATTTATATCTTAATCAGCTAGCAACTCGATTCTCACTCGAAAAAGAGAGTTTGAAACTTCAATTGCGTGAGTTTATTGGGAAGCTCAAGCCTCAAATACAACTTAAAGCAGCTAAAGATAATAATCTAAGATATCCTGGTAATCTAAATGCTGCTGATTCACAAAAATATTCAAGGGTTGAGCGTGCAGAGCGTTTATTATTATATCGGATATTGCATGAACAGAATACACGAATCAGAATGAAAAATTATGCAGACTTTTCATTTGTTCATGATGATTATCAGTTAATTTATATTATTTCAGAAGGATATTTTAATGTATATGCCGAGTACGAAACTGCCCGATTTTTAGATTTTTTGGACAATGAGCGTACTAGGCAACTTATTGTAAGTCTTGAATTGGATAATTATGCTTTGGAGTCAAGTGATGAAGAATTTGAAGATTGCATTGATGTGATAAGCAGGCAGTCACCACTTGAACAGGTAATCACGGAATTGAAGCAAAAATTAGCAGATGCAAAAAGAGTTAATAACAGTGAACTTGTTACTAGCTTGACAATAAAGTTGGTAGCAGTACTTCAACAGCAGCAAATGAATAAATCGGCATCATTATAAGGAGGCCCAACATGGCAGAGAATATGAATAATGGAACTGAAAGTGCAGCATATATTAAAGCCTTGAATGAGTTAATTAAAGAATATAAAGCATCAAAAGAAATTAACTATGATGATTTGAGTGAAAAACTGGTTACTCCTTTTAGCTTAAATTCTGGTCAGATGGATGAATTGATTCAGAAGCTTGAAGACTCTGGTATTTCAGTTGTTGATGAAAAAGGTGAACCAAGTGAACATAGTTTAAAGGCTGCTTCAGGTGTTGCTGAAAAGGCAGCAAAAGATAAGAATGTGTCGGCACCTGCGGGGGTCAAGATTAACGACCCAGTCAGGATGTATCTTAAGGAAATTGGACGCGTGAACTTGTTGACAGCTGATGAAGAGGTTGCCTTAGCATTGAAGATTGAGGAGGGCAATGAAGAATCAAAGCAGCGGTTAGCCGAGGCTAATTTACGCCTAGTTGTTTCAATTGCCAAGCGTTATGTTGGTCGTGGAATGTCTTTCCTTGACCTTATTCAAGAAGGCAATATGGGACTAATGAAAGCCGTTGAAAAATTTGATTACCGCAAGGGATTCAAGTTTTCTACCTATGCGACATGGTGGATTAGGCAAGCAATCACACGTGCAATTGCAGATCAGGCTCGTACAATTCGTATTCCTGTCCATATGGTTGAAACAATCAATAAATTAATCAGAATTCAAAGACAAATGCTGCAAGACCTTGGGCGTGAACCAGTGCCAGAAGAAATTGGTGCTGAAATGGATATGCCGACAGACAAAGTTCGTGAAATCTTAAAAATTGCGCAAGAACCAGTATCTTTGGAGACTCCAATTGGTGAGGAGGATGATTCACACTTAGGCGACTTTATTGAAGATCGTGACGCTACCAGCCCTGCTGATCATGCTGCATATGAGTTATTGAAGGAGCAGCTTGAGAGTGTGCTTGATACATTGACTGATCGTGAGGAGAATGTCTTGCGTCTTCGTTTTGGTTTAGATGATGGTCGGACACGTACACTTGAGGAAGTAGGTAAGGTCTTTGGTGTTACGCGCGAACGTATTCGTCAGATTGAGGCAAAGGCATTGCGCAAATTACGACATCCCTCACGTTCAAAGCAATTAAAAGACTTTTTAGAATAAAATTTACTTGCTTTTTGGAAATAGATGGTTTAATATTCAACTTATCAGGAGAAGGGGTTTAACAAATGGGTGTATTTAACTTTAAAAAGACGAATAATGCATGTTGCTGTCTCATTCCGCGTGTTAGTGTGGATGAAATGGCTGCTTTGAGTTGGAATCTTTTTGTAGGTTGAGTTAAGAAAAATTCCATTTGAAGAGCTTTCCAGGCTAGGGCGCGAATCTTAATAGATTCGTGCCTTTTTCTTTTGGGAGTGTGCCATAAGTCGGGAAAATTTGAGTACTAGCTCGAAATTACGAACATAGCAAGCACTTTACTATGAGTAATTCGAAGTTAGACGGAGAATTTTGACTTATGAAACATGTTTATACGTAATAAATAGAGAAACTGAATCAAAAGTTAACTTTTGACCCAGCCCCTTTTTCTTTTCTAAAAATAAGGAGGACTTACGATGATCTATCATACTGTTGAAGAATTAGTTGGAAATACACCGCTGCTGGAACTTAGTGTTGACGTTGCCAATGGCTCCCATATTTTTGCAAAAATCGAGTCAAGTAATCCAGGAGGAAGCATCAAAGATCGACTTGGTTTTTATATGATTGAGCAAGCAATCAAGGAAAATAAACTCAAAAAGGGAATGACTGTAATCGAACCAACTGCTGGTAATACTGGTATTGGGGTTGCAATGGCAGCGTCGTATTATGGAATGAAGACCATATTGGTTGTTCCAGAGAAATTCAGTCAAGAAAAGCAGACGCTGATGCAGGCGCTTGGAGCAAAGATTGTACATACACCTAGTGAAGATGGCATTGTAGGTGCAATCAAAAAAGCGAGGAATCTTGAGGCAAGCAGTACTAATAGTTATGTACCCATGCAATTTGAAAACTTGGATAATCCTGATGCTTATTATCACAGTATTGCCCCAGAAATTTATACTGAAATGAAGGATAATAACTTGCAGATTAGTGCTTTTGTAGCTGGTGCTGGTAGTGGTGGAACTTTTGTTGGAATGGCAAAATATTTTAAGGAGCAAGATAAAAATATCAAAACAGCAATTGTCGAACCTGAAGGATCGATTTTAAACGGTGGTCCAAAACATAGTCACCGGACAGAGGGAATTGGAGTTGAATTTATTCCACCTTTTCTTGAAAAGGAGAATCTTGATTATATTTATACAATTAGTGATCAAGAAGCATTCGGATTAGTCAAAAAACTTGCAAAAGATTATGGTATTTTTGCTGGAAGCTCGAGCGGTGCTGCATTGGCCGCCAGTCTGAAGTTAGCTGAAAAATTGCCCACTGGCAGTAACATTGTGACAGTTTTTCCAGATAGTAGTGAACGCTATTTAAGTCAAAAAATATATGATTAAAAGGAGTTAATAAAAATGCAATTCAATACAAAACTAATTCATGGTGGAATCAGTCAAGACAAGTCAACTGGTGCAGTTACAGTGCCCATTTATCAGACATCAACGTATGCACAAAAAGAACTCGGAGGAACACCTGAATATGAATATTCGCGAACAGGTAATCCTACTAGGAAAGCCGTAGAAAACTTAATTCGTGATCTAGAAAATGGAACTGCGGGTTTTGCTTTTGCATCTGGATCGGCTGCAATTCACACAATATTTACACTTTTCTCAGCAGGGGATCATATTATTGTAGGTAATGATGTTTATGGTGGGACCTTCAGATTAATTAATACAGTTTTGACAAGACTTGGTTTAACATTTACAACGGTCGATACACGCAATATTGCAGAGGTTAAAGCAGCAATTAAAGAGAATACAAAGGCAATTTATCTTGAAACGCCAACCAATCCTTTGATGCGGATTACTGATATTAAGAAGGTCTCGCAGCTAGTAAAGAAAAATGATTTACTAACAATTGTCGATAATACATTTGCAACACCTTATATTCAACGTCCATTAGATTTGGGAGCAGATATTGTTGTCCATAGTGCATCAAAATATTTAGGTGGACATAGTGATTTGGTTGCTGGTTTAGTGGTGGTCAATAGTCAGGATCTAGCAGAGCAGGTAGGTTACTTGCAAAATGCAATTGGTGGAATTTTAGGACCGCAGGATAGCTGGTTATTGCAGCGTGGGATTAAGACATTAGCAGTTAGAATGGACGCTCATCAGCGCAATACTGAAGCAATTTATCAATTTTTAAAAGAAGATCAGCGTGTTGCCAGAATTTATTATCCAGGTGATAAAACCTCTGCAGATTTTGCAGTAGTCAAGAACCAAATGAAGGGATTTGGCGGGATGCTTTCTTTTGAACTAAAAAAAGGACTTTCGGTCAAGAAATTTATTGAATCACTGCAATTAATCACACTTGCTGAGAGTCTTGGTTCAGTTGAAAGCTTGGTCGAGGTCCCAGCAATAATGACACATGGTTCCATTCCAGAGAAAATTCGGCTGGAAAATGGAATTTCAAATGAGTTGATTCGTTTATCCGTAGGTATCGAACAAGCTGAAGATTTGTTAGTGGATCTAAAACAAGGTTTGGATGCTGCGACAAAATAAACAATTTTTGATATTGTTAGGAGTAATGATCTATGTTAGTATCAACTAAATAATTAATTTGGTTGTGGAGGAATTACCCATGTTATTGGAACAATTTGATGCTAATGAAGGAATAATTACTCCTTGGGAAAGTGATTTAGAAAAAACAGTAGAGTGTTTGCCCAAAACATTAATAATGCCATTTGATAAGAATATAAATCAACGGATATTTCAAGATTCAAACTATCAAAAGATAGGTATTCAACATAGTATTGTCCAAGATGCAGTAATTGGAAGTTATGAGTTTGGCATGCAAAAGTTTACCATTGCAGGTGCTGACTTGGGTGCGCCAGCTTTAATTGGCAGATTGGAAGAATTGATGTCTGGTGGAATCGAAAATGTGATTTTGTTTGGAACATGTGGCGTTTTGGACAAAAATATTGGCGCACATCAACTAATTATTCCAACTAGTGCAATCAGGGATGAAGGAACTAGCTTTCACTATGTACCTGCGAGTGATGAAATACAGATGAATCCAAACTCAGTCGCGAAATTGATAAAAATTCTTGATGAATTGAATGTTAGCTATACGACTGCTAAAACATGGACGACAGATGCTTTCTTCCGTGAAACACCAGAAAAAGCAAAAGAAAGAATTGCGATGGGCTGCTCAGTTGTTGATATGGAAGCTTCGGCTGTTGCTGCTTGGGCGCATTATCGGCACAAAAATGTTTATCAGTTTTTTTACACAGCAGATCATTTGAACATTGAAACGGGTGTTTGGGATAGAAGAAGCGATGAACGTGCACGGACCCCATCAGTTTATGACTTTTTTGAGTTGGCACTTGAGATTGGAAATAGGCTGAAATAATTAGTGTATTTACAAAAAGGAAGTTAGTAAAACTTCGATATATGGAATAAACAAAGAGAATAGGCTAGAACTTAATTTTTGAATTAATTCATTGTAAAGACTGCGACGAGACAATTGCTTAAGTCAGTCTTTTTTTTTTGCATAAAATATCCTTTTCTTTCATCTTTTTTTATTGCCAAATCTTCGCTATACTTTAGTTATAAGAAGGAGTGTTTTTAATGGATGCAAGACATTTATCACAGCGGCTTTTGCGAGTTGCTTCGTATGTTCCTAAGAATGCAAGACTGGCTGACATTGGATCTGACCATGCTTACTTGCCAGCATACCTAGGATTGAATAACCAACTTGCTTTTGGGATTGCCGGCGAAGTGGTTGAAGGACCATATCAAAATGCTGTTAATGAAATTAAAAAAGAAGGATTAACTAATTTAATTAAGGCTCGTCATGCCGATGGATTAGCAGTTATTAATAATGAAGATAGTATTGATGTGATCACAATCTGTGGAATGGGTGGACCCTTGATTAGCGAGATTCTTGAAAAGGGCAAGTTAAAATTGACCACTCATCCATTACTGATTCTACAGCCAAATGTTGGTGAAAAACAGGTTCGCAATTGGCTTTTAATTAATAATTATAGGATTATTGCGGAAGAGATTTTAGCAGAAGATCAGCATATCTATGAGATAATTACTGCTCAATATGATGAAGAATCATTTGAATTAACAACAGAGGATTTGGAATTTGGTCCCTTCTTAAGGCAACAAAAAAATACAGCTTTTATTACAAAATGGCAAGAAGAACTGAAAAAAATCAAGTATGTTCTCGAAGAAATGAAAAAAGCAAAAGAGTTTCCAAGCGAACAGGAACAAAAAATGCTAGCTAAAATTAGACGAATAGAAGGGATATTAGATGACTAGTGTCAGTGAAATAGTTGCACGTTTTGAACAATTTGCACCGCAAAGCTGGGCAGAAGAAGGAGATCCAGTGGGGCTTCAAATAGGTAGTATGCAGCAGAGTGTTCATAAATTAATGGTGACACTGGATGTGCGCCCAGAAGTCGTTACTGAAGCAGTTAAAAATAATGTTGATTTCATTTTTGCTCATCATCCAGCTCTTTTTCGGCCAATAAAGAAATTTGACTTGACTAATCCACAAAATAAAATGTACGCAGAATTAATTAAACATAATATTACAGTTTATGCTGCACATACTAATCTTGATAATGCAAATGGTGGGATGAATGATTGGCTTGCTAGCTTACTTGACTTGCAAGATACTGAAATTCTTTTATCGCAACATGAGGACAGCCTATTTAAGCTGGCAGTTTTTGTACCCAAGAAATCTGCGGAAACTGTCAGAAATGCGTTAACAGATGCTGGTGCTGGCACGATTGGCGAGTATCAAGACTGTTCATATACGATTAGCGGAACAGGAAGATTTACACCACAAGCTGCATCCAATCCGACGATTGGTAATTTATTAGAACCAACAGAAGTTGCTGAGGACAAAATTGAAGTTGTCTTTCCTAAGAGAATTTGTTCTAAAATATTGAAAGTGATGAGAGTGGTGCATCCCTATGAGGAGCCTGTATTTGACTTATTTGCAGTTCAAGGAAACGGAACTAAGTATGGAATGGGCAGGATCGGTGATTTAAAAAGTTCAATGACAATCAGTGCATTTGCAGAATATTGCAAGACAAAATTTGATGTTTTGCATTTACGAGTCGTGACGGCAGATACAACACAAAAAGTCAAAAGAGTTGCAATTCTTGGTGGAAGCGGTGGTCAGTTCTACACAGATGCCTTGCGAAAAAAAGCCGATGTTTATATAACTGGTGATATTTCTTATCATACAGGACATGATATAATTGTAAGTGGGTTAACAGCAATTGACCCCGGACACCATATTGAGCAAATCTGCAAACCGCATTTGCAAAATTTGTTTGCGCAATGGAATAACGAATATGGATGGCAAATTAAAGTAGTACAATCTGCGATAAATACGGATCCATTCATGTTTATATAAAAGGAGAAATTATTAATGGCAAAGTATGAAAAATTGGTTCCAAGATTTATAGAATATGTAAAAAAAGAAACTCGATCTGATGAGAATTCAACGACGATTCCATCAACAGCGACACAGGTAGAATTTGCAAGGAATATTGCAGAAGAGTTAAAGAAGATTGGTTTGGAGAATGTTAGAATTTCTGCTAGAGATGGCTATGTTTTTGCAACACTACCTGCTAATACGGATAATAAAAATGTAAAAAAGCTTGGATTTATTGCACATATGGATACTGCAGACTTCAATGCAAAAAATGTTTCTCCACAACTTCAAAAAGACTATGATGGTGAATCCGTAATCAAATTAGATGAGACTGGCACACTAACACTTGATCCTAAGGATTTCCCAAATTTGAAAAAATATAAAGGTCATGACTTAATTACAACCGATGGAAGTACATTGTTAGGTGCTGATGATAAGTCGGGTGTTGCAGAAATTATTACGGCAGTTGAATATCTAGCCAAACATCCAGAAATCAAGCATGGCGAGATTGAAGTTGGCATAGGACCTGACGAAGAAATTGGAACAGGAGCTGATCATTTTGATGTTGCAGGATTTGGTGCCGATATTGCTTATACAGTTGATGGTGGTCCATTAGGCGAGCTTGAATATGAAACATTTAATGCAGCTGGAGCAAAAATAAAGATTATTGGTAAAAATGTTCATCCAGCGACAGCTAAAAATGTAATGATTAATGCCTTGCAACTTGCAATTGACTTTCAAAATCAATTGCCTCAAGATGAAGTTCCTGAAAAAACTGAAGGACGGCAAGGATTCTTCCACCTACTACAGTTAGATGGAACAGTTGATGAAGCACAGATGTCATATATTATAAGAGATCATGACCGTTCAAAATTTGAGGCTAGGAAAGAACTATTCAAAGAAATAGTGGACAAAATGAACGCACAATTTGCTGAACCAAGACTTATTTTAGACCTAAAAGATCAATATTATAATATGCGTGAAGTAATTGAAAAAGATATGAATGTTGTTGGGCTAGCAAGAGTGGCTATGAATAACCTAGGCATCACACCTGTAATTTATCCTGTGCGTGGCGGAACTGATGGTTCTAAGATTTCATTTATGGGGTTGCCAACGCCTAATTTATTTGCGGGTGGCGAAAATATGCATTCACGCTTCGAATATGTTTCAGTACAAGTCATGGAAAAAGCAACTGATGTCCTTCTCGAAATTATTAAATTAACTAATGAGCAAAACAGTTAACACAAACCTATGTTCGTATTATAATAATAGAATAAAGGCGTGTTGTACAATGACACCCCAAAAAACAAACGCCGATTGGAGTATTTATTCAATCGGCGTTATTGTGAATAAAAAAATGAAATGGAGTGAAATTTATGCCAGAAGATCGGTTAACAAGTGCTGTCCAGTCAGCAGTTGCTGAGGCACAACAAGTAGCTATGACTAGACATCATCAAGAAATTGATATTCCAGAACTTTTCAAAGTAATTATCCAACCGGGTGAATTTGGAGCTGATCTTTTTCAGCGGTCTGGACTTGACGTGAGTTTGCTAGAAAAAGAGATTGATTTGGAGCTGGATAGAGTCTCAGTTGTTGAAGGTCAAGTTTCATATGGCCAAAATTTTAGTCAGAATCTAGCAAGATTATTGCAGGAAGCGGAACAATTAAGAAAAAAACAGGGTGACGAATATATTGCTTTGGACACAGTGATTTTAGCGCTCATGAAGCTTAAAAGTCATCCATTGAAGGTATATCTTGAAAGGCAAGGATTGACGGAGAAAAAATTAAAAGAAGTGGTCGATGACTTGCGGGGAGGAGAAAAAGTGACATCAAAGAATCAAGAAGAAAATTATAAGGCACTGGAAAAATATGGGATTGACCTTGTAAAACAAGTTAGAAGTGGGAAACAAGATCCTGTTATTGGGCGTGACGAAGAGATTAGGGATGTTGTCAGGATTTTATCACGTAAGACAAAAAATAATCCTGTATTAATTGGTGAACCTGGTGTTGGGAAGACGGCAATTATTGAAGGCCTAGCACAAAGAATTGTACGCAAGGATATTCCAGAAAATTTAAAAGATAAGAAGATTTTTTCCTTAGATATGGGGTCATTAATTGCGGGTGCAAAATATCGTGGTGAATTTGAAGAACGGCTTAAGGCAGTGCTAAAGGAAGTCACTAAAAGTGAAGGTCAGATTATTCTCTTTATTGATGAGATTCACAATATTGTTGGAGCAGGTAAGACTGAGGGAAGTATGGATGCTGGTAACTTGTTGAAACCGATGCTTGCACGGGGTGAACTGCACTTGATTGGAGCAACGACCTTAGATGAATATCGTGAATATATGGAAAAGGATAAGGCGCTTGAACGGCGATTCCAAAAAGTTTTAGTGCAAGAACCATCGGTCGAAGATACGATTTCAATTCTACGTGGATTACGTGAACGTTTTGAGATTCATCATGGCGTTAGAATTCATGATAATGCACTCGTGGCAGCTGCCACATTATCAAATCGTTATGTAACAGATCGTTATTTACCAGATAAGGCGATTGATTTGGTGGATGAAGCATGTGCAACTATTAGAGTTGAGATGAATTCAATGCCAACTGAACTTGATCAGGTCACACATCAATTGATGCGACAGGAAGTTGAGGAGGCTGCATTAAAGAAGGAATCAGATGTGGCATCTCAAAAAAGACTGACAGAATTACAAAGCGAATTAGCGGAAACACGTGAAAAAGCCAATACTTTAAAAATGCGCTGGGAAAATGAGAAAGAAGACATCCAAAAAGTTAGCAGCAAAAAGGCCAAATTAGACAAAGCAAAGCATGAGCTTGAAGAGGCTGAAAATAATTATGATCTAGAATTAGCAGCTAAGTTGCAGCATGCAACAATTCCACAAATTGAAAAAGAGTTGAAAGACTTAGAACAAGTTGAGCGACCTGATAATTGGTTAGTTGAGGAATCAGTAACTGAAAATGAAATTGCACAAGTTGTCAGCAGAACCACAGGTATTCCTGTTGCAAAGTTAGTTCAAGGAGAGAGGGAAAAACTCTTGAATTTACCAACGGTTTTGCATAAACGTGTAATTGGGCAAGATGAAGCCGTGGATGCAGTTGCTAATGCGGTTATCCGCGCTCGTGCTGGTTTGCAAGATCCTGATCAGCCACTTGGAACCTTCATGTTTCTAGGGCCAACGGGTGTTGGGAAGACAGAACTTGCTAAAGCACTGGCAGAAAATTTATTCGATTCTGAGAAACACATGGTTAGAATTGACATGAGTGAATATATGGAAAAACAGTCAGTATCGCGGTTAATTGGTGCTGCCCCTGGATACATCGGCTACGAGGAAGGTGGGCAATTAACCGAGGCTGTCAGAAGAAATCCGTATACAATTATTTTATTGGATGAGGTTGAAAAAGCACATCCAGATGTATTCAATATTTTATTGCAGGTATTTGATGATGGACGCTTGACGGATGGTCAGGGAAGAACTGTTGATTTTAAGAATACTATTATAATCATGACTTCAAATCTAGGGTCGGATATTTTGCTGGATAATGCAGGTGATGGTAAAATCACAGCTGAAACAAAACAATTGGTAATGAAATTGGCACAGCAGCACTTTAAACCTGAGTTTTTGAATAGAATTGATGATGTTATAATGTTCGCACCGTTGAGTTTTGAAGCGATTGAAGAAATTGTGGCTAAGTTCATTGACTTGTTATCAAATCGACTTAGTGAGCAAGAAATCGAGCTTAAAATTAGTGATGAAGCTAAGCAGTGGATTACAAAAGAAGGCTATGATCCTGCCTATGGAGCAAGACCACTGCAAAGGTTTATCACAAATAATGTAGAAACACCACTTGCTAAAGAGATAATTGCTGGCAAAATTATGCCACACTCGCTAGTTACAATTACATTAGGTGCAGAATATAATTTGATTTTTGAGTCAGCTGGAATTACAGAATAAAAGCAACCTTAAAGAAATATTGTGCTCTACATGATCTGCATAAAAACAATAAAGGAATCAGATCAAAAGTTATACTTTGATCAGGTTCCTTTATTGTTTCTTTTGTTTATTTGGTTGGAGACTTTACAAAATAGTTTAGTCCATTTACCATGACTATTCCAACTACCATTGCAAAGAGTCCGCTAAATAGTGGTGAAAATGTGCCACCTGAAAGTGCAGCACTGATATATCCAATGACTTCACCATAGATGAAGCCCCAAAACAAAATTGTTAACTGTTTAGTCATCTAATCAACACCTCACAATATAAGTGTAGTTTAGCACAATTTTTGCAATTTGACACCCTAAAAAAGTCGAAGATGTTTTTTTAAAAGAGTATTGTTATAATATTAGACAAGATGATAAGGGGTTGAGTGATATATGAGTGGTGCAGCACTTCAAGTGATTAGCAGTTATAGTTTGTTGCAAAGTTCAATTCGAATAAAAGATATTGTCATAAATGCTAAATCAAAGGGTTATACGGCACTAGCCTTAACTGATATTAATGTTATGTACGGAGCTATTTCATTTTATGACACATGTCAGGCTGAGGGAATCAAACCACTTATAGGGATGACATTAGAGATATCCACTGAAAAAAAAGAGACATTGATTTTAATTGCAAAAAATGAAAATGGCTATCATAATTTGATTCAAATTTCGACTCAAAAACAATTATTACTCGCAAAAAATTCTACAGAATTCATAATCAGTGAAAATCCTGCTCTTTTTACAGATATAATTATAATAATTCCACCCGCTAACAGTTTTCTTACCAACAATTTATTAAATGGTAAGGATGAACTTGCAAAAAAAAATTTGCAGCAAATGGTAAATTTAGCAAAAGAAAACCTATATATAGGAATAAGTATAGAAACGTCTGACGCTTTGTATGGCAAAACATTGCAATATGCAAATGAACTGAATGTTAAAGCTGTTGCTGTTGAATCGGTCAAATATTTGGAAAAGAACGGGTTGTTTGTTTGTAAGGTTATGGACGCAATTAAGCAGGGTAAACAGCTAGATAGCAAAGAATTGCAGCATGCAAATGATTTTGATGGGAATTCATGGCTAAAACCACTAAATGATATTAAACGGAATTATATGGAAAAAAAGCGAGTCGAGCCATTTAAAAATATGCTTTCGTTAATTAAACGAGCTACATTTGATTTTGTGCCAAGGAGAGTAATGCTTCCTAAATTTGAGACGCCACAAAATATTAATGCCAATAGTTACTTGAAAAAATTATGCAACAATGGAATGCAAATAAAGTTGCATGAACGAACAAATGATGTGAATGAAAAATATCTACAGAGAATGAATAAGGAACTAAATATTATTAAGAAGATGGGATTTGCTGACTATTTCTTGATTGTTTGGGATGTTACAAACTATGCTCATGAGCATGGAATACTTGTTGGTCCAGGTCGAGGTTCTGCTGCAGGTTCGCTGGTTTCATATCTTTTAGGGATTACAGATGTTGATCCAATCAAATATAATCTACTTTTTGAGCGCTTTTTGAATGAAGAACGGGCGCAAATGCCTGATATTGACTTGGATATTCCAGATAACCGGAGACAAGAAATCATTGAATATGTTAATAGAAAATATGGTGAAAACCATGTGGCACAAATAATTACTTTCGGGACATTTGGAGCAAAACAAGCTTTGCGTGATGTTGCACGAGTCATGGGTTTCTCGCAATTAGAAAGTAACAATTGGAGTCGTGTAATTCCTAGCCAAATTGGGATTACGTTGCCGGAAGCAGCAAAGAAATCTTCTCAGTTACATGATTTAATTAATAAAAGTGAACGTAATCATCTTTTATTTAAAACTGCATCATTACTAGAAGGTTTACCAAGACATTATTCTGTCCATGCTGCCGGAGTGATCTTGAGTGATACGGATCTGAGAAAAGTTGTGCCATTGCAAATGGGTAATGATGATGTTTTGCTGACACAGTATACCAAGGACGATGTTGAGCGTGTGGGATTGCTTAAGATTGATTTTCTAGGATTAAGAAACCTGACGATTTTAAATAATACATTGTCGGCAGTGAAGAGAAGCTTTGGTCAGGCTATTGATATTAATAAGATTTCGCTAAATGATGAAAAAACACTGGAACTATTTCAAAAAGCTGATACTAGTGGAGTATTTCAGTTTGAATCATCTGGTATTCGCAATGTTTTACGGAATCTTTATCCAACCTCTTTTGAAGACATTGCCGCTGTAAATGCATTGTTCAGGCCTGGTCCTATGGAAAATATTACACATTTTATAGCACGTAAGCATGGCAAAGAAAAGATTATTTATCCAGATAATTCCTTGATTCCAATTTTGAAGAATACGTATGGAATATTAGTTTATCAAGAGCAAGTTATGCAGGCTGCTTCCATAATGGGTGGCTTTACTTTAGGTCAGGCTGATATATTGCGAAGAGCAATGAGCAAGAAGAAGGCTAGTGTGATTGAAGAACTGAAATCGAAATTTGTTAATGGTGCCACAAAACTGGGGTATTCTTCAAAAAATGCAGAACAAGTCTATGATTACATTGAACGCTTTGCTAATTATGGCTTTAACCGTTCACATGCTGTTGCCTACTCTAAAATAGCATTTCAGCTTGCATTTTTAAAAGTTCATTATGCGGCCCCCTTTTTTGCAGCAGTTCTGAATTCCGTTATCGGTGATGGGGTCAAGACAAGAGACTTTATAATTGAAGCAAAACAGCATCAATTGCAGATTGAAACGCCAGATATAAATAGAAGCAATTATTATACATTCTCTGGAAGAAAGAACTTGATTATCGGTTTAGGTAATATTAAGACTCTGCGTAGAGACTTTATTAAGGAAATCATTGAGGAACGCAAAAGCGCAGGTCATTATAGTTCATTTGACGATTTCATAAGAAGAATTAATCACAAGTACTTGAAGGAAGAACCGCTGAAAGCCTTGATATATTCTGGTACTTTTGATGTATTTTCTGTTAATCGAGCAACGTTGTTGGGTAATCTTAGTAAAAAGATGAGCAATGTGGAGCTAAGTGGTGCAAGCAGCGAATTGTTATCACTGCTTGCACCAAAACAAGAAGAATATGATGAACTTCCTTTAGCAGAGATTCTAGCTGGAGAACAAAAATATCTTGGAATTTTTCTTTCGGCTCATCCGGTGGAACAATTTACAGAAATTGCACAGCTGCATAATGTGGAGACAATCACAAATATCCACGAAAATCAGCAACAGAAAATTTTGTGTTTAATTAAGAAGATAAAAATAATCCGAACAAAAAATGGCGAGCAAATGGCTTTTTTGACGGTCGAGGATCAGACTGGTGAAATCGAGTTAACCCTTTTTCCAAACATTTTTGAAAAGATTAGTAATGATTTGCAGACAAATCAGGTTTATCTTGTTGCTGGAAAGAGTGAAAAACGTAATCAAAAAATACAGATTATTGTTTCAACGATGGTTGCAGCGGAAAAACTGAAAACAGAAATGAAAAGAAGATTATTTTTAAGGCTGGCCGCAAATGATTCAGACGTTATAAACAAGCAGCTTTTAAAAATATTACAGTTACACACAGGCTCAGTCCCAGTTGTTTTGTATGAAGAAAAACGAGCTGTGAAATGGGTTTTAGATGAAAAATACTGGGTAAACAGGTCGCAAGAACTGGAAGATCAGCTGGTAAATTTGATTGGTAGAAGCAATGTCGTCTTTCAAAATGAAAGCAAATGAAAATATCATGTGATAAATTGAATTTAATTTATAATTTTACAAGACATTCTCTTCTAAAAGTGATACTATAACCCTTGGAGAATGTGTTGTTCCATTATATTTACTTGAGGTGAAAAAAATGAAACGCATAGGTATTTTAACAAGTGGTGGAGATGCTTCTGGAATGAACGCTGCAATCCGTTCGATTACTCGTTCGGCCATTTCAGCAGGCTTGGAAGCTTATGGTATTAATTATGGTTTTGCGGGATTGGTTGCTGGAAATATCCGTCAATTAGATTCAAAGGATATGGATGGAGTCATTGACCGTGGTGGTACGATTTTGTACTCGGCTCGTTTTCCTGAGTTTGCAGAAGAAAAGACTCAGCTTAAGGGAATTGAGCAGCTTAAGAAGTTTGGAATTGATGCTTTAGTTGTAATTGGTGGAGACGGTTCTTACCATGGTGCTGAACGCCTTACACAGCATGGCTTCAATTCAATCGGAGTACCAGGAACTATTGACAACGATATACCAGGGACTGATTTTACTGTTGGCTTTGATACGGCGGTTAATGTTGCACTTGATGCACTTGACAGAATTAACGATACAGCTACTTCTCATCAGAGAACTTTTGTTGTCGAAGTTATGGGACGCGGAGCCGGAGATATCGCACTGTGGGCAGGAATTGCTGCCGATGCAGATGCAATCGTTGTTCCAGAGCGTGACCATGATGTTAAGAAAATTGCTGAACATCTTAAACGCAATTATGAAAATGGCAAAGATCATGGGTTGATAGTTTTAGCTGAAGGTGTTATGTCTGCGGCAGATTTTAAGAAACAACTTGACCAATATGGCAATTTTGACAGCCGTGCAATTACTTTGGGTCATATTCAGCGTGGTGGACGTCCAACCGCAAAAGATCGTGTTCTTGCAAGTATGTTTGGTGATTATGCTATTCGCCTGCTGCTTGAAGGAAAAGGCGGCTTAGCAATTGGTATTAGAGACAACAAATTGGTTGCAACTGATATCATCGATACTTTAGAGAACCATAAGCATATCACTGACGTATCATTACTTGATTTAAATGATCGTCTTCGTTTTTAATGCACTAATAACTTTGTAAAGAATTGACATTAAAGTCGTCTTTAAAAATTATTCAAAGGGGAGATTTTACTCATGAAGAAAACCAAGATCGTAAGTACACTTGGTCCAGCTAGTAATAGTTTGGAAACAATTGTTAAGTTAATCGAAGCAGGTGCCAACGTATTCCGCTTTAACTTTTCTCACGGTGATCATGAAGAACACTTAGGACGTATGAAGCTCGTTCATGAAGCAGAAAAGATTACAGGAAAAATGGTTGGTATCATGCTTGATACCAAGGGTGCTGAGATTCGGACAACTGTTCAAAAAGAAGGCAAAATTCATTATGAAATCGGCGATGAGGTTCGTATTTCAATGGATAGTTCTATCGAAGGAACTCGTGAGAAGATCGCAGTTACTTATCCTGGATTGATTGATGACGTTCATGTAGGTGGCCATGTATTATTTGATGATGGTTTAATTGATATGCAAGTCGAAAAAATCGATCAAGACAAAAAAGAATTAGTATGTAAAGTTTTGAACGCTGGTGTGTTAGGTTCACGTAAGGGTGTTAATGCTCCTGGCGTTTCAATCAATTTACCAGGTATCACTGAAAAAGATTCAGACGATATCCGTTTTGGTTTGGATAATGAAATTAACTTTATTGCAGCTAGTTTTGTTCGTAAACCAGCAGATGTTTTAGATATTCGTGAATTACTTGAAGAAAAGCATATGGAACATGTACAAATCTTCCCTAAGATTGAATCACAAGAAGGTATTGATAACTTTGATGAAATCATCAAGGTTTCTGATGGTTTGATGGTTGCTCGTGGTGATATGGGTGTTGAGATTCCTGTAGAAAATGTTCCGTTGGTTCAAAAGACATTGATTAAGAAATGTAATGCTCTTGGCAAACCAGTTATTACTGCAACACAAATGCTTGATTCAATGCAAGAAAATCCACGTCCTACACGTGCCGAAGCTTCTGATGTTGCTAATGCTGTTTTTGATGGTACTGATGCAACGATGCTTTCTGGCGAAAGTGCAAACGGGGACTATCCTGTTGAATCAGTTGCAACGATGGCAAGGATTGACATCAAAGCCGAGAATACTTTACGTGAACATCATACATTCTCAATTAATGATTTTGACAAAACAGATGTCACAGAAGCTGTTGGTCGTGCCGTTGCCGAAGCAGCTAACAATCTTGGAATCAAGACAATTGTTGCTGCTACAAAGTCAGGTCATACAGCACAAATGATTTCGAAGTATCGTCCAGATGCTGATATTTTAGCTGTGACATTTGATGATCGTACTCGCCGTGGCTTATCAATCAATTGGGGTGTTCATCCTGTTCTTGCAGAAACTCCTGCTTCAACTGATGATATGTTTGCTTTAGCAACAGAAAAAGCTAAAGAGGCTGGTTTTGCTAAAGAAGGTGACTTGATCTTGATTACTGCTGGTGTGCCAGTTGGAGAAAAAGGTACAACAAATGTTATGAAGATTCAATTAATCGGTTCAAAGCTTGTTGTAGGTCAAGGTGTTGGTGATGAAACAGTTATTGGAAAAGCTGTTGTAGCTGGTTCAGCTGCAGAGGCAAACAAAAATGCTGTTGAAGGTGGGATCTTAGTTACAAAAACAACTGACAAAGAGTATCTTCCTGCTATTGAAAAATCCAGTGCTTTAATCGTTGAAAACGGTGGATTGACATCACATGCTGCTGTTGTGGGTATCTCTATGGGAATTCCTGTAATTGTTGGCGCTGAAAATGCAACATCATTGATTTCGAATGGTGAAGTTGTAACGGTTGATTCACGTCGCGGAATTGTTTATCGTGGTGCTTCAAGCGCGCTTTAGGATATTGAAATTCAAACTTGAATCTTAATTAAGAGAAGTATGTGCAGTCGAAGTTACTTTTTCTGATTTTAGCACATAACTCAATAGGAAAGTTGTACCAAGAAAACTGTTGGTATGGCTTTTTTATTTTGTTGGAATAAAAGTATGCAGGTTTTCAGCAGAATGTGACTTTTGGAATGATGTTTTTTGTTGCTTTGTTGAGTAAATTTAGATATTAATTAGCAATTTATAATTGTTTCGGGTAAAATAGGTAGCGAATATATACTTTGGGGTGAAAGAATGGAAAGTTGGATTTTTTTGGGAATTATTTTTTTAGTTGCTTTTTTTGCGAAGAATACATCGCTTACAATTGCTGCAGTAGTTGTTTTGTTATTGAAAGCAATTCCATTTACGAATGAATGGATGCCTGTAATACAAACAAAGGGTATCAATTGGGGTGTAACAGTCATTTCGGTTGCTATTCTTATCCCAATCGCTACTGGACAAATAACTTTTAATGACTTAATTCAGATTTTTAAAACACCTGTAGGTCTTATTTCAGTTGTGTGTGGAATTTTGGTTGCAGTTTTGTCTCGTCAAGGAGTTTCCTTGCTGTCAGTTTCTCCACAAGTGACAGTTGCTTTGGTGATTGGTACAATAATCGGGGTCGTCTTCTTGCGCGGTGTTGCTGCTGGACCTGTAATTGCTTCTGGAATTGCTTATTGTATAATGAGTTTGTTACATGTGAGTCTTAACTAATGGAGGAAAATAATGGAAAAAGATAAAATGATTGGCCACATTATAGAAGCTCGTGTAACTGATCAAAATGATGATTTATATTTCTTACAGTGTGAAGGGACAACTTTTAGACTTGATAAAGAAGAGGTTGAATCAGAACTGGGTAACGGTAGTTTAATTTCTGGGTTTGCATATGAAAATGAGAATCATGAAATGCAGATAACAAAAAAAATTCCAACTAGCCAAATTGGTCGTTATGCATTTGGAGAAGTTGTTTCCAGCAGGCGTGACTTAGGTGTGTTTGTTGATATTGGGTTACCAAATAAGGATGTCGCGGTTTCATTAGATGAACTACCTGAGTTGACAAATCTCTGGCCCAAGAAGGGCGATAGTTTGATGATTGCTCTTAGAGTTGATTCAAAGGGCCGCCTTTGGGGGTCAATTGCAAGTGAAGAAATTTTCAAAGGGATTTCTGGCAAAGCAGATGATAGTATGAAAAATAAAAATGTGGAAGCAGTTGCTTACCGTTTAAAAATGGCAGGGACTCACGTAATAACTCCAGATTTTGAATTGGGTTTTATTCATCCAAGTGAACGAGACCGTGAACCACGTCTAGGTGAACATCTTAATGCTCGTGTAATTGGAATTAGACCGGACGGAACATTGAATCTTTCACTACGTAGAAGAGCCTATGAAGCAATCAGTGATGATGCTCAGATGATTTTAGCAGCGTTACAGCATTCTGAAGGTGTGCTAAGTTACACTGACAAATCTAAACCAGAAGATATTAAAGATTATTTTGGGGTTAGTAAAGGGCAATTCAAGCGGGCTGTCGGGCATTTAATGAAGGCCGGATTGGTAAAGCAATCCGATGGAAAGATGTATCTTAACGAGAAATAACTATTTGATGTAAGAAAGAAGGAGTTAATGCAATGGAATTTTTGGAAACACAAATAACTGACATTGAATCTCAACTCCATCAAGCTGGTCTGAAACTAACGCCGCAAAGACGTGCTACTGTCAGCACTCTTTTACATAACTATGAGAAACATCTTTCTGCAGAAGAGCTATTTACCCTCGTGCGAAAAAGAGAGAAGGATATTGGTCTAGCTACCGTTTATCGAACACTTGAGATTTTATTTGAACTTGGAATAGTGAACAAGATTAATTTTGAAGATGGCATGTCGCGTTATGATTTAAGGTTGTCTGATCAGGGCCATTTTCATCATCATTTACTTTGTAAAGTGTGTGGCAAAATTCAAGAGGTTCATGAAGACTTGCTTTTAGATGTTGAAGAAAAGGTAAAAAACAAATTTGGTTTCGAGGTAACAGATCATCGTTTGATTTTTCATGGTATCTGTGCAGATTGCTTGGCGAAGAAGAGCCGTTAAAGCAGTATTAATGAGGGTGAGTTTATTAAAAATACTATTTTAGATTATATACATTATTTAAAAGTAGAGCGGGGACTTTCTGAAAATACGGTTAATAGCTATCAAAATGATTTGATGCAATTTATTGCCTTTCTTAAAACACGACAAGTTGATAATTTTAAGATTATTACAAGGCAACTCATTGTCGATTTTCTGGAATTGGAATCTAACCAGCAGAAGGCTACAAGTTCAATAGTACGATCTGTGACGAGCCTAAGAAAGTTTTTTCAATATATGGTTGAAGAAGGTATTATTCAAAGTGATCCAATGGAATTAATTGATGCTCCCAAAAAAAGTGAACATCTTCCCGAGGTACTCTCAACAGCCGAAGTTGAAAAACTCCTGAATTCGCCTGATACATCAAAACCTCTTGGACTTAGAAATCGAGCTATTTTGGAATTGATGTATGCTACTGGATTGCGTGTCAGTGAAGTAATAAATATTCAGCTTGCAGATTTGCATCTAAGTTTGGGATTGATTCAAACAATTGGAAAGGGCCAAAAAGAAAGAATTGTTCCAATTGGGGATCAGGCCATTTCATGGGTTGAGAGGTATTTGAATGACATTCGCCCACAGTTATTGAAGAAACAGCGAAGTAATTTTCTATTTCTAAATCATCATGGTAGGAAGTTGACGAGACAAGGAATTTGGAAAAATCTAAAAGCAGATGTTTTAAGGGCTGGAATAGAAAAGAATGTTACTCCGCATACACTGAGGCATTCGTTCGCAACGCATATCTTAGAAAATGGAGCAGATCTAAGGATTGTTCAGGAGCTTTTAGGACACTCAGATATTGCAACAACTCAGATTTATACCCATTTGTCGAAAAGAAGATTAGCAGAAATTTATGGGAAATATCACCCGCGTGCTTAGAATAAATTGTTTATAGAATAAAATTATGATAAAGTTGACGCAACTTTACTTATTAATACTTTCTTGCGACCACAGGAGGTCATCATGCTTTATAAGTATAAAAATGATTATGAAAAAATAACGATGGGATTACTTTCATTTATCCCAGACTTGAAGGAATATTCACATCTGAAAACTGAATTGAATTGGTATAGTGGTGCAGATGAACGTTGCCTTTATCTCTGGA
The DNA here is from genome assembly GCF_030400225.1 of Lactobacillus sp. UCMA15818. Lineage (GTDB taxonomy): Bacteria > Bacillota > Bacilli > Lactobacillales > Lactobacillaceae > Liquorilactobacillus. The sequence goes on along the minus strand of NZ_VJYB01000001.1, from coordinate 200,127 downwards.
AGAACGATAATGGTGATTTTATTGGCGTTATCGGTGTTGAAATTTCGGATGATATCTTGATGGTACGGCACATTGCAATAACACCTACAGAAAGAAATGAAGGAGTCAGTTTCAATATGCTTAGTGGATTATGTGAGCTATATCCTGGAAGAAAGATGATGGGAAGTCTCGAAACAGCAGGACTAATCACCAAGTGGGAGCATCATAACGATGGCGACTAGTTTTGAGAATCAGAAGCTGACCTTTAAACTAAAAAGTTTTGAGGGACCTTTAGATTTATTACTGCATCTTATACGGCAGAATCAAATGAATATTTATGATATTCCGATGGCAGAAATAACTTCACAGTATATTGATCAGTTACATCAAATGCAGACAATGGAATTGGATATAGCTGGAGAGTATTTAGTTATGGCTTCCACATTATTAAATATAAAAAGCAAGCTGCTTTTACCGCATCATGATGAGTTTGAAGATGATGGGACAGTTGACGATCCAAGGCTAGAACTCGTGCAACAGCTTTTGGAGCATCAATGTTATCAGATGGCAGCTGAGAACTTGGATGAACTCTTTGAATCAAGGGCTTTACATTATACGAGAGAACAGTCGGATGAACCAACTGGAACACGTAAGGTTTTACTCAACGGCAGTCAGCCTGTGACGCTCTTACAGCAAACTTTTATACGGCTAATGACTAGAAAAAAGATTGTTATTGCCAAAAAAGGAAGTATTAGGAAAGAACATTTTACAATAGAGGGCGAAATGGCAAATATTCTTTACCACTTATCGAAGAAGGTTGTTATCTCCTTTGATTCCTTGATTATTGAAGAGGAAGTCCAAGTTGGAAAAGTTGTGACTTCTTTTCTAGCGATGCTGGAACTAGTAAAAAGAGGAACAATTGAGATAATTCAAAAAAAGAGTTTAGATACCATTATTTTGAGGAGTGTAGTTAATGCAACCAACAATTCAAGCAGAGATTGAAGCTCTTCTTTTTGTTGCGGGAAATGAAGGAATATCTTTGGCACAACTTTCACAATTGACTGGCTTGATGAAGCCGGCTGTGATAGAACAGATTAACCTGCTAAATAAAAAATATGCAGCCGATCAAGGTTGTTGCCTTGAAGTAATTACAACTAATGAATTCTATCGCTTGGCTACTAAGAGCAAATATGCAGACCTTTTACGGGATTATTTCGAAGCTCCTAATATGTCTGTTCTCTCACGGGCAGCACTAGAAGCGCTTGCAATTATTGCATATCAGGAACCGGTTACGCGTGTACGTATTGATGAGATTCGTGGAGTTAAATCCCATGGTTCAATCCAAAAGCTGCTGGCATTTGAACTGATTGAAGAAGCTGGGCGCCTTGATGCACCAGGGCGCCCAATTTTGTATAAAACAACAGAAAATTTTTTGAATTATTTTGGTCTACATTCATTAGACGAATTACCATCTTTGCCGGAAGTATCTGAAGAAGGTGTGTTAAATGATGGTGAACAAAATTTATTAGACTTATTTAATGAGACCCTCGAAGATGGCGAATGAAAAAATAGGAGAAGCAAATATGGAATCAAATGAGCGTTTACAAAAAGTTATGGCTAATGCAGGCGTAGCTTCTAGGAGAGCATCTGAGAAAATGATCTTGGATGGGATGGTCTCTGTGAATGGTAAAGTGGTCAATGAGCTTGGCACAAAGGTATCAGGCAGTGACGTAGTTGTCGTTGCTGGGAAGACTTTGGATACTGAGAAGAAGGTGTACTTTCTTTTCTACAAACCACGTGGGGTTATCACTGCAGCAAGTGATGATAAGGGAAGGAAAGTTGTAACTGATTATTTTAAGAAGATTGAGCAACGAATTTATCCGGTAGGAAGACTCGACTATGATACTTCTGGGTTGCTCTTGATGACTAATGATGGTGATTTGGCCAACAAGTTAATGCACCCAAGAAACAAGATTGATAAAACCTATGTTGCTAAGGTTTCCGGTATACCTGAAAATGAAGACTTTAAGAAACTACGCTTGGGTATGATGGTTGAGGGAAAAAAGACTTCACCAGCAAAAGCAAGATTGTTATCAGCAGACCAGAAAAAGAAAAGGGCTCTTGTTTCATTGACAATTCACGAGGGTCGGTATCATCAAGTTAAAAAGATGTTTGATGCAATTGGTCATCCCGTTGAAAAATTAAAACGTGAAACATATGGTTTTTTGACCTTAGATGGTTTAACCTCTGGTGATTTTAGAGAGTTAACACATGACGAAATTAAGCGTCTAAAAAGTAAGTAAATAAATGGTTGCATTATTCTTTAGACAATGCTAAGATTTAGTTGTAATAAAAATAATATGGTTTATCTTCAGGGGCAGGGTGAAACTCCCGACCGGCGGTGACAGTCCGCGACCTGCATTCGTGCAGTTGATTTGGTGCAAATCCAAAACCGACAGTAAAGTCTGGATAAAGAAGATAGGGCTTATTTGATTGTAAAAGTCAATTGAACCCTGTTGGTCTCTGATCAGCAGGGCTTTTTTGTATCTCAAATAAGATCCGTGAAGATGAACATCAGGAGGTTTTTTGATGGTCTATACAGCTACACGTCGTTATGTTATTTCCGCTAGTTTAGCAGGTATTTCATACTTGTTAATGTTCTTATCTTTTGTGGTAGTTCCGCTAGTTCCTTATATGAAGGTTGATTTTTCAGATTTACCAATTCTTTTTGGAATGTTTATTCTTGGGCCGCTTGGAGGAATTGAAATTGCTTTAATTCGTTCAATCCTATATTTTTTAATTTCTGGTCCATCGATTGATAATTTAATTGGGGTGGTGACTAACTTTATTGCTTCGATGACACTTACATTACCAATTTTTTATGCGTTGCGTAAGCATCACGATGCGCGTATCTGGAATATTGTTCGTTCTGTTTTCTTGGGGACGATGAGCTTAACGGTAATCTTATCATTAGCCAACTATTTTGTAATTATGCCACTGTATATGAGTGTATTAGGGATGAAGTTATCTATGCCATTGGCAAAGTTTGTGTTAATTGGAGTTGTTCCTTTCAATTTGATTAAGGGACTTTTGGTCGGAATAGTATTTTGGACCTTGTTTATTAAGATGAAGGACTGGATTGTTAAGCAATCGGTTGTACTGAAGTAACATTATTGGATCGATTTTACGCAGAGTTAGAAGTAAAAAAACTTCTAGTTCTGTTTTTTTTATTTTTTTGCAGATAAAAGTAACGATACTAACTAAATACGTATTAATATTGTAGAATAATTGTAGAATATATAAAGGAGACTTATTAGTGAACGAAAAAAAATGGTTACTTTTTTTCTCGAATACCCAACCAAGAAGGAGTGCAGTAATCAGGCAAGTATTAGGGAATAAGAGAACTGTCTCAAGCCTATATTGGGGAATGCAGTATCATCTGTTAGATTGGTTGAATGTTGAACCTGAATTAAATGAAAAACAATTTGATTTACAAATAAATAATTTGCGCAAGGCAAAATATCTTGTAGCGGCTCCGAAAGGCCTTGTCTTATCAGAAACGGGAACTATTCAGAAAGAAAGTTATCAAAAGAAGAATTACATAATAACTGAACCCTCACTTTTTCAGCATATAAATGAAAGGCAATGGATTGAACTCTTGCCGTTAGTGATTCAAGTGATATCTGAGCTGTCATATCATAATCATCATTACTACGTGGTTGGTTCTTCAATTAGAGCACAGTTCTTTTTTAAGAGTTGGTATCAGACAATAGTAAATAAAGATGAATTGGCTAAGGTTTTAAAGCAATTACTCAATTGTTTTTTAGCACATTTCTCGCAAGAAGAGGCTAATGTTTTTATGGTTTTCTTCAGTGGTCATGGAATTATAGGAAAAACAGCTGAACAAGTCGCGGTTTTGCTGCCGCATTTTTCACGGGAAGATGTTATCTCGCTATGGCGTGATCTAAGCACGCAATTTGCTTTTTTTCTTTTAAAGGAAGATTCTGTTTTTAGGCAACTGGTAATTCCCTTGAATATTACGGAGAAATTATCCAAGAGTACTTTGATTACTTATCAAATGTTTAACGAAAATCAGAGTCTAGAGCAAATTGCAAAAAAGCGTAACTTAAAATTGAGTACAATTAAAGAACATTTGCTGGAAAGTGCAATTTTTCGCGATGATTTTGCATATAGTAGGCTAATCACCGCGAATGATTATGCCATTCTAAAAGGTGCTTTTTCGGGTGTGGCAATTGACTGGAGTTATGAGCAGTTGGACAATCGAATTGAGTTTTTTAAATTTAGGCTATTTCAGATTGAAAGGAGTAAAAAAATTGAATGATCTGCAATTAAAGGGATTACTAAAACAATATTTTGGATATTCCGAATTTAAAAAAGGACAACTTGAAATCATCAAAAATTTGCTTGCCAATCATTCAACGTTAGGTATCTTGCCAACAGGTATGGGTAAGTCATTATGTTATCAGCTAAGTGGCAAAATTCTTAAGAAGACAGTCTTGATAATCTCCCCGCTACTGTCTTTGATGAATGATCAAGTAGAACAATTGAAATATATTGGCGAAAAAAAAGTTACTGCATTGACATCAGAATTGTCATATAGCGAAAGAAATTTTATTTTGCATAATCTTGCGTCATATTCGTTTATTTACTTATCACCAGAAATGCTAAAAAATGATAAAGTCGCAGCTCAACTAGTAACAATCGATATTGGGCTTTTAGTTGTCGATGAAGCACACTGTATTTCTCAATGGGGACCTGATTTTCGCCCAGATTATTTGCAGATCAAGCATTTCCGAAAATTATTGCATAATCCGCTAACGTTAGCCTTGACTGCAACAGCGACGAATAAAGTTGCACAAGATATCCAGACTAGTTTATTTGACAGCAGTGAGACACCACGGACAATTCGCTACTCTGTTGACCGTCCTAATATATTCCTGGTGGTCCATGAATCACCAACTGTCACAGAGAAAAATAAGTACTTGATAGAATTGATTTCTCAGCTCACTGGACCGGGTTTGATTTATTTTTCAAGTAAAAAGCAAGCCGATAGAATTAGTGAAATGATAGGAATGAAGACAAATCTGCGTGCAGCACCATATCACGCAGATTTAAGTGTAATGAGCCGATATACAATTCAGCATCAGTTTATGGAGAATCAATTAGATATTGTCTGTGCTACTAGTGCTTTTGGGATGGGAATAAATAAGCAGGATGTACGTTATGTCATCCATTACCATTTTCCAAGTGATTTAGAAAGCTATGTCCAAGAAATTGGAAGAGCTGGCAGAGATGGGAAAAAAAGCATTGCAATCTTGTTGTACTCAAAAACAGATAATGGATTGCAACAACAGCTTAGCATAGATAGTTTACCAGATGAATTTGATATTGATAATTTTAACAATCTAAAAAAGCAGGATAATCTGTCCAGCAAGGATCAAGTTTTGCAGTACTATTTTGACCAAAATATGAAGATTGACACGATTAAAAATATTTTTTTCAAAAGGCGTAAGGAAAAATTTGAGAAGTTGAATGTACTTTTGCAGTATATTGCAACTGAAGGCTGCAGAAGAAAATACATACTGAGATACTTCGGAGAGAATATGCTGCCTAGACATGATGACAAATGTTGCCAGCTGAAAGGAAAACAATTGAATTTAAATGAGTTTAAATTTGAAAAAAGGAAATATCAAAGTGATTCACTGCCAAATTATAAGGTAACTCTTGATTCTTTCTTTAGGACTTAGTAATTAAACGTAATTCTTAAGTAAAGAATTATGACTTGCTACGGTAACGTATGGTAGAATAATAAATGATTATTTGAGGGGGAAATTTGTATGAGTCGAAAAACTCCAGGCCAACAACAGCCTTGGGATAAATCTTTTGACAACGCTCGCGACAAGAGTGGTAACTATTCACGGTCAGCAAGTCGAAAGAGTAACCGGGCCAACAGCGTACTAACCACATCATTGTTAGTTGTGTTCATTGCAATTATTTTGGGAACGGTCGCACTTTATTTTATTTCGCAAAAGACATCACAATCTTCTTCTGGAGGTAGTGATAATGTAGGTGTTGTTGAATCAAGTTCTAGTAAGAAGAGCAGTTCAAAGGAAGAATCATCGGCTAAGAAAAGTTCAGCAAGTTCAACTGCCGAATCATCATCTTCCAGCTCTACTAAAGAATATACAGAAGCTGCTTCTTCAAGTAGTTCAAGTGAAGTAGCAGCAGCCAGTTCGACCGAAACAGCAGGTTCTTCTAGTTCGTATAGCACAAGCACAGCCAGTTCTTCATCAACGAGCGCTCAATATGTAACGGTTGTTGCTGGTCAAGGAATCTATCGTGTTGCTGTTAATAATGGTTTGACAATGCAAGAACTGCTTGAACTGAATCCAACATTGAGTTCAACTTCAACACTTACTGCAGGTGAGTCAATTCGTATTAAATAATGGATGTGCAGCATAAAATTAAGATTGAAGTTAGACGGTTTTTTTGATTTATGGAAGACATTTAGCTAAAAAGCAAGAAAGATATTAGAGTAAAATTTGATTTTTGGTTTAACTCTATTTAGCAGTGATAGAAAATAATGTTTTGATAGGAAGGTTTAGTCAAGATGGGGAAGTTATTACAAGTTGCAATTGATGGCCCAGCTTCGGCAGGGAAAAGCACGGTCGCAAAGCTTGTTGCACACAAATTAAATTACATATACTGTGATACTGGAGCAATGTATCGTGCTGTTACTTGGGCAGCGATTCATGATGGAATTCGACTTGATGATGAGAAATCACTAAGAGTACTTTTACACAGTATCAATATTAGATTTATACCATCTGCTACTGGGCAACGAGTCTTTGTGAATAAAAAAGAAGTCACAGAAGAAATTAGAATGCCTGAAATTAGCAATAACGTATCCACAGTTGCTGCGCAGGTTCCAGTCCGCAAGTCTCTTACTGATTTGCAGCAAGAGATTGCAAATGCTGGTGGAATTGTAATGGACGGCCGCGATATCGGAACAACAGTCTTACCTGATGCTGAAATCAAAATTTTCATGGTGGCAAGTGTACGGGAAAGAGCCTTGAGAAGATATAAGGAAAATATTGAAAAAGGGATCCAAACACCGCTTGAGGTTCTTGAACAAGAGATAGAAGAGAGAGATCGTAAAGATTCTACCAGAACGATTTCACCGCTTTCAAAAGCTGCTGATGCCGTTCAATTAGATACAACGAACCTGACAATTGAGCAAGTTGTTAACAAAATAATGGAAATAATTGAAAAAAAAGCTTGAAATCTAACTAAAAGTGTATTTTAACTGGAATTTTTGATTGAATTCAGCTAGAATAGAGATTAGAGTTGAGTCGTTAAGGAGGACATGATCCATGAGTGAATCAGAAGCAAACAAGGATTTATTAGAAGCTTTAAATAGCGTGAATGAAGTAAAAATTGGTGATGTTGTTAAGGGCGAGGTTTTGGCCGTTGATGATGCTAAACAAGTTATTGTTGGAATTGAAGGGGCAGGAGTTGAAGGTGTAGTTCCATTTAAGGAACTTGGCTTGAAACCCGATCAAGAGGTCTCAGACGATGTAACTATCGGTGATGTAATCGACCTAGTTGTTATTTCCCGTATTGGTTCTGACAAGGAAGGCGGCAGTTATTTGTTATCACAGCGCCGTCTTGAAGCACGCAAGGTCTGGGATGATATTGAAAAGAAGTTTGAAGCAGGTGAAACAATTACTGCTCCTGTGACACAAGTTGTTAAGGGCGGTCTAGTAGTTGATGCTGGTGTTCGTGGCTTTATTCCGGCATCAATGGTTGATGATCGTTTTGTTGAGGACTTAAATCAATATAAGAATCAAGAACTTGAACTAAAGATTATCGAAATTGAACCAAGTGAGAATCGTTTAATTCTCTCTCATAAGGAAATTGTTAAGGCAGCTCATGAAGCTAAGAAGGCAGAGATATTAGCCAATCTAGTTGTAGGTGATGTTGTTGAAGGAAAAGTTGCACGCTTAACAAGTTTTGGTGCATTTGTTGATTTAGGAGGAGTAGATGGATTAGTTCACGTTTCAGAGATTTCATTTGAACGTGTTAACAAGCCATCTGATGTATTGAAGGTTGGCGAAACCGTTAAGGTTAAGGTTCTTTCAGTGGATGCTGAAAAGGATCGAATTTCACTTTCAATTAAGCAGACATTACCACAACCATGGGATAATATTACAGAAAAAGTTGCTGAGGGCGATATCCTTGAAGGAAAAGTTAAGCGTCTTACAAGTTTTGGTGCATTTGTAGAGGTGTTCCCAGGTGTTGAAGGTCTCGTGCACATTTCTCAAATTTCACACAAGCATATTGCTACACCAAATGAAGTTTTGACTTCTGGTGAGACAATTAAGGTTAAGGTCTTAAATGTCCATGCAGATGAACATAGATTGGCACTTTCAATTAAAGCACTTGAAGAAAAGCCAAGTGTTGCTGGTGGAGAGAAAAGAGAGACAGTTTCTGAAGAAAAAGTTGATCTTCCAGATGAAAGCACTGGCTTTACACTAGGTGACCTTGTTGGTGATTTGAAGAACAAGGATCAAGATTAATTGATTGTATATTTTTCTAGTATGATAAATCTAGTAGTTATTCTTTAGTATGGAAACGGTAGATTGTTGAACAAATCTATCGTTTTTTTGCTGATATAAGTATGTTTTAATTTTAAATAGAAAAGAGGGTTGCAAAAATGGCAAATCCAGTTGTAGCAATTGTTGGTCGTCCCAATGTCGGAAAATCAACTGTTTTTAATAGAATTGCGGGAGAAAGAATTTCAATTGTCGAGGATGTTCCTGGAGTTACGAGAGATAGAATTTATGCTCACAGTGAATGGCTCGGACAGAAATTTAGTTTAATTGATACTGGGGGAATTGATATTGGTGATGAACCATTTCTGACTCAAATAACAGAACAGGCTGAAATTGCAATTGATGAGGCTGATGTAATTGTCTTTGTTGTTAGTGTTCGCGAAGGCATAACTGATGCTGATGAAAAAGTTGCTCGAATTCTTTATAAGTCTGACAAGCCTGTTATTTTGGCAGTTAATAAAGTTGATAATCCAGAATTACGAGGAGATATTTTTGATTTTTATTCACTTGGTTTTGGTGAACCATTAGCTGTTTCCAGTACACACGGAATAGGTGTTGGTGATTTACTTGATAAAATCTGTCATTCTTTTCCAGAAAAACAAGTTGAAGAAGAAGATACCACAATCAAATTTAGTTTAATTGGCCGCCCTAATGTTGGCAAGTCATCACTTGTAAATGCTATTTTGGGTGAAAATCGTGTGATTGTTTCAAATATTGAGGGAACAACCAGAGATGCAATTGATACACCCTTTATTTCAACTCAAGGTGACGAGTTCACAGTTATTGATACTGCAGGGATCAGAAAACGAGGGAAGGTCTATGAGAATACTGAAAAATATTCCGTTTTGCGTGCTATGCGAGCAATTGATCGTTCAGATGTAGTATTGGTAGTATTAAATGCTGAAGAGGGAATCCGAGAACAAGATAAAAAGGTTGCCGGTTATGCTCACGAAGCAGGGCGAGGCATTATTATTTTGGTCAATAAGTGGGATACGTTAAAGAAGGATAATCGCACGATGACAGAATTTGAGGAAAAAATTCGCCAAGAGTTTCAGTATCTTAGCTATGCACCGATAATCTTTGTTTCAGCGGTGACGAAACAAAGATTAGATAAGCTTCCTGAGTTAATTAAGAAAATCAATGATAATCATCAACGAAGGATAGCTTCAGCTGTGTTGAATGATGTAATCATGGATGCAATTGCACGTAATCCTACACCAACTGATCATGGCAAGCGCCTTAGAGTCTATTACACAACACAAGTTGCGGTCAAACCACCCACTTTCATTGTTTTTGTTAACGATCCTGAGTTAATGCATTTTTCATATCAAAGATTCTTAGAGAATCAAATTCGTGATTCATTTGATTTTACTGGTACACCTGTTCATATAATTGAGCGCAAGCGTAAATAGTTTTAATTAATTGCTCAATATGTTAGACTTAGTTTTTCGCTAGTATTTTACAATTATCAAAAAGCTAAAACTTCTTAAAAAAAGGTGAAAAACCTTGTTATGTTAGGCTTTATATGCTATCTTATTTAAAGAGATAATGATTTGTTAGTCATTGTTTCGTCATTATGATAAGGGCGAAATTACGCCAACAGATAATTTATTATCTGTGCCTATTTCTTCGTATGAGGAGGTGAAACACATGGCAAACAAAGCACAATTAATCGAAACAGTTGCAACAAAGACAGGTTTGACAAAAAAAGATGCAACTACTGCTGTTGACGCAGTTTTTGAAACAATTCAAACTACGTTAGCAGAAGGCGAAAAGGTTCAATTAATCGGATTTGGTAACTTCGAAGTACGTGATCGTGCAGCCCGTAAAGGTCGCAACCCACAAACTGGTAAAGAAATTCAAATTCCTGCAAGCAAAGTACCTGCATTTAAGCCAGGTAAAGCTTTAAAAGATGCTGTTAAATAAGCATTAATACTTATTCGTCAGGGGGCTAGGTCAAAAGTTAAATTTTGATCGAGCCCTTCTATTTATTTATTGCGAGTAAATGTGTAACATAAGTCAAGATTTTCCGGGCTTACATCACACTTCCTCCTCTTTTTTTATTAGAACCAGAAATCGACTTGGTACTTTTAAAATAAAGTCTTATTTGTTTGCCATTTTTCACTGTCCTAACCTATAGTTTTTCATACTAACTTTACTGAATAAACAAATGAAAAAGGGGAATTTATGAATCGTTCTGAAGATGTAGTTAATTTAATTGAAGAAGGAAACATTGAAGAAGCAGCTCAAGTTTTTGAGCTGGTTCTTAAGCAAGCTGATCCAGATGATATTTATAATTTGGCAGAAGATTTATATATGCTTGGCTTTTCTAATTTTGCGGTAAAAGCATATAAATCGTTACTAATCAAATTTCCAGATGAGGATATTTTACGTGCACAATTGGCAGATCTTGCAGTCAGTGATGGGCATGATGATGAGGCACTTGAGTATTTATCTGCAATTAAGCCTGATTCTGATGCCTATGTGAATTCACTTTTGGTTGCAGCAGATTTGTATCAAACGCAAGGCTTACTGGAAGTCAGTGAGCACAAGTTGCTGGAGGCACTGCAGATTGCCCCAAATGAAGAGGCGGTTATCTTTGGACTAGCAGAATTTTATTTTAATACTAAGAAATTTGGAAAGGCGATTGAATCATATTTGGCACTAGTCAAGATGGGATTTACTCAATTAGCAGGTGTGTCAATGGTTCAGCGTCTTGGACAAGCATATGCGGAAGTTGGCAAATTTGAGCAAGCACTGGGATATTTTGAACAATTAGAGGATGAGCAAATTAGTCCAGATACGCGTTTCCAGATTGCGTTTACACAGCTCCAAGTCAAAAATTATGAAGATGCTATTGAAAGTTTTAAAAAGCTAAAAAAAGATAATAAAGATTACACAACACTATATCCATTCTTAGCAACTGCATATGAGCAACTGGGCTTTTTGCAGAATGCACTTGAGACACTGCAAGAGGGGCTACGGGTAGATCAATACAATATTAAATTGTATGAAAAGGCTAGTGCGGTTTCCTTGAAATTGCAACAGCCTGACGAAGCACAGGTGTATCTAGAAAAAGCCCTCGAGTTAGAACCAGACAGTCTGACATTAGTAATTGAACTCAGTAATTTGTTAGTCAGTCGGCAAAAGTATCAGGAAACAATTGACTTTTTGAGTTCATTTGTTCAAAATGACGAAATAGATCCGCAAATTTATTGGAATCTTGGAAAGTCATATAATGCTCTTGATAATGATGAACTAGCACTTAAATATTATCAGGCAGCTAGGCGTGTATACGATGATAATCCAACATTCCTCAGAGAATTTGCCATTTTGAATCGACGAGTTGGTAATCTTGAAGCAGCTCGTGAAAATGTTGCTCTTTATCTCGAACTTGCACCTGATGATTTGGAAATGCAAGATTTTGAGGATGAATTACTTGAAGATTTTTAGTAAGTATTAACCAATAATCCAAAATCAGAATCAGAATCATTTTGTTTGATCAAGGCAGTAAAACAAATTTTTCGTTGTGCGCATGAATGCAGAATAATTCGTAATTAAGAAAAACATGGTTCATAAGTTAAAATTCAAGGTTAGCTGTAAAGAATTTTAACTTATGAACCATGTTTAATTTAGATGAAAAAAGCCGGAGCAAGTTTTTATCCTTGATCCAGCTCTAAATACTTCCTTTGTAATCTATTATTAGTGCATAGGAATTGATTGATAACGTCCAGGCTCTTATTTCTTTAACTTAAAAATTCTTTTTTTCGGGATAGAATAACTAAATCCTTCGCCGAAGACCTCATTTACCGTTAAGACAGAAACAAAAGCTTTTTCATCATGTTTAGCTACAATATGTTTTAAAGTCATCAATTCACTTGGACTGACAACACAATAAATTGCCGGTCTTGTTTCATTTGAATATGCACCTGTTGCCTGTAAATGGCTCACACCACGTTCCAAAATATCCATAATATCTTTTGTAATTTGTTCATATTGATTACTGATTATAATGACACCTCGTGCAGTATATGCACCTTCAAGAGTAAAGGTTACAATTTTCGAAAAAACATATGATGCTAGCAAGGTATACATCATCCTTCTGATATCAAGGTAACTTAGCGAAGCAGTTAAAACAATGCAGTCAAGGATCAACAAGGTTCGCCCCATTGCGATACCTTGCTTTTTCTCTAAAATTCGTGCAACAATATCTGCACCACCTGTTGTACCGCCAAAACGATAAACAATTCCTGAGCCAATCCCTCCAAGCACACCAGCTAGTATCCCAGCGATAAATAAGTCATGGTGAATATTAATTGAGAATGGCAGTCTTTGCCATAACCAGATGAAGATTGAAAGTGAAACGGTGCCGTACACGGTATAAATAAGTGCCTTTTTCCCGAGATATCTATAGCCAATAACTACTAAAGGAATATTAATTGCAAGTGTTGTAAAGGCGGGGTCAATATGCAGCCAATAGCGAGTGATGAGCGAAATACCCGTTACACCACCCTCAGCTAGGTCGTTACCAATGTTAATCATGACGAAACCAAAAGCATACATCCCACAGCCAAAAGCAATCATAATAAAATCAATTAGACGAACTTTTGAATCAGTTGAATACATCTTTTTACCTCCAAGAACTTAGTGTCTTTTAAGAGCATAACATAAGTTTTATTAAAATAGCTCTTCTCTGAGCACTTGCTAAGCAGAATTTCATTATTCTTGCAGATGCAGGCAAAGCAACAATCTGTTAGAATAAATAAGAATAAACAAAAGTGAAAAGGATGATAGTTATGATTAAGGTTTTAGTAGCTGGTTTTAAAGGTCGGATGGGCAATACAACAACAAAAATGGTTTTAGAGAATGCAGATTTTAAGTTGACTGGGGTATATGATCCGAGAGCGACTGAAAAAAATCTTAGTGAATTACCTGATTTTAAAAATGAAGATGTGCCGGTTTACACTAAACCAGATGAAATCGATGAAAGCAAAGTAGATGTTTGGATAGATTTCACATCACCTGCTTCAGTGTATGAAAATGTTAAATTTGCTCTTGCACACAATATCTCACCAGTTATTGGTACAACTGGCTTAGCTAATGATCAAGTTGATGAACTAAAAAAAATCGCAAAGAAAAATAAAGTTGGGGGATTGATTGCGCCTAATTTTGGAATTTCTGCTGTGCTCTTGATGCAATTTGCACAACAGGCAGCAAAGTATTTACCAGATGTAGAAATTATTGAGATGCATCATGACAAGAAATTGGATGCACCTAGCGGGACAGCATTAAATACTGCAAAACTAATTTCGGAAGTTCGCAAGCAAAAAATTCAAGGAAATCCTGAAGAAAAGGAAAGCTTGATTGGAGCACGTGGGGCTGACTATGAAGGGATGCGTATCCATAGTGTCCGCTTACCAGGCTATGTTGCACATGAGCAGGTCTTGTTTGGTGGACAAGGCGAGGCATTGACAATTAGACAAGATTCATTTGACCGTATCTCATTTATGTCAGGGGTTGCAGTAGCAGTGAAGAAGATAAGAGACTATGATGAATTGCTTGTAGGACTTGAGAACCTCCTATGAAATTAAATAAGCTGCCCCTTGAGTTCCAAAAAGCTAGAATTATTCTTGAAAAGATTCGCAATGCAGGGTTTGAAGCTTATTTTGTTGGAGGTGGGGTACGTGATACCCTGTTAGGCTTACCACTGCATGATGTTGATATTGCTACAAGTGCCTACCCCGCAGAGATCAAGCGGATATTTAGGAAGACAGTTGATACCGGAATAGCGCACGGCACTGTGACCATCCTTGACCATGGTGAAGGCTATGAAGTGACTACCTTCAGAACCGAGTCAACCTATCAAGATTATAGAAGACCAGACAGTGTCCAATTTGTTCGCTCGCTCAAAGATGATCTCAAACGCAGAGACTTAACCATCAATGCTTTGGCTCTCAGTCTTGATGGTGAGGTGATTGATTTGTTTGGTGGTCTCGAGGATTTAAAAAATGGTTTGATAAAGGCCGTTGGTAATCCTAATGAAAGATACCATGAAGATGCTTTACGCATGATGCGGACTGTTCGGTTTGCTAGCCAACTTGATTTTGAAATTGAGGAAGCTACTTTGAATGCAGTTGCTGAGAATGCACACTTGCTTGAAAAAATCGCTGTCGAGAGAATCAATGTTGAATGGACTAAATTACTTTTGGGGAAGAATCCAAAAAAGGGAATAGCTGGATTCCTTGAGACAAAGCTTTTTGTGTACTGTCCACTGTTCAATACAATGGAACAGGTACTTAAAACCATGCTTTCTCTCGCACAGCTACATTTCAAAAATGATGTTGCTGCATGGACACTTGTATGTTATTTGGCACTGGATGATGATCATAAGCAGATCAGTAGATTATTAAAATCATGGAAATGTTCCAATGAGTTGATAGTAGATGTTCAAAGTAGTTTTTCAGCGCTCAACTTGTTCAGAGCCAACCAAATTAGTGCATGGAATTTATATACAATTGGGTTACCAGCATTTGAAACGGCTGCTTCAGTTGCAAGTATGTTAGGCTTTTCAAGAGATATTGCTGTTATTCAGAGTAGGTATGAGGCTTTACCAATTAAGAATAAAAAAGAGTTGGCTATTAATGGCGGAAATTTGATTAAGGATTTACAGTTTACTCCTGGGTCATTTTTAGGTAAGACTTTAGCGATAATTGAGAAAAAAGTCGTCTGCGGTGAGTTAAGGAACGAATTAGGTTCATTAGAAGCAGCAGCGGTAAAAATCAAGAATAATTGATAGTGAAAGAGTGGAAAAATGCAGACATTACGTGTTGAAAATTTGAGCAAAACTTATGGTGAAAAAACACTTTTTGAAAATCTTAATTTTCTAATCAACGAACATGACAGAATAGGTCTGATTGGAACTAATGGCTCTGGAAAAACATCACTTTTAAATGTTTTAACTGGGGAAGACGGTGCGGATAGTGGAGAATTGAATGCACCCAATAATTACCGAATTAGTTATCTGAAGCAAATTCCCGAATTGGATGAAGATGCAACAGTCATGGACGCTATCTTCGAAGGAGCTGCTCCAATTTTTAAAACTATTCGTGATTATGAAGCTGCTATTGTTGCTTATGGCCAAAATCCGAATGCTCCTAAAGCTCAACGACGATATGATAATGCTGAAGCAGCCATGAACCGTGAAGATGCATGGAGCGCAGAGAGTGATGTAAAAACAATTCTTAATCAACTTCATTTGGAACAGCTTGATGTTGCAATTAAAACACTTTCTGGTGGGCAGAAAAAGCGTGTCGGGTTAGCCCAAGTTTTAATCCAAGCACCCGATTTACTAGTATTGGATGAACCGACTAACCATCTTGACTTCGACTCAATCAATTGGCTGCAAGACTATTTAGTAAGCTACAGAGGTGCATTACTCGTAGTTACACATGATCGATATTTTTTGGATCAGATTGCCACACAGATTTTAGAATTATCCTTTGGTAGTCTTTATCCATATCAAGGTAATTATCAAGACTACGTCGCACAAAAAGCTCAACGTGTTCAAAAAGAAGCTGACTTTGAACACAAGCAGCAACAATTATATAAAAAAGAACTGGCATGGATGAGAACTGGTGCAAAGGCACGGACAACTAAACAACAGGCCCGAATTAACAGTTTTAACGAACTCGAAGAAAATCTGAAAGTAACTAAAGATGAGGGTGCTGTTGATATTTCTTTAGGCCAGCGGCGGCTTGGTAAAAAGGTTATTTCGTTGAAGAATGCATCATTAGCACTTGCTGATCACGTGATTATCAATAATTTTAGTTTATTGGTACAGGCTGGTGCTCGAATTGGGATTACAGGAGCCAACGGTGCAGGAAAGTCAAGCTTTTTAAATGCGCTTGCGGGGGAATTGCCGCTTGATGAAGGCCTTTTAGAAATTGGCGAGACAGTCAGAATTGCTTATTATCGACAGCAGACTGAACCAATTCCAGAAGATAAACGTTTGATCGGTTATTTAAACGAAGTTGCCCAGAGTGTAACTGATAGACACGGCCTACAATTAAGTACAACGCAGCTTTTAGAACAGTTTTTGTTCCCACGGTTTATGCATGGAACATTGATTCGGCAACTTTCGGGTGGTGAAAAGCGCAGGCTTTATTTGTTGAAGTTATTAATGAGTGAGCCAAATGTTTTACTATTAGACGAGCCGACAAATGACTTGGATATTGCTACATTGACTGTTTTGGAAGATTATGTTAGCAATTTTAATGGAACCGTGATTACAGTTTCGCATGATCGTTATTTCCTTGATAAGGTTGCTACAAACTTATTAATTTTTAAGAGTAACGGTGTGATTGACCGCTTCACGGGTGAATTTACAGATTATTTAAGTCAGCACAGTGATTTTGAAAAACAGCAGAACGTGAATCGCAAAGCACAAATTAAGTCTGGCGAAAAAGAAGGAAATACTGTAAAGAAAGAAAAACAAAAACTGACATATGCTGAAAAAATTGAGTTTGAAAAAATTGAAGATTTGATTGATACTTTAGAAAATGAAAAAGCACAATTGACGAAAAAAATGAACAATACGGATGGAACTAACTATGGTGAATTAGCTGATTTACAAAAGCAAATAGATGAGCATGATCAGTTGATTGATACAAAAATGGCACGCTGGGAATACCTAAGTCAGTTTACGAAATAATCTGAATAATGGAGGAATATTTATGGCAATCCTTGAGGCACCATATTTGCAACTTATAAATGATATTCTAGAAAAAGGACATCAAAAAGATGATCGGACTGGTACAGGTACGAAAAGTCTCTTCGGATATCAAATGCGCTTCGATCTCAGCCGCGGTTTTCCTCTTCTTACAACTAAAAAGATCGCATTTGGACTTGTAAAAAGTGAACTACTATGGTTCTTACGTGGGGATACTAACATTCGGTTTCTATTGCAACATAAAAACCATATCTGGGATGAATGGGCATTTAAAAAGTGGATTGAAAGTGATGAATATACTGGACCAGATATGACAAATTTTGGCAGGAGGGCACTTGTTGATCTGAATTTTGCAGCTGATTACAAGGAACAAAAAAAGCTCTTTTGTGATCGGATCTTAGTTGACGATGAATTCTCTGCAAAATACGGTAATTTAGGGGATGTTTATGGAGCTCAGTGGCGTCACTGGAAGACAAGGGATGGTCAAGTTATTGATCAGATTCAGGATGTTATCGATGGCATTAGAAATACACCCGATTCACGCAGGCTAATTGTATCTGCATGGAATCCAGAAGATGTTCCAACGAGTGCGCTGCCTCCATGTCATACCCTGTTCCAATTCTATGTTGTTGATGGTAAATTAAGTTGTCAGCTCTACCAGCGCAGTGCCGATGTCTTTTTAGGAGTTCCCTTTAATATTGCAAGTTATGCATTATTAACGTATTTGATTGCACGAGAGACTGGTCTTGAGGTTGGGGAATTTGTGCATACTTTGGGAGATGCACATATTTACAATAATCATATTGAGCAGATAAAGGAGCAATTGACCCGGACGCCTCAGGATTCGCCAACACTATGGTTGAATCCTGATAAAAGCAGTGTTTTTGATTTTGAGATGTCTGATATCAAGGTAGAAGGATATACTCCTGCACCTGCCATCAAAGCACCTGTTGCAGTGTAATTATTATCTGAGGAGAATATAAAATGTTAGCATATATTTGGGCAGAAGATGAACAACATCATATTGGGATTGATGGTCATTTACCATGGACACTACCTGCTGATTTGGCATATTTTAAGGCTGTTACAAAGAATCATCCAATTGTGATGGGTCGCAGGACCTTTGATAGTTTCCCTGGATTTTTACCAAAGAGACATCATTATGTTTTAACTAGATCGACTGATTTTGGTAATAAATATAAAGATGATCAACGAATAACCGTTGTAAATAAGAGTGAAGATTTAAAAAAAATCCTTGCACAAGAAGATAGCACTGTTTTCATCATTGGGGGAGCATCCCTTTTTGCAGAATTTGCAGATGCCGTTGATTGCTTATATGTCACGCGGATTAAAGAAAAGTTTGCTGGAGATACATTTATGCCTGAACTTCAGATGGATACTTTTGAATTAATCAAACAAGTAGTTGGAACTATCGATGAAAAAAACAAATTTCCACATATTTTCGAAGTCTATCAAAGGAAAGCATAGAGGAGCTTTAAAAAGAGTATGATTACAAGACAGCAAGATTTTAGTACTAACATGAAGTTAGTAAATAGATTTTCTTTGCTATGCAATGCTTCAAACTAGATAGTTTTACCTTATGAAAAATATCTATACTTAAGCAATGAAGGGATTAGGCCAAAAACTAACTTTTGACCCAATCCCTTCCCTACGTTTAGTCAGGCCTAGTGCAAATTCAAAGTCTTTTCTTTATTGAAATTGGAATAATTAGGATAAATCCTAACAAAAAATAGTAAAAATATATTAAATAATAAATGATTTTATGAAATTTTGAAAAAACTCTGTTATAATTAGCACGTTTAAATTTCTTTAATTGTTGGAAAGGATACTTTTTTGAATAAAATTATAAAAAATCTTGTTCCGGTTATTGTTTGCTGTATTTTAGGACTTATTTTTTATTTGCTATTCTCCTTTGCTTTTGGTTCAAATGAGACGAAAGTTAATCAAAGAACTGATTCAAGCTCGAAACAAGCAGCAAGTAAGCAAACTAAACAAAAGAAGAAGATCAGATTAGTTGCCTTGGGAGATTCATTAACACAAGGTGTAGGAGATACCACTAATAAAGGCGGCTACGTTCACCTGATTCAAGAAAAGTTAAAGAAAAATAATAAGTTAAGTGTCGCAACCGAAAATTTCGGTAAGGCTGGGGACCGCAGTGATCAGATATTAGAGCGGCTAAAAAAAAGTGCAAGTATGCAAAAGCAGTTAAGCAATGCTGATGTGATTGTATTAACTGTTGGTGGAAATGATTTAATGCAGACATTACAGAAAAATTTTACATCACTGTCTTCCGCTGATTTCACAAAAGTTATGGCAAGCGCAGAAAAAGTTTATACTGATAAATTGAATAAACTGCTACAGTCAGTCAGAATATATAATGCAAAAGCACCGGTATTTATTTACAGTGTTTATAATCCGTTCTACGTATATTTTCCAAGACTAACGCAGCTGCAAAAGTACACTAATGAGTGGAATAATGTGACCCTTCAAGTAATTGCTAAGAAGCGCAATATATATATGGTGCAAATCAATAAGCAATTGTCAGAAGGTCAGTATTTGGGTAAAACATCACAATTGAAGACGACGACCGTAACTGATTTAGATAAACTCAATGGGAATAAGCTTACACAAATTGTATCTAATAAAGAAGAGAAAAATAATTATTTATCGTCTGATGACCATTTTCATCCGAATTTAAAAGGGTATAATTATATGACAGAACGATTGTATGCAGTAATGATGAAACATAAAAAAACTTGGTTGAATGAGGTGAATAATTAGTGAGTGAGTTGAAACGGCCAAAGAAAATAAAAACAAAGGCTAAGATAAATTATTGGAAGTGGGCGTTTGTTGTTTTGGCTGCACTTGTTTTGGGGACTACGCTATTTGTTTATAAACAGATAACCACACAATCTGTACAGCAAAAAGAAGTGATTGCAAAAACGGCTAGGACAGGTAAGTACACTACAATTAATGTGCAGATGAATAGAAAACAATTGAATGGTACAATTAATTATTATTTGAAAAAACAGCAGCAAAAAAATAACATTAGGTATCGTTTTTATGTTAGTGATTCGGCTGCTATTATGGTGGGGACAACCCAAATATTAGGGCAAAGTGTTTCATTTTCGCTTTACACAACCCCTAGAGTCACAAAAGATGGTAATATTGTGTTGCTTGCAAAGGGTGTAGGGATAGGCTCTTTAAGCGCCCCGCCTTCTTTCATACTTAATTATGTGAAAAATCATTATAAGCTCAGTAAGGGAATTACAATTGATGCTAAAAAAGACAGAATCGGGCTTAATCTTAATAAATTTGCAACGGCAAAGGGAATTAGCATCAAAGCTAAAACCATTGATTTGAAAGATAATAACTTTCATTTTACTCTTTCAATTCCATTAAAATAAGGAGGTCTTTTATGCATCGCTTGAGTTTTTATCAATATTTGATGACTGAAAGAGATCCGGACAGTCATAAGGAAGTTGCACAATTTGCTAATAATGCTTTTTATGATCAATCCTTTCCAAAGCAGTCACAGATTTATGATGAACTATCACAGTATCTTGAATTAAACGGCAATTATCTGCCGTCAATGACTATTTTTGATGAAGCGTGGGAATCGTATCTTGATAAAATGAATTAAATTATATGTAAAGCTGAGGTAATAGAAGTGGAAAAGAAAGAGAACTCAAAAAAGCAACAAAAACAAAAGAAGATCAGGCGTAAATATAGCCTATTAACCTTGATTATAACCAGCTTAGTAACCCTGTTAATTGGTGGTGGTGGAGTTTTTTATTACATGAATCAAAAATTAACAGCGGCAACTGAAACAAATCAATCAATGAGCAAAATTGAAACGGTTTTTTCATCACTTTATAGTGGCTATTACAAATCTGTCAGCAAGCAAAAACTTGAAAATGGTGCATTGTCGGGAATGGTTAATGCGCTTGGCGATCCATTTACGGAATACATGTCAAAAGATGAAACTGAATCATTGAACAATACAATTTCAAGCAGTTTTACAGGAATTGGTGCTGAGGTCCAAAAGAAAGGTGCTTATGTTCAAATAATTGCTCCGATTAAGGGAACTCCTGCTAAAAAAGCAGGCTTGCAAGCTGATGATATTATTTTGAAGATTGACGGTAAATCAATTAAAGGCTACTCATTGACCAAAGCAATCGCATTGATTAGAGGTAAAAAGGGAACAAGTGTTACATTGACTATTAAACGTGGTGACTCAACCTTTACCAAGAAATTAACAAGGGCAACAATTCCGGTTGAGACGGTAACTGGGCATCTTCTTAAGAAGAACAAAACGATTGGATACATCCAAGTTTCAACTTTCTCTGAAAAAACTGCTGCTGAATTCAAGGCAGAAATTAAGAGTTTGCGCAAACAAGGGGCCAAGTCCTTCGTAATTGATATGCGAGATAACCCTGGTGGTTTGATGACTCAAGCCCTTATTATGTCTTCAATGTTTGTGAAAAACGGCAAGACAATCTTACAGGTTCAACAACGTGGTCAAGCAGCTCAAGTATATAAGGCTGGCAAAAAGTATGACAAAGGGTTCAAGGTTACCGAAAAAACGGTTGTCTTGATCAATAGTGGTAGTGCTAGTGCGGCTGAAATATTCTCTGCGGCCTTGAATCAATCGGCTAATATTAAATTAATCGGAACTAAGTCATATGGTAAAGGAACTGTTCAGACAACGCTACCCTTTACTGATAAAACAGAACTTAAGATGACAATTGCTAAGTGGTTGACGCCAGATGGTTCTTGGATTAATCATAAGGGACTGCAGCCTACTATTAAAGCCGATTATCCAAGCTATGCTTACCAAACAGCAATTAGTACAAAGAAGACGTACACTCAAGGTGAAGTTTCCGACCAGGTTAAGAAAGCCCAAGTTATCTTGAATGCTTTGAATTATAGTGTAGGATCAGCAAATGGTTATTATGGTGATTCAACAGTCACTGCTGTGAAGAAATTCCAGACTGATAATAAGCTGACTGTTAATGGCAATATAGATAAAGAAACGGTTAACAAACTTGAAGAATTAGCTGCAGAAAAAGTTGCTGACAGTGATAATGCACTTAAGACAGCTATTTCTCAACTTAATGGTAATTAACTTTAAGATTAATAATTCATGATGAATGGGCATTTCATTGTTCTCTTCAGCATTAAATAGCAGCGTCTTATCTCCATGAGGGATGGGTCGTTGTTTTAGTTTGTAATAAAACAATACTCGCACAATTTCATTTTTTTTGTTAAGGTTAAGGAAGATAGAGTTCTGATAAGAAATGTGTTTAATTGAATTCAAAAAGAAGTAGTTAAATTGTTGGAGGGAAAGTTTTGAAACGCTTTATAAAAAGATTTCATTGGAGCTATTGGATTTTACTTACATCAATTGCAGTTCTTAGCGCACTTTTTATCCGCTCATTTTTAATTACACCACTTCAAATTGATGGCAATTCGATGGAGCCAACACTTGAGTCAAAAGAAGAGGCTCTTGTAATGAATTTTGGGAAGCTCCAGCGATTTGATGTGGTTATCATCAGAATGCCTAATGGAGAGACCTATATCAAAAGGATTATTGGAATGCCTGGGGAACGTTTATCGTATAAAAACGATGTGCTGCGTATAAATGGTAAACGCGTCAAGGAGAATTTTCTAAAAAGAATACTCGCGGCCAAGCACCAACCGTACACATCAGATTTCACTTTAAAGGAACTAACTGGGAAATCTAAAATACCAAAGAATGAATACTTTGTACTTGGTGACAATCGACGAATAAGCAAAGATTCACGGACATTTGGGCCAGTCAAAGATAGTTGGATCAAAGGCCGGGCAATCATTGTTTATTGGCCGCTAATTAAGATTCGCTTGATTGGGCGATAATGTAATCAACATAAATTAGAGGGAGTGTTCCATAGGTCGGTGAATTTCGAGTTAGACGGAAATTTTGACTTATGGAACACGTTTATACGGAATAAATAATGAGGTTAGATCAAACTCTAACTTTTGACCTAACCCAATTAAATTAGTTATATAGCGAAAGGATTAAAATTTATGGCAATTATTCAATGGTTTCCAGGTCACATGGCTAAGGCTCTGCGTCAAGTCAAAGAAAATATAAAACAGGTTGATATTGTGCTTGAACTTGTTGATGCACGATTACCAGAGTCATCACGTAATCCGCAATTGGCTCAGATTCTGCAAAATAAACCAAGCATTTTAGTGTTAACAAAAAAAGATTTAGCAGATTCACAGACCACAGCTGGGTGGGTTAGATATTATGAAACACAGAAACAACCAGCAATTGCGGTTAACAGTACAGCCATCGGTTTAAAAATTATTGAGGAAAAAATTAAACAAGTGCTTGCTGATAAACTTGCATTGCAAGCAAAAAAAGGAATACTGCATAAACGCATTAGGGTAATGTGCATTGGTATTCCAAATGTTGGTAAATCGACACTGCTTAATCATTTGATTAAGAAAAATGTAGCTCAAGTCGGTAATCGTCCGGGGGTTACAAAATCACAGCAATGGCTTAAAGCTGGAAAAGATATGCTTTTATTAGACACACCTGGAATTTTATGGCCAAAATTTGAAGACCCAATGATTGGAAAAAAGTTAGCATTGACTGGTGCAATTAAAGAAACATTGTATGCTAAAGATGATGTTGCACTATATTTGCTTGAACATTTTCGGCAATTTGCTCCTGCAAGTCTTAAGGAACGCTATCACTTGGCAGACAGTGAACTATCACTTTCAACAGTGGACTTATTGCTGTTGATAACTAAAAAAAGCGGATTCAAGGATGATTATGATAAAGCAAGTGAAAGAATGATATTGGAGTGTCGAAAGGGTAAATTAGGTAGATACACACTTGATGCAGTACCAGAAAGTACTCAGAGACATGATGGATAAGAAAAAATCAATTAGTGAAATAAAGGCATTAATCGCTATCAACCCACAGCAAGATTTGTTGAAAGAATTAGCCGGTGATACTCGTAAAGGTGTGCAAAGTTTGTTGCTTCAATATGAAAAACGAAAAATTAAGAAACAAGCTGCACTAGAAGCATTCAAAAATCGTTTTAGCTATGAACGTGCTTTTTGGCAGGCTGGAAAGCAATTGGTTTGTGGGGTTGATGAAGTTGGTCGAGGACCGTTGGCCGGTCCAGTTGTAGCTGCAGCTGTTATTTTACCGCATGATTTTGGAATTGTTGAAGTTAATGATTCAAAGCAATTGACAAGAAAAACAAGGGAAAGGCTGTATAGTCAGATTATTGAGCAGGCACTTAGTGTCTCTGTTGGAGTTTGCGACAATTATCAGATAGACACCGTCAATATTTACCAAGCCGCACGCGTTGCGATGTTAAAAGCGGTTAATGGTCTCTCACGTAAACCACAACAGTTGATTATTGATGCAATGGATATCGATTCACCGATCGCACAAGTAAAGTTGATTAAGGCAGACTCAAAGAGTGTAAGTGTTGCTGCAGCGAGCATCGTTGCAAAAGTTTGGCGTGATCACCTGATGAATTTTTACGATGAATTATATCCACAATATGATTTTAAATCAAATGATGGCTATGGTACAAGGAGACACCTTGATGCATTGAGTACGTATGGGATAACGCCGCTCCACCGGAGAAGTTTTGAACCGATTAAGTCCAATTTCTAATCAAATGCGTATTTTTATAGAAAACACTTTAAAGGGTGATTCTATGGAGATAAAAGAGTTTATAATAAAATTGCATCTGAGCAATCTTCTCAGTGTTTCCAAAGTAAAAAGAGTATGTGACTGGGTAAAGAAATACCAAGCTATCCCAGACATCAAAAAATTAGAAGAATTGGCTGGAATTACAAATTTTCAACGCAATCTTTTTTGGAAAAAATTTAATTCGATTGAATTAGAACTTGCAGTTGATCGCAATTTGTATCATAGTAAGGCTATTACAATAATTGATTCTGTATATCCACAATGTTTATTGGAGAGTTACAATCCACCGAACGTACTTTTTTATCGTGGGGATTTATCTCTGATTGCAGATAAGCGAAAATTATTAGGGGTAGTAGGTGCGCGCCAAAATAGTACGTACTCAACAGTCGTTCTCGCAAAGCTGCTGCCAGCTGTTATCGCAGCTAAGATTGTAACTGTGAGCGGTTTGGCAAAGGGAGTTGACAGCCTAGCACATTTGCAGACATTTGCAGATTGTGGTAGAACAGTTGCAGTTATCGGGACAGGGTTAGATATTTTTTATCCTAGTCAAAATCGTGGATTGCAACAAAAAATTGCGTGTGAAGGACTGTTGATTAGTGAGTATGGACTTGGTACTGGTCCAAGAAAATTTCATTTTCCTGCGAGGAATCGAATTATTGCGGGGTTGGTGCAAACTTTATTAGTTGTTGAAGCCCGACACCACAGTGGTAGTCTAATTTCTGCAAATCTTGCACTACAAGAAAATCGCAATGTTCTTGCGGTTCCTGGTCCAATCAATTCTACCTTGTCTGTGGGTACCAATGAGCTCATTAAGGCTGGAGCAAAACCTGTCTTAGATGCGTTGGATATCATTGAAGAATTTCGAAATACTTGACAAGGCCTATGGTAATGGTCTAAAGTTATTAGCGATTTTTATATGTTAAAAAAAGATATTAAAAAGGAGCCTGGTCGATGCCTAAGACCCAGAAGAAAACAACAACAACAAAACGAAAAATTAAGAAAAACCTTGTGATTGTTGAGTCTCCATCAAAGGCTAAAACAATTGAAAAGTATTTAGGATCTCGCTACAAGGTTATGGCTAGTTTAGGCCATATCAGAGATTTACCGCGAAGTACAATGGGTGTTGATGTTGAGCACAATTACGAGCCCCATTATATTTCAATACGTGGTAAGGGTGATGTTATCAAAGAATTACGCAGAGAGGCCAAGAAAGCTGCACATGTCTACCTTGCAGCCGATCCGGATCGAGAGGGAGAAGCAATTGCCTGGCATCTTTCTTATCTGTTAGGTTTAAATCCTGAAGACAAGAATCGAGTTGTTTTTAACGAGATCACCAAGGATGCAGTCAAGAATTCATTCAAAAATCCGCGTGCAATTGACATGGATCTTGTGGACGCACAACAAGCAAGGCGCGTGCTTGATCGCCTAGTAGGTTATTCGATTAGTCCAATACTTTGGGCAAAAATAAAAAAGGGATTGAGTGCTGGTCGTGTGCAGTCAATTGCTTTGAATCTGATTATTAAACGTGAACAAGAGATTCGCGAATTTATCCCGGAAGAGTATTGGACAATTGATGCACAATTCCAAGCTAGCAGAACTAAATTTAATGCTGATTATTATGGTGTAAACGGCAAGAAGAATGAATTGCATAATAATGATGAAGTTCAGGAGATTATGCAAAAGATTGATAAAAATAAGATGTTTAGCGTGACGCGAGTTACACCCAAGGAGCGCAAACGCTTTCCAGCACTTCCTTTTACCACAAGTACAATGCAGCAGACAGCTAATAATTCACTTAATTTTAGAACTCAAAAAACGATGATGGTTGCACAACAGCTTTATGAAGGAATTAATATTGGAAGAGGAGGCGCAGTGGGATTAATAACCTATATGCGTACGGATTCAACCAGAATTTCTGATATTGCCAAGCATGAGGCCTCAGCTTTTATCCACGAAACTTATGGTGCAGAATATGCTGCGGTCAAACCGCGCAAAGGCAAGCTCGCAGAAGGTGCACAGGATGCACATGAGGCAATCCGTCCTTCATCAGTTTTGCGGACACCAGAGTCGCTTTCGGCATATTTGAACAAAGATCAGATGAAGCTGTATTCGTTAGTTTGGTCACGATTTGTGGCAAGTCAGATGACTCCTGCGGTTGTCGATACAATGAGTGTTGATATTGAACAGAATAAAGTAATGTATCGAGCAAAGGGTTCGAAGATGAAGTTTCCTGGTTTTACAAAGGTCTACGCCGAAAGCAAGCGTAAAGACAATATTCTGCCTGACTTAGAAGTCGGACAAGAAGTCAAATTGTTAACAAACCAGCCAAACCAGCATTTTACCCTACCGCCTGCAAGATATACTGAAGCTACGCTGATTAAAACACTTGAAGAAAATGGTGTTGGTCGTCCTTCAACTTATGCACCAACTATGAATACAATCCAAAAACGTTATTATGTGAAACTTGTTGCTCGTAAGTTTGAATCTACTGAGTTGGGTGAGATAGTAAATAACATGATCGTTAAATGTTTCCCAGACATCTTAAATGTTGATTTTACTGCTCAACTAGAAGATCAGTTGGACGAGATTGAAGAAGGAAAACAAGAATGGATTAAGGTTATTGATAGTTTCTATCAGCCTTTTGCAAAAGAAGTGGGTGCTGCTGAAGAAAAGATGGCTAAAGTCAAAATTAAAGATGAACCTGCAGGAATCGATTGTGATATCTGTGGCGCACCTTTAGTGATTAAACTCGGACGGTATGGCAAATTTTATGCATGTAGTCGGTTTCCAGATTGTCGCAACACAAAGCCTATCACAAAGGAAATTGGAGTAGTTTGTCCAGAGTGTCATAAGGGGCAGATTATTGAGCGCAAGTCAAAAAAGAATCGTATTTTCTATGGATGTGACCGTTATCCAAAATGTGAATTTGTTTCTTGGGATAAGCCAGTCGGTCGTGATTGCCCTAAGTGTCAGCATTTCTTGATTGAGAAAAAAACCAAGAAAGGAATGCAGGTTAAGTGTAGCAATTGTGATTACGAAGAGGAAATTCAAAAATAATAAAGTATTAGTAATTTATTATTTTTGAATAACTGATTGGGCACACCTCCATTTTTTATGCTAAAGTTATAGCATGATGTGGAGGTTTTTTTATGGAACAAGAATGGATAAAAGAATTTAAACAATATTTAGCGATAGAAAGAAGATATTCTGATAATACGGTCAAGGCATATAATGACGATTTAAAGCTCTTCAGTGATTTTCTTTTTAAAAATGGTGGTTCTTCATCTTTTGCGCAAGTAAATCGGTTTGATGTTCATGTTTTTATGAGTTTCTTGTACGATAAACGCTATCAAACGTCATCAATTGCTAGAATTATTTCGAGCCTGCGCTCTTTTTACAGATTCATGGAAAAAAATAGCTATGTTGAGATTAATCCTTTCGCTTATGTTCAATTGAAGAGGCATCCACGTGCTTTGCCACGCTTTTTCTATGAAAAAGAAATGACCGCCCTTTTTGATGCAACTGACGGAGATGAGCCAATTTTAATTAGAGATAAAGCATTATTAGAAACACTTTATGCAACTGGAATGCGTGTCAGTGAGTGTACGGGACTAACTTTGCAAGCGGTTGATATGGGGATGCGCGCAATGTTATTACATGGTAAAGGAAATAAAGACCGCTATGTCCCATTTGGCAAGTATTGTCAAAAAGCATTAGAAAGTTACTATGCTAAGGTGCGAACGCCGTTGATGGCAAAATATAAGAAAGAACATAATTTTGTATTTGTAAATCATTACGGAGACCCGTTAACGGCTGCTGGAATTACGTATATTCTAAAGAAGATTGTTAGCCGCAGTAGTTTAACTACACAGATCCATCCGCATGAGCTGCGACACACTTTTGCAACACATATGATGAACAATGGTGCAGATTTGCGCGCGGTGCAAGAGCTCCTGGGACATAGCAGCTTATCCACTACGCAAATTTACACACACGTTACAAAAGAACATTTACAACGAGATTACCGCAAGTTCTTTCCACGAGCATGATTTAAAATTTAGGAGGAATATAAAATGACTGGAGTATCATTTCATGCAACAACAATTTGTGCAGTTCGTCATAACGGACATACTGCAATGGCTGGTGATGGACAGGTCACAATGGGTGAAAAAGTCATAATGAAAGGTACTGCGCGCAAAGTCAGAAGAATTTACAACAATCAAGTTGTTGTCGGATTTGCTGGCAGTGTTGCAGATGCTTTCAACTTAGAAGAGCGTTTTGAAAAGAAATTAAATGAGTATAGTGGTAATCTGCAGCGTGCAGCCGTTGAATTAGCACAGGAATGGCGCAGTGAGCAAGCTTTGCAGAAGTTAGAGGCTCTTTTGATTGTCATGGACAAAGATGAATTATTAATGGTATCTGGAAGCGGGGAAGTAATTGCACCTGATGACGATATTTTAGCAATCGGTTCTGGTGGTAATTTTGCTTTAGCCGCTGCAAAAGCAATGAAAGAACATGCTTCAATGATGTCTGCTGGTGAGATTGCTAGGGCATCAATTAATATAGCAGGTGATATTGATATCTTTACTAACCATAATGTAGTCGCAGAAGAACTTTAAGAAAAGAAAGGATCCTCTAGATGAACCCTATTGATAAAACACCAAAACAAATTGTCAAAGAACTCAATGCTTATGTCATTGGTCAAAACAAAGCGAAAAAAGCAATTGCAATTGCTTTGCGCAATCGCTACCGTAGAATGCAGCTTTCAGGAGAAATGCAAGAAGAAATCACACCTAAGAATGTCTTGATGATTGGTCCAACTGGGGTTGGCAAAACTGAGATTGCACGAAGGCTGGCTAAAATTGTTCAGGCGCCATTCATGAAAGTTGAAGCAACTAAGTTTACCGAAGTTGGATATGTTGGTAGAGATGTTGAAGCAATTGTTCGTGATTTGGTTGAAGTTTCATATAAAATGGAAGCAGATCTCCAATTTGATCAGGTCCGTGCAGAAGCTCGTGGAAATGCCAATAAACGACTAATAAAATTACTTGTACCAGCGATTAAAAAAAATAAAAAAGAAGGCGAAGAAGAAATTAGTTTTGGTCAAATGTTTGAAGAGATAAAAAGGGGCGAAACTCCCAGTCTTACACCTGTTCAAAAAGAAGTTGTCACGGAAGAAATTAAGAAGAAACGTCTCTCTGTAAGGGAAAAATTAAACAAAGGAATGCTTGAAAAGCAAGAATTGACTCTCGAAGTTGATGAACCTTCACGAAAAGCAAAAGAAGCCTCAGAGATGTTGGGTCAGATTGGAATTGATTTGGGGAATACTTTAAATTCTTTGGCACCAACGAAAAAAGTTAAACGGACTATGACTGTGGCACAAGCACGCACATATCTCACACGAGAGGAAGCTAGGAAACTCGTTAATACTGCTGACATTGCTGCCCTGGCAATCAAACGTGCGGAAAATACGGGAATTATTTTTATTGATGAAATTGATAAAATCACATCGAAAGCACAAAAGAATAGCGGTGAAGTGTCACGCGAAGGCGTTCAAAGAGATATTCTGCCCATTGTCGAAGGTTCACAAGTTCAGACGAAGTACGGTCTGATCAATACAGATCATATTTTATTTATTGCTTCAGGAGCTTTTCACGAAAGTAAACCGAGTGATTTAATTGCTGAATTACAAGGCCGTTTCCCTATCAGAGTGGAGCTAGATGAATTAAAGGCAGAAGATTTTGTTAAAATATTGACAGAGCCAAACAATGCGTTAATCAAGCAATATATTGCATTGATTGGAACAGATAATATAAAAGTTACGTTTACGATTGAAGCAATCCAAAAAATTTCAGAAATAGCATACCATGTTAATCATGAAAATGAAAATATTGGAGCTCGTAGATTGCATACCGTCCTTGAAAAACTATTGGAAGACTTGTTGTTTGAGGGACCAGACATGCAGATGGGTGATATTACAATCACAGAAGCTTATGTGCAAAATAAGATTGGTAATATCGCGGCAAATAAAGATTTAAGTCAGTATATTCTATAAACAGCGTTGGAAGAAGGGAAAATAAGATGACAGTTAGCTTAGAAAATGCATTCTTGAAGGTTTCTTTTAATGAACATGGTGGTGAACTGACAAGTTTATTTAACAAGAAAAATAAATTTGAATATCTTTGGCAAGCAAATCCCAAATACTGGGGGCGTCACGCTCCGGTACTATTCCCAATTGTTGGCAGATTAAAAGACGATAAATACTTCTATAAGCAGCAACAATATTGGATGACGCAACATGGCTTTGCGCGAGATATGGATTTTGAAATCGAAAAGAAAACCGATCAACAAGTCACCTTTTGTTTACATGCAAACAAGGTGACTATGCAACAATATCCATTTGAATTCGTACTGCGTATCAAATATGAACTTATGATTGATACTTTAAAGATCAGTTATTTAGTTGATAATCCAAGTATAAAACAATTGCTGTTTTCCGTTGGTGGTCATCCTGCTTTTAATGTTCCACTGTCCTCTACAGAAGTATTTTCTGATTATCAGGTTGCAATTGCCTCTAACAGAACTCACCAACTAATTCAACTCCAAGGAAATTATAGTGATTCTCGTCATCCACTTGAATTTACTGCTAAGAAGATTGATGTTACACGCGAAACTTTTAAAAATGATGCGGTTATTTTGAAGCTGGATGAAAAGGAGACTATGTTAACATTAACGACAAGCCAAGAAAAAAATGGAATTCGGTTTAATACTGGGAATGCACAATATGTCGGAGTTTGGTCGAAGTACCCAGAGAATGCACCTTTTGTATGTATCGAACCATGGTGGGGCTTGGCTGATGACGTAAATGCGAGTGGTAGGTTAACTGAGAAGGTTGGTTTGCATGTACTAAAAGCTCATGAAAGTTTTAATGGTTTTTATAAAATTCAAGTCTTTTAAAAAAATGCGATATAGTTTTTAATCCAACCTCTTATCAATAAAGAACTAATAGGATTGTGTTTTCTTGCTGGTAGTTTAAAACTAGATAATTTAATTTTTAATGCGTAATTAATAAGGGGCCTATCGCAAAAAGTCTTGCGGTAAGTCCCTATCTGTTGATTGAATAAAAATCTGCTGCAGATGATCAAAATAGTGTATTTTACTTTTTGTTTTTCTTCCTCTTGTAAACCAGCCCAAAAGGTACTAAATTCTCATTACCATTTTTAATGCGTGACAAGTTTCCTTTGTGTCGATAGAAAACAAAAATGGTTAGAATAATTGCAATAACTGTCAAAATTGGATCATGGAAGAATAGCGATAAGATTGTAATTAGTGTCAGTCCTACCATGCTTGCAATGCTGACCATACTTGAAAGGTACAACGTGGTTAGAAATATAAGCCATGCTATACCAAAGAATAATGGGCTATACGCGAGTAGGATACCAGCACTAGTTGCAACCGCTTTTCCACCTTTGAATCTAGCAAAGATCGGAAAAACATGACCGATAACCGCGGCACAGCCTATTATTAAAACATTGATATGAACTCCGAAGAGGTATGGCTGGCAGGCAGCAAGTGTTCCTTTGAGCATATCAATTATTAAAACGATTGTGCCTGCTTTTTTACCAAGTACCCTAAAAGTATTTGTTGTTCCCATATTCCCACTGCCGAATTGGCGAATATCCTTGTTGTAGAATACTTTACCAATCCAGATACCCGATGGAATTGATCCAAGAAGGTATCCTATTACTAACATTAATATAATAGTCGAATCCATTACAGATTGACCTCCTTTAGCTTAATACGACCTATTCTATCATTTTTTCAGTGCTATCTACAAATTTAATTTTACTTGGCTTACAGATTTAATAACTACTAAAAAAACAAGTGATTACTTTACAATTTATAATTTCATAGGGTATGATGTTCAAGTTGGAACGTATGAACGAGCATTAATTCAATACTCCAGGACGTAGAAGGGGTTTAATATATGAAAAAAACAAATTACAACGATGATTCAATTCAAGTGTTAAAGGGGTTAGAAGCTGTCAGGAAAAGGCCAGGGATGTACATTGGCTCAACTGATAGCCGTGGCCTGCATCACTTGGTTTATGAAATAGTTGACAATGCAGTTGATGAAGCTTTATCTGGATATGGTAAAGAAATAAATGTGATTTTACATAAGGATAATAGTGTCTCAGTGATAGATCACGGGCGCG
Source organism: Lactobacillus sp. UCMA15818 (assembly GCF_030400225.1). Taxonomy (GTDB): domain Bacteria; phylum Bacillota; class Bacilli; order Lactobacillales; family Lactobacillaceae; genus Liquorilactobacillus. The sequence continues at coordinate 166,821 of NZ_VJYB01000001.1, read as the reverse complement.
GATTGCCTGTTGGAATGCATGCTTTAGGAATTCCAACTGTTGAGGTTATCTTTACAGTCCTTCATGCTGGTGGAAAGTTCGGTCAGGGTGGCTACAAGACTTCCGGTGGTCTGCATGGAGTCGGTGCCAGTGTCGTCAATGCCCTTTCTTCAAAGCTAACGGTTAATACTATTAGAGATGGTGTTGAATACGAAGAAGACTTTGAAGACGGTGGGAAACCCATTGGGACATTGCGCAAGATTGGAAAAACTAAAAAATCTAATGGTACTACAGTTACCTTCAAACCAGATGAAACTATCTTTACAACTACTAAATACAATTACGATACGCTTGCTGAACGACTTCGCGAGTCGGCCTTTTTATTAAAGGGCGTCCGAATTACTATTAATGATGAACGAACTGAACAAGAGGATATCTTTTACTTTGAAGAAGGGATCAAGGAATTTGTTGCCTATCTTAATGAAGATAAGGATACCTTGGGCGATATAATGTACTTTGATGGTGTCAAAGAAGGGATCGAGGTTGAGGTTGCCGCACAGTATAATGATGGTTATTCTGAAAGTATCTTATCATTTGTAAATAATGTTAGAACCAAGGATGGTGGGACACACGAAGCTGGGATGAAATCAGCTTGGACGAAGGCCTTTAATGACTATGCTCGCCAAGTTTCCTTGTTGAAGGAAAAAGATAAGAATTTGGAAGGTAGTGATGTCCGTGAAGGACTTGCTGCAGTTATTTCGATTCGTGTTCCAGAAGAACTATTGCAATTTGAAGGACAGACAAAGGGTAAGCTTGGAACACCTGAAGCACGTTCAATAGTGGATAGTGTTGTTGCTGCACAGCTTGGCTTTTACTTAATGGAGAATGGTGAATTTGCACAAGACCTTGTTAGAAAGTCATTAAGGGCAAGAGAAGCAAGAAATGCAGCGCGAAAGGCAAGAGATGAGAGCAGAACTGGTAAGAAAAAGAAAAAAGAACGTTTATTATCAGGTAAATTAACACCCGCTCAATCTAAAAATGCCAAAAGAAATGAGTTGTTTTTAGTAGAAGGTGATTCTGCAGGTGGTTCAGCTAAACAAGGGCGAGATCGTAAATTTCAAGCAATCTTACCGTTGCGTGGGAAAGTCTTGAATACTGAGAAAGCTAAGTTATCTGAAATTCTCAAAAATGAAGAAATTAATACAATGATTTATACAATTGGTGCGGGCGTTGGTACCGATTTTGCAATAGATGATGCCAATTATGATAAGGTTATCATCATGACTGATGCCGATACAGATGGTGCACATATTCAAACATTACTATTAACATTCTTTTATAAGTACATGAGACCAATGATAGATGCTGGGAGAATATATATTGCTTTACCACCGTTATACAAGATTCAAAAGAAAATTAAAAATAAAAATGTAATTAAGTATGCTTGGACTGATGACGAATTGCATTATGCAACTAAAGAAATGAAACAAGGTTACACACTGCAAAGATTCAAAGGTTTAGGCGAAATGAATGCCGATCAACTTTGGGAAACGACAATGAATCCGGAAACAAGGACATTAGTGCGTGTCAAGATTGAAGATGATACATTGGCTGAAAAACGTGTTACTACCCTAATGGGTGATAAAGTAGAACCGCGACGTAAATGGATTGAGAAGAATGTTCAGTTTACACTGGAGGAAGATGGCAGTTTGTTGGATAATACAGTTGCTGCAGGAGCACATCATGTTGATGAAAAGCAAGAAGGAAGTGTTGAATAATGGTTGAAAACCAAGGTAGTAACATTCAGGAACTCTCACTTGAAGCTGTTATGGGTGAACGATTTGGTCGTTATTCTAAATATATTATTCAAGAACGTGCTCTCCCCGATATTAGGGATGGGTTAAAACCTGTTCAGCGCCGAATTTTATATGCTATGAATCAGGATGGGAACACTTACGAAAAAGCATTTAGAAAATCAGCCAAATCTGTGGGTAATGTCATGGGGAATTTTCATCCTCACGGTGACAGTTCAATCTATGAGGCAATGGTACGTTTGAGTCAATCTTGGAAACTCCGTGAGCCGTTGATTGAGATGCATGGAAATAATGGCTCGATGGATGGTGATCCACCTGCGGCAATGCGTTATACGGAAGCACGCTTAAGCCAAATATCTGGTGCAATGCTGCGTGATATTGATAAAGAAACAGTTGATTTTGTTCCCAACTTTGATGATACAGATATGGAACCAACTGTATTACCAGCTCGCTTTCCCAATTTGCTGGTTAATGGCGCAACCGGGATATCTGCTGGATATGCGACGGAAATTCCACCGCACAATCTCCATGAGACGATTCAAGCATTATTTTATTTAATGGGTCATCCCAAGGCCTCACTTGCTGATCTTATGGAATTTGTGAAAGGTCCTGATTTCCCAACGGGAGGGATTTTGCAAGGGATAGATGGCATTATTAAAGCCTATACGACTGGACATGGACGTGTTATGTTGCGTTCAAAGACAGAAATAGAATTTTTAAAGAGCAACAAAGAACAGATTGTTGTAACTGAAATTCCTTATGAAGTAAACAAAGCAGTCCTTGTGAAGAAAATCGATGAGATCCGGTTGTTGAAAAAAGTTGAAGGAATTGCCGAAGTTCGCGATGAGAGCGACCGTGAAGGTTTACGTGTTGTAATTGAATTAAAGCGAAATGCCAATCAAGAAGGAATCTTAAATTATTTGTTTAAGAATACTGATTTACAGATATCATACAACTTCAATATGGTTGCAATTAATAACAGACGTCCTGAAAATGTCGGGTTAAAACAAATATTGACCGCTTATCTTGAACATCAAAGAACTGTAACAACAAGAAGGACTCAATTTGAGCTTAAAAAAGCCCGTGAACGTGAACATATTGTTGCAGGTTTAATTAAAGCACTGTCGATCTTGGATGATGTAATCAAAACAATTCGTGCAAGTAATAACAAAAAGGATGCAAAGGCTAATTTAGTTATTCAATATAGTTTTACCGAAGCACAAGCCGAAGCGATTGTCTCGTTGCAACTCTATCGTTTAACAAATACTGATGTAACTGCTCTTCAGGCGGAAGCAAAAGAATTGACTGATAAGATTAGACAATTCGAACTGATTCTGGCCAATCCTAAAGAATTGGATAAAGTTATTAAGAAGGAAATTTTGGCGATTGATAAGAAGTACACATCTGAAAGAAAAACTGTTATTCAAGATAAAGTTGAGCAACTAAAGATTGAAACAGAAGTCCTCGTTGCTCCCGAAGATGTTATTGTCATGGTTAGTAGAGATGGTTATCTTAAGCGAAGTTCTTTACGTTCATTCAATGCATCTGAAAGTACAGAGAATGGATTAAAGACTGAGGATACGGTTGTATATCAGGAAACCATCAATACACTTGATCATTTCTTTATCTTCACAGATAGTGGGAATTTGATATATCGTCCGGTCCATGAGATTCCTGATTATAAGTGGAAGGACACAGGACTACATCTTTCTCAATCAATAGGTCTCAAGCCCGAGGAGAAGATTATAGCAGCATATGCCTTTAAAGATTTAGAGCAAGCTGGTAATTTTGTACTTGCCACAAAAGAAGGGAATATCAAGCAAACTACTTTTGCTGATTTAAAACCTAGCAGAACTTACAGATCTAGGGCAAGTCAGAGTATGAAGTTGAAATCTGTTACGGATAAATTAATTTTGGTTAATTATGTACAATCAGAACAGATTAATGCAAAGTATGTCCTTGCGATTACACACGGTGGATATGGACTAAGGTACTCATTATCCGACGTTCCTGTGTCTGGTGCTAAAGCTGCTGGGGTTAAGGCCATGGATTTGCGGGATGACTTTATTGTTTCAGTTTTACTAGTAATGGGTTCTGAACAGGTTGGGATTCTTACACAAAGGGGTGCATTTAAGCGTATGTCGGTAGCTGAAGTGTCTCCTACGACTAGGGCAAGACGTGGCGTTCAAGTTTTACGAGAATTAAAAAGAAATCCGCATCGTATCGAGTTTGTTTCCCTGTTATCAGAAAAAGAGCCTCGTGCTCTGATTATACTTACAGATAAACGGGAAATGGTAACAATCAATCCATTTGAACATCCTATGGGTGACCGTTATTCGAATGGATCGTTCGTAATTGATACTGCTACGCAAGGCAACCCAAATCGAATTGTAGTAATTAAAGAGAATAAAGAAAAATAATTAATGGTTCTGTTAGAAGTTGGTGAAAACCGATTTTTAGCAGGCTTTTTTTTTATAATTCACAAATAATGTTGCTTAATTTATTTTATTATCCTTTTTTCACAAATAATTCATACATTGGACATACAGCTATCAAATCAATATTTTAAATTATTATAAGGGCAATGGAGAGTTTGTTTTGAAAGATAATGAACTTATAAAATATAGTATAGGGGTTTTTGGATGAAGAAGAAGTATTTATATGAGGTTGATTTAATGAGGTGTATTTTCATTTTTGGGGTATTGGCAAATCATGTAACATCGGCATTTATTGCCAGTTTATCAACCAACTCTATTCCACAGTTGGTGTTATTAATGACACATTTACTGTTGCATTTCACAAGAATGGGATTCATGTTCGTCACAGGTTTAGTATTATTTTTACAATATTATAAAAAAGAGCAAGTGAATTATTTGACATTCTGGTACAAACGTTACAAGGGTAGCGGAGTTCCATATCTGTTCTGGAACGGATTCTTCTTAATATTTGTTGCTATTGCAGCAGGGACTGGTTTGAGCTTCAGTAGTTGGGCAGCAGCATGGTACTCAGCTTTGATTCATGGTAATCAATTCTATATGTACTATATTCTGGTTACATTCCAACTTTATCTGATTTTTCCATTATTAATTAAATTCTTTAAAAAATTCACTAATTATCATCTTTTGATTTTCTCAATTAGTGCATTAATCCAATTATTTTTCTTAATCTGGACAAAATACATTTATCCAGAAATGAATCATGATAATTGGCCATACCTATTGAAGTATTATGGTAATTTTGTCTTATCATACCAGTTCTACTTCATTGCAGGCGGTTTTGTTTCAATTCATTACGATGAGGCCAAAGTATTTATTTTAAGGTACCGTAAGATTGTATATAGTCTCACTGCATTATTAGGATTAGGAACATTAGTTTTATTTTATTTTAACTGGTACGTCCTCAAGTTAGGCCAGCATTACACAGAGTTGGTACATCAGCCTTACTTGATGATTTATGCTTCACTCATGATTTGTACTGTTTGGTGTCTGAGTCTTTCATACGCGAGTCATAGAACAAAACCGCGTTGGAAAAAATTTGCAAAATTTGTTTCTTTATCTTCGAAGCTGTCCTTTGGAGTCTACTTAACGCAAACTATTGGACTGACACTGCTAGCATATATCTTGTTGAACATTAAAGGATATTTGAATGAGTGGATTTTATTCCTACTGTTACCAGTGGGATATCTGGTTGTTTTAGGAACTTCATGGCTAGTATCGTTTATTCTTTACAAAGTTCCTCCATTTGGAATATTGATTGGCCGCCCACAAAAATTTAGGAGGAATAGATAATGACAAAATTAACTACAGACCTTGCAATGCATTTAAAAAAGAATATTAATCGTGAATTTTTAAAAGATGAACGAATGAATAAATGGTTTACTGGAAAAGATGTAGAAGAAGATATCACTAAACTTCAAGAACTTTTTTCAGATGCGAATATGGGCAACCAAGATATTGCATTTATGTGCCTCGAAAATTCGGCCGCATATGTTCCAATTAACCAAGCTTTATGGCGTTTAGGTGTCACGGTACATCCTGTTTCAGAGAGCACCTCCGATGTGGAACTTGTTAAAGATTTTCGTGAGAATCAGTATGCGGCTATTATCTTTAATGCCAGTCGCGCAGAGGTTTTCAGTAATTTCTCTGAATTAGATAAGCATACAATTCAACTGCATACGTTTGAAGACCTGGTTATCTTGACAAGAAATGATTTGAACACAAGCAACAAGGAAACAACGCCTAGTGAGCAATCATATGGTTGGATTCTGAATACCTCTGGAACCACCGGAAAGCCTAAGGAGGTTGGACTGACACATGAGGTTATCTTAAGGGCGGCGCACTATGATTTAGAGAGTCATCGCTTAAATGCAGCTGATACCGTCTTGATTATCATGCCAATGTTTCATATTAATGCACAGGAATTAATTGTTGTCTCCACACTTCTATCAGATGGTCGGTTAGTAATTGCACCTAAATTCAGCGCGAGTCGTTTTTGGCAGCAAGTTATGGAGAACAACGTTACATGGTCTTCAGTCGTACCGACAATTGTCTCTATCTTATTGAAAAATAAGCACGCTTTGGCTCAATTTGATCCAAGCAACAAATTACGTTTTATTAGATGTGCTTCTGCAATGCTTCCAGTTAGTCGTCATAAGAAATTTATAAAAAAATTTGGTGTACCTTTGCTTGAAGGTTATGGTATGACGGAATCTTGCAGTCAATGTACTTTAAATCCATTAGATAATATCAAGATTGGTTCAGTTGGTAAACCATATCATACAGATGTAGCAATTACTGCTGGAAATGATTTTACTGATGCACCAGGAGTTCATGGTGAAATCGCGATTCGCGGTGATCATGTAATTACAAGCTATCTTGATTTTCATCCTGATTCTTTCAAAGATGGGTGGTTCTTAACAGGTGACTTGGGATACTTTGATGAGGAAGGTTATCTTTGGTTAGAGGGCCGCAGTAAAGATGTGATTAATCGTGGTGGAGAAAAAGTCAGTCCCTCAGTTGTTGAGGATGTTCTTGGAAATCTTGATTTCATTAAACAAGTCGCAGTTGTGGGACTTCCTGACGAATTATATGGTGAAGTTGTCGCAGCTGCAGTGATTGAGGACATCAAGGATCCTGAAAAACAAGCAGAACATCGGCAAAAAATGATTGATTATGCAGCCACGCACCTTGCTAAATATCGAAGACCAACTGAAATTTTCTTTTTAGATGAATTTCCATTAAATGCTACACGCAAAATATTAAGACCAAAATTGGCAGAGATACTACAAGAAAAGAGGTCCGTGAAATAATATGAAGAATCTTAAAAAGAGTTTTATCGTAGTCCTTTTATTGTTTTGGTGCGGAGTAGCTGTCTATGGCTGGCATCTGACCAGAGAAGATGCTGGAAGCTCCAGCTTAAAAAATGTTGTAGTTGGTTATCAAGCAGGGGATGAATTTTATGTCTCTAAAATCAGAGGGCAATTCGTTAAGAAGATGAAGGCTAAGGGATATAATGTCAAATTTAAGGAATTCCAAAACGGTGCGGCAATGATGCAGGCACTTGCTTCAGGAAACGTCGACTATGCACGTGTCGGTGATACACCACCTGTGTCGGCCTTAGCATCAGGGACTAAATTAACTTATGTAGCAGCCGGTGGAACAAAGGCAAAAGGCAGTGGAATTTTGATTCACAAAAATTCTTCAATTAAAACTTTGGCAGATCTAAAAGGTAAAAAAGTTGCATATACTAAAGGTACAAGTTCGCAATACATGCTGTTAAGGGCCCTCAAAGTGGCTGGATTGAGCAATGATGATATCACTTGGGTCAATCTAGACTCGGATGCTGCAAGCGTTGCATATTCAAAAGGCAAAGTTGACGCTTGGGCTAATTGGGACCCTAGTGTAGCACAAGTTGAAATAACCGAAAATTCAAAGTTACTTGTTGACGGTACGACTACAAAGGCCCTCAATCGAAGCTTTATTGTTTCACCAACAACATATGCAAGTAAAAACAAAACATTAAGCAAGCTAATTATTAAATATACTGAGCAGGATATGAAGTGGGCTAACAAAAATCATTCTAAACTGATCAAAAAGATGAGTGCAGATTTAAAGCTCTCCAAGAAGGTTGTTCGTAGATCTATTACTCGGAGAACATTTTCAATGAGTTCAATGTCAAAAAGTGTTGTAAAAGAAGAACAAGAAATTGCTAATGTATTTTACGACAACAATATTCTTACAAAGAAAATTAACGTTTCAAAACATGTTCAATATCTTAAATAACTGATAAGGAGAAAGATTATGGAAAATATTGAAACGAATGAAAATTACCATTTTTCATTAAAATTAAAAAATTCGTTACCTTGGTTGATCCCAGTTTTTTTGATTGCTTTTTGGCAAGTTGCTTGCAATCTCTCATGGGTCAATGAAACTTTGTTGCCATCTCCAATTGATGTTGTAACGAATGGTATTAAGCTCTTTAAGAAGGGCGAACTTCAAGAAAATATGAGTATCAGTCTCTATCGCGCGACAGCGGGTCTTCTAATTGGCGGCGGACTAGGTTTCGTACTAGGCTTTATCAATGGGGTTTCGCATACAACGCGATTGTTGTTTGACAGTACTATTCAGATGCTGCGTAATATTCCGCATTTGGCATTGATTCCATTGATTATTTTATGGTTAGGAATTGGTGAATCTGCCAAAATATCATTGGTTGCTTTAGGTTGTCTCTTTCCAATGTATATCAATACTTACCATGGAATTACATCAGTTGATCCTAAGTTAATTGAAATGGGTAAGTCATATGAATTGAGTAAAAAAGACTTGTTTGTTAAAGTTATCTTTCCTGGCGCACTACCAACGATTTTAATGGGTGTCAGATATGCACTTGGTGTAATGTGGACAACTTTGATTGTTGCTGAAACAATTTCGGCAAGTTCAGGGATAGGTTATATGTCAACTAATGCGGAACAATTTATGGATATGAAGACAATTGTGCTATGTATTTTAATCTATGCTTTGTTAGGAAAATCGTCTGACTTTATTGCTAAAAATTTAGAGGATATTTTCCTAGAATGGCGTGCAATTGAAAGGCGGGATACAAATGGCTCAGAAGCTTCTGGAGATAAATAAAGTCGGTAAATCATACGGTGATAGTGTTATTTTGAGTAATGCAAATCTGGTTATTAATGAAGGAGAATTTATTGCATTAGTTGGTATGAGTGGTGGCGGTAAAAGTACATTACTACGAATGCTGGCAGGCTTAGAAGAGACCTCTGCTGGATCTATTATTCAGGAAGGCAATAAAATTCATGGTTTAAATAAGGAAGCCCGTGTAATGTTTCAAGAAGATCGTTTACTCCCATGGATGAATGTTACAGATAACGTTTTGCTGGATAAGAAGGGTAAACAGGCAGTTGCTGAGGCTGCTCAATTATTGGAGCAGGTGGGATTAAGTCAATATTCAACAAAAATTCCCACGCAGTTATCAGGTGGACAAAGGCAGCGCGTTGCTTTGGCACGTGCCCTGATGTCACATCCACGACTTCTTCTGTTAGATGAACCATTAGGTGCACTGGATGCACTAACAAGAACTAAGATGCAAGAACTGATTAGAAAGGTTTGTCAAGATAAGGCAATTACGACCTTTCTGGTAACGCATGACATTAATGAAGCAGTCAGAATGGCTGATCGTATTGCGGTAATCAAGAATGGCACGATTTGGCGAATTGTTGAGAATCCATATCGTGGTAAGGAAAGTCTTGGCGATAAGGAAAAGGAAGTTGAAATTTCAGAAGAAATTCTTGCTGAAATCTTGGAATAAATGAATAAGATGGACTGAGACTGATTTTTTGAAATATAACAAAGTAATTAGGTATCTCAATTTTAATTTAAATAGAGATAGTCAGAAAAAGGCTTGATTCATGGTTAAATCCACTGAATCAAGCCTTTTTCTCTGTTCATTATAAAGCACTAACACCACCGTCGACATTAATTATTTGACCAGTCATAAAATCATTCATTATTAAATAAAGATATGCCGAAGCAACTTCGGCGATTTTTGCTGTGCGTTCTAATGGTATGCTTGCGGCAACTGTTTTTTCTTGTTGCTGCAGTTCTGCTGGTGAAAGATCACGCCACAGTCCAGTCACTGTCCAGGTTGGAGCAACTGCATTAATACGTTTTTGTTCCGGTGCTACTTCAACGGCTAGGCCTTTAACTAACAAATTAATAGCATGATTACCAACGATCGCACCTGAAGCTGTACTTGGATGACCTCCTGTTCCTGAAGTGAAAGTTAGTGATCCGCCTTTATTTAGTTGTGACACTGCTAGTTGTGCAAGCTGCAGATTGGCAAAGAACTTATCATCTATTACTTTTCGAAATTCTACTAGTGAATTGTCCAAAAAGCCTCCACTCATAGTACCTCCGAGAGTTGAAACAATGTGATCAAATGCTCTATGATTTGCAAAAAAGTCTGCCAATTGTCTTTGCTCAGTAGCATCTAGAACAACTCCACTTAAGTGTTGCATATTAGTGGCAATAAACTCTTTTAGATGTGTGTTACTGCGACCAATTACACTGACATATGAACCTTGTTGTAAACATTGAAGAGCCAGCTCCTTACCAAAACCGGATGTTCCACCTATGATTAATATTCTTTTATTTTTCAACTTCATGTTGCATTCCTCCTTTATTCAGAGTGATTGTACATATCAAGGCAATAATTCCAAAAATCATTAACAAGACGAAGCCTAATTGACTACCACTTGTGATTCCTGCATGTACACTACCGCTGCTTTTTTCTTGAAGACTGATAATCATTGATATCATGGCCGTTCCGATTGATCCAGCATATTGTTGACTCATACTAAACAATGAGTTTTGATCAGACTTCAAAGAAGGTGGGGTAGCCTTACTTGCATCTGACATTGTGTTCCCAAAGCCTGTGTTGAATCCTAAACGAGTAATTACGAAGACTAGACCGATTATCATGACTGAGAATTTACTGATGAAACTGGCAAACAACAACATTCCTCCAACCACCAACCAATTGCTAACTAGCAGGGGCCGTTTTGGTCCAACGCGGTCATACCATTTACCAGCAAATGGAGCACTTAGCGATCCTAACAGAGATCCAGGTAGAAGAATTAGTCCTGCAATTAATGAATTGACCAGCAATACATTTTCAACAAAGATAGGAATTACAAAGGAAAGTGAGATGTTGATCATTTGGAGGATAAAGTAGTTAGTGAGACGGAACATTAGATATTTATTTTTAAAAAGGCCAGGATTAAACAATACATTTTTGCTTTGCTGCTCATGTCTAATAAAGAGGTACATCGAAATAAGGCTAAGTAGCAACAAAAGTATTGCCAGTCCTAAATGATTACTTAGTTGCTGAACGCCGAATTCAAGAAATATTAAGAACAAGGTCAGGGCAAGGAAACCACTGCAGTCAAATTTAATCTTTGCACGAAGTGGTCGGTTCTCCAAAGCAACTAATCCAATAATCAGTGCAACTAAGATTAGTGAGAGACTAGTACTAAAAATTGCACGCCAAGAGAAGTAATGATTCATGACACCGCCAAACGTTGGTCCAAGTGCGGGAGCAAGTGAAATTAGCATTGCAGCAATCCCTGTGTATCTTCCCCATTTTGCCATCGGAATTTCGGAAAAAATTACGGAAAACATTAACGGGGTACTGATTCCGGTCCCGCTAGCTTGAATCAATCGGCCAATTAGGAGAATACTGAAAGTGGGTGCAGCTAGACATAATAATTCACCAATAATGCTTAAAATAGCACTAAATAAAAATAATTGACGTCTTTTGAAACGTTTCAATAAGTAAGAGGTTGATCCCATAACAAGTGTGACCATCAACAGGTATCCAGTAGTTAGCCATTGTACATTGCCGAGTGGTTCTTTAAAATTTTGCATCAAAGTCGGGAAGGTTACGTTCATTGAAGTTTCAACTAAAATTCCAACAAAAGTTAAAATTTCTACGGCGATAAGTGAGAATTTGGTTTTTTGTGTAACGTTATTCATTAATATATTTACCCCGTTTCATTATATTTGGACAAAAAAAGGGCCATGCGATTTATGCTCCGCAAAGCCCTAGATATTTATTCAATAAAGATAATTATAAAAGAAATTTGAATTTTTTTCAATATAACTCTTAATCTTTTTTTCATATATTTTAATAAAGACTCATACAAAATCAACCATTGTCAATAGTACAACCGTGAAATTTGGTTTACTGCCCAGCTAATCATGTTTTTTCATTTTTTTCATTTCACCTTCATCAGGGGTGACATAGAGCGTCTGCTGGCCTTCATAGATTACAAATCCTGGTTTAGCTCCATTTGGCTTACGAATATTTTTTACTCTAACATAGTCAACAGGTACGTTTCCAGATGAACGTGCTTTAGAGTAATAGGCTGCTAATTTAGCTGCTTCAAGAAGTGTTCGTTCACTTGGCTGACTATCATGGATTATTACATGAGACCCATGGATATTCTTTGCATGAAGCCAGATGTCTTTTTTTTGTGCCATTTTTAATGTCAAACGGTCATTTTGTAAATTATTTTTACCAACCGAAATTTTTATATCTTCACTAGAATAAAAAGTGTCAGGTTGACCAAGCTTATTTTTTCTAACCTTCCCGTTCTTATTTTGCTTCTGTGCTCGTATATATCCTTCTTGTTGCAGTTCTACCTTAATATCGGGCAGGTCTTGCGGATCCGCTAATTCTAATTGAGTTTCAACTTCTTCAAGGTAATTTATTTCTGTTTTAGTTATTTTCATTTGCTTTGTTACATACGCAACAGCATTTTTTAATTTTTGATATTTTTTAAAATATTTCTGAGCATTTTGAGAAGGAGAAAGTTGATTTGAAAGACTTATTTTGACTAGTTTCTCATTATCATAGTAGTTAGGCAATTCAATTTCGGTCATTCCGCGCTTTACTTGATAAAGATAGGTGGTCAGCAATTCACCTTTTATACGCAAAATATCTGCTTTTTGTGTAGAAGCCATTGTTTGCTGCAGTTTTTTTAATTTCTTGCGATTTTTTTGTAGATTTCCTTTAATAACATGAAATAATTGTGAACCTTGTTGCTGCACACGATCACTAGTCGCTTTTTTCTGATAGAATGCATCCAACAAATTACTCAATGATTCGGTATTTTCTGAATTTAAATCATTATCATATTTAAAGAAGGTGAAGAAATTTTTGCTTCCTCCAACAATAGTGGGGGTGGGACTATCAGCTTGCTTTAAGGCATGTTCCCAATTGATAGAAGTATCACCCACAGCGTGCAAGCTATCAGCTAAATATAAAGCATGTGCGGTTGCAATTCCTTGATAACTTTTCTGCAGTTGTTTAGCTAGCATCTCTCGGTTTGGAAATTGTTGCACAAGATCCAAGTATTTTGCAGACTCATCTGCAAAAGGATTTAACAGATTCTGTTTTGGCGGTTGAATATATGTTGCACCTGGGAGTAAGGTTCTGAATCGATTCTGACTCGGTCCAATATGCTTAATTGTATCTAGGATTTTGTTATCTTTTTGGTCAACCAAAACTATATTGCTATAGCGACCCATAATTTCAATACTTAATAATAATGGCAGTTCATCACCCAACTCATTACGAGTAGCAAAACTGAAGTTAGCAACTCGATCATTATCAAGTTGGTCAATTGCAGTTATCTTTGCATTCTCGAGATACTTTCTGAGTGTCATCGTAAAGTTAGTTGGAACTGGGGGATTATTGTAAGGAATTTTTGTAATCTGAATACGGGCATAATTAGGATGTGCCGATAACAAAAGTGGCTGGTTGTGACGCTGTGACCTAATTGTCAAGATGACTTCATTTGGGAAAGGTTGTGATATTTTGGTTACACGTCCGCCTATAATTTTGCTTCTTAATTCGGCAATCATTGCATGGGTAAATAGTCCATCAAAAGGCATGCTGACAACTCGCTTTCATAACTAATTTTTACTGTATCTAATTGTACCGTTTAACCGTATAAAGAGCAAAGATACTTTTTTGAGTGTTACAGGTAAGAAAATAAATGTGTTGCACTTGCTATTATTACATAATTAATTCATAATGATTAATGTAATTTGCATAATGCATATTAAACTTTTATTGGAGGGATTCTTTTGAAAAGCTGCTTGGATAGTCTTATTGATCTTCAACGTCAGTATCGAGAAAAGCTCGTTGCTTTATCACAAAAAAATGGATTAACACTTGCAGAATGGCAATTACTTCTAAAAATTGTCGATGGTGCTTCGACCCAAGAAAAGCTGGCAAAAATGACACAGCTCAATGTTTCCACATTAAGCAGACAATTATCTAAGTTACTTTCAAAAGAGTTTGTTGTCAAAAAGTCACAAGAAAGCCAACAGGGACGCCGCTTTTTTGCATACACCAGTACATTTAGGGGACTGGATGCTATAGCGGACATGAAGAAAGACATTGCACAGTATAGCAAACAACTTTTTTCACATTGGTCTGAAGAAGAACAAAATTTATTACAGATTCTTCTTAATAGATTGAGTAAAAGTATGGAACGAATGTAGCCGTGCTTCTCATTCAGGTGTTTAGTAGTCGCGTTTTTTTTTATGTGTTATGATACCATGGTATAACAAAAAGCAAAGAAGTAGGTGTACATCTATGAGAATCGCTGTTGTAACTGACAGTACCGCATATTTAACAGATAAACAAATTGCGGATAATAACATTCATATAATTCCACTTCCGGTTATCATTGATAATGAAGTGTACAAGGAAGGGGTAGATATTTCCACAGAAGAGTTCTATGAAAAGCTTAAGAAATCTGAGACATTTCCTAGTACCTCTCAACCTGCTATTGGTGAATTGATTAAATTTTATGAGAACCTAGGAAAACAAGGATATGATGCTGTTATCAGTATTCATCTAGCCTCAACAATTTCTGGATTTTATCAAACTCTAAAGAATGTGGCAACTGAGATTAAAGAAACAAAAGTTTATCCTTTTGATTCGCAAATCACCGTAATGCTGATGGGCAATCTCGTTTTAAGAGCAGCTAGAATGGCAGAAGCTGGCGCTAATGTTGAAGAAATACTAACTGAGTTAGAAAATTTAAGAGAAACCATGAATGAATGCTTTATTGTTGATGATCTACAGAACTTGGTCCGTGGCGGACGCTTGTCAAATGCTTCAGCCCTTATTGGAAGTGTCTTGAAGATAAAGCCACTTTTGACTTTTGATAATGATTCACATAAGATTGTGGCTTTTGATAAGGTCCGTTCCATGAAGAAAGCACTCAAGCGGGCTGAAAAAATTTTTGAAGAAGATAAAGAAAAAGCAGACTATCCACTCAGACTGATTGTTATTCATGCAAATGATCTGAAGGCCGCAGAATCTTGGAGAAAAGAACTTTCTCAGAAATATCCAGACTGTCAAATTGATTTAAGTTATTTTGGTCCTGTCATTGGAACTCATCTTGGAGAAAAAGCAATTGCACTGGCTTGGATGAAAGATATTGATAAGTAATATAGTATTGCTATTATAATTGAAAAATTGGCTGAAACTCTTTAGTTTATCGGCTTTTTTTCTGAAAAGGTTTTTAATCGAAGAGGTGTTGTTTATGAAAAATATTGATTTAGGTCTCAAAGCTAGTTCACAGAGCGAACAACTCAAAAATCGATTAAGTTATCGACCAAATGTTTTTGAATTTTATACTGATGAAGATGATTTTACAAAAGAAGGTATAAAAAAGCTTACAGCAGCGATACTACAGGTGAAAGCACAAGGTGTTGCACATATAATTTTACATCATCCAATGAGGTACAAGGGTGAATATACAGAGTTAGTTGCACCACAAAATGACTTTAAAGAACTGAATTATTTTATAGATTCTAGTACTAATCAATTATTACAGTTATCTTTTGATTACAATCTACAGACTCTGTTGCACGGTTCATACTCGAGACATACTGAAAAGATGATTGCTTTATATCCGTCATTTTCAGAAGCAAGAAATGTAGTTTACCAAAAACTTGATAGATATGCAAATCTCGGACAATCACATATCATGTTTGAAAACTCAATATCACGTTTGTTTTATTACGGCTGCGCAGATGAGGACCGCTTCATTTTAGACAAAAAATATCGCTTGGCTTTTGACCTCAGTCATTGCTTTATAAAGATTAAGGCAGATAATCCTAAATTATGTGCCAGCTTAAAGAGGCTTAAATCCCACATAGTCCACTATCACTTAGTTGATTCCATGGGATTAACGCATGATAGTTTGCCATTAGGTAAGGGGAAAATTAATTGGGAAGATGTTTTACCGTTATTGAATGAGAATGCTTCAAGTATCTTTGAAATCAAACTCGCTAATGAAAATGAAGCAACAGAACAAGTTGCAAGTTATCATTATCTAATTGGCATTTACAATAAACTGAATAAAAGAGCTTAAAATTGATTTAAAAAAAAATACTTTTCTTTCATTTACTTACTCAGCGTATATAATTCTAGATGGTAAGTAGTACACTAACTAATAGTTGATTTATTCGTTCGAGGGAGATGAGTGTTTGAATAAGTTTTTGAATATAACCGTTGGGGGACTTGGTCTTTTGTATGTTCTAAACGATACTTACTTTAGACTACTGGTTAAATTCTATCTTCATAAAGGATATTCTTCTGCAAATGCAGAAAAAATAGCTAATGGCACTAATATTTTTTCAATTATAATTATTTTGACAATCTTGCTAGTAATATTTGGGGTACTAGCAGTTATCAGCAATATGGTTTATTTTATGAGAGGTAACTTTGTTTTCAAGTTATTCTTGAACTGTGCTGCAATGTCAATGCCGTTTCTTTATGTGAGGAACATCTGGTTTAGCCTCTATGAGCTATTTTTCTGTGGCATTTTTACCTACTATATTTGGTCTTTAAAAAAAAGGACTCTGAATAATGGTAGAAGTTTGTTGCCACCAAAACGTGTCATTAAATAAATTAATTGGATATTTAAAAAAATAGCCATAAGGAGAGTAAGAAAGTTGAAGATTTTCAAAGAAATATTTAGTTGGGTCTTACCAATCATTATCGGCTTGCTAATTGCGCTGATAGTTAAGCAGTTTTGGTTTGGAATTGTCAAGGTTGACGGAACATCCATGTATCCAACATTGCAAAATGATGAACGTGTAATGTTGCTTAAACAGGCTAAAATCAAGCATAATACAGTCATTGTCTTCAATGCATCTGGAGTTGATAAAAATAATCAAGCTGTTACTGAGTCAACTAAATATGTTAAGCGTGTAATTGGTATGCCAGGGGATAAGGTTGAGTATAGAAGTAATGGTCAACTTTATATTAATAATAAAAAAATGTCACAAGGTTATATCACGAAATTACAAAGGACGACCGGAACACTGACCCTCGTTTTAAAAGAGGCAAATGGTGTTAAACTTGGGACGGGTACTTCCTTTACCGTTCCTAAGGGTAAATACTTTGTTTTGGGCGACAATCGTAAGGATTCTAACGATAGCCGCTATTATGGTTTTGTTCCTAAGGGTAAAATTGATGGTGTCGTAAAAGTTCCATTCTGGAATTCGAAAAAAGCATTGATAAATTCATATTCAAATAATTAATTTTTTGAAATCAGTGTTACCTAGATAAAAAGGCTGAATCTTAATTCTTTGGTTCGGCCTTTTTATCTGAGTTTAAGCTATTGAAATACTAAGATTATTATGGAGAAACTTGAGAAAGTAAAGTTTAAGTAATTTATCTGTATAGCATAGATAGGCTGTTTTTAATGTACATTCTACTTTCGATAATATATATTATGTAAACTAGACAGAATAAAGAAATTGTCAAGAACAAATTTTAATCTAAGTACCCTCTTATTTTTATACACGTCCTGAAAGATTGTTAAAACAACGTTTTAACGTATTAAAAAAAACCAAAAATAAATTTGAAAAAGAAAATAAAAATCAAAAAATTGCAAAAAAGCAGTAGAAAAAATAGTCGTCAAAACTTATAACCAGCAAAAATAATTTAATTTGCTAGCCAAATTTTGACGACTATTTTTGATTTTCATGTAAAAAATCATTGCTTTTTGTGTTTATGCAATGATTTACACGTAAAGCTTGCTACGATTTTACTAATTAGTTTTGATGAAAATTTCTTTAAATCAACGTTTGCTAGTGCTTTTAGATCGTCTTAAATGTCGTTTATAGCCAAAGGTTCGATCAATTTCATGCATTTTTTGTCTGAATACATCTCTCGGCGTTTTATAGTTTAAGACGGCCTTTGGACGTTTATTAATCTTATGTAACACATGGCGAATATCATCGTTGTTAATATATTCAAAGTGTGTTTTCTTTGGAAAATATTCTCGTAACATCCGATTAGCATTCTCATTCGAACCACGTTCAGCCGGACTGTATGGATGTGCAAAATACGCTATAATTTCGTATTCACGTTGCACTTTATTAATCACAAAATGATTGGCAAATTCAAATCCATTGTCAAATGTGAATGATTGAACAATATACTTTACACGTTTGCCAAATAAGCCCATAAATTGATCTAGAATTTTACAAATTGCTTTACCAGATTGAGATTCAGCCTTTAAAACAATATAATAGCGTGTTTTTCGTTCACAGAATGTCACAAAAACCTGACGATAACCTTTTTTTGGTAGAACACAATCAACTTCCCAGTGACCGAAAATTTTACGCTTATCAACACCTACTGGGCGTTCTTCAATTGAATGTTTAAGTGGGCGAATCAGCTGCTTTTCTTTTTGTTTCACTCTCTTTCTTTCAGCTTTTAATTCAGCTGCCTTTTTTTCTTTAGCATACATTTCATTTTTCCTTTGTGGCTTCCCCCGGCGATATTTATGTCGATAACGCAAATTGGATTCAGAAATACCAGGAATCATACCACGATAAATCCAGTTATAAATTGTATTACGACTCAAATTCAATTCTTTATGAGTTTCAGCAATCATTTGCGGTGACCATTTATCATCTAAAATTCGTTTAGCAATAATCCGTGCTTTTTTCTTTGAATACTTTTTCTTAGTACCAATCCGATCTTTTCTTAAATCGGCATATTGTTGAGCTTCTTCGGCATTATAACGATAAGCATGCCATTTACGCGGCATCAATTTATAATCCGAAAAGCGTTGACTCCGCCGGAGTTCATTATTAACCGTCATAGCTGTTCGATGTAACCGTCGAGCAATTTCGGCTTGATTATGAATTCCCTCGGTATTCCATAAATAGTCGATTTGACCACGCTCAAATGGTGTTAGATGTTTATTTCGTTTGTTTTTCACCAGATTGTGAACCTGATTTTTGTTTTTCACTAGGATTTCCGGCAATAGTTACCAGACGTCCATTTGGTTTTAAAATAGAAATACCTGCATCGATTTCATTCACAGTATCAAAGACTGCATCGTAGTCATGCAATACATCAGTAATTTTAGTCGTATGATAATCAATAACTTCGTCAGCACCTATTTCTTTTAAGAAGACCTCATTTTGAGGGCTAGCTGTTGTGGCCACGTAAGCTCCAAAATATTTTGCAAGTTGAACTGCAAATGACCCAACACCACCAGCACCACCTTGAATTAAAACTTTTTCACCTGCTCTTATTTTTAACTGATCTTTGATAACCTGATATGCTGTCAATCCGGCTAGAGGAATACCTGCGGCTTCTTCAAAAGATAAATTTGCCGGTTTCAGGGCTAATTTATCTTCCTTAACAACAGCATATTCAGCATAAGTTCCCTTTTTCCCATCTTTGTAGTTGTCAGGACGAGCAAAAACATCATCACCAACTTTGAATTTTTTTACAGCAGGTCCAACTTGAACAATTGTACCGGCTAAATCCCAGCCCAATACAACAGGAAAACTCCAATTATACACGGGTTGTAGCATACCCTGTCTTGCTTTCCAATCAATTGGATTAATACTAGTTGCTTCAACTGCTACTAATACTTCATCCTCTGCAACTTTAGGGACATCAATGTCTGCTAAGTATAACTGATCTGCTTTTCCATAAGCGCTAATAATTACTGCTTTCATAAAAAAATCTCCTTTTAAGTTAACTTTATACTAGATTTATGACGTTCAAAAAAATTAATGTACTAGATTTCTTTTCTAAATTTTAGAGAAAACAAACTCAGTAAACAAATCAATAATAAAAATAATAGAAAAAAGAAACTATACTGAGATCCAAAAGCTGTTCGGGTAATGTAAGAAGTACCAGTGGAGTTTCCTTGTGCGGCAGAAACAATCGTTGATACGACAGATGTTCCAACAGCCCCAGCAAATTGTTGAATTGTGTTGAAAATAGCATTTCCACTGGGAACTTGTTTTTGCGATAATCCCTTTAATCCAGTTGTCATAGTATTTCCCATCACGAAACTAAGTCCTGCAAAATAAATAACAAATAACAACACAATTTGAATCAGATTAAGACTTCTACCTAAAAGTGAAAATCCTAACATACCTATAATTGCTACAATAGTACCGCCACACAATGGTTTAAAAGATCCGACCTTATCTAAAACCTTACCAGCAACTGGTGAAAGAATTGCACCCAATGATGCACCAGGTAAGACTAGTAGTCCAGCTGTAAAAGCTGATTCTCGATTAACTATTTGAATATAGTTAGGGATTAAAAAAGAAATCCCTAACATACAAACTAAAAATAAAAAAGCATTCAATGCATGATGAGTGAAAGAACTACTCTTAAAAACTGACAAATCCAGTAGTGGGTTTTTTAACCCTTTTGAACGAACAACAAAACATGTTAAGGATGCAAGACCAATAATTAATGAACCTAAGACACTTGGACTAACTAAATCAACTTTAGAAATATTACTAATTCCATAAATCAGCCCAAAAAATGTAAGACCAATAAACAAAAAACTTAATACATCAAAACGTACATTTTCTGAAACGTGTTGCGAACTAATTGTAGAAATCCCTATGATAAGCGAAATGATTAAAATTGGCAGAATGAAAATAAATATATATCGCCATCCCAAAGTTGTTAATAAGACTCCTCCAAAGGTTGGACCAAGTGCAGGTGCAATTGCAGTAATTAAGCTTCCTAGTCCCATCATTGATCCTAATTTTTCTCTTGGTGCTTGCTCTAAGATAATATTGAACATTAGCGGCAAAGAAATCCCAGTTCCTATACCTTGTATGATTCTACCGACTAACAAGAATATAAATGAAGGAGCGAAAATTGCTAGAGTTGTTCCCACAATAAACAGCAGATTAGCCACTATAAATAATATTTTATTAGAAAACTTTCTTTTGAGAAAAGATGAAATTGGAACAATTGTTGCAATAACTAAAAGATAGGCAGTTGTCAGCCACTGAACAATATCGGTCGAAACTTGAAATTCCTTCATTACTGTTGGAAATGTAATATTCATGGCAGTTTCAATTAAGATTCCACAAAAAGACATAACTCCAGCAGCAATAATCGCTAGATAGATTTTAATACTAATTTTTTCTTTTGGCATTGTGTACAATAACTCCTAACTCTGATACTTAAGTTTAGTATATTTTTTGCTTAGTAGTTCAAATTACTTACTGTCTCATAGCAACTATTCTTCTTACATTTTAACAATCAAATAATTTTTTTAAATTTGCTAATGATTCTCGAGGGACTCCTAAACTTTTTTCGACAATATAAATGTAACCCAGAACTTTTTTTTGTTTTTCTTTTTCCGACCATTGAAAAAGACCATTGTCGAATATTAGTGATGCTGAAAGCAGTAATTCCGCAGTTGATTGTGGAAAAGGAGTGGAAAAAGAACTATCATCAATACCTTCTTGAATGATTTTTGTTAATATAGGCGTTAATTTTTTAACACTTTGAACAAAGCTTCGTTGATGAAATTGAGCATTTTCTACTAAATGAAGTTGATCTTTTATTTTACCTTCTGTTTGGAAAAAAATTTTTTGTGTATTAATACCCCAGTATAGTTTTTCTTGAGGTGTTAATTTTTTATCATGCATAATAGTTTTCATTTTATTAACACAAATATCTAAACGTCTATCAATAATGCAATTTAAAACATCATCTTTAGACTTGAAATAGTAGTAAAAAGTTCCCTTGGCTATTCCGACAGAATTCAGAATGTCCTGAATGGTAGTTTTATTGAATCCTTTTACAACAAAAAACTTCTCTGATTCATCTAGTACTTGTTTTTTTATACTTGTTATGTTACTCATCATTGTTGTTGTCCTTTTTAAATTTAATAGACCGACCGTCAGTCTATTAAACATTTTATCAATATTAGAGAAATTGTCAACATAAGAGTCAATTTCTTAACAAGTTATCCAAAGTCGAATAGTAATAAAGCTTTTCATTCATTATTAAAACGAGATTTATCTTTCAAACGCGCTTCTCAAGCTTTGAGGACTTAATTATCAGGATCTCAAATTATATTAATTAGTTCAATACTGAAAGAATCAGAACAAGTGTCTAGAAAAAAATGCGCCATAATTTTATAAAACTACTTTTCGGTAATATGATGATTATATCTCTTAATTGAATAATTGAAGGAAAAAGACATTTAGACTGCAAATTATTGGTGATCAGCCAGTGCCGACATTTTAAGCGCATAACAACACTTACACGTAAAAGCATAGCTTTACTGAATTCTAACCTCTTATTAAACGCATTATTTTTAACAATAGTTTCAATTCTTTATAGATAAAGAAAATACCTTCATCTGCAAATGAAATTCCATCTCTTGAAATGCAGGCAACCTCTTTCCTATTTTTAGATTTTAAATAAACATATATTTCATCAGTACCACAAACTTCTAAAGTACGATAATTCTTAGCAGAATATTTTTGATTATATTTTTTTACTAATTTTAATAACTTTTTGAATCTCATAAAATTCACCTCTTTTATAATAATAAAAAATCGCTCCTTTTTAGGGGCGATTAATCAAATATGTTAAAGTAAAAACGCTAATAATAAAACCTAAGGTATATTAATATTGGTAATCAAGAAATTTATAGGGGCTATTCGAGACTTATAGTCCCTTAATTACAAAATGAAGGCCATAATTTAATGGGTTAAATGATTTTTTAAATTATTAGCAATAATTTTTGTAGAAGATTTCATTGCTTCTTCCCGGCTTTTCTTGGTGACAAAGTAAATCCAATTTGGAACTAAAATAGTTGCAGATCTAATATTAACAAATATAAAATCTTGAATAGATCTTAAGTCTTCAACAGAAATTGAATATCTATTTTCATCTATAGAGTGAATGATATCATCTATCTTGTTATTTAGTTGAGTTTCTTCATCTAGCAAAGCTTTAAAACTGATCCAATAACTTACAAGTTTGATAACAATTGGAATTATAGTAACGATAGCAGTATCCATAGCATGTACCCACATGTAATCTTTAAAAAAAATACCAGCAATAATAAATCCTAGAAATAGCAAAAGTAAAAATGCTATTACATTTTTACAGGTTTTATGGAGCTGTATATTCCATACTACATTATTCCTTTGGCAAATGATTATATTTAATTCATCTGAATCTAAATCTGGATTAGTGTACCAATTTTTTAGAGTACTTTGATCCTGATTTTTTGAAAACTTATTAATAATCTCGGGACTTGGTTCTCTTCCGACTAATATTTCATTCCAGTATAGCCCAAATATAAGAGTGTCAAATTTTTCTTGAATTCTTGCGGCACTTTTTATTTCATTTTTTGACCACTGAGTTAGTAAGAGAGGTATCACGGTGGCGATTGTTGTAATGAATTGAATGCAAATCCCATTTCCAATAAAAAGTACAAGGATAATCGGAACTAATGTTGACAAAAAGCTAAAAAGCTCTATAAATTTTGCTTGAGAATATAAATTTCTTTGTGCAGACAATAACCGAATTGCTTTGGGTGTGTTTTGCTTAGCTATGTCAATTTTTATTTTCATCTATCAGTTCCCAAAAAACTTAGTCCAAGATTTTATTGCTTGCTCACTCATAGATTCAGTTTCGTAACTATTAGTCTCTTTTATCATATCATGGTAATATATTGCTCTTTTCTGAATTTCTAAACGAGCTGTAAAATCTAAAAAATTCAGATCTCCTTGAAATCCCTTTCTGTCTTGAACAGAACAGAAAACTGCTTTTGAAAGATAAAGAAGGAAACTTTCTATAAACTCTCGGGAGTTGGAGTATATTGGATTAGTGTCTATAAAGTCAAGAACCATGGTCTCTAGTGCATAAGAATTAAGCTTGCATACTGCATTATGAGCCTTTCGCCAATATTTGAGAATACGCACTACTTCCCTTAGATCAATTGTGGCTTCTTTTTGATATTCATTTAAATTTTGACGATCTATTCGTGGATCTGTTTTTTCCCAAGCACCTTCCCCATTTGGAATGATATAGTAGTAATATCCCTGACCATCATCAACAGTTCTAAATCCAGGGACTATATCAAATCCCCAGTCGTAACTTGATAATTCCAGTCTGAGTGCTTGCTGACTCCTTTTAATATCTGCCGACTGATATTGCGATATTCCATTCAATAGCTGTTTAAGATAATTCAAAACTTTTATAGAACTAAGCCCATTTTCTCCATCCATTTTCTTTAATTCAGGAGCGCTATCTGGAACATTTACAAACACCTGATTCCATTGAGACGTATCTAAATTAGCGGTGCTACCCTTTGCCGAAAAGATAATCATTTGGTCAACATCGTCAAGAGGTCTAATCTGTGTCTTTCGAGCAAATGATCCCATTTTTAATGCAAATTCTGAGCCCGAGTATAATTCAAGGTTTTCCTCGTTTTTTTGACTAAGATCCTTAATATTTGAAGTTAACCAATTTCTACTATTTCTTGCACCTGTGCTTTTTTTACTATCTATATTTATGTTTTCTGAAACATAATTGTTAAACCAAGAATCTATAGTCATAAACACATTCCCCTTTTCCTATCATCGTTTTCAGCTTGTATTTTTCTAGCGGCTTTGCTACTCACCAGTCTAATTTGACATGATTATCTCACATAAACATCATTTTTGTACATCGAATAAGGGTAGTCCGTTTAATCCCTGTATTACATGCGACATCCACATCACTCAAACCTGCCTGATAAATTAAACGTTTGTAACAAACAGAGATCATCTTCGGCATATTGCGGCTTGCGACCAGGATAATTTAGCCTGCTGTTTGGTCAAGGCAATTCCTCGTTGCTGATGTTCAATAATGAAGTTTGTCATGAGTTAGCACAAATTAAGGTCAGCAATACCCGTTATAGACGTTAAATTTCACACACTCGAATAAAGGTCAGCATTCTTTGAAGTTACGGTCGATTGATATTAGTAACACTTAATTTATCCGTAAACAGTTTATCAACGGCCCTTAGGACGTCCTAGTTGTAAAACTGGTACACCATACTTACTTTATCATGTTCAACTGATTTAATAATCATTGATTCTTTGAAACCTAACTTGTAAATTTGAAAAAATGTAGAATGTAATTCTATCTCGTACATTCCTTTTAATTTTATCACTTGTTTTATTTCTCGTATATAATTTTTAAGGCATTGATTTTATCCGGAGATGTTTGTAAAAACTTACTCCTATTATTTAGTAAGTAATAGACAAACCAGTCATTTGCTTGATTGCCATTGGGATATTTAAAACTAATACTGATTAAATGTTCATTTTCTGATGGATCATCATAAATAATAATCTTTGTGTTTTGTTTTGTTAATTTTTTTTGACCAGGAACAGCAATTTTATTTTCATAATTGAGAACTTGGTTGATTTCATAGTCATATTTGGTTTCGTGTCTGTAGTATGCAAAGCCTAGAATTCCTAAACCTATGACTGTTAATAACGTTATTATAGTTAGTTTTTTATTCTGTAATAGTTTCATTTTTTACCTCCTAAAATGTTAATATTTCGGTGATTTTCCTTTGTTTTGTGTCATAAGTAAATTGATATTTGATATTATTTGTTGTTTGATTGCCAGAACTTGTTGTTTTAACCATTCCAATGAAGATACCTTTAATTTCGTTATCTTCTGAATGTTGTTCAAAATAAAAGGCAAATGCTATTAGTTGTGAAGTTGCATTCAACTGTTTTAATTGTTTGGCGCCTATTGATTGATTATTAGTTGCTTGACCGCCACCAAGGAATGTTAGAACATTATCAGTGGCATATTTTGTAGCAATTTGCTGCTTTTCTAACCAGTTATCTGCGTTCCAAGTGTTTAGATTTCTAAATAACTTCATTGCTGTTTGTTCTGCTTTTTTATCAGGGCTATTTTTAGTGATAGTTGTTGAAGTAGAACTGTTTTCAAAAGAAACTTGCTGAGCTGTTAGTTTCTTATTTTTAGCCTTTAATTTTGTTATCTGAGCTGTTTGCTTTAAGTCTTTGCTACTTAGTTTTTGATTAGTTGCGTTAATTTTATAAAAGACACTTAGTGTTAGAATTCCGATTATAATCAAGATTATTTTATTTCTATTCACCTGGTTCACCTCATTTATACTTATCTGGTAATAAACTTGCTTTAATTCGACCATATGAAACTTTACTCCAGTTGCCATATGCTGGATTATTTACTTGCCAAACGTTTGTTTTTTTAATTCCAGAATTTTCCTCATCAATCATCTGACCATTTCCGATATAGATCCCAACATGACTATACCCTGACCCAGCACCGTCATTGACTGAACTGTAAAAGAAAACTAGATCGCCAGCTTTAGCATCTTCTTTTTTTACTTCATCAACATCTTGTGACCATTGCGTTTGTGACGTCCGAGTCAGTGTAATTCCGATTTTATTAAATGCCCAGTAAGTAAAGCCTGAACAGTCAGTTGCGCCATGCACTGCTTTAGCGGTTGCTGAATTATCAAGGTTCGAAGGATTACCACCCAGCAAATAGTTATCGGGAACTTTGTCCGCCCATTTATTAGCCCAAGCCGATAAATCCGTCCACCACTTGTCAGTTGGACCAGAGACACTAAGTGCTTCACCAGCATTTTTATAACAAGCTTGATCTGTTTCAGTAATTTCAACAGTATTTGAATTAGAATTATCTCCGGTTGAGTCTTTAAACTTGTTGTACCAATACTCTGCATTGCTTGCTCTAGTAGTGTTATTGGCTTCATTCTTTCCAGCTCGTTCAAAACGTAACTCCCATTGAACCGCAGCAATAGCTGGATCAGTTGAATTTTTAGCGTAATCTCCTAAATTAGATTTTTCGGTTCCATTTGCTTCCTCGTAGAGAAACATGACTTGAGCTTGAATACTATCAGGATCTTTGCTGTGTTCGGTTGCGAAGCTCTTTTCATTAGTTAAGCGATTACCTAACCACTGAGCGATTCCATGTGCACCAGAACTTGAATTAGTTGAAGTGGGATTGATATTTGATTCTTGTTGTAAGTTACCTAGAACACCAGCTATCGCAGCTTTAGACCAACCTTGATTAATTAGATAGTTCCAAATAATTTGAGCGTTCTTTTCAGTATCTTTAGATATTTGATTACCTGAAATACCTAAATTATTGGCACAATCTAAATCTGTAATATTACTTTTTTCATTGCCATCAAAAATCATAAAAACAATAACAATTAGAATAACCAGCAAAAAAATCGGGATCGTTAAGATCCCGACTAACTTTAGTTTCATTTACTCACCTCGTATTTCTTCACGACTGACATAAAATTGGTGGGTATTTTACTTTCGTGAATAGTTAATTAACATCGGTTCTGGATAAATATTTTTCCAATGTTTTTGTTTACTTAAAGCTGGGTTATATTTTTGAATAGCTAGTTGATTAAGCTTTTCCTTAGACTCAGCTTGTAGGTAAATATTGAGCGAAACGTACCCCACCAATTGCCACATAAGATTCACCTACTCTCTCATTGATTCGATTTTTTCTTGTATTTTATCTGTCTTTACTTTAGAGTCATTTAACTTCTTTTTAGCTTGATATTGTGCTTCATTTAACCCTGTAATCTGTTGTTTAGTTCTAGCATCAACCATTAACTTGCGTTCTTGTTTTAGATCTTTTGGTTTGATTGGATCGGGTATTTTACTATCCTTACCTTTTTCAAAATGATCATCAATTTTAACAATCCTTTTTTGCTGAATTTCTTTTTGAGTGCTTGGCTTAGTTTCTTGTGGTTCAGCAATCTTTTTATCTTTAGGGTCAAGTTGCTCTGAAGCTGCTGATTTTTGTTTTCGTTTTTGAGCCATTTTTTTAATAAAAGTGGTTGATTGAACATTTTCTTGTGGAGTTCGCTTTGTTTGATTAACTTTCTTTTTAGCTTCACTAACGTCAGCAGACGTTTCACTGCTAGAAGTACCACGGCTAAAGAAACTTGCCATTTTTTCTCCAGAATTTCTAACAAAGTGATTAGCGTTCTCCAGTCGATCATTAGCTTGATGAACACTTTCAACAATTTTTTCTTTTTGATTATTGACAGTTTGTAAAACTTCTTTAGATGAGTTAATTCGACCACCAGAGAAACGCTTAATCAGATAACTGCGATTCTTCCAGCCTAAAAACATAATCAGCCATAACACTAAAGCATTAACAAAATACCCAGCGTAAGAGTTTGGTGGAATAATAATATCAACGATTTCTTGGCAGACATTGATTGCGAGAATTCCAAGCACTAAACAAGCTTTCGAGAAGAATAACAAGATAACGTCCATCAAGCCTTTAAATAAACTGCTAGAATATTTTGGAATCAGACTCAACAAAGCCATAATTGGTAATATTAACGATAAAACTAAAGCAAAAATCTGCACACACAGATTTAAAAAGCCAATCGCAAACAGTGGAACCCCATAGCTGATTGACACCAACGGTGACATTAACGCAATTAGTATCTTGTAATACATATGGTTTTCTTTAAGATACTTGTTGTTACTGGCATTAACTTTTTCACTAATTGAATCAGAGTCTTTGTCATAATCGACCGAAAGAAATTCGTATGGATCTTCATTGGCTTTTTGAATATCAGCAATATCCGTCTTGCCATAATTCATTAAATAATAGGGTCGTTCAATGGATTTTTCAAAGAAGTTTTTACGGACAATACTAGTAGCATCAGCATTTTTGATTGCTTGTGAATCATCTAAACTCATCAATGAACTTTGTGCAGTTGTCGAAATTGAATTAAAAGTTTGCAACATATAACTGGAATTTTTGAACCAGACAGTTGAGAAGCCAACAATCACGAGCGTTAAGAATATTCTTTTCAGACCGTCTCGCTCATTTTTAAAGGCAAAAATATAAAAAGCACTCAGGATTGAAATTACAAATAAGATGATTCCAAACTTGCCAAATAAGTTATCCCATAGCTGACCAGAAAGACCAGAAATCTTATCAATCAAGGTGTTAATACTGTTATTGATTGAGGTTGCACCAAACATCATTTGGAGAGAAAAATCGAAGATTTTAAACACAAAACGATTGATCTCCCAAAAGAATCCAGTTAAAGCAGTAATTGCCTTTAGTGTTACATCAGTTAATCCAGCCTTTTCCATGTAAGGATTAAAAGAGTCCAGTGTGGAAAGAATTTTGTTCATATCATAGCCAGCCAAAATGTTTTTCACAGACGAATTAGAAGCTGCCAAAACAGAAATCTTGCAAAGTAAAAGACTAACCAACGCAGCAGCGCCAATTAGTCCAAACGTTGTAAATTTACTTTTCAAATAGTCACCTCCTAAACTTTCTTGATTGTTTTTACCGATACATTTCCTCACTTTTAGAAGAAGCCGTTTTGTTGATTGTCTTAAAGGAGCTGGTCATTTCATCAAAAAGTGAGTGAACCGCAATTTTTCCAACCCGACCGTAAATATCACGGAATAAACATTGTCCTTTAATCATATTGGATAACCAATGTAGGTTTTCTTCATTGACTGGTAGTTGAACATGGTTTAGGATTGCTTCACGTTCGCTGGGTTCATCAAACGCAAACAAGACACCAAATTGACCATGATCATTTTGGTCAGAAATATCTGCCACTGATTGAGTGGCGTACAACAACATGTTATTTTGTGAATGTCCGACACGTTTCATAGATTTGAGGATTTTCTTACCACTTTTAGCAACATTGAAAATCCAAGCTTCATCAAAAATTTCAGCGGTATAAGAATTGCTATCATTTGAACCGAATTTCTCACAGAACTTACCTAGTGGAATCATTAAAGCAACTGATTTTTTCTCTAGGTCAGAGTAATTATCAGGATTATCACCCTCCTTTGGTAGCTCTAAACCAGATACTTCTAGAACATTGATTCGGTCTGCTAGATTGACACCATCATTTGAACCATCAGAAAAACCCAGTTGTAAGACAGAATCAGTTATCATCTCATAAAGCAAATTGCCAGCGCCTTTGATTTCTGGATCATCAGAACTTTTTAAGATTTCAATCACGTTTAACATACCGACTTTTTCGCCCAATTCTCGTTTTCCAATCACTTTGTTGAACCAGTTACGAATTTCTTTTTTAGGATCAATGTATAAAAGCTTTGTTTTCATAAACGACATGTAGATAAACAGCAATTTGACTAGGAATGATTTTCCTTTGCCAGTTTCACCAGTGACCGCAATATGTGGACTGTCAGTCTTTGCGCCTTTAATACCTTTATTAGCGATTGTTGGATTAAACAAAACAATTTTACGACTGGCATAAATTGATTGTTCGAGTGACTGGCTTTCAGCTAAATCATCAACACGACCGATATACCAGCCAACATTGTTGCCTAAACGGTTACTCACCGCAAACAGATTTTCCGCAAAGCCCTCGTTACTGGTTACCTGTAACCAGTTTTTATTACCTTCCAGTGAATTACCTTGGAGCAAACGGTAAAACAATGGTAGTTGATCAGCATTAGGTCGATAAGCTTCAATATCCCTTAAACTAAGACGATTAATTAAACGATCAGAACGAGCTTTAACTTCTTCTTTTGTATTTCCTGAAATAACAAAGCAAGCTAACCATTTCAAAATAGATTTACCTGCTTCAATATCATTTTGTAATTCATCTAAAAGAATTTGATTAGTTAAATTTTGTTGACTATCACGGTCACCTGTTTGGTGCGCTTCTTGGGTGGTACTCTTAAATCTTCTACGAAGTCTAGAAAGTTTAGAGTTCAGGCCATTTAAACCGTCAACTTCTTGATACTCCGCTTTAATTTGTAATTCTACGGAAAATTTCATGCTTTGTGCCGTTTCAAATAAATGAGAAAAGCTGATATTATCCGGTAAAGCACCAATTGGAATGAAAGCAACATATGAAGTTCCTTGATCGTTTTCCAATTTCAAGAATCCTTTCTCACTTGGATCAAGAATTGTATCCGTAAGTTTGTAAAAATTATGCTCTTTGCTTTCTTTTAGCACATCATGTTGAATGTTTCTGATAAAGTTATAACGAATCAAATACGCCAGTTCGTTTTCTTTTAAAGGCGTTCCTTTAACTGTGATCATAGTTGAATTTAGTTCGTCTAGTTCGTTAGCAAACTGTTTGAAATAAGTTTCATTAATTGTTGCTTCATAACCCAGTGCCGAAAAAGTCTTTTGTAGAAATTGATCATAGCCACTGGAAATAGCAGTTTTAATTGAATCAGCATATTGAAACGACTTCAATTTCACACCAAGGATAAATTCTTCATTAGTAATAGTTCCGAGTTCATATCCTAACTGCTTTACTGTTTCATTAGCATAATATTTGGCAATTGGTAAAGCTTCATCAGCAAAATCTTTGCCTAATTGTGTAAAACGTTCAGTCAAGTTCATATCTTTTGGTAGCATTTCCAAGTGTAGTTCACTGTATTTGGAAAGTGTGCCATAGATAAATGCCATCATGCGTTTATTTAATTCTTTTTTATCTAGGTCATTAGTGGCAATACTTTCAGGCTTAATTTTGTAGTAAGCCCAAATATCACCACTTTTTGTTAGCAGTAAATTGTCTTTCATTAACTTAAAAGGTGTCTGTAATTCCATTAAATTCCTCCTCCTCTCAATAAATCATTAGTAGCTCATTCAATAAACGTTCACGGAAGTTTCTCTTACGATCTTGAATAATTTGCACGGCATAGTTTTTTGGCAGTTTATCATAGTGCAGGTTTTTGTACTTTTTGTGAGTACGTAATTCATCAGTCATAGTCATAAAGGCAATTTCAAAACTACTGACTTCGTGGTCACGAAATTCACCAACCTTTACCAAAGGCATATATTTAATATTTTTTTCTTTGCCTAACTGCTTATCTACCCAAATTAGATAAGTTCTGATTGCTTCTTTTTGAGTTAAAAATATCATGCGGAGATAAAGAAACCAGTTTTAGCAAAGAAACCATCAGTGCTAAAGCGGTAATCCTGACCAAATTTTCTAGTATTGATGTAACCGGCTAAGTTGTTTGGAACGTCATACCAAGTATTATGTTCAACTAAATAGCTGCCGAGGTCGCTATCTTCTGAAATATTGGGTAGATAGATAACGCGTTCAGGATCACTTACTAAATCTTCGATACTTTCATAAATCCCGCTGCCAAGTAAATCACGAGCATTTTCCCATAAATAATCAGGCACATTATCCAATTCAGTCGCAATTCGGTTAAGCTTGTTAATATTGTCATATTCGCCAATGTTAAATGGAGCTTCATAGTCTGTGATGATCCATTCTTCTTCGTTTTCACTTAATCTAATTTTACGAGCAATCGTATTAAATGGTACTGGTAAGGTGAACCAGGCACCTTGGGTGTTGCCAGCATTTCGGCGAGCAAGATTTTCAACAAAGATACTAATTTCTTTTTCCATGATTACCCTTCTTTCTGTAATTAAATTCATCAAAAACGACTGGTTTATCAGTGTAGCTAACTTTAATATCGTGACAAATTTTCTTTTTGCCTTGCAGATACTCAAAATAAAAAGTGATGTAATCTAGTAAATACCAGAAAATATTCTTGCCGTCTGGTTGAACCTTCTCAACTAAGCGTACTGTTAGGTATGGCATACCAACATAAAACAGCATGGTAAACAACGGGATATATGAACTGATAAAACTTACAACTGAATGAAAAACAATAAAGAGAATAATTAGTGTTAACAGATAAACTAAAACATCTCTCAATTTGATGAAATACGGCAGTGAAAAATTTTGTGTTAACTGCTTTATTTTAATTGGTTCGTTAAAAACATTACGGTAGTTATAATTATGT
The DNA here is from genome assembly GCF_030400225.1 of Lactobacillus sp. UCMA15818. GTDB lineage: Bacteria > Bacillota > Bacilli > Lactobacillales > Lactobacillaceae > Liquorilactobacillus. The sequence continues at coordinate 133,787 of NZ_VJYB01000001.1, read as the reverse complement.
TTTTCCAATATTGATCAACTCCCGAAAATGGTTTTGAAGATATTACCAATGGCAGTAAAAACAGTTTGCGAGTTGGAAATGACAAACCAAGTTAAACCAGTCAATAAAGCAATTCCAATCGCTCTACCTAGTTCTTGGCGGAAAATAAATTTAACCAGTAAAATAACAATAATAATTGTGATCGCATATTTACCTTGTGTGACGACCCAATCAGAAACATTGCCTAAAGACGGTAATTCAGAAGCTAAAAAGATAGGTTGCATATTAATCTCCTCCAATATTATGATTAAACTCATCAACAAAATAAGTTGTTTGCTGTTTTGCGAGTTTTAAAGTGACGTTTTCTGAGTGTTCAATATCCGAATCACTGCGTTTTAAAATTAGTAGGCATTGAACGACAGGATTACTTTTAGTACCATAAACACGTAGATTTTGGATATTAACGATTTTATAGTTATCAGCTAATCCTTGAGGATTAGCCATAATAAATTTCATATCACTAGTTTTGGCAGCTGCATATTTTTTCAAAAATGACTTAGTAAAATCAGTGACTTGATTGTTTAGGTTAACTGAGGTAGTTTGATTGCCTTTAGAGTATTTACTTTGTAATTTACCAATGTGACCGACTGGATCAATCTTATTAGAAAAATAGGGATAACTAACAACAGTGAATTTACTATTTTTTACTTTAAAAGGAATATTCAGATAACCACTGGTTGGGTTATTATTGACAGAGTAATTGACATAGTATTGTGCAATCTTGACACCTTGTTGCGTATAGATACTTTGAAGATAAGCTTTATTGAAAGTCTGGTTGTCTTTACCAGCTTGATCATTGGTAATTAAGTTAGTTGCATAATAAGCAGATAAATCTTGATTTCTTTTATCCATATCATCAGTATTATTTGGATAGGTGAGATAAACCTTTAAAAATTCTTGCATGTAGTTGTTTAATAATGGACTGTAACCACTGACATTAGTTGAAGCTCGATCAAGCTTTGCTTGATAAGTTTGAACCTCTTTTTGCAGTCGATGATTTGTCTGAGAAACACTACTAGCTTTAATAAAAGCTACAATTCCGCTAGAAAAAATAAAGACCATTGTTATCCAAACAATGATCCTGGCTGATTTCATATTCACTTTTTTCTTTTTATGTGGAATTTTATCAACTTGACGGGAATTCCGTCTTTTAAATTCAAAATTTCCGATTTTAATTTTAAATACCCCCTTTAATTATTTAGAATAAAATTGATCCTCTATGGCAGAAATTTTATTGTTCATATCTGTATAGATAGTACCTACATTTATTCCTAATAATTCAAGCTCTGTTCTTATGAATTTTTTATATCTTTGCTTAATAACTATTCTAATTAAGTAATTTGTACCTATACTACGATTTCCCACTTTATATTCTTGCAGTTTCTCGTTTACTAATTCCAAAATTTTTTCTTGAGAATTGTAACTAGAAATGTTTACTAGTCCCATTAGTAAAAATGCAGCATTTTGTGCTGAAATTCTTGAGTCAATTTTGTTAGGTACTACAATTAAAGGATTCATTAAATCTTCCACTTCTATTCTCTTTTCAAAATTATTATTCTCTTTAGAAATAGCATGATAGAGATTAATAGACCCCTTAGATAAACCTTTGGCAAAATTTTCTGGTTTTAGTATTTTTTTATGTTCAGAAATTAACTTTTGACAATCTTTATAAACTTGAACTTGCTCATTAAACGAAAGCTGAGATAGTGCAGATAAAATAGCAACTTTATCACCATCTGGGTAATTAACTCTATTCTTATTGCTATCTGAGTTAGGATATGGCTTAAATATTTGTACAGAACCGTCTCCTTCGTCTTGACAAACTGCAAAGTATAAAGCATCAAGTGGATTTGATGATATATCTAAAAGTCTGGTAGGAACACCGTAATGCTGCATAATAGCTAATTTATCAAAAGTACTATATCTTTCATTCTGTAATTCTGGGGAAATACTGATCATTTTTTGAAAAATTTCTTTTTCTTTTTTCATTAAAAAAGCTCCATCTTTTTCTTTGAAAATTGAAGGCCTAGTATAGTCGTATTTTTGAGATTCTCCTCTGTAAAACAAATATGAGCCTATTTTTCTTCTCATTTTCTCGTGAACATCTTTAGATGCAAAAATACTGTGAGGATTTTCTGTTAATTGATTGGGCTGAAATCCTCTATGACCTATGCTCTGTTCTTGGCTACGGTTAAAAAGTTCATTATTTTCTGTGTCTATACCTGCTTGCTTAATAGCATTAATATAGGATGCAACAGAATCTATTTTCATGGAAAATGTTTCTTTATTATCGCTGAAATCAGTATTTTTTTTATTAAAATAAACCTTTTTAATATTCATATCTTGATACTCAGACATAAAATTACCCTCTTTTATTTTATATGTTTATCTTAATACAAAGTTAATGTGTTTAAAAGAAAATATAGATACAAAATATTTTAGAGAGTTTTAAGTTTCTTGATTAGTCGGTAACAGAATAATTTGGATCAATCACACTTTGAATCATTTTTTTATGTCGCTCACCTAAGTGGGCTTGTGCTAACATTGACTCAATTTCTTCTGTTTGAAAAGTATCATCAATTATTTTAAAAGCTTTTAAAGTTGGCATAACTTGATTTTGTAACCATGTTTTAGTTTTCTCAAAGGATAATTCTTTAGGATCAGTAACAAACTTTAAAGTTGAGATATCTCCCAGAAACAATGACCAAGCCGGGTAAATTTCCCATTTTTTTCTTGGCTTATTCTTTATTGGACGCAAAAAAGTAACATACTCACTCATATAGCCAAAAATTAAATCGCAAATATTAATCGGATCTTCAACGTCGATTAATTGTTTAACTGCTTGATCAGCTTTATCTGAACTAAAACGCAGTTCATAGCGATTCTTGACAGGAACTTCTTGCACTTTTAGGTGCTTCTTTTTGGCAATCTCATAATTTTTTTGATAAAAGCACATATAAAACTCGCTTTGCATTGATCCAAAATACAAGCTAAGTCCAGTTGCTTGAAGTTTATCGGTAATTTCGTTTCTTTGAGTACCCCAGTGATAACTACACGTTTTAAACTTTGATTTATACTCTTTTCGTTCCATTTTATGCAATAGTCTTTTCAATGGTAAGGCTTCTTTATAATCATTGACTGCAATATCAATGCGAGTCACATTTGCTTGAAATGCATAACAGTCCTTGAGAAAGCTGAACCAACTTCGTTGTTGCTGTTTGAGAAAAGTTTCAAATTGGCGACAGCCCTGGCCCGAAAATTCAATCAAAATTCCACGGTTATCGTTTGGCACTGATTGATAAACCTGAATCAAATCAATACTATAACGACCTACATAACCGTATCGTTTAATTTCATCTGAGACAAAAGCTTTGCGATTTATTTTTAAAATATCGTTGAAAACTATATTCAAATCATGCAAGGGTATTTGGATTCTTAAATAATCAATGATCACCTCCATTTTGGTTTCATGAGTTAAACAATTTTTAAAGTAAGATTCAATATTTTCTTGTGTTGACTTTCTGAACTGACTTCGTCCTTGTTCAAAATTAATATATGCTCTGGTTGAAATACCAATTTCTTTAGCAACTTGATGTTGTGTTAATCCTTGTTGAAGCCTTAGGCTCCTAACATATTCATTTGACCATTCATATTTGACTTTTTTCACTCAAAATATTACCTCCTTAACAGAACTTCACTTTTGCGACTTCGTAGTGAAGTTTTGCAAATCTTAGTTATCCTTGTCAAATCAACATTTAGCGTTACCTTGGTTGACTTGTTTTCGTCCTTGTTACCCCCCTGTTAGCAATTGGGGGTAAACACTTGGCGCTCGGAGCTTTCAGCTCCTCACGCCAGACTTCGCCCGCGCTGCTTCGCTGGGCGTTCCACGCCCACGCTCCGCTATCGCCTGTCGGCTCTGATCGCTCAGCTGCGAGGGCTCGTCTTTGTTGAGTAGATAATTGTAAAATGAAAACTCTGGTGGTACAAAGGGTGCAAAAAAGGCTCGAACATAAGCTCCACCAATGGAAGCGTAGCCCCAGCCACGTACCTTGTCATTTTGAACTTTGAAGTTTTTGTCGGATTCACCAAACATCATAATGTAACCAGAACGTGACATTTGACCTAGAGAAACTCTTAGTCCGAACTGATCCCGCATACCATCTTCAAAATATTTAGCATCGGGTCTTTGCATACCAGCAATCAAGAAGAATCCTAATTGTCTACCTAATAAAATAATTTGTTTCAAGTACCCTAGAGTTTTTTCTTGTTCCTTGAAGTCTAAATTACTCATGTGGGCTACATATTCATCAAAGAATAAGACCTTCGGTTGCATATTAAAACTGCGATAATCTTTGCCGATTTCACCTGTTTTTCTTAATAACTGTTTGTACTCTTTTTGCCGTTCAACCATTTGTTCATAGAATTCACGAACACACTTATTGATTTGTCCTGTACTTGAAAAGACCTTTTCTTCTAAAATTGGTACTTGATCCAATTGTGATAAATCAGACATCTTTGGATCACAGATGTAACAGTCAGCACCTAAATCAATAAATAATTTTAAGAGAGCTTGAATAAAATAAGTTTTACCACCTCCGGTAACACCACTAATCAAAGCATGTGGGAACTTATTATAATCCCACGTAAAACCATGCATTAGTTTTAGTTTTACGCCAACAGATTTAATGTTAGTAATGTTAATTCTGTTTTGAATTGGATCATTGATTAACTTGTATGCCTTAAATCCTTTTTCATCAACAATGTCAAAAAGATCAGCAAACAATGCTTGTTCAAGCTGTTCACCGATCCGATTAAACTTATCTTGATTTTTTTGAAGATCCATTGGGAATCTAGTCGTAATAATCAACTCCTTATAGTGATAGTAAACTTTTGGAAAATAGATAATCTTCTGTCGAGGATTATTACGATTTCTATTTTTTGCAAGATACAATTTATTATCAATAATCATTCTCGCAAGTAATTGTCGATGTTTTACTCGAGTAAAAAAGCCATTATGATTGTCGCTTCTTTTGTATACCGCAAAGCTGATAATTGCGCCACAAAAAACAAAAATAGCAGCAGTTAATGTAGCCCAAATAAGTTTATCTGGACTTCTAGCATAAACAAGATAGAGAAATGAAATTGAAAGTAAAGAAAAGGGCAGTGACATCACGGATAAGTAAATAAATACGATATCCCGATGAAACCGCCTAATGCGAATTCCTTTATATTTGAACATTTAAATCACCTTATTTTTTAATGGATTTGTTGTTGAGTATATCAAAAAACTGCAAAATAAATAACCGCTCATTGAGCTGTATCTCTAAAGTTAGAACATAACTTTGACAGGTCTAGCGGTTATTTAAATTTTTACTGTGTCATTGCCCAGTGACTCCGTGAGAAAAGGGCTATTCTAGCAAGTCTCCTGTTTATTTCTACAGATATTGTAAAATGTTTCAAAATTAGTTGGCTAGTCTAAGATATCAATAAAATGATTAAACTAAATGCACTTAAACAGCTTTTTATTAACAACGCTCCCATTTTTTCACTCCTAGTTTGAATATATAAAATTAAATAATTATAACTGGACGTGGATGACTTGGAGCCTTCCAAGCCTTTTTGATATCTTCCAACTTAAAAGTAATATTAGGGACATGCCAATGATTAATTACGGCCAATTCAAATACCCTTTCAGCTGATGAGAGCAATTCCTTTGAACCTACTGAACCTAATCCTGATCCCATTAAAGTTAGTTTGGTGGATCTTAGTAATGCACCAGGTACGTTTATTTCTGGTGAAACAAGTGTGCCAATCTGAATGTAACGAATTTCAGATTGGTGATTACTAAACTGATAAATTGCTTGCATAATTAGTTGGGCAGTATTTCCCCATAAATAGTCTAAAACAATCGTAACATCAGCAATAATTTTTCCTAAATCAACCAAATATTGAGTTTGCTCGTTATTATCATAATCGGATGACGATAAGTATTCATCCGCACCAGAGCGTTCCAAGGCATCTTTATTTCTACCAATAGCAATAACTTTTTTTGCTCCTAAAGCATAAGCCATTTTTACAGCTAATATGCCAGCAGTTCCCGTTGCTCCATTAATTAAAACAACATCATTTGATGTTATTTTTGCACGATAAACTAGAGCAGCATATGAACTCATACCTGGATTAGCAATAGCTGCAGCTGTTATTGTATCTAATTTTTCTGGAATTTTTACTGTCCGTTTTTTGTTAACAAGTGTTTGTTCTGCTAAAGCACCATATGGATTTTGTGAACCAATAAAATAGAACCGATTTCCACTAATATCTTCTCCCACACCCTCTATCCCAGCAACTTTTGGAAAAGCATCATGACTAGAGTAATGACTTCCTAAAGAAGATGACTTACCAACCATAGTTAAGGCACTAGCTTTAACTGTTAGAATTAATTCATCTTCAGTAGATTGTACTGGGACCTCAATCTCTTCAATTACAGGTAAAATTCCTTTATTTTTAACAATTGCTGCTTTTATAATAAACACCTCTTTCAATTTATATGCATAATGCACTTAAATTATTATATCACATTACGTGCAATTTGCACGTTTTTTGTTTATAATAAAAACATGGATAATAAAAAAATACAGGAATTATATGTTGAAGCACTAAAATTGGTAACTTTTTTTAATCGCCCTGAGAATGATAAGTTTTTAATTGAAAGCAATAATATAAATCTGGATTTTAAGTTGTTTCCTTTATTTGTTGCTATTTCAAAATTACAACCCACTACGGTTCAAAAACTAAGTAGTTTTTCAGGTAGACCACATTCCACAATTAGTAGGCAAGTACAACGTTTAGAGAGTGCTGAGCTTATTAATACAACGGTGAATACAGAAGATAGTAGAAGCCATTTCATTAAACTAAGTTTTACTGGTGAAATGCTTTCTGATAAAATCAAGAAGGCTAGAATCGAAACTATAAAGCAAACTTTGAATAATATAACTGATGATCAACAAGAAACCATTTTAGCCAGTTTAAAATTATTAAATAGAATAATCTTAGCTAAAACAGCTGAAAATAAATAGTAAACTTATATTTTATCATTTTTAAATTTAAGTTAATAAATATCAATTCTCTAAAATTATAAAGAAAGTGCTTATTTTTAGTTAATTTATTGGTTCATTTGATTTGTAGATGTGAATACTAAGACTTGAATATTTTTAAGTGCTTAATTTTGAACAGACATTCTAAACTCTATTAGTGAATTTTGGGTTCAAATATGTCATTAGAAAGGTTGATGAGATTTTGGCAAAAGAGATACATCGCAAGACGACTTACTTAACTACTACTTCTTCAAGTAATACAATAGCAGCTAAGTTGATCATATATAATCCAAATAAATAGAAAAATTTATTTTTTCTAAAACGTCACTAAAGGTAAAGCTTGTGGGCACTAGAGCAGCCCAAATAAGTTTATCTGGACTTCTAACATAAACAAGATAGAGAAATGAAATTGAGAGCAAAGTAAAAGGCAGTGACATCACAGATAAGTAAATAAATACAATATCCCGATGAAACCGCCTAATGCGAATTCCTTTATTTTTGAACATTTAAATCACCTTATTTTTTTAATGGATTTGTTGTGGATTTACTTGGGTCTGCTTTGCTAGCTACCCCCTTATTGTCTAAAATAATATCGTCAGCAGTTACTCGAATTCCGGCATCAACATATCGTCCATTTGGGATAGCATAATTTTCAACTACTGGGTTGATTAATTTAACCGTTGAATTGAACGGAAAATCTTTTTCGTCCGTTTCGGCTGGTAAGACAACTGTAAAGGAATCATGTTGCAGTTTAGACAAAATATCATAACGCCGATCTTTAATCTCTCCAGTTGGTTCACCATCTTCACCCAAGATCAATGACGGAGATTTCTTATCCAAAAATTTTAATTTTCCTAATGATTTTTCTTCATCAATTTCAATACCATTACGCAATTTTAAGATCTTAACCATACTACTTGTCCCCCTTTTTCTTGATGTTTTCGGCCGTTAATTTCCACGATGCGATTGCTTCGTCACCTGTTGAACGACCAGTTGGTTCGAGCTTTGGATTAATCAGTTCCACTTCAGTATCAGTTTCAAAGATTTTTGATCCAGCTCTTGCTGGAATTTGAACCTCGATTAATTCAGCTTGTTTTTCTGACAAGAGGTTGTAAACTAGTCCTGTTGCAATCCGAGAACGACCGTTAATAACTTCACGATCTTTTCCTTCAAAAGTTAATTTGCCGAAAGTTTCGATAGTTGGAATAACATATTTTAATGGCATGTTTAATACCTTCCTTTCAAATTTTGAGTAATAAAAAAACAACTCTTTGTGATAGAGTTGCAAATGTTTCTTTCTATAATTAAATATTTTTAAAATTGTCTAACTCCACGTTGGAATACTTGTTTATCTTGTTGCTGTACGGCTTTGATATTTGTTAATGGGTTTGAATCTAAAACAATGAAATCAGCAATTTTACCTTTTTCTAAGGTACCATATTCGTCTTCAATCTGGCATAACTTAGCAGAATTGATTGTGGAGCATTGATAAGCTTCAAAAGGCGTCATACCTAACCTTGTTAGTAATTCAAATTCAAATGGTGTTTTATCATAGCTATTAAAAGGACTACCAGCATCTGTTCCACATGTAAACTTTATCCCTCGTTTATAAGCCACACTAAGATTTTTATAGGTATCTTCTAAAGCATCTGCAGCTTTTTTCAATTCCCAGTCAGGCAATACATTTTTTCCATGTTCAGGTATTAAAGTTTCAGCCAAAAGAGTTGGAGTCAAGTATGTGCCCCTACCTAACATCAAATCAATATCTTCGTCATTAACATAAAATCCGTGTTCAATAGAATCTACGCCAGCTAAAATAGCGTATTTAATTCCGGGATTTCCCTCAGCATGTGCAGCGACGGTCTTTCTCTTATGATGAGCTTCAATGACGGCTGCTTGCATTTCTTCAATCGATAATTGTGGATCATTCATGAAGTCTCCAGGTGACATTACTCCACCGGTAGCCATAACTTTTATGCAGTCGGCCCCATTACGAAAAGCAGTTCTGGTTGCTTTGCGGACCTCATCTGGTGAATCAGCTAAATATGAAACATGTGGTCCATCTCCATGACCTCCCGTCATGCTGATAGCCCGACCAGATGTAATCATATTTGGAATCTTGTTTAAGCGTCCAGCCTTTTGAGATTTTTTCAATTTTATATCAATGTCGTAAGCACAGCCACACTCTCTTATATACGTGACGCCAGATTTCAACAGTGTTTGCAAATTTTGATAAGCATCTACTGCAATTTCTGCTTCTGAACGATTAAAGTTACCATCAAAACTGTCTGAATCGCCACTAATATGGGTGTGAACATTTATTAAACCAGGCATAACGTATTTTTGCTGTAAATCAATCATTTGATCAGCTTTTTCAGGAGTTGTTGTACCTTGAGCAATAATTTTACCAGTTTGTTCATCTATCTTAAACCAAGAAAATTTTTTTACTGAATTGTGCAAACCATCAAATAAATTAAAATTGAAAAAAGTTTTTGTTTTCATTTTCGAACCTCATTTCTGAAAAATAAATTCATGGTATAAAGTCTAACACATTTTTTCCAAAAAAGAATATGAATAAATAAATTATTGTGTCATAAAAAGAACTTTATTAATCAAAAAACATAACTTACGATTTCAATTTTTGCAAGATACATTTTGTTATCAATAATCTCGTTCTTGCTAAGTAGCTACTGACATTTCACCCGAGTAAAGAAATCATTATGCTTATCTTTTTTATTGTATACTGCAAAACTATGATTTGCGTCACCAAAGGTAAAAACGGTAGCGGCTAAAGTAACCCAAATTTTTATCTAGACTTCATGAAATTGGGAATAAGGCAAAAATGCAGTGACATCAAAGATAGCAAAAGATAGGATAGGTAAATACAATATACCAATGAAACTACCTAATACGAATTCCATTGTATTTGAACATCCTAACAATACTACTTGTCGCTCTTTTTCCTAATGTTTTCAACTGTTAATTTTTACGATGTGATTGCTTCATCATCTGTTGAACGTCCAGTTGGTTCAAGTTTGGGATTGACTAATTCAACCCTGGTACCAGTTTCGAATTTTGCGGGAATTTGAACTCCAATTAATTCAGCTTACTTTTCTGGTAAAAAATTATAAACTACTCCTGTAGTAATTCTAGAACAACCACTGACTACTTCATAATTTTCCCTTCCAAAAGTTAATTTGCCGAAAGTTTCGGCAGTAGGAATAACATATTTTAATGGCATATTTAATACCTTCCTTTCAAATTATGAGTAATAAAAAAAGTAACCTTGATCGGTTACTTAATAAAATTTATAAGTAATTATTTTTTCATCCATTATTATTTATAAATGTCATATTGTCAAAAAATTGTACACATTCTAAAAAATTTTCAAGCCATTGTTTCCTATAAAATATTAATTTCTCAGATCGAAACAAAGAAATCTAAAGCTTTATAACTAGCATTTTTTAAATTGTTCTCTTTAAATATTTCAAACTCAGCAGTATCATTTCCAGCTTTTGATATTCCATATACACGATATATGTTATATGTTTTATCTTTCTCGTTGACTAAGGAATCCAACACACTTTTTTCTTTAGCTGACATATAAAACGACTGGTTTGAGCCAGTAGTTGTTTTAACATCGATGTAAGTTGCCAAATTGTTATTTTTTAGCAAGATATCATAACCTGCAGCATCGTTTCCTTTTTTACCAGCAAAATTTGAGGAAATTGGAATAATCTTATAGTTACTTCCGGTATATTTCTCGGTTAAATATTTAAAAACAGCTTGTTCTCCTAGCTTACCAATATCATCTTTCATTTGCTCATTCTGTGTACTATGGACCCAAGCATGATTAACATTGGTTTTTGTTCGTTTTGTCGAATTTCTTTTAATTTTCTCTAAACTTGGTATTTTTGTAGTTGATGTAGTATCACTGATTAAAAGTAATTGCATTAGTTCTTTAGGAAGCAAGTGACTAAGATAGATTTTCTGTTTTTCATCTAATTTGAATAGATATTGTTGTTTTAATTTTCCATTTTTATCAAAAACTTCCCCTTTATGCGCATTCAACCATTCTCTATGATCCAACAATGGAATTTCAAGTATATGCATATCGCAATCAACTCTCCAACATCATCGTCCCAAATGTTTCCATTGTACTCAGGAAGTTTTGGAGAACTATAAACATCATATTTAGCAACACTTACTGCATGGATAATCTGATTATAGACATGGAAAATAATGTCTCCCTTTTTAACATGGGACATGTTTTCATAACCACGATTTTTACCGTGCTTTTGATTCAACTTAGGAGACCATAAAAGTTTATGCTCAAATTCATATTTATGACTTTGATTTTGTGAAACAAGAAAAAAAGAAGACATTTAAATCACCACTTTGATTTTTATATGTTAACCAAACTAATAATAACATATAAAAATTATACTTAAGTGAAATTCAACATACCTTCTTAGGTAATTTCAATTTTTTACCGGCTATTGATAATTTTTACAGAAAGGCATTTTTTTATGCATGCCAATTCAATAGGGTATCACTTAACTCTAATTCCATTGTTTCAGCATTAATTTTCCCAACAACACTGGTACTTTTATACAACTGAACTATAAAAGATGCCATCTGTTCAGGAGTATGATATTTTCCGTAATTTTTTTCATAAGAAAAATTTCTAGTATCTAGACTAACATTAGCAAAATTTGTTGAAGTTGCATAAGGTGCGATAACCTTGGCTTGAAGAGGAAATTTAGCTTTCTTCAGTTCAAGGGCAAGACCTTCTGTAAATGTAGCAACAAAATTTTTACTAGCTGAGTATAGAACTGCCCTAGTATTAATATCGTAACCTGCCGTAGATGACACGTTAATGATCTGTTTGTCTATTTGATTCGAATATTTTTTTGCAAACCAGAGTGACAATGTAACCAACGTTTTTACATCTAAATCGAGCATTTTTTCTATTTTAGAAATATCAGAATTAAGCATTTCACCTGCATCGCCGAAACCGGCGTTATTGATTAGCAAATCAAGGTCCTCTGTTTCAAGAAATGTTATAAATTCATGTACTAAATTAATGTTTGATAGGTCAATTGATTTGGTAATCACTTTTAGATTTGGTTTTTCTTTCAATAACTGTTTCTTTAGTTCAATTAGCTTTTCTTGATTGCGAGCCACCAATATCAAATTGTGATCTTTTTTCGCAAATTCCTTCGCTGTAGCATATCCGATTCCAGAACTCGCACCAGTTATAACAGTATAGCCCATTAAAATACCTCTTTTCTAGCATAAGATTATTTACGCTAGAAAGTGTAACATATATATAATAAAAATGTAATTCGCTCCCTAAATTTTAGATCATCGCGCTTCGCACCCAGCTACTCAGCTATGCCGGCATGTGTAGGTCACTGACCAACGAGCCTCTCGGAGACGTAGCATGCATTGTTTCTATCCATGACTAACTTTTGAATCTGGTAATCTAACCATTGAAGTATGAATTCTATTTCGATATGCAGTTGTCAAAGTGCAAATACGAAAGTTTATACATGAAAGTGAATGAATAACTTATAAGCCTAAAAGATTGTTCTTTTCATAAAAGACCGATTCTTTTCATGAAAACAGGCAAAATTTAACTAAACAATCAGATAGTCTAATTGCTGCTGTGGTATATGTTTAAAGCCCTTTCGTATATTGCTATTTTGACATCTGCGGTTCAAGTCCGAATTTTAATCTAACCCCTCTCTTATTTTTATACATCACTGAAAGTGCTGTTAAAACAGCGTTTTAACGCATAAAAAACAAAAAAATAAATTTGAATTCGAAAATAAAAAGCAAAAAAATAACAAAAAATCAGTAAAAAAAATAGTCGCCAGAATTTATAACCAGCAAAAATAATTTGATTTGCTAGCCAAATTTTGACGGTTATTTCTTACGATTAGTCAATAGCAAAAGAGGTCTTTTTCTTTATTGAAATTGGCTTTTAACATATTTCAAACAATTGGAATGTAAATATCTGTAAGACTCTTATCTTTTAGGTTTTTCGGTGGTTCTGTTATATACATTTCAAATGGTACAGCATCTCTTGGTTTAGCTTTATCTTTAAAAAGCCATTCTTGATACATAAATTGCCAAGCTTCTCCATATTGGCTACCTGACATCTCAAAGTGACCAACAGCAAATCTTCCTGAAATGCTAGACTCGCAAATCTTTCCGCTCTCAATAACTTTTGCATCTGTTGGAATAGTCATGGCCACACTAGTTCTTAGATTTTTTTCATCTGTAATAAATGGATTATCATCATAGATTGTTAGAACTTTCGTTTTATTTGGATTAATTAAATTATTTGCAGTAGCAAAATCGAATAATTCGTTGAATAGCTTCTTACTCTTTCTTCTAAACTCAACGTAACTTCCTCTAAATCGAATGTAGATAATTCGTTGGTCTTTTAGTTCTTCTGTAGTAATATTGATTGGTTCAATCATAATAATTCCTCCTTATTTTTATATACCTATTATTTCATGAACCAATTACTTTTTCTTGACAATTCTTGCTGTTTTCTGTAATTAATAGGACTTATTCCAAAATGTTTCTTGAATGTCCTACTAAATGAACTAGAGTCATTATATCCATATTCCATGGAAATAGTAGTTATGTTAATCTTAGGATTAACACATAGAAAAATGGCAGCACGTTCCATTTTAAACCTAGTTACAAATTCATTTACTGTTTCAGAAGAATACTTTTTGAAAATTCTATGGAAATGAAATTCAGACAAATGAGCATTTCGTGCTAAATCTTTTAATGATATAACTTCTTTCAAGTTATTTTCTATGTAGTCTTCAGTTTTATTTATTAATCGAGTATATACTTGCTTGGAGCTGATATTTTTAGTTTTATCATTCATATTTATCTTTTCCTTATTAAAAGTATTCACTCGCAAGATAGAGCAGTTCACCATTTTTATCTAGTCTATACAATTTCATTATAACAATCTTCTCTGAGTTTAAACACTTTATAGAAGTTTTTTTCAGTAAAATTACATATCTTGTAAAAAAGGGTACAGTAAATAAACCTAGCCCAACACTCAAAAAAATTTATTAAGCTATAGCTTTTTCATAACTATGCAAAGTCTCTTTTTTCGTTAAATAAAATAATATCCTTAAGAATTTATTTATGGTAGCTATGACTGCAACTTTATGACATTTATTCATTGGCTCTGATTTTAATCTATAATAATATTCCTTGATATGATTATCTTCCATAGTCTTTGTCCGAATCATATTTATAATTACTTGATATAAAATTTTTCTAAGAATCTTATTTCCTCGTTTGTTTATCTTATCACGCATTTGAAACTTACCTGACTGGTATCTTCTTATGTCTATCCCAACAAAAGCATTTATTTGTTTCGAATTATCAAAACGTCTAATATCCCCTAATTCAGCAATTACTCTTACTGCAGAATTTATGCCTATTCCAGGAAAACTAAGGAGGACATTGTACTCCGGCAATGATTGAGCCATGTTATCCATTAACCCTGTAATTTTATTTTTTTGGTCTACAAGTTCTTGATATCTATAGGCATAGTGTTTGACTTGTAAAATTACTGGATGAAATTCATCGACAGCTGGAAAACTATTCTGTGCTGCTGAAATTAGCATTTCAGCCTTTTTTTGTGCTCGAAAAGAAGATAAATTTTTTTTAGTATTTTTTAATAGTTTATTTTTGATAATAGTTTTAGAATCCTTAAGAACAAGATTAGGATGTGGATATATCTGTGCTATGTTTAAAAACAAGGAACTTTTAGTTGTGAATACTTGCTCTAATTCAGGAAATGTGACTTGAACACAACTATGAAGTCGTCCCCTAATAACCGAAAGTTCCTCATCTATTTCAGAATAGTACCGTGAAAGTTGTTTTAACTCGTCATATTTTTGATCAGATTTTTTATAAAAATCATTTTTACTTTTCATATGAGACAAAGCAAGGTTATGAGCATCTACTTTATCATTTTTATTACTGCGTAAAGTTTTAGATTGAAAACTTGCTTCCAAAGGATTCAATTTTGAATAACAATATTCTTCTTCAATAAAAAATCTCTCTAGTGCTTTGGAGTATACACCCGTGGCTTCAAATACTATTTCTAATGCGTTTGAATCAACATTAGTGTATTTCGCAAATAGCTGTTTTAAATGTGTGAATGATTCCACTGTGTGCGGAATCCACTCTTGATTAATACAATTTTCTTCATCATATAAGACCATAAAACTTTTTCCCATACTAATATCAAACGCTGCGACATACTTCATAGAATATCCTCCTAAATTTATTAGTTGAAGAACTTTACCTAGCTCTACCGATTCCACTTTCTTTTACACGATCTTGTAGATCCAACATATTAAAAACTGATTCAATTAGAGATAGTAAAGACACCCTGTTTTTTTTACGAACTTATCGTTCTAATAACCGTTCGAGTTATTCTTCACTTTAACTATAAAAAAAATAGTTATATAAGCCAATGCCTTAGCTTACATAACTAATCTTAATATGTTTTAATTTTCATGTAAAAAACGTTGTTTTTTGTGATTTATGCAATGATTTTTTTGAATTTTACACGTAAAGCTTACTATGGATTTTTACTAATCATTTTTGCTGAAAATTGCTTTAAATCAACGTTTTTTAGTGTTTTTAGAGCGTCTTAAATGTCTTTTATAACCAAAGGTTCGATCAATTTCATGCATTTTTTGTCTGAATACATCTCTTGGTGCTTTATAATTCAAAACAGCCTTTGGCCGTTTATTAATCTTATGTAATACACGGCGAATGTCATCATTGTTAACATATTCAAAATGTGTTTTCTTCGGAAAATATTCGCGCAGCATCCGATTAGCATTCTCGTTTGAACCACGTTCAGCCGGACTGTATGGGTGTGCAAAATACGCCATAATTTCGTATTCACGTTGCACCTTATTAATCACAAAGTGATTGGCAAATTCAAATCCATTGTAAAATGTGAATGATTGAACAATATATTTTGCACGTTTCCCCAATAAGTCCATAAATTGATCCAAGACCTTACATACCGCTTTTCCAGACTGAGATTCAGCTTTTAAAACAATATAATAACGTGTTTTACGTTCACAAAACGTCACAAAGACTTGCCGGTAACCTTTTTTTGGTAGAACACAATCAACTTCCCAGTGACCAAAAACTTTACGCTCATCAACGCCAACTGGGCGTTCTTCAATTGAATGTTTAAGTGAGCGAACTAGCTGTTTTTCTTTTTGCTTCACCCTCTTTTCTTTAGCGTTCATTTCAACTGCTCGTTGTGGTCTCACCCTTCGATATTTATGGCGATAACGCAAATTAGATTCAGAAACACCAGGAATCATACCTCGATAAATCCAGTTATAAGCGGTGACCATTTATCATCTAAAATCCTTTTAGCAATAATCCGTGCTTTTTTATTTGAATACTTTTTTTAGTACCAATTCGATCTTTTCTTAAATTAGCATATTGTTGGGCTTCTTCGGCATTATAACGATAAGCATGCCATTTACGCATAGTATGCGTACCTAAATAATTAATTCCTAGCAAGTTACCAACTCGTGCCATAATCTTATAAAATTGTTTTTCAGAAATATGACTATTAGGTCTTTTAATTGAAGGAAAAAGCCATTCAGAATGTTTTGCTTCTGCAGGCAGTAAAAAGAAACAATATTATATTTGAAATGATGAAGATAACTTGGATAAGATTAAAATTCGTGCAGATAGTTGTCGAATTCGTCTCAAAATAATTATTGTTTCTTTTTATTATTAACTATTTAGTTTTATCAAAGCTATTGTTATCTTATGTTTTTATAGGAAAAATTTTGGCCATGTACAATTCATCAATATATGTTCCTTTGAGAGTTTTTAATGACTTTTCTTTTATTCCTTCTACTTTAAAACCACTCTTTTTGTATAAGTTTTGAGCTTTTTTATTGTTTGCCATTACCGTTAACTCAAGACGTGTAATATTGCTATTAGAAGCCCACTCATCGATTTTGGTTAATAATTTGTGACCGATTCCCTGTCCTGAAGCTTTTTCTAATACACCAATGACTATATATGCACTATGCTTATTTTTCATAAATTGCCCTCTTTCGGCATGGACATATCCAACTATTTCGGAATTGTCTACCGCAACAAAGAAGCCGTCTCCATTGATGATGCTTTGCTTTATTTCATTTTTTAAGACAGATAAATCAGTAGATCTTTCCTCAGGGTATAGCATCATAAACTCAGTTTCATGATCAAGCATTTGTTGAAACTGTAAAAATTGTACTACGTCCTCTAGCTTAATTGCTCTTAGTACAAAATCAGTAGTACGTTGCTTTTTTTCCGTATTTAAGTTGCTCTTGGTGTAGTCAGTTATTCCAAGTCGATTTCCAGAAGGGTCATCAAATTCAACAGCAAAACCAGTGAAAATTTGATATGGTGAGGTAATGAATTTTACGCCTTTACTCTTTAAGTTTGAATATGTCGCCATAACATTATCAACAACAAACCATATTGTAGTCTTAGTATCAGGAAATCTCACTTTATCTTTTAATATAATGGCAGGCTCATTTTCTCCTACCTTTAGCGCAAACATGCCCTTATCTCTGAAATCATATTTAACCTTCAAGCCTAATATCTCAGTGTAGAACGAAATAGCTCTATTCAAGTCATTTTCAGCCAGAAAAAAATTGTCATAATCATACATGGGCTTTTCCCCTTTTTTATCACAAGTACCAAGTGCTCCCCAAGGTTTTAAATACATGGTCTTGTTCCAGTAAAATATTTTTGTTACAATAACTCATTATATTCGTATATAGAAAAAAAGTCATTAGATAGTAAATAATTTTTTAAGGGGGGAATTATGAAAAAATATGCTCTAATAATTATTGATATGCAACCTTTTTTCTTCAGAAATGAAACGCGAAAAGCGGCTTTGCTCCTATCCTAGTATTTGGTACACAAATATTTAGACATTTGTGCCATAATAAAATGACTAGGATAGGAGCATGTTGTAAGGCATATGAATACTTGATCGATAGCACAATCTGTTCCATAATTTTAGCTCCTTTCATTCAGTTTTTTATTCTTCTAAAAATTAAATACACAAAAGGAAGTGTGACATAAGTCGGTAAAATTTGAGTACTAACAAGAAATTACGAACATAGCGAGTAATTTGCTGTGAGTGATTCAAGGTTAGACGGAAAATTTTGACTTATGGAACGCGTTTATCCGGAATAAGCAGCGGAGTTAGGTTTAAATTTCACTTTTGACCCAGCCCCTTACTAAACATATATCAAAATTATAAATTGTATTATAATTATTTTTTTCATAATCATAGTTTAATTAAGAAAATGGATTACCATATTTAGTACAATACTGGTAAAAACCTAACTTGTATAAATCAATGTCTTTATCTATTTGAGTATTATTTTTAAAATGAATCATTTTAAGTACCATCTGAGTAAATTCCATTGGTGCCGTTCCATTAGCTGTTACTAGATTTTGGTCTCTTACTACTTGTTTTCCAATAAAATCGTCGGTATTTTGATAATCCTCAAAATTTTTCCATAAATACTGAGTGTTACCAGTGTGTTTAAAACTAGTAAGCAAACCATTTTTGGCAAGATAATCAACTGCTCCACAAATTGCACCGACAGGTTTATTCAATTTCAGTTGATTCTTAATAATTACTCTTAAGTTATTATTTTCAAGAGACCAAGAATTTCCACCAATTAATACCAATAAATCGATATTATTAGGTATTTGCTCTAATTGATAATCAACGACAGTTTTAAAACCACCAATTGAAATAACTTCTTTTTTTATAGAAGCTGTCTTAACTTTCCATTCCTGGTCTTGGTTTAGTTGACTTGAAAGATATGCACCTTCCCAATCAGCATACTCATCTAAAATAAAAAAAATAGCAGTTCTCAATTTAAAATCCCCTTTAACCATATAAAAAATTACTATTAATAATCTAATTAATGGTATCATGGTACACTTTCGAACACAAGTTCTTGTAAAATATTCAATTAACCTCTCTTTTCTGAATTATTCAAAGTGTTAAACGATAAAGTATTGAAGATTTAGTTATAAAAAAGCGCTCCTAACAGAGCGCTTTTTACAATATATAAGGTTAATAACCCTGATATACAAAACTTATTACTTAATTACTACAATAACAACATCCATTAAGATCTATTAGGTCATTATAGCCCTTTAAAAATTATCAATAACATTAATGCAAAGAATAAGATAAATAAAAACAATAACTGTTTTAAAAATTTTATCTTTTAATATTCATTTGTTTGCTAATTATTTATATACTATGTTACGTGAATGTTCTTTTTTATTTGTTAAATATACTCCAATTATTACTATTACGCCTCCTATAATTTGCGAATAACTAATACCGTTTCCCAATAATATACTAATAATTGCTGTAAAAACAGTAATTAGGTTCAAAAAAATTCCAGCTTTACTAGCGCCAACAATTGGAACAGCGCTATTCCAAAATACCAGTGATCCAACAGATGGAAATATTGCTAAATAGAGAATACTGTAGATAGTTACAGGTTTAAATGACCATGTTAAATGTGATGCAACAAAGAAAGGAAACATAAGTATTACTCCAAAAAGTACAGTAACTGCGCTAGTCCCTATTGGTGGTAAATTACTTACCTTCTTTTCTAACAATGTATATATTGTCCACGAAATTATAACTAATAACATAAATACATCGCCAACATTATAATTAATTGAAAAAAGTTGCATGAGCTTTCCCTGTGTTAATATAATCAAAACGCCAAGAAGTGAAATTAGTAAACCAAATACATTTACTCTACTCATATTTTCTCCCAAGAGTAGAGTAGCAAAAACTGCTATCATTGCAGGGTTTACAGAGTTTATTAGAGCTGCATTTAGAGAAGTCGTAAAGAAAAGAGCGTCATACAACAAAATATTGTATCCAATAATCCCGAATAAAGAAAGGATTAACAATATGGGCCATTTTTTAAATATCATTTTCCAATCTGGTTTCTCAATTATTTGAGAAAGTACAAAAAGAATGATTACAGCAAGTAGCCAACGTAAGAAATTTATTTGAATTGGTTTGAGAGTTGATATAACAAACTTTCCGAAAACATAGTTTCCTGCCCAAAACAAACTTGCAAAAACAAGCATAATTGTAGCGGTAAATTTTGTGAGTTTCATCTTCAATCACCAACCATTACATCATTTAATATTCAAGTCTATATCATCATTATAGGAGCACAGATTAAATAAAGCAACACGTTAAGTGGAAATAACATAATTACGCCTACAAGAGTTTGTACTAAAGTTACAGCATAAGGACTGAGAAATTTTATTTTTTTACCTGTTAAAATAACAAGAGCATAAAAAAGAGCAGCACTCAGAGCATATAATGGTCCTATAAAAGATTGGCTATTGTATATAGTTTTTAATGTAATTCCTGATATGAAAAACGTACCAACAAAAGCTAATGCAGTAGAAAATAGTCCTAATTTTTTAATCGACGTCTTGAAAAATATCCAACTAATTAAAAGAACAATAATTGGTGCAAGATTATAAATTGAAATTGCAATCGTAATGGCTGTATGTTCAATCGAGGCAAAAAATAAAATCCAATTTAATACGAGTAAAACTCCACCAATTAGAACAACTGATACTTCTTTTAACTGCCATTTTTCTTTTTTATACCGGCCACTGAAAAACCAGTATAATGCTAAAAAAATTGATGCGCTAGTGCATCGAATAAAAACAAGTTCCATTGAAGGTAAGCCCGATAATCGTGAAAAAAAACCTATTGTACCAAAAATTATCATAGCCAAACTTAATTGAATAAAAGCAATTCTTTTTTTCATAATATAAGATAACACTTCCTTAAGTGTCAATAATTTTCATTTTTTAAACTAAACAAGATTTTGAGATAGTGGTAGCTAATTAAAATAAAGTTAGGGTTCTTGCTTGTCAAAGTAAAGTTCCTTTATTTCACCGTTAAGCCAAGAATTATAAATAGCAGCAACTACTTTATTTAGTTTATGTGATTTAAGTTGTTCCATATTAATACAGTAAACTTTTCCTTCATAAGTTTCTTTTATAACGGTGTTTTTGATTTTGAAATTATATTCCGCTCCATAGATAAAAATAAACTCTTTATTCTGCTTGTCTAATGCAAAATTTACGAAGCCCTTCAATTGCAGTGTTTCTATACTTACAATTTTTAACGATACACATATTTGTGAGTTCAATTTCTGTTGTTCTTTTGAACACTTTTTCTCACTTCTTGCTGAAGTTATGATGTATTTCCATACTAGCAAACTTAAATTAAAATTTAAGCAGTGTCAAGAAATTTTTGTGAATGAGAATATCTTCTTACTTTAAAATGAAAACACTTTCTCAGATACGGAAAGTGAAAAATAAGTATTTATTATAAAGTAGTATTAATACAAGTTTTAATCTATTGCGCTGTTTGTTCTACCATCAAGCTTGTAACGTCAATTTTTATTGAATTTATATTTCGATATAGATAAAAGAGCCAAGCAAAAAATTAATTTTTGACATGGCTCCATGTAGATTATTAATAGACAAATTAAAACAGCCCAGTAAGATAAAGTTTCAGCTTTTGACACATCACTTTTTCTTTTAATCTAACCAATATCCGTAGCAACAACTTTAAATTACTTTAAAATCATCAGCAACTTTATCAATTAACTACTGGACTGCTATTATAAGGGATTTTCAAACTCTGGCCTCTTTTCTAACCACCTTGCGGTAGCTATTTTTGTTTCATCAACATGCAAGCATATTGATGAAACTTCGATTATAGCGTCTGCCATAATCCCCTACACCAATAATATACCATATATCTGAAAAAATGCAAGCGTTTTCTTTAAAAAGAAAAATATTTTTTTACTCTAATTTTGTCATTTTAAGCAACTTTTAACCATCTTTGCCTTTGATGAATACTCACCATTTTTTTAAAATTATAGCTGAGTCAATCCTCAATTTTAAAACTACTTAGACTCATTAACAATAACTTCAATTGCTTTGGTAATCCCAATTACATCATCATGAATACTCAAACAAGGAGTATTTGGTTTATTAATCACTTGTGAAGGAAGAAATGGAATATGAATAAAGCCACCCTTAACATGTTTAAACTTCTTATCAATCATATACTGAACTTGATACATAATGTGATTACAGACAAATGTTCCAGCAGTAGTAGAGATATAACTGTGCAAAGACTCTTTGTTAATGGCTTCCACTATTTTTCTAATAGGCAATTGTGAAAAATACGCGTTTTCTCCATCAGAGTGGATAATTTTTTCCAGTGGTTGCTGACCCTCATTATCAGGAATACGTGCATCATCCAAATTAATTGCTACTCTTTCTGGGGTTATGCCATATCTACCACCAGCCTGCCCAATATTTAACACAATATCAGGATGATATTTTAAAATGGCTTCATATACAACTTCTGCACTTTTATTAAAAACTGTCGGTATTTCCAATTTAAAAATTTCGGCTTGTTGCAATTTATCTGGAATCATTCTGACAGCCTCAATAGCAGGATTAATTTTATCATCCCCGAATGGATCAAATCCCGTTAGAAGTACTTTCATCTTTCGCCCTCCTCTATGTGTACATATTAATCTCTATTTTACTAGTTAGTTTGAGAAAATACATAATAAGTACAAACAATATCATTGGGACTTGATCAGGAATTTTATTATCCAATTAATCTTGGTTTTTTGCATTATTTTATTTAAAATAAATATCCCAGTGTAAATGACAATTAGGATTAAATCCTGCGTGACAAGAGGGACAATATCCATTCTTATAGTCGTCAAAGGTCATTTTCTTCCTACACTTACCGCAAATTGCAGGATAATCATTTTTATCACAGGACACAAATGAATGATCTCTTAAATTATCATGACATTTATAGCAGGCAAAGTATTCGTTGCATCTCTGACACTTTAGACCCACGATATCATTTTGTTGATGATAATGATAGCATCTTCCATCCGTATCTATTTCAATTCCATAAATTTCATTCATTCTTTTTTGCCTCTTCATTAGAAACAATTCATTTCCCATCTTCTGCGATTTTACGTATACTAGTTCTTCATGAAGTCTCCAACTACTTTTGCTTTGACTTTTGTTGTTTCACCTGGTGCGTAGGCTAGGGGCATTTCTTCAATTTCTACTAAATGAACGCTCTCAGGATCGGCTCCCGCTTGAATTGCCTGCTTCTTTGCCAATTTTTGTGTGTCTCGCAATGCCTCTTCGCGTTTATATTGTGCATACTGATATATTTTTTCATATTGACCACCAATTTGTGCAATAGTCGCGCCTATTGCATTTGCCACGCCTCCTTGTTCATTCTTAAATATATGACTAACACCCTTTAAATAATCCGGTGCAATAATAGCACCACCTCCAACCAGAACTAAATCAACTTTTTCGGCACTGGTTTTCATTTTATCAATGGCATCTTCCAAAATTTCTGATATTTTCTTAAATGCTTTTTTTACAAACGTTCTATCAAGTCCATCGATTTTCTTAGAATCTCCTACTTTTGCTACACCCATTGCCACTGCAATGTCCGTTGCTGTGGTAGTCTGACCACCAAAGACTAATGCCTCTTGGGTAATATTATATCCTACAGAATCTGGCCCGACAGTCACCTCTCCATTACTCAACTGTCTGACAACAGAACCACCACCAAGACCAACTGATAAAATATCAGGCATTCTAAAATTGGTTTGGATTCCTCCGACATTAACTGCAAGTGATGATTCTCGTGGGAAACCATTAATCAAAACACCAATATCAGATGTTGTGCCTCCAATATCCAAAACAAGAGATTCTCTGATCTTAGCTAAATAAGCAGCTCCGCGAATACTATTCGTTGGACCAGATCCAATGGTTAATATTGGATACAGTTTTGCATAATCTAGGGTCATCAATGTACCGTCATTTTGAGTAAGATATTTATTACATTTTTTTATACCTTCATCTTGCAGTGCTTTATCAAATCCAATTGCTACTTTATTAATAACTTTATACAAGGAAGCATTTAAAATTGTTGCATTTTCACGTGCAATCAGACCAAGTGAACCAATTTTCGATGAAATCGATATTGATACGTCACCTAGAATTTCGGTTGCTAGTTTTTTTACACTTTCTTCTTGATCTGGATTTAAGCTAGAAAAAACACCAACAACAGCAATTGAGTCCACTTTTCCTTTCCAACCTTTTAGTACCTTCCGAATCTCATTGTAGTCAATAGGTGAAATATTATTGCCATCAAATTCATAACCACCATGGACTAGCTGATAAGTACCAGATAAAAGTGAGACCATGTCACTTGGCCATTCTGTGAACGGTACAATAGAGGCGGTTGCAGGATATCCTAGGCGAATAACACCGACTTTCGCTAAACTTTTTCTTTCTACTATGGCATTAGTTGCTTGAGTAGTTCCCAACATAACATCTGTAATATAATCTGGGTTGACACCAGACTGATTCAATACCTCATGCAGTGCATTTGAAATACCAGTTTGAATGTCCTTTGTGGTGTGTTGTTTGGTAGCAGCAATCACTTTACGTCTTTCATCTAAAATAACGGCATCTGTGTTAGTGCCTCCAACATCAATACCAATCTGATAAGTCATTTTTTATTCTCCCATCTTTGAATACTTTTCTACAAGTTGCTCCAGTGGTACATAATCTATATCATAACCAAAGTACCGTGGCCCAACAGTCGCAATACCAACCTCTGTTCGCCATTTTGAATTTGCAGGTAGACCTAGCACGTTGACTCGCTTACCGTAACGTAATTCCTCATTTGTAACTGGAATTAGGGTGTCCACGTCTACTAAAGTAATTAAATCAGGAGCTGTAGCCAAAACTTGATCATTGACTTTAAAAATAATATTTTCATTTTGAAATGATACAGAACCGAAACTCTGCTCAAATGTACCAAATCCTTCTATTGTAACTTCGCCAAAATTGAAACCATCTTTTGTCGTATGATTAATATCAGTAATTTTTCCAGTAAATAATTTATAACCCTTCGTAATCTGCAATAGCTGTGTTAATGCAGCATCAACCGTTTCAAAATCACTAGCACTGTCAATTAGTTCACCGATTTGTTTACTTAAACTAATAATTCCTGTCACACCATTTGCAACCAAATCTTTACCATGAACCGCATCTCCCGCAACTGATGAAGTTGCTCCCATTTTAACAGTGATTGTCCGGATAATTTTCTCGGCCCAATTGGCATCAATGGTATTCACTAATGCATTGTTACCACGTTCATCGGTTATAACTATTGGTGTAACTGGATGTCCTGCTATAGCAAAGGTTGTCATCTGCAGCTCTGGAAATGCACGTCCCATACCATCTACATCAACAAGTGGAAGACCTCGACGAGCCGCGACCATGATTGGAATCATAGAATTAATACCACCGGCCTCAATTGGGTAAGTAGCATAAGCTTTTTGCCCATATGTTTCCTCTAAAAGAGGAAAAGCTTTATCATATTCATTTCCATTGGGGAATTTTTCTAATGAAACTGCGGGTGCCCCCACCATTGAAGCAGAAATTACTAAAGCATCTTCTGGTACGTCAGTTGGCTCAATTAATTGAACTGGCCCTTTTTCACGAACAGCTGAAATTGCCATTAAAGTGCCCACATATGGATTTCCACCGCCTCCAGCACCTAAAAGAGACGCTCCTATTGCAATATGTTTAATATCATCAATGTTAATCTGTGTCATAAATAAACCTTCTAACTTTGTATTAATAGATTTTTGATAACCATAATAATCGGTGTATGGTCCGTTTATAAAGAAGTACATTTCTAGATTTTAGAACAATCTTTTTTATCTCTTATCAAATATTTTCATACCAACGTAATAGACAACACTTGATACGATTAATACTGTAAAGGATTGTACTCCCCATGTCACAAAATATCCCGTAGCTGCTCCGGCAATCCAAGCTACTAATGTTACAGGATGCATGGTTTCTGTGTAACTGGGCAATGTTCCAGTCCGACGCGATTCATCTAAAATTTTACGACTTCTCTTCAGCACATAATAATCAATAAAAATAATTGCGGCTATTGGTGGAAACACAATACCTAAAATTGTTAAAAACCCTGCAAATTTATCAATAATTCCCAAAACCGAAGCTATGGTTCCAAAAATTCCAACAACTAATGTTACACCACCACGATTGAAATCAATTTTAAATACCTGTTTAAAAAAATTAACAAATCCTAAGCTAGCCGAATATAAATTAATATCGTTGATCTTTAATGTTGACGTAATGACCAATAATATACCTAAGCTACCAGTCAATTCGTAGATAATTGGCAAAATTTCTTCTGTTCCAGTTGCGTGAGCCATCAAGACTCCTAAAACATTTACGCCTAATTCTCCAATTGTTGTACCAACAACAGTAACCCAAAAAACATCTTTCCCACTTTTAGCAAACCTTGTAATATCGGGCATTATGATAGCACCGATGATAAAGTTTCCTGTTACTAAAGTAATAGCAGTCGTTAATGTTAATTTTGCACTAGGAGCAGCCATAGAAACCAGAGTGTTTAAGCTGTGTCCTTCTAACATATTAACTGTTGCCATGATTATCATTACTAAGAACAAAGGTAGCGAAATAACGGTCGTCCAAGCCAAGCCCTTAAATCCAAAAATAACTGAAAGTGTAACCAATAAGCCAGTTATTGTTGCTACCACACCAAAGGGCCAATGCTGACCCGAAATAGTAATAATGCCTGCAGCAAAATTTGAATTCTGAATACCAAACCAGCCGATAAGACTAATAGCAAATGCAACGCCCACCAATGCAGATCCAACAGTACCAAAGCCCGCCCACTTAGCTAAAAGGCTTGTTGGTAGACCTTCTTTTTGTCCTGCTAGTCCCAAGTAAAATGCAATAACCTCCAAAATCACACTACCTAAAATTGTAGCTATGACTGCTGTTTTAAAGTCCAATCCATAGCCGAGTTCGGCTCCCAACATGAATTGACTTAAAGCGACAAAGCCACCAATCTGAATGGCTAAAACCTGCCATAATGGTTGTCGCTTATCCATCGGAACACGACTTAGTGAAAAATCATCTACCTGCGCAACAACTTTTTGTTCTTCTTTATTCATGGTGAAAACCCTCTTTCTCAAATTTGGAGAAACAAAATAAATTAATTATAATATTCCAGCGTTTCTCATTACATTTTTATAATCCAATTCCATTTTGTTTGCAATTGTTTTATTTCCAAATTTTAATCACGAGTCGAATAAAGGCGTTATCAAGGCACTAAGTTAAATATTAATTGTTCATTGCTATCTAATAAGCAACTAACTATTCCATTTTGGAATTCCACTTTTTACTAATTGATTTGTCATTACAAATTCCCAAAATAAATTAGCAGGCCTTGAATGATCCACTTGCCGTTGTCTAACTAGTACAACCTTTCCACCTTCTAAATCATTAAAAGGAACTAACTTTAGTTGGTGCGTTTCTTTATCAGGTATTATACGTTTAAGTAAAATAGAAACTCCCATATTTGAAGAAACCGATGACAGAATCATATCCAAATTCTGACCAATATATAAAATCTGAGATTCGGCAAAGTCTTTTTTTAAGACATTTAAAATAGGATCAACTTTTTTTGTACTCCAGTCCAATAAAAAAAATTTTTCATTCACTAGATCTTTGAAATGTAATTCAGGATAAGTTGATAGCGAGTTATTCCTGTTGACCGCAACTACAAATTCTTCGAACTCTCCAGCGAGTGCTTCATAGTTTAATAAACTAATGCGCTCATTCATTTGATGGAAAAATAAAAAGTCAATTTTCTCTGGAGAAATATCTTTTTCCCAATCACGCATGCTGGATTCTTGAAAGCGGACCTCTATAGCCGGGTATTTCTTTTGAAATTCTTTAATCACTTGAAAAATATGATAGTTAACAATTGATGGAATTGTAGATATTGTTATAGTCGGATGAGCTTCCTCCATCTGAAGTAATTCATATTTCATTTGGAATTCCTGATCAAGCATTTTTATAAAGTAATCAAAAACTAATTTTCCTTGTTCATTTACTACGACACCATTATTATTTCTTTTTACCAATGGTCCAAATTTCTTTTCAAGAAAAGCAATATATTTTGAAACAGTACCTTGACTCATAAATAATCTTTCAGCTGTTTTTGTAAAACTTCCCGTAACACATAAGGTTAAAAAAACTGCAATTTGTTTTTCAAACATATCTTCCTCCACTAGTTAAGTAATTAATTGTAAAACTTATACTTTGTATTAATAATGAGTAATTTTATCATATTTTTGTTAGACAATACTCATTAAGAATGAAAAAGGCAGAAATAAATTTCAAAAAATAGTCATCCGAAATTTTATTTAAAAAAAACTTGATTTATTTAGTAGAATTTGATGACTTTTTTTATTTTTAATTGTTTCAGTTTTTACTGCCTTATTTCTCCAATTATTTATCTAGATATGGTATGTTGAAGTTGAATTCAATTGTTCTTTTGAACTTTATCTTATTTTCTTGTTACCTGAATTATTAAAAAGGAGGAATACACAATGAAGTCAATTTTAACTATTTTGCAGTTACAATATGATTTAATTGAAAAAGAGCTGATCCGCTATCAAAATAATCCTTATGATGCTGATCAAACTCATGATTTGCGTGTTGCTATCCGTACTTTACGTAGCTTATTCAAATTTTTAAAGCGAGATTTTGCCCCCAATACCTTTGTTGATATTGATAAAAGTCTCAGTAAGGCAGCAAAAGTTTTCAATGACTTACGAGAATTAGACGTGTTGATTGCTAAATCTAGTGAATTTGCCTATAATCATCCTGAAAAAAGAACTGATTATCGTCACTTTTTCCAAAGTTTTTATAACAAACGAAAAAAAGAAATGCTTAAAACTTTGACACCGACAGTCCAAAAAGAAATAATAGCCAACCTTGCCCAAGTCAAAGATCAGTTGAAAACTCTTGATTTTAATGAAGAAAACGATTGGAACAAATATATTTATCAAGAATTAAACCGGCGGGAAAAGAAACTATCCCAACTCTATGATGATTTGGACTTTAAGGATTATACTCGTGTACACCGTATTCGTAAAAAAGCTAAAACTTTAAGATATTCAGCAACTTACTTTATAGAGTTCGCCCCTAAAAAAGCCAAAAAGATTAGCAAGAAAGCTAAAAAAATTCAATATGTCTGTGGTAACATCACTGATGCACATGTAAATTATGGCTTATTATGTAATTTTGCTGCCCAAAGCAACAACCAGAATGATAAAAAACTGCTGTTGCGTATTGCTCAAGTCCAACAGAAAGTTTATACCAACTAAGATTAAAGAGAAAATTAACTACAAGGGATGATGTGTTTTAGTATTAACTGTAGTGGTAAACAGCGGGATTGAGTCAAAGCTTATGTTTTGGCTCATTTTTTATAGTCTATCGTTTTTCCATATTAACGCGTTAGTGGCAGTCCGCCTTTTTTCTCTGACTAATCAATTTAAAAACTACAGATGATTATCATTATTTTTCAGTCAAAAAATCTGAAAGTAGTAATTAAAGATTAGAATTATGCATCCAAGAACTATTCCGCTAATAAAGCAAGACGTCGAAGCACTGTCTAAATCATAATCCTCTTCAAATTTGTTGATTAACATATTTTGCATAAATAGTAAGCTAACAACCTAAAGAATATATTTGCCAATATTTTTTAGGTTGTTAGCTCTTTTTACTTCAGATTGATCTTCAGCGTTGAAGTAAGCTATTTTAAAATTTTTTAGCCCCATTTTTCCGAATACTCCCCTTTTAAGCATGTTTCCAAGTGGATTTCGATAATGTAGTTTATAAATAAAACGAGGCGTACCCATAACTGTTAAAATTCTAATTTTTGTATCTAAACTTAAAATTTGGCGTTGTCCATCAATTTTTATTATCTGACCCTTACAAAAGACTTTATCGATAAAGCCTTTTAACATGGCAGGCATTACTTCCCACCAAACAGGAAAGATAAAAATTATTTCATCCGCTTTTTTCAATCGTAATAGATAATTTTGACTTTGTTCATCTACATATTCTTTAGTACGCCAATTTGTTAACCCCTGCTTATCTATAACAGGATTAAAATGGTCTGCTTGTAAATCTATAAGATCAACAGTATGATTATGTGCTTTTAAGATATCAATGGAATTTTTGGTAAGCGCTGCTGAGTATGATCTTTTATGTGGGATATTTTCACTTGATTTCAAAGTATACGGATGGTCAAGTACAATTACTACATGCATATTAATTCCTTCTTTACATTTTTATATTCCTTGGAATATAATGATAATAACAGTAAAAGAAAAAGCTGTCAATTTATATTCGGAGGAATATATATGTCGGAATTAAACCCACTATTAAAGCAGATTGATAATGAATTACATCGATATTTAGCATTTGATAATACAAAGAAAGTTCATGAACATTTATTAAAACATGCTACTGAAATAGCCTTAAGTGAAGTAATCTCTGATGTTTCTGTGACTGATTTAGACATTTTAAATCTGATAGCAGCTCATTCAGAAATTAGAATAAAAGAGCTAGTTGAAACTGTCTACTTCCCTCAAGGAACAGTTTCAAAAATAGTTAATCGGTTAGTAAAAAAGAGATTGGTAAAAAAATATCACCACACCGATAATAAAAAAGATGTGTATTTAAAATTAACTGAATCTGGTCAAACTTTGGCTATTTTACATGTACAGTATCATAAAACAGAGAATCAGAAACTAAATAAAATAGGCGCAAGATTTAGTAATAAAGAACTTGCAAGATTTGCAGAAATGTTAACGGAAATTAATGAGTTACGTGAAAAGTAACAATCGAAAAAAATTCTTACGGTTGGGCTAATATTTTATGAGTATCTGACCTTCTAATAATGAATTAATTTTGACAACTTTTCAGAATAAATTTACATTATTATTACCCGCAACCATCTTTTAGACAATGAAACTAAAGTGAGCATTAGTCTTTCCTAAAGTTACGCCATTTTTTTTGAAAAACTATTTGTCTGATATTAATTTCCATGACCAATATAGAGACAATTATTAAGGTTCCCCCAATTAACAAATTGTAGCTTAATTCTTCGAAACCAAGGGTAACTGAAAATAAACTGCCAAATAATGATTCAGTCATTAAAATAATTCCCGATGAAGTAGCATCAGTATACTTTTGACCAATTACTTGTAATGTTTGTCCCCCGAAAGAAGCTAAAACACCTAATACTATTACTGGTATTAGTGCACTTGACCAATTTATACTGCTATATGACGAGAATTCAAAGCTTAATGACCATAACCCACTAGCGATTACTTGAACTATGCCCAGCAAAAATGAAATTACAAATGGATCCACATCTGCGACCTTGTCACTAAAGTAAACAATCTGTAGTGCATAAAAAAAAGCTGCCAACAAGGTTAAGCTATCACCAATATGAAAAGAAAAGCCGGTATTAATTGTACCAGTTAAAAATAGTGTCCCTAAAAAACAAATGATAATCGCTAAAATACTTTTATATTTTGGGAATTCTTTATTAAAAATCCAAAGTACAAAGGGAATCATAACAATATAAGTTGCAGTTAAAAAAGCACTATTACTTGGAGTAGTAAACTTTAAACCCAGTGCTTGTAATTGATAGCCTAAGAAGTTGATAATTCCTGCAAAAACACCTATCCTTAGATCCTTCTTTGTTAATTTATGTAATCTTTTTCTAAAAAATATATAAATTAGCCCCGCAAATATTGCTCCTCGTAAGGTGTTGATTACACCCGAAGGCATATTCCCCTTAAGAGCCATTTTAATCAAAATATAGCTACTTCCCCAAATAATTGCAGTTAAAAGTAAAATTAAATTAGCTTGCCATTTTTTCAATTTCATAGTTCCCTTCTTAAAATAAAATAGCTCCCAAAATCAAAGTATTCTCGTTCACTTTGAGGGAACTTTTAAAAACTTTTCATAATCTACACACTATATCTTAGCTAACTTTCTCAATGACCAGCGTAACAGTAAAGGTGCTAATAATGTTGCAATCACTATTACAAAAATAATATCAATATACAGATTCTTATCAAGTAAATGTGCATTGAAGCCAATTTGAGCCGTGATTAAGGCCATTTCACCACGGGCAATCATGCCTGTTCCAATCACCCGACCACTATTTCTATCAAAACCTGCTACTAGCGAACCCATTTCACCACCTAACCACTTAGTTAGGATAGCAAGAGTAGTCATAATAACAATGAAAGGCAGTGAAACAAGAAAATTATTAAATGAAACACTTAACCCAATGCTAACAAAGAATACAGGTACAAAAATTGCATTACTAATTGGTTCGATATTAGTATTAACAATTTTTTTAGTAGGTGTTTGCCCGACAGCAATCCCTGCAAAAAAAGCGCCAATTGCACCAGATAGACCAACTACTTCAGCTATGTAAGCCATTGACAAGCAGATAATCATTGCTGAAATAGTTCGACTGGTTGGAATTAGTAATTTAGTACTTAAATACATGATACTTGGGGCAATCCAACGAACAAGAAGGAAAACGCCTGCAAAAAATAGACCTTGCAAAACTAACTGTAATAAAATATTCTTGGGACTTTCTTGGCCACCAGTTCCACTATTACTGCCCACAATAGCTATCATTAAACTTAATAATAAAACACCTAGAATATCATCAGCAACTGCTGCTCCTAGAACAGTTGCCCCTTCTTTACTGTTTAATGCTTTAAACTCTCGTAGTACAACTACAGAAATGCTGACAGAAGTAGCGGAGAAAACAACGCCAATGAATAATGCTTCTTGAAAATGATACCCAAAGCAAAAACTAGCTGTACCCATTACAATTACAGGCAGTAAAACACCCGACAAAGCGACCGCTAGAGCAGGTTTAAAATATTTTTTGAGTTGCTGCATGTTGCTTTCTATACCAGCCATAAACATAAGTAAGATTACACCTATTTCAGCAAATTGTTCAATGAGATCTGTTGGATGAATAATGTTTAAAACACCAGGACCAATTATTATACCAATCAATAGTTGGCCTAAAACCGCAGGAATTCCGACTCTTGCGGTTAAATGTCCGGCAAGAGTAGTAAATAATAAAATAATAACTAAGGAACCAATAAATGACATACAATGCACTCCAATCAAATGCCAGCAGTGTTAGGAAAATATATTACTCAAATTCTACCATTTTGTCTTTTTTGACTCCAATCTAATAGCCTCTCTAACGAATTATTATACAGATAGTCTTACTAGTTTAAAACTGAAAGCTCATGTTTTATTTCTGCTATATCTTCCACAGGAGCTAACAAAATTAACCTATCTTTTGGCTTTAGTATTAAATCACCCTTCGCAAGAAGTTCAGAATTATTGCGTAATACTTTAATCAAAATCACGTTTTGTGGCCATCTAATTTCTCTGACTTCTTTATTATTTAACTCACCAAGTGGAGATACAAGAAATTCAAAACTTACAAGTCTTGAATCGATATGTTTTAATTCATGTTTTAAATCAATTCTCTTGGAAAGTGATTCATAAATTGGTGCCCCTCCCAAAATATCGACCATTAAATAGGCAACTAATGAAACGAAGGCTAATGATAAAAGATGAGATAGTGAACCAACCATTTCTGTTATTAAAATCACTGCTGTAAAAGGTGCCTTACTGATACAAGCAAAATATCCAGCTAATGAAAAAATTATAATATTTGGCAAATATAATGCTGAAATTAGATTACACATAATCATTAATTTTCCGGCAATTAAACCAATTAATGCACCTAAAGTCAATATTGGCATAAATATTCCACCAGGTGCCCCAGAACCAAAGGAAATTGCAGAAAAAATGAAGCGAATTAAAAGAAAAGCTATCCCAACTGATAAACTGATTTTAGTTGTAGACAAAACTTTAATTAAGTTTTCCCCGCCTCCCAATAATTGAGGATAAAAAATTCCTATAGGAAGAATTGACATTAACATAACGATAATTTGATTCTCTCTCGGAATTCGTCCAAGAAAATTATAAAGAAAATTTACATTTAGTGTTGCTTTTTGATAGAAATACCCTAAGATACCTAGAATTAATCCTAAAATTAAAAGAAGCCAGTAATACCTTAATGGGAAACTATTCTCATAATGAATATACAGTACAGGTCTTAATCCGAAGAATTGATCAGCGACCATATCTGAAATTAGGCTTCCGCTTAGGGCTTCTATCCAGAGTATGGAAGAAAAGCTGTGTGATATTTCTTCAAGAACAAACATTGTGCCAGCTAAAGGAGCCCCAAAAGCGGCTGATAAACCAGAAGCAGCTCCAGTTGCAACAAGTAAGCGCCAATCGTTGTCAGTTAGTCTAAATTTTTCAGCATAAATTTGTCCGACAGCTGCACCTAATTGAACAGATGGACCTTCACGCCCCAGAAAACCGCCAGTACCTATAGATAAAGAACCTGCAATGAATTTTGATACCAGAATTGAAATAGGATTCAACTTCAATCTATCAATTAATTGCAGTTCAACCTCAGGAATACCAGAACCCATTATATGTGGATTGAACTTAATAAACTGACCGATTATAAAAGTTAATATTATAAAAAATATAATGATTAAAATCAGTCCTGAAATGCTAGTTCCAGCAAAATGATATAGTTGTTTCCATATAACTAAAAGATTGTTAATTGTAAAACGAAAGAAACTTATTATAATGCCAACAAACAACCCAACAAGTAAACCTCTTTTTACTGCGATAAGTCTTGTCATCTAACAAACCCTCAATACGGCAATGAATTTTATAAAATATAATTTTATTGTACATCAAAATTTATTAATAAATATGGGTATTTCCTCAAGTTTCTATATTTCGAGAAATAAGATTAGATTACAGGGAGTTACCACGCCTTTTATCTACTTTTTTATAGATTGCTCATATATTTTTCCAATAAACTATTCCCCAATTTAATAATGTCAATTTTCCCATTGCTAAAACACCAAGTAAGTATAACTCCACGAATGATAGATTCAAATTCTTGATAAGCAAGATTATTATTACTAAACCTATCCGTGATTTTTTTAATTTCATTTGAAAATATTCTTTTTTTTGAATGATTCCCAGGCGTACTCATGTTTGCTTGAAGATTTGCTACAAAAGCAATTGTGGTTACTTCAAGGCCAACTTTTTTTGCAAAATCTAATTCAAAAATTCCAATTTTTAAAAGTGTTTTTTTCCAATCCAAATTTAGTTGTATAACCTTCTGAATTTTATTACACATGTAATTATTGAAATCTTCATAATAAATAGCGCTAATAATTTCTTCTTTTGATTTGAAATGAACATAAAAAGTTCCTGTAGATACATCTGCTTTCTTAGCAATATCTGAAATTTTTGTTTTTTCGACACCAGTGCAATTAAATAATTCAATTGCGGCTTGAAATAAATTTTTTCGGGTTTGAATTTTTTGCTGAGCTCGTTTCATACGAATCCTCTTTTGACATTATTTTATTTATATTATACACTGAACGAGTTCATCTAAAATATAATAATCCTAGGAGTGAGTGCTTTGTTTTTCTTTAGTCTAACTTATAAAAAACCTTTGACAGAAGTTGAAAAATTTTTGGATAATCATAATGAGTACCTTGACAAGTTTTACAAGGAAGGAAAGTTTATTTTTTCTGGAAGAAAAAATCCGCGTACAGGAGGTGTTATTCTCTGTAATGCGAATAATTTAGAGGAGGCTAAAAATATTTATTATAATGACCCCTTTTATAAAAATGGAATAGCCAATTATGATGTTATTGAATTTCAACCAACAAAATTTAATAATACGTTCGAACAACTAATTAATAAAATATGAGAATTAGCTAATTCATAAACCGAAAAAGTCACTCCTTAAATATACATGGAAGTGATCTTTTTATTTAAACTTAACTACATTACAGGCAACTTATTTATCTTCTAAAAATCAATCTACAGATAATGTATCACTAGGAACAAAAAATATAAAGCCATTGTCACTATACATGTTTATCTTTTTTCCAAATACTTCCGAGTTGTATTTCGTGTTCTAATAATTATTTTTCATTTCAGTTAATGCCAGAGATCTATAATTGAAAAAATTAGCAACATTGAAATAAAGGCGTTAAAATATTTATAGTACTTTAAATATGTCTTGCTAATTATTTGTCCAAAGAGAGTCCAAGTAAATGTTCCAATACTTCCAATTATTACCATTAATAACCAGCGTACTGGTATGTCGCTTAGGAAATTATGAATTGTAAACGCACTTAATCCTGTAACAAAATATAAATACACTTTAATATTCGTAATTTGTATCAAAAACCCTGTGTTAAAATTTCCAATATCACTTTTAGATTGATAAGGTTTACTGGTAAAGACATGATATGCCAAATAACCTAAGTAACAGCTTCCTATTACTTTCATTATAAATATAAATGAAGGAGTTCTTTGAAACCAACTTGCAAATAGTGCGGTGATAATTCCAATTGTACAAATTCCAAACAACATACCAAAATTCAATCTAAGACTATTCATGAAACCTCGTTGTTGTCCTGATACCATAGCCATGATTGTATTGGGACCTGGAGTAAAGGACATCACTACGACAAATAAAAGAAAAGCTAACATTTAAAAATTACCCCCTGTAAAATAAAATTGCATATGCAATTAGTTTAATTGGTTTGACTTTATCACATAATAATTGCATATGCAATGAAAATAATTTAAGGAGTTATTCATTATGTTTAAAATAATTAGAAATATTGGCAAAATTACCCGTAGTCTTCAAATTAAGAGTAATAAGCA
The DNA here is from genome assembly GCF_030400225.1 of Lactobacillus sp. UCMA15818. GTDB lineage: Bacteria > Bacillota > Bacilli > Lactobacillales > Lactobacillaceae > Liquorilactobacillus. The sequence goes on along the minus strand of NZ_VJYB01000001.1, from coordinate 96,642 downwards.
ATTTCAAGCTGTAGGTTTGGGAAATAATTCCTTTATTTATTTAATTCGTGTTTGTGAAAAACCAGGTATGTTTTTGGGAGAAGTAGCTGACAAATTAAGTATCGATCGAACAACTGCTTTTCGTACTATTAAAAGATTAGTTGACACAAATTACTTAAGATTAGAAGTTGATAGTACAGATGGTAGATTAAGGAGAGTATTTCCAACAGATAAAGCAAAAAAAATATATCCTGAATTACATAGTTTTGAAAAGGACAGTTCTGAAAAACTATTGAGTAATTTAACTTTAGAGGAACAACAAACACTATTCCAATTGTTAGAAAAGTGTAGCAACAATATTTAAATGATCTAAAAATATAGTTTAAAATAATGGACTTTAGAGATGTGTAATTAAAAAACAACTCTCCTTCAATGAGTTGTTTTAGAAATGTTAGGCTACTCCTAATATCTATAGTGGTTATTATAAATAAAAATCCCTGAAGTAATTAATGCGACTATCCCACCACAAATGACAGAAAGCCAAATATATTTAGGAATTATTAATATAAATAGCAGACTAAAAGCTAGAAACTCTAGGAGAAAATAGATTAATAATCTTTTTTTCGAGATTTTTGGTTTGTCTTCAACTGCAGCAGTCACCTTTTGGGACAGGATTGAAAGAGAAATTACACCAATCATGAAACTAACCCACAAAGGATTCTGAAAATTAATCATTTCTCCGTAATTCTTAAAAGATTCGTACATTAAAACTATAAGAATAAAAGAATTTTCAATTATGAATGCTGTTTTGAAATCCTTTATTAATTGTCCTTTGAGCCTTTCATCTTTAACCTTCTTCACGTTCAAATTTCTCCTCATTTAACCAGAAAACTTCATTTAGTGTCTTATCAAGTTTGTAACAAATTCTTAGACAAAGACTGATTGATGGATTGTACTCTCCTTTTTCAATCAGACTCATTGTCTGACGAGTCACATCTGCGGAAAAAGAAAGTTCCTTTTGAGACAAACCTGCTTCAACTCTGAATACTTTTACCCTATTTTTAAGCATAGATGATAGCACCTTCTTAAGTAATATATATATTACCTAAATGGTGAAGTAAAGAAAAAATAAATATTTGTTTTACCCCCTAAACCCCTAAATTATATTCTGCTAAACAAAAACCCACTGTTCAATAATTCTAACAGTAGGTTTAATTTAACCTTATTTATTAACTAATAAACATCTTGAGCTAACAAGGCCGTTTGGATTACCTTGCCTAATCGTTTGATTCCCTCTTCAATCTTATCTTCCGACATGTTGGAATAATTTAAACGGAAAGTTCCTGGCTTTGGATGTTCACTGTAGAAAGGCTCTCCCGGAACAAAAGCCACTCGTTGTTCAATAGCTAAATCAAATAGAGCTTGAGTATCTTCGATTTCCGGAATTTCTACCCAAATAAACATTCCACCTTCTGGATAACTGCATTTTGCGTTCTTAGGAAAGTATTTTTGAATAGCTGACATCATTAACTGTTCTCGTTTTTGATAAAGATTAGAAATTAATTTAATATGTTCATCGATATCAAATAATTCACAATATTTAGCAACAATGTACTGTGACAAACTATCAGTATGTAAATCCGCTGATTGCTTCATCATTTTGTATTTATTAATCAGTGATTCATCAGCGACAATCCACCCTAAGCGCATACCTGGTGCCAAAATCTTAGAAAAGGTCCCCATGTAGATTACATGCCCAGTTGGATCTAATGATTTAACTGATGGGATGTTTTCACCCGCAAAGCGAACTGCACCGTATGGATTATCTTCAAGCACCATAACATCATATTTATCCGCTAACATTGCCAATTTTTTCCGACGTTCTAGAGACATTGTTCGTCCGGTCGGATTTTGGAAATTTGGAATTGTATAGATTAACTTAGTTTCAGGATGCTCACTTAATGCTTGTTCCAGATGATCCATCCGCATACCATCATCATCCATATCAATGCCAACAAAATTCGCACCATAGGATTTAAAAACATCTACGGCACATAAATATGTTGGACTTTCAACAATGACTGTATCGCCAGGATCTATAAATACCTTTCCTGTCAAATCAAGTGTTTGCTGTGAACCAGTAGCTACCATGATATATTCAGAGCTTGTATTGATACCCTCTAATTTCACCCGCTCTGCAATAATTTTTCTGAGTTCTGGAATTCCCTGAGAAGAACCGTATTGGAGTGCAACTTGCCCACGTTCACTTAAAACCTTATCCGTTGCTTGAGCAATCTGTTTCACTGGAAATAATTCTGGGGCAGGTAGCCCACCTGCGAACGATATAATATCCGGTCTTTCGACAACCTTTAAAATATTCCCAACGGGATCAACTTCGGTCTTTGGTACACGACTTGAAAAATGATACTTCATGAGTAACCTCCTCTAGTTTTACTAATAGAAAGGAATATTTTCTATTAATTTAATTGCAACTAGATTAATGGTATCTCAAAAAAAAGGATTAGTAAAATTCATTTTTGTCATATTAACATAAATAAGTTTCACCATAGATACAAATATCGGTCTTAAAATATTAAGTTGTACCTTATTCTTTCTTCTTTATTTTATAATTTGAATGTTTGATATAACAATGTTGCTATGATTTATTTGGAAAGAAAAAAATATAATATGGCTTCAAGTGCATAATCTACACAGTATGTTGTTGTGACCCAGCTTAGTAGCACGGGCACAATTACTTATAGAAAAATGGTTGACAAGTATGGGCTTTATTGCAATGGAAAATTTTGACTTATAAAACAAGTTTACTCGTAATAATAAAGGGTCAAATCAAAAGTTAAATTTCGACTTGGCCCCGTGATTAGTACTGACACTTTTGGAAATGTATCTAGTTTTGAAATAAGATATATCTCAAAAGTTCTTTTTTAATATTGTCTAATCGCTTTTTGAAATACTTGCTTATCTAGCTGCTGTACAGCTTTAACGTCTTCTAATGGGTTTGAATCTAAGACGATAAAATCTGCAACTTTTCCTTCTTCTAGAATACCATATTCATCATCTATCTGACATAATTTAGCAGAATTGATTGTCGAACATTGATAGGCTTCAAAGGGAGTCATACCTAATTTTGTCAACAATTCGAATTCAAAGGGAGTCTTGTCGTAACCATTGAACGGACTGCCTGCATCTGTACCACAAGTGAATTTAATCCCTTTTTCAAAAGCTACACTAAGATTCTCAAAGGTATCGTCTAAAGCATCTGCCGCCTTTTTTAACTCCCAATCAGGCAATATATTTTTACCAAATTCTGGAATCAGCGTTTCTGCCAAAAGAGTTGGTGTTAAGTATGTTCCTCGCTCTAACATTAACCTAATATCTTCATCATTAACATAAAAGCCATGTTCAATTGAATCAACTCCTGCTAAAATAGCGTATTTAATTCCAGGATTTCCTTCAGCATGAGCAGCAACAGTCTTTCTTTTATGGTGAGCTTCAACAACTGCAGCTTGCATCTCCTCAATTGACAATTGAGGATCATTCATAAAATCACCAGGCGACATAACACCACCAGTAGCCATAACTGTTATACAATCTGCCCCATTACGAAAGGCTGTTCTAGTTGCCTTTCGTACTTCATCTGGCGAATCAGTTAAAAATGATACATTTGGACCATCTCCATGGCCACCGTCATACTGATAGCACGTCCCGACGTAATCATATTTGGAATTTTGCTTATTCGTCCAGCTTTTTGCGATTTTTTCAACTTTATATCAATATCATAAGCGCAGCCACATTCTCTGATATAAGTAACCCCTGATTTCAATAATATTTGTAGATTTTGGTAGGCTTCAACTGCAATTTCGGACTCAGATCGATTAAAATTACCATCGAAACTATCCGGATCACCACTAATATGTGTGTGCACGTTAATTAGGCCGGGCATAACATATTTTTGTTGTAGATCAACCATAACATCACTTTTTTCAGGATCAGAATTTCCTAGAGATAAGATTTTCCCAGTGAGAGTATCTACTTTAAACCAAGCAGATTCTTGGATTAGATTGTGTAAGCCATCGAATAAATTAAAGTTAAAAAAGGTTTTAGTTGCCATTATTAATTTCAGCAGTATTATTTATATTTCTCTGTGGTAACTACTCAACAATTCAGTTCTTGACTTAAAAATTTGGTTACTCAATCTTATTTAAGATAGACTTTTGAAGAGCCTTTGCTAAACCATCAGAGTCGTTTGTATCAGTAACATAGTCTGCATGTTTTTTAGCTAACTCAGAACCATTTTTCATTGCAACAGCTAATCCTGCAAAGTTAAACATGGGAATATCATTTTTTTCATCCCCAATAGCCATTACTTCATCTGCATTTATGTTTAGAATTGATGAAATGTCTTTTAAAGCTTGCCCTTTGTTGACAGAGAGATTCATTATTTCAAGAAAATTTATGCTTGAACGCACAATATAAAGTTCTTTAGCGAAAGTTTGTACAACTAATGGTTCAATTTTATCTATTAAATCTTTTTCGCCAACAAAAAGCCCTTTAGCAATTTCAAAATCCGCTGGCATCTCTGCGGGAGTTCGTATAAAGATTCCCGCATTGTTTTCCCATGCTTGTATAACTGTCATCTTATTTACATTTTGATTAGCTGTATAGATTGCACTCATATTATCAAGAACATTAAAAGGAATATCGTGTTTTTGACCAAAATCAGTTAATGAACGGTAATGTGCATTGTCAACAAGTCTAGTATTAATGATATGACCGGCTACTGACTCGATTACTGCCCCATTATATGTAATAACATATTGCTCATTACCTTCAATCCCCAAATCATTAAGATAATTCTTAACTCCTGCTAATGGTCTTCCTGTACACAGAACCACTTTGATGTTATGTTCCATTACACTCTTAACAGCATTGATTGTACTAGATAGCAATTCTCCCTTTGAATTTAGTAATGTATCATCTATATCAATGGCGACTAATTTGATAGACATGTTCCTCATTCCTTTCACTTATAGTAATCTGACAGCTTGAAAATGATTATTAATTAATTAGAAATGTGTTTCAAGATTATCTTATCAATACCCTATCATAATACCTGGTTCTTAAAGGGACATTATTGAAACCAGTTAGTGTCATTTTATTGACTTAGCTACTGAAAAACGTACGCATCTTTGTTCGCGAAGATTGAGTATGCTATAATTTCGACATCATATATTATTTTGACATTTCAAAAATCTGGACTTTTTAAGCGAGATGATTAAACTTGACTATTCAATATGAGAACGTTCAATTTACACCTAGACTGCCATTTAAATACTATGAACATGATGCAACAAAAGGTGTTAATGTTCCTCCTCACTGGCATCATGGAATTGAAATAAACTATTTGGTGACTGGCACTGCATTAAAGTTTGTAACAGATGGGGTTACAAAAGAATATCATCCAGGTGATATATGGGCGATCAATCATCGTGTTATTCATAGTATAAGTGGTCCTTCAAAGGTAGATTGGTTAGAATTTGGCTTAATCGTGGATGATAGTGTCCTGCAATCATCATTATTAAGTAGTCCCAATTGGCAGATTAATTTGCAAAATGAAAATTTGTCAAAATCAACTACTGCTGCATATGAAGCCTTGAAAAAGCACTTTATAGCAATTCATGATCTTATCCATTGCCAGACAAATGACGTTATAAGAATGAAAATTTTAAGTCATTTTTTCATGGTATTGGCAATATTAGCTGAATCTTTTACAACTCCTATGATTGAACAAGATATTAATCCAAATTCTTTGTTGGTTGATACAGTTATGAATGTAATTAATGAGGACTATTCACGACAAATAACGGGAACTATGATTGCTTCACAATTTCATGTTTCATTGACAACACTTAATCAACAATTTGGCTATACTGTACAAATGTCTGTAAATAAATATATTCGCTTAGTTAGGTTGTTAAATGCCAGACGTTTACTTCTGGAAACAAATAAAGCAGTTAGTTATATTGCTGGCGAATGTGGCTTTGCAAGTGATAAAACATTTTATCGAAATTTTAAAGCATGGAAAGGAGTAACACCTAGTGCTTATCGTAGAAAATATGCTAAATACCATAAAAATGATACTAGGTACTTTTAAAGCTGGCCTTTAAGACTATTCTAAATATGTTAATTTATATCTTGTAATTTATTTTTTATAAGGAGGTTTTTATATTGAACGAACGAGAGTTAATGATCGCAGGAGAATTATATAATTCAAGTGACGCAGAATTGGTGCAGATGAGGATGAAAGCAAAACAATGGACTTATCTATATAATGAAGTTATACCAGTCGATCAAGGTCAAGAGCGTAGCAAGTTACTTAATTCAATGATTGATTGTCCAACACAAGATGCTTACATTGAGGTACCGGTAAGAATGGACTATGCTTCAAATTTGCATATTGGAAGCCACTTTTATGCAAACTATGATTGCATATTTTTGGATGTTGCACCAATTAGGATTGGTAATCAAGTTATGCTAGGCCCGAGGGTTTCACTCTATACTGCTGGTCATCCAATAGATGCAGATGTACGAAACAAACAACTTGAATATGGACATCAAATTACGATTGGTAATAATGTCTGGATTGGTGGAAATACAGTAGTTTGTCCAGGTGTTAAAATTGGTAATAATGTTGTCATTGGTGCGGGTTCAATTGTGACAAAAGACATTTCTGATAATACTGTTGCTGCGGGAAATCCTGCAAGAACAATTCGCAAGATTACTAATGAGAATAAAATTTATTGGGAAAATAAACAAAAGGAATATTTAAAGAGAGAGACAGATAAGTAATTTTATTTTAATATAACCAAATTACTTCTAGTTACATTTTATCTTCCAGTCTACGAATATCTTAATAAATAAAGGGACTGAATCAAAATTTTAACTTTTTGAATCAGCCCCGTATTTTTAACTAATCAGTAAATTTTTTCTCACTTTAATACAAGCATTTTTATAAATAAGGTCGTGTAATTGAATCTTTTGAATTTTTTAATTCCTTATAAGTACCAGAGAACATGACCTTACCCCCGTTCTTTCCTCCCTCAGGTCCCATCTCAATTAACCAGTCAGCCCTGCGAATGACTTTAAGACTGTGTTCAATAATAACAACAGTATTTCCGTTTTCAATTAATTTAGCAAAAAGCTGTAATAGCCGATCAATATCTCTTAAATGCAATCCATTCGTAGGTTCATCAATCATATAGACACTACCCTTTTTTTGTAAAAAGCTTGAGAGTTTGATTCGCTGCAATTCTCCACCGGATAATGTTTTTAGAGATTGATTCAACTTCAAATATCCAAGACCAACATCGCAAATAGCCTGTAGACCAACGGAGATTTTAGGCTCTTCATTAAAAAAACTCAGTGCTTGACTAACTGTCATTGATAACACATCAACTATTGTTTTTTTATTGTATTTATACTGTAGAACCTCACTGGCATAACGGGTACCACGACATAATTCACATTCTGATACAACATCATCCATAAAGTACATGTCATTGACAATGACCCCTTTGCCCTTGCAGTGTGGGCAGGCTCCCTTTGAATTATAGCTGAATAGTGCCGCACTGACTTTGTTTGCTTTAGCGAATAGCTTCCTAATATCATTAAAAATATCTAGATATGTCATTGGTGTTGATCTAAGACTGATACCAATATTTTTTTGTGAAATATTGATAACATCAATATTTTTTTTCTCAAGTTTTAACCTAATAATCTGTGCAAGCGATGTTTTTCCAGAACCAGCTACACCACAAAGTACAGTTAATGAGTTTAGGGGCAACTTCAAAGAAATATTTTTTAGTGTATTTAAGCTTTGATTTTCAATTGAAAACCAATTATTAAATCTATGCGTATCATTTTTTTCTATCTGTTTTTCGCGTAATGCCAAACTTGTAATAGTATCTGCATGTTTAAAATCATCATATGTTCCGGCAAATTGAATTTGGCCGCCAGCCTCACCGGGTCCGGGGCCAACATCAATAATATAATCAGCTTTTTCAATTAGTAAGGGATTATGTTCAACTAAAATAATCGTATTACCTTGTTTTTTTAAAATATTTAAACAATTATAGATTCGTTCAATATCTTTAGGGTGCAGCCCTGAACTTGGCTCATCTAAAACATACATGACATCGTTCAAGGAACTTGTAATATGCTTAGCGATTCTAATTCTTTGTGCCTCACCACCTGACAATGTATCAGTACTTCTTGCTAAGTTCAGATAACCTAAACCAATTGTAGTCAATGCATCTAGACGCTTAACGATTTGTATAGTAACATCTTCGACCAGTGAACTATTTAAACTTTTGATAAAAAGACTTAGCTCGTCTATTGGCATGGCAACTAAATCACTAATATTTCGACCTTCAATCTTGCAGCTAAGAGACTTAACATTAAGTCTTGAACCATTGCAGGCGGGGCATACCTTAGTTATTACAAAATGGTCAAGTTGTTTTTTGTGACGCTTTCCCTCAGCAGTATTTATGATACTTCTTTTAATTCTAGGTAATATTCCTTCGTATAAGGCTGTTTTAGGCCATTTTGCAGGAGGTGCTGTTAATTTTTGCTGTGGTGCATAAAGTAATAAATCTAATTCTTCCTTTGAATAATCTTTTATTTTTTTATCCAAATCAAATAAGCCACTGTATGCATATCTTTTCCAACGCCATGCATCATTGCCAAAAGTCGGGAAATTAATTGGATCTTCATTCAAGGATTGGTTGAAATCAACTAGATATTGCAGATTAATATCTTTTATGAAGCCCAAACCATCACAAACTTCACACTTACCCTGAGGGTGATTGAAGGAAAAAACATCGGAGTAACCAACAAAGGGCTTGCCTAATCTTGAAAAAAGCAGTCTTAAAAAGGTATATATTTCAGTATATGTACCAACAGTTGATCTAATATTGCCAGACATTTTTCTTTGTTCAATTGGAATGGCTATCGGAAGATTGATAATATCGTTAACTTCTGGTCTACCATATTTAGGCAACATATGCTGGATGTAACTTGAAAAGGTGTCATTTAATTCGCGTCTTGATTGTGCGACTAACGTGTCAAAAACCAAAGTCGATTTACCAGAACCCGAAACACCTGTAAACACTGTTAATTGATGTTTTGGCACCTTAACAGAAATATTTTTTAAATTATTTTGATAGGCATTTGAAATTTCAATCCATTCATTGTCCACTTTATTACCCTCTTTCTCTTATGCCTAACAGAACCATTGCGATGTTATCATTTATTATTTTGATAATCAAAGAATTCTCAATGAAATAAGACCACTTACTTTATATGTAAAATTAAATAATATTTAGTTTGAATGGTTCTAAAAGAAGTTGTTGTACTTGTGTGAATTTAACAGTAACTCGCATAGAACTTTACTATTGTCAGATGTTTATTTTTATTGATAGGGATTCCCATACGTAGCGCAATATTTGTAAAATCCAAGTTCATGCAAAGCAAGAGCTTTATCAATTTCCACTTCTGGAAGAAAGTTGACTAATTTCAAAACTAACTTGGTAAATTCTAAAGTTGCTGTACCATTTGCAGTTACTAAATTATTATCTATAACTGCTTGTTTCTTAATGAAATCACCTTGGTTAGTATATTCAGAATAATTTTGCCATAAATATTGTGAGTTTCCTGTATGTTTATAATTTCTTAACAAACCATTCTGCGCTAAAAAGTCCACTGCACCACAAATTGCAGCCACTGGTTGTTGCATGTTAAGTTGCTTAACAATTAATTCTCGCAATTCCTTATTGCTTATTGACCAGGAATTTCCTCCAATCAATACTAGCAAATCGATTTTTTGCGGAATTTCTGTAAGAAGATAATCTACATTAGTCTTAAAGCCACCAATTGAAGTTACTTGTGGCTTAATCGAAGCAGTAGAGACACACCAATTTGAACTTTGATTAAGTTGACTGGCAAGATATGATCCTTCCCAGTCAGCATACTCATCTAAAATTAAAAAAATTGCAGTTTTCACTTTAAATCCTCCCTTAATTTATCATAGACAAGCTTAACATGCTAATAAAGCGAACACAAGTTCTTAAGAGTGTACAGTAATAGCTAGTAAAAAAAATATAATTAAGAAATTACAAAATTGTACTTGACAACTTTGTATTATTTTTATAAACTTCTAGCTAATGATAACGGAATACACGAAAGACAATGCGTAGAAGAGTAATTTTCGGGATAATTTTAAGAGAGTCTCTATTGGTGCAATGAGGCAGTTAAAACGAAAATGAAAGTAAGCTACAAGTTGTAACTATGATTTTTAATTGTAGTAGTTACTGGGATTGCGCCCATTACAGCAATGGAGTATCGCTTGAAATCAAGTCGTACTCTTTGAGTCAATCATTGCGAAATGAGTGAAAATAAAGGTGGTAACACGTGAAGACGTCCTTAACTGTAAAAACAGTTAAGGGCGTTTTTTTGCTATCAGAAAATGACATAATAATACATAATTTCTAAGGAGGAATACACATGGATAATTCAGAAAAATTATCAAACAAGCAATATATTATTTTAGCATCACTACTATTCGGCATGTTCTTTGGTGCGGGTAACTTAATCTTTCCAATTCATTTAGGACAGATGGCAGGTCAAAATTGGGGACCTGCTGCAATTGGCTTCTTAATCTCTGCAATTTGTCTACCTCTGTTATCAATTTTGGCAATCAGTATGACTGAAAGCAATAGCATGTACGATTTAGCTCTTCCTGCTGGGAAGAAATTCTCACTCTTTTTCTTGATCTTGACCCATGCTTCGCTAGGTTTGCTAATTGCAACTCCGAGAACTGCCACAGTAACATTCGCAATTGGGATTCAACCATTCATCCCGAAAGCTTGGGGGCATATGGGATTATTACTTTTCTCCTTACTTTTTTTCGGTACTGTTTGCATCCTTTCTTTTAACGAAGGAAAAATTACTCGCAATGTTGGTAAAATTCTTAATCCACTTTTTGTCTTACTTTTGGCGATACTCTTCTTCATCGCATTCTTTTTGAAAGGCACTGATTTGCGAAGTGTCTCATTACTACCAGCTGCTGGAAAGGGAACCAGTTCCTTTATTAATGGTTTTCTTCAAGGATACAATACAATGGATGCACTTGCTGGGCTTGGTTTCGGGGTAACAATTGTTGCAGCGTTAAAGCTTTTTGATCAACATCAAGAAAAAGCACGTTCACGTTCAGTTGCAAAAATTGGTATTCTGACCATGGGGTTCGAAGCTTTAATATACATTTTTCTAATTGCTTTAGGTGCTTCCAGCTTGGTATATACTAAAATGAGTGCTGCTGGGGGTAGTGCTTTCACAACTATTATGGAGCATTATACAGGCCTAGCAGGTGCAGCAATTTTAGCAGCTTTGACTTTGCTGGCATGCTTAACAACAGCAATCGGACTAATCACTTCACTTTCGGAAGATTGGGGACGTCGCTTCCCTAGGATTGGTTATCATCGCTTTTTGCTTACGTCAACACTTATTTCCTTCTGCATTGCAAACTTCGGTTTGGAACAGATTATTCTTTATTCTTCACCAATCCTTAGTTTCTTATACCCATTAGCAATTGCTTTGATTATTCTTGGAATATTAAACCCATTTATTGGTCGAAACTCATTTATTTACCGTTCAACTATTATTTTAACAATGATTCCTGCCATTCTTGATCTCATTCATAATCTCCCACCGATTTTTTCAAAATTACCATTTATTACAGATATTAATTCATGGGCGACAGCTAATATTCCACTTTTCGATATCGGATTAGATTTCTTGCCGTTTATGATTATTGGTCTTTTGGGAAGCTGGACTAGAGAAATATTTCAAGGAAGTCTTAAAGAAAGCAACAACTAAATAATACTAGAGTAGTAGATTATTTTAGTTAGTCTGGTTGATATTTTACTTTAATGCTCAACAACACTTGTGAAAGCAATTTTGTAATTTCAATTTATAATATAGATTATGTTTTGGTAAAAGAACCGGTATGCACTAACCCAGTGAAAATTTTTAGAAACCAAAAATATGAAGTATTTAAATTCTAAAAATATTGACTTCGTTCTGAGATTAGTTCTGGTATTAATTGGTGAAAATCAGTTAATATCAGAATTTTTTGTTCTATAATGAAAATGAGATTTTGAATCCATACTTAAAAAAACTTTCTTTACTTTTTACGCACAAATATAATTTAAGATTGCGGATCCCTGAGAACGTGTTTAGAGGATAATATCTATGTTTATTTATTTTGAAGCTATTGGTATTTATTCTCGAAAAAAATCTTAGGGAAAATTAATTTTCCCATAAACTACAAACGTTTTATTATCGTTACAGATACTTAATTATACAAGTAATAATCAAAAACTACTAAAAAATCATAATTTTGAATATTCTTATTTTTATCAAAATAATAAATGGTATTTAAAAGAATGTATCAGTGGAAATGCGATGAATACATATACATTTACAATTTATGCCCTTGCTTATAGTTTCACCGTTCTTGCTAGTAAAGGGACAGTACCTCATTTTTAACAATAGCAATCGGAGAAAAAAATAATGAGATAGCAAATAAAATACTGAATAATTTTGTTCAGTTATCAATAACGCTATCAATATTCCAATCATTTTTTTATGATTCAGTTCAATATATTTCAAAGACTATAAAAAGTTAACTTTCTTGATAATCTTACGTCAAATTTTATTACAGGTTCCCCTAGCACTACTTTTGCCATTGAACTATGGAATTTTTGGTTTGTGGAGTTCATATTATTCATCTGATATTTTAGCTTGTATTGTAATTGGTATTTTACTGATAAATCAGCATCATAAATTATCATTGGAATAGTTTGACTACGGATATTATAGTCTGTTTGCAGCAATGCTCTTGCTACGAATTGACCTCTGATTTATTTGAAACTATTAAATAACCTGGTACCGTACAAATTATTCAAATTGCTTATACCATGAGAAAATTTTGTTCAAATCAAAAGGCTTATCCGCTTGATTATCGGAAAAAGCCTTAGGAGTTTAAAATTTATTCGAATTTCTGATTTTTGGAGATAAGCTTGTTTATGTTACAAAGTCCCTCTTGTTATAAGCTTCACTCCAACTTTTTTATATTTTTCTTGCATGGGTTCATCCTGAATACTATTAATCAAAATTTCAACAGTTTTTTCTGAAATAGACTGAATGTCTTGGCTGATAGTTGTAAGTTCTGGTGAGCAATACTTTGCAATTGGTGCATCATCAAATCCTACGATTTTAACATCATCAGGAACATTTAAATTAATACTTTTAGCAGCTAATAAAATATCTGCAGCCAAAGCATCACTCGTAGCAAAGATTCCAAACGGCTCCTGCCTTCTTTCGATTAAATATCTTAAATATTTTCTAATTTTGAATCTTATTTTATCAATATCAAGAGTCTGTTTAAAAGCGATCACGGAAAGGTCATCTTTTTTGAGAAAATTATCAGTCAATGTATCCTCAAATCCCTTGATTCTTTCTTTTATAGGAGATGAGTCAGACTCATACATAAAAAGACTAGGGAAAGTTCCTTTATCAATCAATGCTTGAGTGGCAATCTTAGCACCACTATAATGATCCGATCCAACGTAACAATAATTTTGAATATTCGCTGGTTCTCTGTCAATACAAACAATGTGCCTAAATTCAGAAATTTGATTACTTTCAAAAGTCTGGCTACCAGAAATCACAATCAATCCATCTACCTGTTGTGCTTTTAATTTTTTTAAATATTGCCCCTCCCTTTTTTTATCTACAGAAGTGTCACAAATTACCGTAATAAATCCACCTGTTTTCTCAAAATATTTAAGAATACACCTTCAAGAGGCTCAGCTTGATAGCTACATTTTAATTCTTTTTCTAAGAGGGAAACATTATTTATCCAATGACGATACTGTGCCACCGTCAGTGGTATCAAGTCTAGTCGCTCTGTCTCAATTATCAATTTTTCTCCTTTAGTTTTGAATGCTCATTATCTATAGGTTCGGGATGATCATATTTATCCTCTACTCCGAGTTTACAAATTATTGCATTACATTGCAAATAATGTTTGCGTTTCCTGATAAATATGACGTGCAACATCAGGATGATTCATTGTATACAGATGTATACCATCTACATTCTGTGTTACCAAATCAACAATCTGGTTAATTGCATAAGCAAGCCCGGCAGCTTTAAGTGCAGCTGGATTAGTTTTGTATCTATCAAGCATTGTCACGAATTTCTTTGGTAAATAACTAGCGCTACTTTGAATTACATGAAGCGCTTGCGAACGATTAACAATTGGCATAATACCAGCAAGTATCGGAACATTAATATTAGCTAATGCACAGTCTTCTTGAAATTGGTAAAAAGTTTCATTGGAAAAGAACATCTGTGTTATTAGACAATCACAACCAGCAGCTACTTTTGTTTGCAGCCTCCTAATATCGGTCACTTTATCAGGAGATTCTGGATGACCTTCAGGGTAACAGGCTCCAAAAATCTTGAAATTACTATCTTTTTGTTTAATGTACTCAATTAAGTCACTTGCATATTTGAAGTCATTCTTAGGTTCTTTGCCTGGTACCAAATCACCACGCAAAGCCAAAATATTGTTGATTCCAAGCCTTTTTAATTCTGCAAGAATATAATCAATTTGATTTTTGTCAAAATAACGTGCAGTTAAATGGACGACTCCTGGTAATTGGAGCTCATTTTCAACATATGAAGCAATCTTCAAAGTTGAATCATTAAAATTTAATTTTTTATTGTTGCAAGTAACACTGATGAATTCTGGCTGCAAATCACCAAGAGATTGTACAGTTTGATAGATTTTTTCGTTTGGAACACTGGCTGACGGTGGGAATACCTCGAAAGACAGATGTGGCTTAGTCAATACTTTGTCCATATCCTAACTCCCTTCGAACCTGCCGTGTTGCCTCAGTTAAATTCACCAAGCTAGCTTTTGTTTCACTTTCACCACGAGTCTTTAACCCGCAATCAGGATTTACCCAAATATTCTGTTGGGGAACCTTTGCCAAAATTTGATGCAATTCATTAATAATTTCAGTTTTTGCGGGTACTCTAGGCGAATGAATATCATACACTCCTGGACCAACAAGTGTTTTAAAATGTTGATCTTGTAGTTGCTGCAAAATCTCTAGATTAGAACGAGATGCTTCAAACGAAATGACATCTGCATCCATTTGATCAATCGCATGAATGATATCACCAAATTCACTGTAGCACATATGTGTATGAATTTGAGTTGTTGCCTGAACTTTGCTATGAACCAAACGAAAGGCAGGAATAGCCCAATTGAGATACTCGCTATTCCAGTCACTCTTACGTAAGGGAAGTTTCTCACGTAATGCGGCTTCATCAATCTGAATTATGGTAATTCCATGCTTTTCCAGATCTAAAACTTCAGCTTGAATTGCCAAAGCAATCTGCAGCGTTGATTCTTCTAAGGAAATATCTTCGCGTGGAAATGACCAATTCAAAATCGTTACTGGACCAGTCAACATCCCCTTGACAGGTTTATCAGTAAGGCTCTGCGCATAGGCAGACCACTTAACTGTAATCGGCTCTTTACGGCTAACATCTCCCCAAATAATCGGCGGCTTGACAGCTCTTGTTCCATAGGATTGGACCCAACCATTTTTTGTAAAAAGATAACCGGATAGATGCTGCCCAAAATATTCAACCATATCATTGCGTTCAAACTCACCATGAACAAGAACATCAAAGCCAACATCTTCTTGCCATTTAATCCATTCCTGAATATGTTGCTTGATAAATTCATCATACTCGTCTTGGGTAATTTCACCTTTACGCAGTGCAACACGCGCATGTTTAACTGGTTTAGTCTGTGGAAAAGAACCAATTGTCGTTGTTGGTAAGAGTGGTAAATTCAGAGCGTTTTCTTGTTGTTTCTTCCGCTCCTCAAAATCAGGTTTACGGACAAAATCTGTTTCAGTTAATTTCTCAATCTGGTGGTGGAGTTCTAAGTTTTCTTCAACTCTAGGAGTTGCAAATAATTGCTGATTTTTTTGTAACAGATCCAACTGTTTATTTTGCTGTAATAAATTAAGTTCATTTAATTCAGTTAACTTTTCGTTTGCAAAAGCAAAATGTTTCTTAATATCTGGCTTGAACTGTTCAGTTGCAACTGTATAAGGAACATGTAACAGTGAACAAGAAGTTGACAAAACAAGTTTTTCAACTGGTAGCTCTTGCAATAAATTTAAAGTCTGCTGATAATTATTACGCCAAATATTCTTTCCATTGACGACTCCTGCAAACAAAACTTTATCTGCTGGAAAGCCTGACTCAACAAGTTTTTTGCTTTCTTTACCTTCAATGAAATCAAGACCAATTCCATCAAAGTCAAGGTTTAGCACTTGATGATAAATATCACGAATATCACCAAAATAAGTCTGAAGTAATATTTTGGCTACACCCTTCTTAGAAAGCAGCTGCTGATAGAAGTCGCAAACCCATTGAATTTGACCATCTGTTAAATCATAAACAAGAGATGGTTCATCAATCTGGATCCATTCGGCACCGTTTGCAGCTAGATCGCTGAACAAATCGCCGTAAGCAGTTAATAGATCTTGAGTAAAATCTTCGGCTGCTACAGTATCATCAAGTTCAGAAAGCTGCAAAAGTGTGAATGGCCCAATAATAGTAGGCCGAGTTGTTATTCCAAGCTCCTTTGCTTCAAGAAATTCATCTCTGATTTTCCCACCATGATAGCGAAAGGCAGTATTGTTGGTTAACTGTGGGACAAGATAATGATAATTGGTATTAAACCATTTTTTCATTGGCCATGCTTTGAAATCACCTGCAGACCCCTGATATCCACGAGCTAACGCAAAGTATTTGTCAAAGTCTGACAATGGCGCATTTGCGATTGCTGCTGGAAGTGCATTAAACAAAAAAGCAGTATCTAATAGATTATCATAAAAGGAAAAATCATTACTGGGAATTTGATCAATCCCTGCATTCTGCAATTCTAGCCAATGACGCTTGCGCAAATCCTTACCAATTTGTGTTAATTCTGTTGCAGTTATTTGTTTACGAAAATATTTCTCAGTTGCAAATTTCAGTTCACGTTGAGCTCCGATTCGAGGGAAACCAATAATTGTTGTTGTCATCTAAGAAGACTCCTTCATGTATTTATTGTTTCCTACTCTAACATGAAAAAAATTTTTTTAATAATTGTTTTTTTTAATCATTATATATAGGCATTACCTATAACGAAGATAGAAAAAATGATAATCCATATAATGAAACTTTTAATTAATCCTTAAACTTTACGTATTTTAAATTATAAGCTAAGATACTGAACAAGATTATTTAATCAAATGAGACATAAGCAACCCTTTTCTAGACTCTAACTGCACTTTATTTGTGTCAATAATTATCAAATTAGTACTTTCTTATAGAATATACTTTTTAATTCCGTACATTACTCCATCTTCATCATTTGATAGTGTAACGAATTTCGCACACTTTTTTACGTCGATTGATGCATTCTCCATTGCAATTGGGGTTCCAACCGCCTTGAACATTTCAATATCATTTTGACCATCGCCAAAGGCCGCTAACTCCTCTTTTTTTAAATTCTTACTGGATTGAATATATGCGATTGCATTATTTTTAGTTGCATTAGAACTAGTTATCTCCAAGTAACTTTGTCCAGAAAATTTGGCACATATATTCAAAGATAATTCACTAATTACTTTCGCAATCTTTTTCAATTTTTCATTATCAAAACAAATAATCATTATCTTATAAATTGAATTGTTTCTTAAATTTTCCTTACTGATACTTTTTAGTAATTCAGGTTGAAATCCAGTCAGGTTAGATTCATAACGGGTTCCTCTATCAATTTGTGAGGTATACCATGCATTTCTTGTATACCAGCTAATTGATATCTCTGGATAATTAATAGTAATTAGATTTAGCATTTTATAAGCATCAGCATACTCAAGAGGTAATGAAAAAATTTTCTCCTTTTCACTTTGTTTCTTTTCAAAAATTAGACCTCCGTTAAATGATACCTGGGCATTTCTTAAAGCTAAGTTTTTAATAGCGAAATCCATTTCCATTGGTGCTCTAGCAGAAACCAACGTAACCGGAATTCTTGTTTCCCTTAAGAAATTAATAGTTGAGTAACTGATTCTTCCTTGAGAATTTAACAAAGTATTATCCATGTCAAGAAAAATATGCTTAATCATTATTATTCCTCCTTAGTTTTGATATATTTTACTTCAATAGTTTTTTTAAACCATTTTTTATATGCTTCGGACAATTTATTATCTGTAATAAGTACATCAATTTGAGAACAGTCAGCCAACTTGTAAGGTGATGATTGTTCTGAGTTAAACTTATACTGTTCAGCAATGACAATAACTTTTTTGGATCGCATAATGGCTTTTTTTAAAATAACCGCATCATCTTTATCAACTACATAAACACCCTCTTCACATACTCTTGATGTGCCGACAAAGATAGTATCGAATGTGAAAGAATCTAATTGTGTCAAAGTTTCTAGTGAGTGAGTATAACGATTGCCCTTATCTAATTGGCCACCAAGTAACTCAACTCGAGGAAGTGTGTTTTGAGATAAATTCAGTGCATTATCTATAGAATTTGTAATTACTGTTATGTTCTTCTTATTTAGAAGTTGGCACAATAACACAAGAGTTGTTGATGCTCCAATAAAATATAGTCTTTTAGGTATTACCATCTGCTCAGCAATAGCTGCCATACTTGACTTGATTGAGGATTGAACATGTGAGCGTGTACGATATCCAGGCACACCATTCAGATTATTATTCATTATTCCCCCATGAAAACGAACAGCTTGACCAGTTGAGGCCAATCTCAAAACATCTCTGCGCACAGTATCAAATGAAATTTTAAAATATTCCGCTAAATCTTTTGTGGTCAATTCATCTTTTTCATTTAGCATCTGTTTTATTATTAAAAGCCTGCTTGCTTGATTCATATTATTTTCACCTCAAAAGAATTTTATCATTTTTATTAAGTAAAAAGTCCTTTTCAAACAACAAAAAAATGACTTTTAAGTGTCTATAAGTATTTGATGATTGAAACAAAGATTTGTCATGTAACATTGTTTATCCTGCGTGGTTAATTTAAACTTAGCTAAGCAGCAGCACAGTCCCTTTTCTAGCTATAAACAAGAACTTGTTGAACTGAAAGAAACAAAAAAGCCGCTCAAATCTTAGCAGCTTTTAATCTCAGCACAGTTATCTCTCTCATTTAGTGGAACAAGCATAAGGAGAATATTGTTAAATTTAATTTTATTTGGTGATTTTCTGATAGTCGTCATTGATTTTTGAACCATCATATCACCTTATCTTTCTCGTAAGTGACTTATATTGGTACTTTATTGCCGACTTAAGTCACATTACTTCTCGTGGTTTTTAGGATTATTTTTCTTTCCCCAATCAGCCATCATTTTTAAAATAGGAATTAAACTTTTACCCTTTTCATTAAGCCTGTACTCAACCTTAGGTGGAACCTGATCATATGATTTTCGTTCAATTAATTTGTCGGAATGCAATTCTTTAAGGATTTGACTTAACATTTTATGTGTAATAGAAGGCAGTTCTTTCTTTAATTCTCCATAACGAAGGACACCTTTACTAAATAATTTATATAGAATTAACCACTTCCAACGTCCACCAGCAACAGATAGTGTATAAGAGATAGAACAATTTCCCTCATCTTTGGACCATTTTTTCATAATACTCTCCTTTTCGATAGTATACTACTTTAAAGTGCATACTTACTTTTCTTGTTGCCAGTGTATATCATAATTGTAGTAAGAACAAGAAAGGTTGATTTTTGTATGTGGAGAATATATATTCTAGCACTAATTAGTTTCCTTATAGGTTCCTCGCAATTTGTTACATCAGGGTTTTTAGATCAAATAGCTGTTTCAATGAGGATATCAGTTGCCTCTGCTGGCCAATTTACGACAGTTTACGCCTTAGTATATGCGATTGTTACACCAATAATTGTATCTTTAACAGCTAAAATTGATAGAAAGAAAATAATCATGTGTTCATTTGCAATTTTCATACTTGGAAATATTCTTTCCTATTTTGCTTCAAGTGTTGTCTTATTTACAATTTCTAGAATAATCGTTGCGTTGGGAGCAGGAATATCTGTTGTCATAATTCTAAGCATTGCTAGTCAAATTGCACCATTCGGCAAAAAAGCAAGTTCAATAGCAATAGTTACGATTGGTTTTACAATTGCTCTAATTATTGGAATTCCCATAGGTCGGTTGTTGTCAACTTCATTTGGATGGCAGAGCGTTTTTTTAGATATCTCACTATTAAGTATAATTGCAATTTTTATAATATATTTTTTTATACCCAAGGTTGAAAATGATCAAAACACATCCATAAAAGAACAGCTCAAGTTGTTTAAAAATCCCAAAGTAATAATCGGATTATTGATCACCCTTTTTTGGCTTAGTGGGTATGCCTTAGTATATGTGTATATATCTCCCTTTTTAACACAGGGATTAAAGCTTCACAGTAATTTGGTGGTATCAGCTCTTTTTGCATTTGGCATTGCCTGTTTAGTTGGATCAAAAATAGGCGGATACTGTGCCGACAAATATGGAGTAATAAATACCTTACTGGTGAGTATGATTTGTGATATTGTTGCGCTCTCATTCCTGACCATCTTTACAAATTCCACATTATGCATTTTTATTTTCCTCTTTTTTTGGTCGGCTGCTGTGTGGAGTGTACAACCTGCGCAATTGTCCAACTTAGCATCACTAGTTCCGTCACAATCAAGTATGATACTTGGATTAAATCAATCTGTTAGCCAAATATCTATGGCTGTGGGATCCGTTTTAGGTGGTACTATAATTTCATTTTTTCCAATGCTTTCTCTGGCATGGATAGGAAATATCGGGGTGTTAATTTCTATTATTTTAGTTATTTTTTTAAAAAAGAAAAATTTATGATTTATTATATGAAAGCATTTTCTGCATTGTTTATCTACTTTTTGGCAAAACTGAAAATCTGTAGTGCTCCCTCGAAATTGAGGTACGCTCCTTTGTCCTAGGGATTTTGTTCTGCTTGCAATTGTACATAATGTTCATATCTCTTTATTTTGGCATCAATTGCTACCATTGACTTTTTGAGTCTTTCCTCTTGCTTTATAATACTTTCTTTGTGTTCTAAAAGCATCTGTCGACGAGCAGGAATTGTTTCAGTCTTGAATCTCATCTGTGAGAATTGTTTGATTTTACTGATGGGCATCCCAGTTTGCCTAATATTCAACAAAAAAGTCAACCATTCAATATCTTGTTCAGTATAGACGCGATATCCCCTTGAATCACGCTTAACTTCTGGAATTACCTTTTCTTTTTCATAGTAACGCAATGTGTATTTACTGAGTCCAGTTAATTGACTAGTTTCGTTGATTGAATAATTCATAAAAATCTCCTTGCATTATAGCGCACTCTAAGCGGTATGATAAATTCACAATATTTTTTGGCCCTAGGATAACTCAATTTATATTGTAGCGTGCCAACAATAAGAAGGGAAGATACAGATTGAATACTATGAAACACTTTAACTATTTACGCGTATTTATATATATAGGCGGACTGAATATCTTAGCATTGGGAACAGTTCTTTTTACTTGTGGTAAATTAGGTGTTAGTGCCTTAGTATCCGTGCCACAAGTTCTATCGCTGTTTTTACCGTTTACTTTAGGTCAAGCCACTACACTAACTTTTATTATTTTTGTCTTAACTGAGCTTTGTCTGCAATGGAGAATTGAATGGCAGATAGTTTCTCAATTATTTGTGGCATTCGTATTTGGTTGGATTGTTGATTTCTATGGCCTAAGAATCGGAATTGAAAAAATTATTTTGCAAGCTTTGTGGGAACAAATTCTAGTTACCCTGCTAGCGATTATCTTCACTTCACTGGGAGTTTTTATGATGATTAAAGCCAACTTCATTTTGAACCCACCAGATGGCATCGTTAATGTATTCTGTAAGAAATTGAAATATTCATTTGGAAAAACTAAATTTGGGTTTGATTTAACGATGATTATCATTTCAGTTGGATTGAGTTTAATCTTTATTAATCACATTACTGCAATTGGAATCGGGACAATTCTAGCTGTACTGCTGGTTGGTCCATTGGTAAATCTATGGGAACATCTTTTAATAAACAAAAGGAAGTCGCTGAGCGAAGATATTGACTAAAAGCTGCTAACTAAATAGGTTTGCATTTTCTCAGATGTACACATCCTGCGATAATTTGGCTAACTAGACCGACTACACAAACACCTAACCAACCGAAATATTGAAAACTAAATGCACCTAACCATGAACCTAGAGCGCCACCTAAAAAATAAGATACCATGTAAACGGATGTTACCCGATTGCGAACTTGATCACCCAGCTGATGGATCCGAGCTTGATTACTGACGTTGTTAGATTGTACACCCAAGTCTAATAAAATAACGCCAAGAATAAGTCCCCATAGTTGAAATCCCCAAAGACTAAATACGATATAAGCCGCTATAGTGATAAGGATATTGAGCCCAATTGTAAACCTTGTTCCTTTCCTATCCGAAAGTTTGCCTGCAGTTTTAGAAAAAAGAGCACCCACTATACCGACCAAACCAAATAATCCAGTCGCATCACTTCCCAAGTGATAGTGCTGACCCTGAAGTAAAAATGTGAGTGCGGTCCAAAATGAACTAAATGCTAAGAAACTCATGGCTCCAACAATAGCAGATGTTCTTAAAACCGAAAAGCGTTTGATTAAAGATACCATTGACGTTAATGATGCACTGTATTTTACGCTTGAATCTCCATAATTTTTTGGAAGTGAAAAGCGAAGCCCAATCCAAAGAAGAAACATTAAACAAGCTGCAATAAAATACATGTTTTTCCATACCGTGTATTTACCAACAAAGCCACTGACTACACGCGAAAGTAGGATTCCAATCAATAATCCTCCAATCAAGCTACCAATTATCTTACCTCTTTCGTTTGGCTTACTCAGTTGTACGGCAAGAGGTATTAGAAGTTGCGGTACTACAGAACAAAAACCAATTCCAAAAGATGCGATAAGTGCAATTAATATAGTCGGTGAAAAAAATAGTAATAATAGAAAGAAGGTAGCACCTAGCAGCATCGTAAGAATTAATTTTCGCTTTTCTATAATATCTGCTAACGGTAAAATCATTAGCAATCCTAAAGCATAGCCAACCTGTGTTAGAGTAGCTAGTAAACTTGAATAACCCTTTGATACATGATAGTATTGCGCAATCTGAGCCAATAAAGGTTGAATATAATATATATTTGCCACTATTAATGCACCTGAAATTGTCATAATTAAAAATAAATGCTTATTTAAAACTGTCGAATTACTGTTGTTTTTTTTGTTCTTTATTTCCATTACTTTTTAACCTCATCTCTGAATTATACTTTACATAAGTACTATTCATAGTATATTCCGAGTTACATGTCTCTACTAGATAGGCATTTATAGTAGTATAAATACTACCTGCTTATGTTTTGTATTACCCCTGTTATTTTTATAGGGTCGGTAACTAAGAAAACTTATGCTTTTAAGCATAAAAGGAAAGATTATCTTCATAAGATTACAACTGAGCTAGTTAGAAAATATGACACTCTAGTGATTGAAGACTTAAAAACTAATAATATGATTAAGAATCACAAACTAGCTAGAGCAATCGCTAATCAATCTTGGAGAATGCTTAGACTAATGTTGGAATATAAGTGCAAATGGTATGGCAAAGTCCTTAGTGTGGTTAATCCATACAAGACTAGTCAAATTTGCTTTAATTGTGGGTATGATGGTGGTAAACATGAACTAGATATTCGTGCTTGGACTTGTCCGCAATGCCATACACAGCTAAATAGAGATGTAAATGCAAGTAAAAATATATTAAAACTTGGTTTGGGCTAAACCTTAGTAAAATAGAGTAAACCGCTGTCGAATACTGAAATGTATGAGATAAGTTATGCTTGTTCCTAGAAGCTCGGTACTTTAGTGCCGACGTAAGTCACATCTAGATATCAAGAACTTAGTGACTTTCTAAAAACACGCAGAGCTAAAATTTCTCCTGCACAAGTTGGTCTCCCCGTGGGTTCTCACCGGAGGACACCTGGTTTAAGGCGTGAAGAAGTTGCATCTCTCGCAGGGATTGGCATTACATGGTACACATGGTTAGAACAAGGACGGGAAATACAAGTTTCAGCACAGGTTTTAGAAAGTTTGCGCCGTGTGCTAATGTTGAATGCAGAAGAAACCCGTCATTTGTACACTCTTGCCCATCAAGTTGCTCCCATGGACATTCCCGCACAACAACAGACTGTCAGTCCTATGCTGCAAAGAATGTTGGATAGCTTAGCACACTCTCCTGCACTAATTCTTGATACTCGCTGGAATCTTGTCGCTTGGAATAATGCTGCAAGAATCGTTTTGATCGACTTTGATACGATTAAGGCTGAAGACAGAAATTGTGTGTGGTTAATGTTTACAAACTCCGAGTACAAAAAAAGATTTACTGAATGGGATAAGCAGGCTCAAGGACTAGTTGCCCGCTTTCGAGCAGAATGCAGTAAATATATCGAAGATCCTTGGGTAATTGAATTTGTAGAGAAGTTAAAAAGAAAAAGTCCTGATTTTACCAAATGGTGGTCAATGCATAATGTTGAACATGAGGAAGGAAACTACAAAACTTTTAATCATCCTAAAGCGGGAAAACTAATATTTGAACATACCAGTTTTTTTGTGGCAGACAACATGAATCTTAAACTATTCATTAACGCCCCTGCACCTAACACGGATACGGAAGATAAAATAAAGAATTTGCTAAGTTCACTATAGAATTATCATGAAAAAATAAAAAAGTCACTCCTTTTATAACACAGGCCACCAGTTGTTTCCAATCCTTGTGGATACCCGTTATTTTGGAGTGATTTTTTATATCTAGATAAGCATAAAAACAAGTTGCTACGATTATATCTTTTAATTATCGTAATTATTAGCCTTAGCGATGTGTCAATTCTAAAAGACTTTACAATTCTACATGTTACTATTTTCTCAATATTCAAAAGATGAAAAAATAAACAAATTAGTGTGCCTTTTTTAAAAATAACTTGTATATAGAAGTGAAAAATAGAAAAGCTGTTAAAATGCATACACCATTTATAAACATATTACTATCTAATGTTTGAGTAAATATAGCCTTTAAAAATAAGTAAATTTCTAAAATAAGCATTACACCCGTTAAAAACAAGACTGTTGACCAAATTATTTTTTTCATGTTATCTCCTTAATCTCATTCTTTGTAAGCATTAATTTGAATAAAAATACTATAGTTACAATTTCTATAGACGTCTATCATACCTTCACCCTACTCAACCAAATTTTATTGATATAATGCTATTTTTCTAGTAGCGTTTCTATAGTCAGTTGGTTTTTTTTGTACAATTTTTTTAAATTGCCTTATAAAGTATGTATCATAAGAAAAACCTGTGGAACATGCTATCTCGTTCAAACTAAGACCGGTATGTGTTAATAACTCCTTAGACATTTTTATCCTATATAAGAGCAGATATTTCATTGCCGTACAACCATATTTTTCTCGGAATTTTCGATTTAATGACTCTCGATTCAAAAAGGAATGTGCCATCAAATCATCCAATGTTATTTTATTTGCATAATTCAGATGAATATAATTTACTGCCCTATTAAATGGTGTATTCTTGCTTGATTTTTCTAATTCATCTACCATTGACAGCAATTCTATTAAATATTTTTTTATACGACAAACCCAAAATTCATCACTTTGAACTGCAATCTCACTTCCAGCAACAAAAAATTTTTCAATAATTTTCGGATAAATTCGATTATTAAGTTGATAGGAACCAGTTCTTTCTAAATAATTGTTTCTTTCAAAAAGTTTCATTCCAACTTTAATACTTGGGCTTTTTGATGATAGATATTTATTTTCAGAAGTTCTAAGCGTACATAAAAAGGCCGCATCGAATTTTATAGTTGGAGCAACCACGTGTTGTTGTTTGGTTATAATCAGTTGATCCTGATCTGTAAAACATAAAAGACATGGTGTTTTAATGTTTACAGAAATCCCATTCAATATTCCACTGAAAAAACCTGAAGTAAGTAATGTAAGAGTATAACTATTTTTATACGGAATTTCTTCCAACTGACTATCAGCGATAAAATCAATATTAACAATTCTGTCTTTAAAATGATCTTGTTGTGGCATTTCTAATTTCTCCTACAAATAGTATAGTTATTATCTTCATATAACACATTATATCACATAATTTTATAAGCTATACTTTTGGTGTAGTCAGTTACTGTATTTAAAAATAATATGGAGGTAATTAATATGACAGTTACAGTCGCAATAAATGGTTTTGGAAGAATTGGCAGGTTAGCTTTTCGAAGAATACAGGAAGTTAAAGGCATCGAAGTTCTAGCAATAAACGATTTAACTGATGTAAAAATGTTAGCGAATCTATTGAAATTTGATACGACCCAAGGAAAATTTAATGGTACTGTTTATGCAAAAGATCGTAAAATATTTGTTAATGAGCACCCTGTTGAGGTCTTTTCAAATCCAGATCCTTCAAAATTACCATGGAAGAAGTTAGGAGTTGACATTGTCCTTGAATGCACAGGTTTCTTTACTTCTAAGGAAAAAGCAAAAGCGCATTTGGAAGCTGGTGCAAAAAAAGTTTTAATTTCGGCATTTGCAGGAAATGATGTGCCAACCATTGTTTTTAACACTAATCATAAAACACTAACTGGGAATGAAAAGATTATTTCTGGTGCATCTTGTACGACGAATTCTCTAGCACCTATGGCTCAGGTTTTGAATAAGAATTTCGATATTATAGAAGGTTTAATGACTACTATTCATGCCTATACTGGAGATCAAATGACTCTTGACGGCCCTCATCGCAAGGGTGACTATCGTCGCGCAAGAGCAGCAGCTGAAAACATTGTTCCAACTTCAACTGGAGCTGCAAAAGCAATTGGACAAGTAATCCCAGAATTAAGTGGGAAACTTGATGGTGTTTCTCAAAGAGTTCCAGTTAAAGCAGGTTCACTCACAGAGTTATATACAGTTCTTGAAAAAAATACATCCCTAGCAGAGCTTAATCATGTGATGAAATTAGCTGCTAATGAATCTTTCGGGTACAATACAGATCCAATAGTATCCACAGATATTATTGGGATGACTTATGGTTCTTTATTTGATGAGACACAAACAAAAATAATGGAAGTTAATGGTAAACAGTTAGTAAAAACTGTTGCTTGGTACGATAATGAGATGTCATACACTTCTCAATTAGTTAGAACTTTAAAATATTTTACACAATTATAAAATTAAGATATTGTAACTACTAATAGTAATGCAAAAAGACTAGAACATATGAGCGATGTTCTAGTCTTCTTAATTAATGTATTAATTTGAAAAATTATTTAAACGTTACAGACCCCTGTAGAAACTACCGCGAATTGTTTTATAAGGGTAAAGCCATTCCAAAAAAAGATCCACCCATTTGTAAATTTGAGCGCTTGTCTGATTCTGCTTAATTCCAGTACGATAATCTCCTAATGCTAAGCCATGTTTTCCTTTTGAAAAAACATGTAGTTCAACTGGAATTTTTTGTTTTTCTAACGCTTCTGCAAACCAAAGAGAATTATAAACAGGAACTAGTGGATCTTCTTGTGTATGCCAGATAAAAGTCGGTGGCATATCTTTTGAAACATATTTTCTTGGGTTCATACGGTCTAGTTCAGCTTGCTCCGGATGAATTTCCCCAGTAGCGGCATATGCTGCGATAATAACACCTTTTGGACTTTTTTGTGGTTGTGAGGTGTGAAATTTTCGATCTGATTTCAAGGATACATCTAGCGCAGGATAGCCAAGCATTAATGAATTTGGTTTAAAGAAGTCATTTTTTTTCTGAACCTTTTCAGCTAGCCATTTGGTATTCCAAAAGACTCCTAGCCATGCTGCCACTGTACCTCCAGCGGAAAAACCCATTACAGTAATTTGATCTTTTGCAACTGCAAATTGGTCACTATTTTCCCGCAGATATACAAGTACTTGAGCAACCTCTACTACTGGATTGGGAAACTTTGAAACAGGACTTTGCGGTAACTTTTCAACTCTATCAGTTTGATATGCTTTAATTCCTTCAGTTGCATAATGTACAATAACACAATGAAATCCTTCTGCAAGAAAACGTTGAGCAATTGGTTCACCTTCGCGTGATGATGTCCACATGAACACTCCCCCTGGACAGATTACTATAGTAGGAAATTTACGCGCAGGATCAATTTCAAAATCTTGCTCCTGAAGATAGAATTCAGCATAGCCTCCATTTTTCCCAATATTAAGCTTAAAATGTTTCATAATAACCTCCTCATACTACAATCCAATATAAATTAATAGTCTTTCACTCCAACAGACAAATCATTAGTCTTTGCTTCATTTTTAGGTGTTAATTTGACTATTGGCCTATCATCTATAATTTCTTTTTTGTTTGATAAATAATCAAAGTTGTAACTGCCACTATTAGTCACAATAATCATAGAAGTTGGATCGTAACCAGCCTTGTTAATCGCATCTAGATCAAATTCTTCAAGCAGATCACCTTTTTTAATTTTCTGCCCCTTTTCTACCTTAACAGTAAAATTCTTGCCATTTAATTCAACTGTATCTATTCCCAAATGAATTAAAAGTTCCACTCCAGTATCAGAACGAAGTCCAAGTGAATGTTTTGCATCTGCTACCATTATCACGGTGCCATTAAACGGTGCATGTACCTTACCTTTATCAGGTACAATTGCAAAACCGTTACCCATCATTTTTTTAGAAAACACATCATCATTCACAGTTTCAAGTTCTATTAATTCACCGGTAATAGGTGAAACTAGAGATTCATTTGACAGAAAAGTTTCCTTTTCATTAATAATTACTGTTTCATCACTTTTGTCGTCTTTTACTGATGGTACAAATAAATAAGTTAACACAAGTGCCAGAAGAAAGGCTACAATTGCCGATAAAATTGCACCGATAAATGGTAGTCCCAAACCGCCTTTACTAATAAAACCTGGTAAACCAAAGATTCCTGCTCCAGCAGCTGTCAAAGCCTGAGTTCCGGAAAATCCTGCAATAGCACCACCAAATGCAGAGGCAATTGACGCCATCACAAAGGATTTTTTGTGTGGAACTGTAATTCCATAAATAATTGGTTCAGTTACTCCCAAAAATCCAGAGAGCACGCCCGAAAAGGAAAGTTCTTTAAATGTTTTTTTCTTGGCTTTAATTCCCATTGCTAGTGCAGCACCAACTTGACCAAATACAGTACAAAAAGTAATCCCTAAAATAGGATCATGGCCTTGGGTTGCAATATTATTCAAAGCAATTGGAATAAATGCCCAGTGTAATCCCACCATTACAGCAAGTTGCCAAATACCAGCAAGGACTGCACCACCAGCAATTGGAGCAACGTTATACAACCAGAGAATAATATCGGCTAAAAACTGACTGACA
Source organism: Lactobacillus sp. UCMA15818 (assembly GCF_030400225.1). Lineage (GTDB taxonomy): Bacteria > Bacillota > Bacilli > Lactobacillales > Lactobacillaceae > Liquorilactobacillus. The sequence goes on along the minus strand of NZ_VJYB01000001.1, from coordinate 66,912 downwards.
TAGGTCATAATTGGTCCAACTATTAGGAATGTCAAAGGTACAACAATGGCTAAACATAGTAACGGTACAAAGACCATTTGGAGCGCTTTGGGTAACCATTTTTTGAGTATTTTTTCGATATATGCTAATAAATATATTGCACATACAATTGGTAACATTGTTGAACTATAATTCATCAATCTTACGGGTATTTCGAGGAAGGTAATTGTTTGCTGTGCACTATACGCAGAAATTAACGTTGGATATACTAAAGCGCCTCCAACAATAATACTTAAGTATTCACTTGTTTTGAATACCTTACTTGCCGTCACCGCCAATATGATTGGTAAGAAATAAAACATAGAGTCCGCTGCAGCATATAATATCATATAGGTACCAGATTTTTCAGAGAGCCAACCCACGACTGTAAATAAATTGAGTAGTCCTTTGAAGACACCCGCACCAGCCAAAGGACCAAGGACTGGTAAAAATAACGAAGAAATTAAATTAATTGCTTTGTTCCAAATATTATCTTCTTGATTTTCTGAATTATTTTGATTTTCACTATTTTTTAAAGCAGGAATAATTAAATCATAAATGTCGTCAACCTTATCCCCAATAACTACTTGATATTGTCCACCGCCCTTAACAACTGAAATTACCCCAGGAAGATTTTTAATCATTTCGGTTTTAGCAACACTTTCATCTTTCAATTTAAATCTTAACCGTGTTACACAATGAATTAAACTATTTATGTTTTCTTTGCCACCGACCTTATCCAAAATCTGGTTAGCAAGTTCTTGATCTTTCATGGTTATTCCTCCTTATCCAATACTATTACCGAGTCTGCCTCTGCATGACTCATCCGCAATATAGTTTTATCTGAATATTCAAGTGGATGAACGGTTTTTTCATCAAGATAAAATACTTGTGCATGACTGTTCTCCTTTTTCAAACCAAGTTTCGCGACATCAATGACCGTATTTGTTGGCAAATAAATTATATAGCGCTTCTTTTTGATATCTACTCCTACACGGATACTCATTTCGCCCTTTAAAGAAATATCCACTGGGTCAATGCCATTTGTAAATAAAGATGAAATAATTGTTTTCAAATAAGTAATATCATTTGCGCCATCAAAATGAAGTGCATCACGCCAGTCAAATGGAATGTCGAAACCTTCACCTTCTACAATTCCAAATTTATATCCCGAACGATGCCAACTCCAAATACCATGTGCTCCATATGTTATTCCAGCTCCTGCACCAGACAATACCGAACTCCATGAAGCTTGACGAACATCACGTGCACTATAGCGTCCATAAATATTGCGACTGTAACTGATTTGTTCATAACATGGTTCAGTATTAATAATTGGTCGAGTAAAACCTTTCTTTCTTAATTCAAGCGGAATTGTATAGGCAGTTTTTTGACCTGTAAGATTATGCCCCGATTGATAGCTAAAAAAGTCAATTCCGCTTAAAAATTGCTCTGGTATCTCTGCTAAGCGACCTTTTATATGAAATGAATATAATGCATCTGGATCATGTCGTTTAGCAACTTGAAGTACTTTTTCATAGTAACTGATAGTTTTTGCTGTTGAGAAATCAGTGTCACCGCTTACAAAATAAACCGGATTAAATCTTTTGAATTTTTCAGTTACAAAACTAACATAATTTTCGAGCTCTCCATACACAAAATGATTATTAATTGCTATATCATTTGCCCATGTTCCTGGAACATAATTAGACCAAAGTAAGACTAATGCCGGGACCATGTTGTGTTCGCGTACCATTTGCAGCATTTTTTCAGCACGGTCAAAATATTCTGGATTAAGCCTGCTGTAATCGAAAGAATATCGATTCTTATTATGAGTGATTGGGAATGGTAGTAATTCAAATGGTGCTGCACTCGCATCCCATTGACTCAAAATATTAATTTGTATTACATTAAATCCTTGATTCGCGCGGTAATCAAGATAATACTGCCATTCATCTAATGTAATATTTGTAAACGCACTCCAACATGTATCAGCCAAGTAAAAAAAAGGTTTGTCATTCTCATAGAATTGATCCTGTTTAATTGAGAGCACGTTGCCACCTCCTTATTTAATTAATTTATCATTTAAAAACTAAACTAGTAAAGCAACAGATAATCATATATGATATTTTAGTTTCATTTACCATCCATAGATTAGCATGTCATTTTAGTATAGTCAACCTTAATTTTCTAAATTAAGACTAAAATAAAAAAACAGGATTTTGTAATGCAAAACCTGCTCAAATAAATTACTGTTAATTTTAATTATACTGATTCCCGCTTCATCAATGTTGTTGCAACTAAAGTCTTTTGCGGATTCCATTTATCAGTGCCCAACTGTCCTTGAAGTTGTGTCAAAGCTTGACGAGCAATTTGATCAATTGGTACATGGATTGTCGACAATTCAGGTGAGATAAGTGTTCCTTCGAAAATATCATCGAAACCCATTACAGCAAGATCTTCTGGCACACGGATTCCTTCTTTTTGAGCTGCTTTGATTAATCTAATTGCAATATAGTCATCCTCACAAAAAATAGCATCTGGTAAAGGACTTCCAAGTTTCCTCAAATCTAATCCTTTTGGGTCAAGATTGGTTGGAGAAATAAAGTAGAAATGATCATTTGCTACTTTGATACCCGCGTTACCTAAAACTTCACGAAACCCTCTACGACGTTCATTAAAATTTGACATCAAGTTTTCAGAAGCAAAGTACCCAATGTTTTGATATCCTTTTTCTATTATATAATTTCCGGCAAGTTGCGCACCCTGATAGTTATCCATTGTTACAAAATCCGCAACAATATCTTCAAAATAAGTATCCAAGAAAACCGCCTTTGGCACATGCTGTTTAATTAGCAATAGTTGTTTTTTAGTCAGATCTGTTCCCAATACTAAAACACCACTTGAGAAAACCGTATCGTTCAGCCTATTGGCCAAATTATCAGCTGAAATTGTCACTGTTTTCAGTGTTCCATTCAAACGACTTGTATCTAAAGACAATGCTGAAATCAGACTGTTAAAAAACGGAAGGCTGCGATAATCATCTTGAACTACACCGCTACTGGTTACTACAAGGAAAGTAACCTCTCCAATTCCTTGAGAGATATCCTTATGGCTTTTACGTAAGGGAGTGTATCCTTGTTCCGAAATAATTCTTAAAATTTTTTGTCGTGTTTCTTCACTGATACCGTCCTTACCATTAATCGCAAGCGATACAGCTGACTTAGACACATTCGCAATTTTAGCAATATCACTCATTTTAAGTGTCATGGTTCTCCTCCTTTTTAGTTCAACTAGAATAATACTAAATTAAGAGAGATTTTGCAAATTAGTTGCTTTTTTTCTTATAAACTAATAAACTAGTTTTTGTAAATAAAGAATTTTAGTTTAGAAAGGTGATTTAATATGTCAAAAAAAATAACTCTTGGCTTCGCCCCAACTCGTCGCAATATTTTCTCTGCAGATGCAGCAATCAAGTTTGCGAACTTAACTCGTAATAAGCTCAACGAATTAGAGATTAACTATGTCGATATTAATGATATTAACGCTGATGGGTTACTCTATGATGATGATGGAATGCACAAAATAGCCAAAAAATTTAAAAACGCTGAAATTGATGGGCTATTTTTAGCGAATGAAAATTTTGGTACAGAATATGAATGCGCTCGCTTAGCAAAAGAATTTGATATTCCAGTACTATTATGGGGTCCCAAAGATGAAGCACCTACTGCAGATGGTTCACGGTTGCGTGATACACAATGCGGTTTATTTGCAATTGGTAAAGTTCTACGTCGTTTTCAAGTTCCTTTTACTTATTTAGTTAATGTCGATCTTGAAGATCCTGAATTTAAACAAGGAATTTGTGATTTCATAAAGGTCTGCAACATTGTTAAAACTTTTAAAAATACGAGAATTTTACAAATTGGACCACGTCCGTTTGACTTTTGGTCAACAATGATAAATGAAGGTGAATTACTTGAAAAATTCAATATTTCTCTATCACCGATTCCATTAACAGAGCTTGTCCAAGAAATCAAACACTTGCAGGCTACGAATGATCCTACAATTACCAATGTCATTGAAAAATTGCAATCCCTAGCTAAAATCGAGATTACTACAGAAAATCTGAGAATGGTTGCTACTTTAAAAGTCGCACTAACCAATAAAATGCATAAATACGGCTGTAATGCAGGAGCAATCCAGTGTTGGACAGCATTACAAGATGAAATAGGTATCTTACCCTATGCTTCTGAATCACTTTTGCAAGATGAGGGAACTCCTGTTACTTGTGAGACTGATATTCATGGAGTAATTTCTGAATTATTGATTGAAGCTGCTACATTAGGTGATGAGAAAGCTATTTTTGCTGATGTTAATTGCAGACATCCGGAAGAAAAAAATGGAGAGTTGCTCCAACATTTAGGTGTTTTCCCATTTTCAACGGCAAAAAATCAACCCGTTCTTCCCAAATCGCATTTTGTATTTGATTACCCTGGTTCTGTAGCATTCGAGGCTAAAGATGGAAACTATACTTTATGTCGTTTTGATGGTGACAATGGACAATATTCTCTGCTTCTTGGAAATGCTCAAACCTGTGCAGGTCCCTATGAACAAGGAACTTATCTATGGTTAAAATTTGCTAATTTAAATCGTTTTGAAACTAAACTAGTTTACGGGCCGTATATCCATCATATTGCAGCAGTAAGAGCAGATGTAGTCCCAGTCTTATATGAAGCATGTAAATATTTAGATATCACACCAGATTTTTACGATCCGATTGAAGAAGACATTCAAGCTTACTTGCGTGGCGATATTAACAGTATTGTAAAAGAACTTTAAGGAGGTCATTATCTTGGATACAAAAACATTAGAACTTAAAGCCGCTCAAATGCGTTTAGCTACTTGGAAAATGATTTTTAAAGCAGGAACGGGACATACTGGCTCGGACTTATCATGTACGGATATTTTAGTGGCTCTTTATTATTCGGTACTTAAGCAAACACCGGCAACTTTCGCCGATCCTACACGTGATCGTTACATTCAATCAAAAGGTCACGCAGTTGAAATTCTTTATAATGTACTTGCTGATCGTGGATATTTTTCAAAAAAAGAACTTGCAACATATTCACAATTTAATTCACCATATATTGGACATCCAACTAATCATATCAATGGTATTGAACAAAATACTGGTTCTCTCGGCCATGGCCTAGGTTTATCTGCGGGTATTGCTTTAGCTGCTAAACTCGATCAAAGTGATTACCATGTTTATACGTTAATGGGAGATGGAGAACAAGCTGAAGGTTCTGTTTGGGAAGCAGCTATGTTTGCCAGCAACTATCATCTTGATAATCTTACTGCAATTATTGATCATAACGGATTACAGATTTCAGGTCCAACAACCAAGGTAATGAATTCAGAATCACTTGCTGCAAAATACGAAGCATTTGGGTTTGATGTTATCGAAATTAATGGCAATGATATAAGTGAGCTGGTAAAGACACTTAAAATCCCCAATGTTGCCGGCAAACCACGTTTGATACTAGCAGATACAATTAAAGGCTATGGGATAAGTTTTGCTGAAAATAAACCCGAATGGCATCATAAGGTTCCCACTGATGAACAATATCAACAAGGTGTTCAAGAATTACAAACCATAATAGGAGGTTTGAAAAATGAGTGAACAGATGAAAATTGGTGACGCAATAGTTGCCCAATTAACAAAGGAAGCAGAAAAAGATCAAAATATTCTGGCAGTAACTAGCGACTCACGTGGTTCTGCTTCACTATCTCCTTATATTGAAGAACATCAGAAACAATTAGTAGAGGTAGGGATTGCAGAACAAAATTCAGTTACCATTTCTGGGGGATTGGCTCATTCTGGTAAACGTCCTTTTGTTTTTGCTCCAGCAGCATTTTTAACAATGCGTAGTATTGAACAGGTTAAAATTGATGTTGCTTATTCTAATAATAATGTTAAATTAATTGGTATTTCTGGGGGGAACTCTTACAGTGATTTAGGAGCAAGCCATCACTCGTTGCAGGATCTTGCAATTACTCGTGCAATTCCAAATTTAGAAGTGTATACTCCTGCTGATCAATATCAAGCAAGTGGTTTAATTCAATATCTTGCAGTTTCAAACCGCCCTGCCTATGTCAGAATTGGTAAAATTGCCCTCCCTAACATTTATCAAGATTCTGCAAGTGCATTTGTTAAACCAGGTCAAGCGAATATTGTTATTAATTTTGGTACAGATGCAGCATTAATCAGTTCTGGAGAAACTTTGCATATCGCAGTCGAAACTGCCATATTATTAAAAAGCCAAGGAATAAATATCAAAGTGGTCGACTTAGTTAGTATCAAACCTCTTGATACTAATTTACTAAATCTTTTAGCTGATCAAACAGAGTTAATTGTTACTCTTGAAGAACACAGCAAATATGGCGGCCTAGGATCAGCAGTTGCTGAAGCCTTAGCAGTACGTGGTGATACAAAAATTCAAATTGTCGCTTTTCCTGATGAGCCTATAATTGCTGGTCCTCAGCCAGAAGTTTTCAAATACTATGGTATGGATGCTGCTACTTTGAATCAGAAAATTGCTGGATGGCTAAAATAGGTGGTGAAAAAATGACTGAATTAACATTGGCAATTGACCAGAGTACCCAAGGAACAAAAGTATTGCTCATAAATCCAGATGGTACAATTGCATATAAGGTTACTAAAGGACACCGACAAATTATTAGTCCTCACGGCTGGATCAGTCACGATTTAATCGAAATTAAAAATAATCTCAAAACACTGATTCATACTGCTTTAAGCCATACGACTGATAAGATCGTGGCAGTGGCAATCAGTAATCAACGTGAAACTGCTGCTGCATGGGATAAAACAACAGCAGAACCTTTGGCATTAGCTGTCGTTTGGCAGGATAATCGAGCTGTTTCGCTCACTGAATCTATTATATTAAAAGAACATGCTCACCTAATTAAGCAAAAAACCGGATTACCACTCTCACCCTATTTTACCGCTGCTAAATTTGAATGGATGCAACTTTATGAACCTGCTGTTCGCGATGCACTTACTGCTGATAATCTGTGTTTTGGAACTATTGATAGCTGGTTACTGTATATTTTAAGCGGTGGCATTTATAAAACAGAACCGAGTAATGCCTGCCGAACCTTGTTGATGAACTTGGACACTGGTAATTGGGATCCAGAATTATGTACTTTATTTGGAATTAATATCAATAATTTGCCACAAATTGTTGATTCAGATAGTATTTTTGGTGAAACCACCCTTTTTGGTGAACTATCTACACCAATCCCAATTATAAGTATATTGGGTGATTCTCAAGCAGCATTGTTCGCAGAAAATTGTTTGCAGGCTGGTCAAATTAAAATTACTTTTGGTACAGGCTCTTCAATTATGATGAATACTGGTGAGAAACAAATTCATATTGATGGTTTAAATACTTCAATTGCTTGGCGAAAAAATAAAAAAACAACTTATGCGTTGGAAGGAAACGTTAACTATTCCGGCTCATTAATTACATGGCTTAAAAATAACTTAAACATAATCAATGATCCGTCAGAAACCAACGCTATGGCAGAAGCTGCCAATCCCAATGATACTACATTTCTAATTCCAGCATTCAGTGGAATGGCTGCTCCATACAATTATCCACAACTCAAAGCTGCATTAGTTGGAATGTCTCAGTTGACTGGACGAAATGAAATTGTGCGTGCAGCTTTGAATGCAGTTATTTACCAAATTAATGATGTTATGAATTTAATGTACCAAGCATCTGCAAAAATTAGCTCCACCGTTCATGTGGATGGTGGAATGATTGCAAACCGTTACTTAATGCAACAGTTAGCTAATATTTCACAACAATCAGTTTTAATCTCCTCTATCCAAGAGTTAAGCGGAGTTGGTGCAGCAATGAGCGGTAAAAATAATCATGGATTAACTTTTCCACCCGAAAAAATATATACAGCTAATATCCACCAACAAGATGCAACTAAACAAGTTAAGTTATGGACATCTAATATTAAGCAGCTAATAAAATAAGGAGGTATTTAGAATATGACAAAATTTCCAAATAATTTTTTATGGGGTGGAGCAACTGCCGCCAACCAACTTGAAGGAGGTTGGCAAGAAAATAATCGTGGCCCTTCAATTGCGGATGCTTTACCTGGGGGCAAAAAAAGAATGCAGGTTATTAACCAACCAAATTTTGATTGGACTATTGATGAAAAAAAGTATAATTACCCGAACCATTTTGGAATTGATCATTATCATCGTTATAAAGAAGACATTACTTTATTTGCGGAAATGGGTTTTAAAGTTTATCGTTTTTCTGTTGCCTGGAGCCGCATTTTCCCACAAGGCGATGAAACACAACCTAATGAAGCCGGACTAAAATTTTACGATAACTTGATTGATGAATGCCTAAAAAATAATATTGAACCTCTGATTACACTTTCGCACTACGAGATGCCACTTAATTTGGCAAAAAAATATGGTGGTTGGAAGAATAAACAGCTAATCAATTTTTTTGAACATTTTGTCCGGATTGTAGTTACTCGCTTCGGTTCAAAAGTCAGATATTTTTTGACGTTTAATGAAATTAATTCAGCTGCTCATTTTCCAGCACTAAGTCAAGGCTTAGTTCCAGAAAATGGTGCGACAAATAAAAAAAATATTTTTCAAGCTTGGCATAATCAATTCGTTGCTAGCTCAAAAGCAGTACAAATTGCACATAATTTTAATTCGCAAATTAAAGTTGGCTGTATGATTCTTTATGCAACGAGTTATGCTTATAATTCTAATCCAATTAATCAACTATCAAATTTGCATAATAATCAGAATTTCAATTTTTTCTGTGCTGATGTACAAATTCGTGGTGAGTATCCTTCATATAGTCACCGGTATTTGAAAGAAAATGGAGTTTCTGAAAATGATTTAGACAGAACAACTGATGAATTAGCTTTGCTGAAAGAATATCCAGTTGATTTTATCTCGTTTAGTTATTATATGTCTAGTGTAATTGATGCTACTGCTGCAACTAACGAAACTGTTGCAGGTAATTTATTAGGCGGAGTTAAAAATCCGTTCCTCAAAGCAAGTGATTGGGGCTGGCAAATTGATCCAACTGGATTACAAATTTCCCTTAATGAACTGTATGACCGGTATCATAAACCTCTTTTCATTGTTGAAAATGGTCTTGGTGCAAAAGATAAAGTTGAGACAAATGGAAAAATTTATGATGATTATCGTATCAATTATCTTAAATATCACATTCAAGCAATTAGTGCTGCTATTGAAGACGGTGTTGAAGTAATGGGTTATACTCCGTGGGGCTGTATCGACTTAGTCAGTGCATCAACAGGTGAGATGTCAAAGCGTTATGGCTTTATCTATGTTGATCTTGACGATAATGGTCATGGAACAGCTAAACGTTTACGTAAAAAATCATTTGCATGGTACAAAAAAGTCATTGAAACAAATGGTGCTGATTTAGATAATACCATAAATTATTAGAGTGCTTATCAGATTTTATTAATATCTACCATATGCAGAACTGGGAGCAGAATTATCTCCAATTCTGTTTTTTTGTTTTTTATAATTAGTCCTCATATTTTAAGCGTATAATCCTAGGTAATTAATGAGGTGATTAAATCATGCAAATAAGTCTCTTTGAGAAAGACGATTCTAAAAAATTATTTGAATATCTCAACAGAGTTTCAATACAAACTAATAATTTAGGGTTAGAGCAGCAAGAACTACAATCTTCATTTGATTTGGAAAAAATTAAACATCTTAATGACAAATTACAAGCAAGTGTCGCCTTCGTTGCCCAGGATGATAAAGCGGCTAAAATTATTGGATTAGCGCAAATAAGTAGAAAACTAAGAATCAGGTATATGAATCAAGCCGAATTTGCTATCTCAGTTGATGAAGAATGCTGGGGACAACATATCGGCAGTAAATTAATTGAAGCTTGTATTGCTTGGGCTACCAAAAAGTGGGACATTGACGGCATATATCTGGAAGTATTGTCTGATAATCAAAGGGCAATTAATTTGTACAAAAAGTATGGATTTGAAATAGTAGGCAACTTACCTATTTTGTTAACGATTGATGGTCAAAATAAAGCTGGTAAGCTGATGTTTAAAAATCTGAAAAAATAGTATTATTTGCGATATTTATAACAGCATTTTTGTACTTTTCAAAGAAATTAATTGGCCAATAATAATTATTTCAGAATCCTTACTATACAAAACAATGCGGGCAAATTCAGTGGGTTTTCAATCAAATACCTAACCAAGTTGTACAATTGTCGGTTCATATCCGGTACTTTTGAGTATTTTAATAAGATCTGCATAAGAAAAAATAATAGTTGCAGTATTAACATTAGGGTGGGCAGAAATTGCTGACAAGTTTTTCAAGTCAGCATCTAGCAGCACCCTTATTTTGTGTTCGCTATCGTTAGGCAGAGCCAATGGAGTCACCATACCTGACACAATATGTAGTATTTCTTCAAGTTCTGCTTCACTTGCAAAGCGCAATTTATTCCGACTGGTACCTAATTGTGGTGCTAATAACTTAAAGTCAACTGGCTTATTAGTTGTTAGAAGTAAATAATATTGTTCATTTTTTTCCTTTTTTAGCAATAAATTCTTGACTTCTGGCAATCCCTTAGGAGCATGCGGATCATTCATTGTCCATAATGGTGGGTGCACAATTCTTTGATAGTCAATTCTTAATTTTTTTAATAAATTAATAGCCTGTTCTTCAGTGGCGTATGAAATGTTAAATCCCTCCTGTATTCCTAAAGTGGGCTCCATTAATATCATTGGCTAATGATTATATTGTCAATAATCTGACCAGCATCTGCATTAGTTAAATACTTAATGTTATTACTCATACCCACAATAGGTGCGCTGGCATCAACAGTGATGGTTGAAGCCGCCTCACCAGGGTGCTTCTGATCCATCTCTTCAAAGGTTGTAATGTTGTCTTGCGGTAAATCATTTGCGGCTACAAGTGTACTTGTTTTTTTATATGTAGTAGTTGTCCCCTGTCCAATTCGTACTAACTGGTTTTCATTAACAAATAGATACAAATAACCTACACTATCCCCGCTGGCAACAGCTTTTTGCGTTAACTGATAGCCCGCATTAGCTGCATTAACTTTTTGTGCAGCATAAGTTATATTCTGATTTAGTGATATTAGTGAATATGAACTCAATTTCTGAATTGCGGAACGCTCATAACTATTGTATCGATGTTGATACATATAACCATCTTCAATCATAATTTTTCCAGTATCACTTGAACTTGTCGTGGTTTCCGGCGCAATCCACGTTCCATTTAATTTATTTAATGAAATCTGGCTAGTTGCTTTTTTTGTACTTGTATCAGTAAAGGATTGACCACGTGCAATTATTATTGTTTGTTTAGTATCAGCATATTGAATGTTAATCGAATATAGATGATGTCCCTTGGCAACAAACGCTTCCGGAAGTGTCATTCCATTTATTTTTGTTTCTAAAAAAACTAAATCTGATAGTTTACTAATTCTAATATCTGAGCCTAGTTTTTTTAGCGCATCATTTACCTGTGAAACACTCATTAAATGAATGCTCTTTTGCGCACTTTTAATATAGTTTTTAAGCATATTTTGTTTCCACTTTTTTAATGACACTCGTCTATAATTGACCGAACTAGACATAAATTGTCCTTTAGAAGTAGTCCAACTAGAAAGTGCATCAGTTTTGGAAACCACAGAACTGGTTATTTGTTTTGATACACCTTGATTCTTTGTCTGCTTAGAACTGATTCCACGACTGAAAGTCCAAGTTTTTGATTTAGCTTGCAGTGTTTTATTTGTCGTTGTTTTAACGGTATCATCAACTACTTTCCCCTTTTTTTGAAGATTGCATCCTGAAACAACTACCATTAATAAAACAATTATAAAAAGATTTAATTTACGCATAAAAATACCCCAATTCATATTTAATCAATTAATTATAGCGTTTTAATAAATTACAAAAATAGACTATGTGCCCGTTTTCTAAATTCTCAATTGATTCTTTATCCATACCTTGAGCACTTCTTTCTCAGGGAGCTGGGTCAAAAGTTAAATTTCCCCGAATTATATCACATTCCCTTTTCAACGCTTTAATTATTTTACATTTACCTACTAGCCCTTCAAATATACAGGAATCAAAATATCCTCAATTAACATCTCTATCATGTCTCGACTAATATTATTTTGTAGGAACATTTTGTAACGAAGCCACTCAAAAGGAAGTAATTTTACATCGTCAGGAATATCTTCTCTTACATCTTCTCCTCGGCTTCTTGCTCGCTCCAATATCCGATTTATCGCTCGTAAATCGATTTCTGAATTTTTGTCCATTAATCGTTGCATGGCCTCATTAGGTTGATCCCCAATTCCTATTAATAGACTTCTCAAAAATGTTTTCCCTAGTGTATCAATGCTAATAAGAAAACGATTCATTAATTGGAGCAGATCATCATGCATATTTTTACCAGTCAGAGCTACCTTGTCCACACTTCCTTTATTCTCAAGTTGAATTCTATCTTGAAATGCTGAAATAGCGAGTTCAAATGGTGTCTCCCACCGTCGATAAATTACAGACTTACTGGTTCCTGCAAGCTTAGCAATTTTTTGAAAAGTTACTCCTTCTATCCCTTCTTCATCAACAACCTCACGGACAACCTTATAAATAGCACTTTCTAATTCAATACCTCTACGTCTAACATTACCCATAAATAACACCTCTTTAAGATACTTTTAGTTTCTTATTGACATTTATTCTTCATAGAGTAATATAACATGTGTGGTATTAAGATACTACTAGTTTCTTATTAGGAGGATATATTCATGTCTAAAAATAATTCTTATATTCCAAAATCAGTTACTGTTACTGCTTGGATTTTAGTATTAGGTGCCATGGCTCCATTACTTGATTCTACAATGGTAAACATTGCGATTCATACACTTGTCAAAGATTTGAATAGTTCTGTTGAAATTGTTCAATGGACTATTACGGGATATGTGCTGGCGATTGGGGTTGCAGTTCCTTTCTCCAGCTGGTTACTGAATAAATTTGATGGTAAACTCGTTTTTTTGATGGGAGAAATTCTTTTTGCAGTCGGTTCCCTACTATCTGCACTCTCACCTAATATTAATTTCCTTATTGGTGCTAGATTGGTGCAGGGCTTTGCTGGTGGTCTCATAATGCCAATATTGACTACATTACTTGTCCAAACGGCTGGCCAAAAAGTAATGGGACAAATGATGGCAACGGTTGGTTTACCAATGATTCTTGGTCCACTCTTTGGTCCAATTCTTGGTGGAGTCATCATAAAATACCTCTCGTGGCATTGGATTTTCTGGATTAATATCCCAGTTGGCATTATCTCAATTATATTAATTATCTGGAAAATGCCACATTATCCGGCACAAAATAAAGCAGCAAAGATGGATTTGGTAGGGATAGTATTACTCGCAGCATCAACCACCGCTATCATATATGGAATTGTTAAAGCTTCCAGCACTGCAAACTTTTTAAACCAAAAAACATTAGTGTTTGTAAGTTTAGGTCTAATCTTACTGATTTTGTACATCATTTGGGCTTTGATAATAAAAGAAAGGGTTGTCTTACCACTGAAGTTATTTACACATAATTCCTTTAATGGATCTGCCATCGGTCTTTTTATCGCTGGAACAGTTTTAAATGGTGCCATGTTATTGCTACCGTTATTCTTTCAAGATATTCGTAACATGAGTGTCATGATGGCCGGACTGGCATTAATTCCACAAGGCTTCGGCATGTTAATTTCGCGCCCTCTCACGGGAAAACTAACTGATAGTATCGGTGCAAAATATGTTGTTATGGGAAGTCTCTTGATTACATTTGTTGGAACACTTCCATTTTATTGGATTGATGGTACAACATCCTATTGGATTATTGCTGTAATTTTATTTATCCGCGGAATTGGTGCAGGAGGAATCTTCATGCCACTAATGGCAGATGCATACACTGGTATGGAAAATTCGCAAATTCCGGCTGCCTCAATTGGTTCTCGGATTATTCAAAATATTGGCAGCGCATTTGGATCTGCATTAATTACAACTTTGGTAACAGCTTATGCAAGTTCTAACATTACGTCTTTCAAACATAGTCTTGCAACCAATAAGTTTCATGGTAGTCCAGAATATATGAAAATGTTTTTGCAGCATCATCTAGAACTAATCAAAGTTCACTCATTTCAATATGGATTTATGGTCATTTCTATTGCTGCATTATTGATTGCTTTGCCTGCAATGCTGCTTACTAATAGAATGGGGAAAAAATAAATTTAATTTGAGTAAGAAAAGAAGTTGTGTCACAATTTTTGTTTTGGCGCAACTTCTTTTTGTGATATTCAAAAAAACATTGGAATTTTTTAATTCGTTATCAGTGCAAAGCTTCAGGGTATTTAACAAGTAATTTTTCAAACATATAGCATCCAAGTTTATGCTCGAGACTATTAACCCAACTCGTCATTTTGAACACATCCTATCTTAAATCTAATATTGTTTTAACCTTTCCATTTTCTACTCACATAGCGAATAATTTTTTGTATAAATGAATCGACTAGATTTAAAGATCGTATTAATTATTCAACTCCTAAGGCCTTAAACACAGCATCTTCAGGTGTATTGTAAAATATAATATTGAACGTTGACATCAACTCTGGTGGAACTGTTGCCAAATCAGCAGCATTTGCCATTGGAACTAAGACTTTTTTAGCTCCAGAATCGCGAGCTACTTGCATCATATCAGCAAGACTTGTTACCTTAATTAAGGTGCCACCAATTGTTATATCACCTAAAATAGCCATACTTGAAACAATTGGTTTATTCAAGGAAACTGAACATAAGGCAATCATTGTAGGTAATGACAATGATTCAGGATTTCCAACACCATTTAGATCTTGCGTATTAAATATAAAATCATGAGTAGTTGTTGAGATAGATGAACTAATTGCAGCTGCGTTGGCATTTAAATATTTATATGCTGAATCAGTTTTTTCTTTAGCAGCTGAATCACTGCCTAAACCAGTTGCTTTAAATTTACCGTTGCCAGATACCATTTGTGTTTCAAACTTATATGCTCCAATACGTCCACTTGCACCGGTTGATGCTGAATAAATATGTCCTGGTTTACCAATTCCTTCAGGAATTAATGTTCCACTACCTTGCTCAGGTACCGATACATACTCTTCACGATTTTCTTCTAAATCAATATATGATAAGTTGACATCGAAAAATTCCATACCGCCAATTTTTTTAAGCTGCTCTTTAACACGTCGCCGCATTTCAATCGCAAATTTAAGGACTTTTTCAACTTCTTTTTTACCAAACTTACCATCTGGATAAACTAGCTTAATTAACCCTGATACCATCTTTTTAACTGCAATTGTGTCCCGTTGATTCAGTTGAGAACCGAGTTTAAAATAGTTATCAATAGCATCACTATATGTTGTTTTACGCAGTTCCCTCATTACTTCTGAATAATAATCAGTGATAAAACCATAATCATTTGTAAAAAAGTCGGGACGATATTTTGGAATTTCCCATCCAGGGAGATAACAGTGCATACGGTCAAGAAAAGCTGAATCAGTCCCCATCTTGTCAGGAAATGGTTCGAATAAATTTGAAGTCTTTAAAATTACATCTATGCTTTGATTAATATTCCCAACAAACACCATTGAAGCGGAAGCATTTTTCTCTTCTTTGCCACGAGCAAATGATCCAGAGGCCATGTAATCCTTCATAATTTGGACTAAATCACCATCTTTTACGTTGATTCCTGCTACTTCATCAAATGCGACTGTATCCCACATACCAACTAACCCCATTGCTCGACGAGACATGTTATAGAACAAATTAGCCACTGTGGTTTGTCCACCCGACACCAAAATTGAGTTTGGCGAAATTTCTTTATAAACATGTGATTTCCCAGTACCACGTGGACCAAGTTCACATAAATTGAAATTATTTTCAATTAGCGGAATTAAACGTGCTAAGTGCAGCCACTTAACTCGCTCATTAAATTGAGTTGGTTCCATCCCAATAGAACGAAGTATGATATCAATCCATTCTTTTTCAGTAAAGGCAGCTCGACCTCTTTTAAATTCTTCAATATCAAGACCTGGCATTTGAATTGGATCTACTTTTTTCGCAATAAATGGCGAATTCTTCTGATCATTTTCATCAAACCAGTACTCCATTTGAACGATACACCAAATACCACCGCCAAGTAATCGATCATACTTTTTCGGATACTCATCACCAATACGAACACCTGATAAACCCAAGTTTGAAAACTCGGCTTCATATTGATCCTTTCTCTCATTCAAAGAAACACTGACTTTATCAATGACTGTGTACCCACCATTCTCACGAATCTTTGCTTTCACTTTTTCAGCTTCATCTGGACGAACGTAATTGCGAGCTAAAATATTTTTGACATTTTCCACTCCCTTTTGAACAAGATCTTCGTCCAACGATGAAGCATACATTCCCAGCAAATATTCCAACACATAAACAGGAACATTTGCTCCCTCTTTAATTTTTTTTGTTAAATCTTTACGGACAATTTTTCCAGGAAAATTTGCCACTAATTTATCTAAAATAACTTGATCCACTAACTTCCTCCTAAATATCGAATCCAAATCCACCAGCAAATGGATTATCAATCGCAAATTCAATATGTTCTGTTTCAATTTTTGTCTCTTCATTTTTTACAATCAAATAAATTTTTTCATTTGTATCATAATTACGATTTACGAAATCAAAAGTAAAGTTCGTAAATCGTTCACTCGATTGACCAGAAGTTGAATCAGCATAATAAGCATTTTGGTTTGTAATTAGATTTCCTTTGCCATCTTCAAAATAAAGCGAATATTGAGCTTTTGTAACAGAATCATTAATCGCCTCTGTTTGATAAAATTCAAGAGCAACAGATAACCCAATGATTTTTCTTTTAGCAGTCATTAATTGAATTGTTACTGGTTTTTTTTGTGCGGATCCACGAGCCACGCTTATTTCTAATACTGGAACAATCATTTCTTGGGGAGATGAGCCACCATGGACATAGTTCTGACCTCCACCAGCTTTTTTGAAAATAGCTGAAGTTTCTGGAAAATGAACATAGCGATCATCTTCATTATGCAATACGTCCCCTAATTTGACAGAACCAATACCAATTTCATCATAATGGTTCTTGCTAATAATAAAACGCCGCTCAACGTGATCTAAATCAGAACTAGATGGATTCTCAATCTTCTCGTGTTCCTCTACTTTAGATCTTGTATAAATAAATCCATGGTCGCTTGTAATAATAAAACGATAGACATTTGCACCATTTGAAATAAATTGAATAAGTGCTATCAGTTCCTTAATCGTATTTTCTACTGCATTAAATACTTGAGACTCTGTTCCAATTTTATCTCCAGTTGCATCAATTTGATCATGATAAAGGTAAATCACTTCTTGACCATTAAACACTTCTCGAAGTTCTTTTGCATTTGATTTTCCCATAACGTTTTCGTAGGTAATTGCCAATGAATTTGAATTTTTTTCTTTAAGAATTTTATTTCGTGCAACTGTTCCTTGTGTTTTTAAACCATTTACTCGAACATCTGTATCTTTAATATATTCATATGGTTCATGATTCCCACGTAATGAAGCAGCTTTCCCAAATTCTGTCACAGAAGGTAATACTGTGAAAATTGTATCCATTTTTGAAGAATACTTTTTTTCTTGTTCAAGAAATTGTTGAATTTCTTTTGCTACTTCGTATCGTAAAGCATCCGAAATGATTACAACAGTTTTCATTTTGTTCTTTGCAAATTTATCATAGAAATCAAGCATTGAAGGCCGTTCATCTAAATACAATAAAGCATTCCACAATCGACCAATTTCATCCAAAAATGTCCTATATTGTTTTTCAACTAGCACTTGCAATTTGGTAAACTTATCTTGTTCAGCACATCTATCCAGATGCCAAATAAATTTACGATAATACTGATCTACCAAATAAGATGATGTTTCGTAGTCTTTAACAAATGATGTAAATTGATCGGTGTTAGTATTTAAGACGTACTTTAGTATCTTCTGAGCATTCAAAATTACTTCATATTGATGCACGTATTTAATACCAAAATGAGCTCGTTGCTTAAGTATCAATGCTTCTGATAATGATATTCCACTAATCATCGGCGTTAAATCCCCACTCATTAATTGCCTTATGTAGTACTGAATTACCAGAATGTGAATTGGTTCAAATATATCCGCTGCCAACAATTCCTCAATAGGCGCTTTAGCAAGAATTTTATCTCCTCCAATCAAGCAATAAGTATCTTTACTCAACTTATCAAACGTTGCTGTATAGCGAGAATCATTCATTACACCATCCATAAATGATACAATTGCAGTTGTTTGGTTAGGAACTTCATATTCCTTCAAGTTAGCTGGTAATTTTTGATGCCCCATCTGACCATAGAAAGCATTTGCAAAAAATGAGATAGCTAACTTTTGAATTGTCGGTTCCTTAGCTGTATATCCATAATATTTAGAGATATATTTCCAGAGTGCCTCTTGCAAGCCAAAGCTCGCTAGCTGATCATACAAGTTACTTGAAGTATTAGTATAATCAATTAACAAAGCTTGAATAATACTATAAATTTGAGCCGTGTTTGCTTTTGTCACAACAGCTATCAATGTTATTTCAAGTTCCTGTTTAGAGTTAATTTTCGTAGTCATAAGTTTTTCAAAAGCAGCTATACGGGATTTTGCTCCAAAAAATTTAGTATACTTTTCCATTGTATCGTGTAAATTCGATGGAATGTTAAGTTGTGTCATTATAAGCGAAATTCGATCTGCACTAAATTGACTTGAATATTTCATAATACTTAATAGATGGTTATTTTCATCATCGTCATCCATTTTTTTGAAAGGGGCATAAATGAGATAATTATTTTTTTTGTCTTCAATTTCAAAGAAACGTTTAGTCATAAGCTGAGTCCGTGACTCAAGTTTATAAATCTTGGCATCGTTTAATTGAATCTGTTTTTTATCAATATCCTCTTCAAACTCATTTTTTGGATCAAACCAAAAAATGAGTTTACGTTCTCCATATGTTACAAAAAGCTCATTTAAACGAGTCTGAATTTGACTTAAATTTAAATCTGACATTTTCTTTTCTCCTTAAGGTTCTTTTACACCCTTAGTCAAAATTATAAATTTTTCACCATTATCTGGATCACGCTGCAGTTTATCATAATTTACAACTACTCCATCATCCAAATCAAGTAAAATTTTCTTTAAAGCTAAGTGACCAAGTTTATTATCAAATTCATGCAGCTCTTTTAGTTGTTTTTTAATTTTAATAATTTCTTTTTCATATCGAGCTGATTCACCAGCATTTGATGTAGCTATTTTTTGACTTTCACGTAATTCGATTCGAGAATTATAAGCATGGCTCAATTTTGTCACATAATCAATACGCAAATGTCCAAGCAAATTTTCATCATAGCGATGTAAGTACATCAACGCTTTCACACCATTTGCTTTTCCAGAATCAAATTGCCAATAAATTGGACGTTTTTTATAAGTTAACATATGGTCAGCGTAGAATTTAGATACAAAATATTTACGAATCTTAGCACGACTTTTTCCACTACCAGGTAGAATATCTGCAATATAGTCTAAGTTTTCTTCCAACGTTTCCTTCCCATAGACAATAGAGATAAATTCTACAAATTTTATTACAATATCACTTTGATCATCTTGAAAATACTCATCATCCGTAATTAGTAAAATGTTATCTACATCTGGCTTAAATTTATGATAGCGAGATATATCAAAGTCTCCACCAGCGAAGATAAGCCCCTCTTCATCTAATGAATATCTCCCGAACATACAACCAACCGCGTAACTAATTAATGATTTAATATCACGTTCGCGGTCAGCTAGGGAAACAGACACTTCTTTATCGTCCACATGATAATCAAGCTCATCTTGTAAGCCATAGAGTTTAATGAAAATTTTATTTAGTTCTTCTTCATTTGATTTCAATTGATTAAAGCGATCCCGTGATTCTTTTTCCCAGGCCTCAAATTTATCTTTGATTAATTTAGCCACTATGCAACCCCCTGTTTGTTTCTATTTTATATTATACTGTGTTTTTATAATATTTGTATTATTCATTGTTAATTTTTCTTCCACAAAGCCATATTCTTATTAAGTACGAATAAATATGAAGGGAACTATTCAAATGACTACAAATTTAACACTTGCTAATTATTTTCATGAATGGATGGAAACTTTCAAGAAACCAGCAATTTCCTCGGTAACTTATGTAAAGTACCAAAACACCTATCAGCATATCAAAAATTACTTTGGTGATATCAAATTCAACAAAATAACGCGCCAAAACTACCAAACTGTTTTGAATAACTTTGCTAAAACTCATGCTAAGCGGACAACTGCAGGATTTCATAAACAAATTCGAGCAGCAGTTATTGATGCACTTGAAGAGGGAATTATTAAGACAGACTTTACACGTAAAGCAATTATAACTGGTCGTGAAAAAGTTACTGAAAAAGTTATGTTTCACTCTTATTCAGAGTGGCAGACTTTAATCCAAGCAACTTGTATTTCAACCAATTCTTATGACTTCATTATTTATCTTTCAGCAATGACTGGTCTACGATTTGCAGAGGTTCTCGGATTGACTGTTGCAGATATTAATTTTAAAAGTAAACTCATTGTCGTGAATAAGACCTGGGACTACAAATATCATACTGGTTTCAAACCAACAAAAAATTCAAGCTCAATTCGAACTATAGACGTAGATACAAAAACACTTCATGTAATCAAAAACATAATACGTGCAAGAAAATTCAAACTTCCGCAACAAAAAATTTGTGAAAATGAAAATGGCAAATTACCTGTTAGTGCAACTATTAATCGCCATCTTGAGAAGCTGTGTGATAAACTCAATATCGCATCTATCTCTTTTCATGGATTACGGCATACACATGCTTCTATTTTATTGTTTAAAAATGTCAACATTTTAAGTGTTAGTCGCAGACTTGGACATAAAGATGTGACTACAACTCAAAGTGTGTACTTACATATCATCAAAGAAATGGAAGAACGTGAAACAAAGTTGATTATGAAAATTATGATGAAAGCACTATCTGAATGATTTTGCTTTACAAGAACTAAAACTGATTGATCCAGCAATGGGAAGTGGGCACATCCTTGTATATGCATTTGATGTATTCATGCAGCTTTATGTTGCTGAAGGTTACCGCGAACGTGACGCTGCTGAGTTAATTCTTCAAAATAATCTCTATGGACTGGATATTGATAAGCGTGCTTTCCAGTTAACTTACTTTGCATTGATAATGAAAGGCCGTCAATACTCAAGACTAATTTTGTCTAAGGATATCAAACCAAATATTTATGCCATATCTGACAATTTTGGTATTAATGAAACTGAACTCCAATTACTAAATATTAAATTTCCTAATCAAAAAAAAGCACATCAAGATTTATTACAATTGATTGATGGTTTTAAAGATGCAATTGATTTAGGCTCGTTAATTGAGTTCAAAGGCATTAATTTCGATAATCTAAAAGCTGGGCTTAATGAAGGAACTGTATCGCTTTTGTATCCTGCAATTAGTGAGATGGTGAATGTTGGAGAGTTATTACAACAGAAATATGATATTGGAATTACGAATCCACCTTATATGGGTAGTTCTGGTATGAATAAAGTTCTATCAGATTTCGTAAAGAAAGTCTATCCAGACAGCAAAAGTGACCTATTTGGTGTGTTTATTGAAAGACTGAAAAAAATGATTAAATCGTCTGGATATTATACAATGATTACACAACACGCTTGGATGTTCCTGTCTAGTTTTGAAAAATTGCGTTTCAAAGTTAATCAGCAAACCATCATTAATATGGTTCATTTAGGAACTCGTGCTTTCGAAGAGATTGGCGGTGAAGTTGTACAAACAACTATTTTTGTGATGTCACCACTTAAACATAAAAGCTATGTTGGTAGTTACTTAAGACTTGTTGATTTCAAAAATTATAAGTTGAAAGAAACAAAAGTACTAGAGGCTATTGGTGCTGATAAAGCAGATTATCTATATTATACTTTCCAAGATAACTTTGCTAAAATTCCGGGACAACCAATTTCGTATTGGGTAAGCGAAAATCTTCTAAAATTGTTTAAAAATAAAACCATTTCAGAATATGGAGATGCCAGACTTGGCATGGCTACTGCTGATAATGATACTTTCTTGAGATTTTGGCATGAAATTGATATTAATCAAGCAAACTTTTCAGCCAATAGTCGCCTTGAAGCAATAAATTCTAAAAGAATTTGGTTTCCTTATGATAAAGGTGGAAGTTTTAAACGTTGGTACGGTAACAATGAATATCTTGTAAACTGGAAGTCTGATGGTTTCGCAATACAGACTTTTAAAGATAACCATGGGAAAGTTAGAAGTCATAACTATAACTTGGACTATATTTTTGATGAAGGAATTACTTGGTCAGCATTAACATCTGGTAAATTTTCTTGCAGATATTCTACTCATTCATTGTTTGATAATGCCGGTAGTAAAATATTTGCTAAAAATAAAAAAGATACCAATTATATTCTAGGAATTTTAAACTCTCCCTTGACTAATGAGGTGTTTAAATTGATTAATCCTACAATGAACTACCAACCAGGTACTGTTGCATCAATGGTAATGAATTTAGATGATAAGAGCATAATTACAGGAAAAGTTCAAGAACTTATTGATGAGTCTAGACTTTATTGGGACTCCTTTGAAATTTCTTGGGATTTCAAAAAACACTCACTAATATAAATTTGTTATTTTTTTTAATAAATAAATTTATACAGGAATGGAATTTAAGCTTTTCTAATTATAATGACAGACTATTCAAGCAAAAAATTGAATATGTTACTTTATATCTTTTAAATTCAGTACCGTCTGAAATAATTAGCAAGACATTTTTTCCTTTTCTTTACAGTAACTATGATTACATGAAAATTTAAGAGATAATGCTTAATAAATCAAAATTTTCGTCGATGATAAGGGAAAACTTCGGTCGCGTCCACAAAATACCGATTATTACTTCAAAGAAGCGATAACTTGGCCATTAATAACATCTGGTGGATTAAGTGTGCGTTTTCGAGAATATGGCAGTATTCATGACGTTTCTGGTATGTCAGCATTTTCAAACAAAGAAATCAATATCTTTTATGTGTTAGGAATGGTAAATACACCAATTGGCAATAATATTTTAAAGGTGCTCAATCCAACAATTAATTCACAAGTCGGTGATTTTCAAAATATACCGGTAATTTTTGATACTGATAATCCAAGAATAATTGAACTAGTTAAAGAAAATATTCAAATTACAAAAAATGATTGGAATCAGATCTATGATCATTGGAACTTCAACAAGCATCCACTAATTTAGTAAGAAAGTTGAAAAGGGCAAACCTAATTTAATAGGATTACCCTTTTCTTTTATAATAATTGATGTTTTCCAAAAGCTTTCCAACCAGTCTCTTTGTTTAGCCAATCTTTTTTACAAATCTCGATGTTTTGTCTAACTATAGAATTTATGTGATCCTCGCAATTAAGATTGACGAGCGTAGGAAATAATGACACATAACCTATGTGCATGTGAATAGTAGGGTTCAAGATTTTGAAAATATAGTTCCCTACAGGAGTGTTAAGAAGACCCAGTAAATAAAGTTTATTTTCAGCCAATTTATTAAAAGCTGAATGACCGGTTGAATCAAAAACACTTCCAGATTCACGAAATCTCATTGAAAAATCACCACTTGTGACATCCGACCAAGTTATCGCTTCTTTGAAGTAATAACTTGGGTTTCGCACCACGCTTCGTTGCTTTCCTTTATCATCAACGAAATTTTTTATTTCTCGACCATCATTCTCCCAATTAACCACATAATCATAGTTGCCATACCAACGTCTAAATGAACCGCCTTTATTGTATGGAAACCATTTTTTTCCTGATTTAACTGAGTCCTCTATGGAGGTAGCATCAAACTTAATACGGTTCAAGTCAACCTCCCACCATTCACGTAGGAAACGGTTATTGTCCGCAGTTGCCAAACCCTGCTTAGAAGTTACAATTTTATCCATTCGTGTTCCAATAACGAAATCATGAATAAGCTTTTCGCTTACCCAAAACGATATAGGGCTCCCCGGAATCTTTGTAAAATTTTTCTGATTTGTTTGATAAACATAACTTAGATCTGGGTTCTTAACTCCCCCAAGAACTTTCGCTTTTTGGATTTCCATACCTCCGCGGAAATCCGACAATTTGAAATAGTTTCCAACTGGCTCATTTTTTGTGTTTTTAATTGTAAAACAACAAACAGGTACAGTCGCTTCCTCAAATGCAGAATACTCCATTTGAACCAGACTAGAGATACTTTTATTCGTAATCAAGAAGTTGCGCAATTTTTCATAAGATTTGATGAACATCCAGACAAACGGTGTCATAAAACCAGCATATCCATCTTCAACAAGCATTTGACTATTCATCTTAATAAATACAGAGAACAAGTCTGTTTTTACATCAGGATAATTATCCTTGACGTATTTATCAAGTATGGGACTCATCTTATTCAAGTATGGTGGATTAGTTATTACCGCCGTATATTTCGAGGTAATAGTTTTAACAATATCAAAAATTTGCAAAATCTTTTTGTGAGTTTCAGGTAATTGATAAAGAATGTCCATATCAGAAAATTTATCAAATACATCAACAAACTTATGAAGTTCATCAATTTCTTTATTATTTATGTTATGAAAATTTAATATTGAACCAATTTCTGTTGCATGAGTAAATTGTTCAATAATTGAATTAAGTTGGTCTAGTTTTTCAGTAAATTTTGCATGTGAAAGAGTTGATAGTTTTTCTAAACGTTTGAAATATTCGACCGAAATATCTTCAGAATTAATAAATTGATATAAATTCAACTTCATTTTTTTATTTAGAATTCGTCGATTGTATTCTCGACCTTTCATCATCAAGGCAAAATAAGCTAGTTGATAGGCCCGTTTGTCAATTTCTAACCCAAATAAATTATTCAGTATAATTAACTCAGCAGCGTCACGTTCGCGGTAACCTTCAGCAACATAAAGCTGCATGAATACATCAAAAGCATACACAAGAATGTGCCCACTTCCCATTGCTGGATCAATCAGTTTTAGTTCTTGTAAAGCGATAACACTTTTATCCTTTTGTTCAGCAACAATCTGTAACTGCACATCTTCAGGTTGTTCAGCAGTTGACAAGTAGTATTTCCAACCAAATTCGTCTGCAATTTCTTTCTCGGTGCGTATTTCCAAAGGATCAGCCATTTTTTGGTCAATATAGTAACGACCAAGTGAATTTTCCACCATATAACGCACAATCCAATCCGGTGTAAATAATTGTGTAGCAGCGGGGATCTCATCTGCACGAATCTTTCGATGACCACGAGCAAACACTTTGTCTTTGGGTTCAGTATTATAATATTGGTACATCCATCCAATAATTTCTACTTGCCCACCTTTTTTCACATTGAAATTCTCTTCTGGAATTGTTAGCAAGTTTGCAAGTACACCGTTATTATCTATGTACGAGATTGTAAACAAAAGTTCGGTATAGTCATCAATACGTTCAAATAAGTCAGGTAATTGTTGGTTCAAACTATTACATTGTTTGATAAAAACAAGTTGATAAAGTTCATCTACCGCATTAGCTGAGTTAACTGACATTAATTCTATGACTCGGTTCTGCATAGCCGTATCCATTTCTTGGTACAACTGTGAATCTAATAGATTTGTAATGATATCAGGTTCTCTTTTCCCATCAACCTCACTTGAAAGAACACGTTGATGTCCTGGCAAGTAGTCATTTATTTCCATAAAACGCATAGCAATTAAGCGATTAAACCAAGTATATGCCACTTCTTCTACTAAATTGTCAAAAGCAATTGCTGCGCGATTCTTTTCTTTTGGATCAACTTGCTTTTTACGTTTAACCAGTGCTTCAATTAACTTAGCACGGTTGACGACATCTTTGCCTGTAAAGCGTTCATTATTTGAAGAGACCTCAATAGTATCGTTTCCAATTTTAACAATTTCACCAATATTATTTTCTGTAATACCTAACTTAGCTAATTTATTAATAATGCCTTCACGAAGTTTCACACGAGACTCCATGGCAAAAATCTTAATTGCTTTTTTGTCCATTAATAGCGCTCCTATCAGTTACAGTAGAATATCTAACTCATTATCATCATTTAACTCTGAAAGTAATTCTTGTTTCAATTTATTTACGAAAGCATTCACATCCGCCTCAGAATTAATTCGTTGACGAGTTTTGATCAAGTCTTTCATATATACATTTCTTACCTTTTTAATTGGTTTAGCTGAAATTGGGGGATCTTGACTAATTTTACTAAATTCTCTAGCTTTTCTAGCGGCTTCCTCACGTCTGCGATTTTCCTCTGCAGTGAATTTCTTTGTAAAAGTATATTGCAATGTATCAGCTTGAGCTTTGAGTAACACAATTTGGTCTAATGTTTGTGTATCTACTAAAGACTGAATTAAATTATCAAATTTTTGAACTACTTCACTTTTAAAATTGTCACCAATATCGCGACTATCTAAATCTTCTAGAACATCTCGTTTAACTGACTTTATTTCATCAGTAGCATCATTAGACTTAGATTCCATGAATTTCATGTACTCTGTCTCATACTGACTATTCAATTCGCTTAGTTTTGGAATAGCGCGATATGGAGATGCTTGTTTCATGATATTTTTCATCCCTGCAAGGATTGAATTAATTCTATCAGTCGGTTCTTGGGTAGTACTGTCTTCTACGCGGCTAATATAATCTCTTGCCTTATCCCAAATTAGTTTTTGATTACTAGTATGGAAATTATGAATATCTTCATAGTTCTCTGCCCAATCAAGTAATTCTTCTTCTTTATTTTTCAAAACTTCAAAGAATGATTTCGTATCACGAGCATCTACGACTTGTTGTAAGACACCAAGTGCTTCATTTATTTCACTTGATTGAGGATAATAATGGCCAAATGTGTCTTTGAAGCTATTTAACTCAGATATCATTCGTTGGGTCTTTTCATTGAATCGCAGACGTGTTGTATCATCATTATTTTCGTCAACAATACTACGACTTTTAAATAATTCTTCGCCTAAATTACGGACCATTTTTTTCTGGACATCATTCGCTTTTTGACGAAGTTTGACACGAATTTTTTCTGGCGATTTACGATCAGATATAGCTTTTGAAATTTCATTTATATCTGAATTAGTATCTAGTGGAATTGCATTTTTGAAGAGACTAATGCTCCCTTCCTTAAATAGACGAGCAATTGTCCACTCCAAATCTTCATTAACAAATCCGTATGGTGCATTATTAAGATAGTTATCCCGTAATGTTTTCATTGTCACTGTAAGATTTTTATTTTCCTGTAATAAAATATATCGACTCACATCATCAACTACATTTTGATTTTCTACATGAGCAACCAATTCACTATCGCTGTATTTTAACAAACTATTAATATCGGATTCAGAAATTGCTGAATCTACCAAATCATTTTTGTAATAAACAAGTTTAGCCATTTGTTGCAAAGCATCATTGAGGCATGCTTTAAAATCTGAACCTGAAACCTCTAATTTGTTATTGTTAAAGTAGAACGTTGCTTGTTTTAAAAAGTCATTTAACTGAACATTAATTGAATTAATCAACTCTTGATTTTCGGAAGTTTTCTCAGTTTTAACGGCTACAAAATTCCTAATAGCACTTGATGTATTAGCAGTAGTGATGTATTTTTCAACTTGTAAATACGTCCTGATGTGATTCATAAAGTCTTGATCAACAGGTAAATTAATCAGCATTTGATTTTTTGTACTTGCTAAGATAAGTTGTGTTTCATCATTCCATAAGGGATGATCAGGTGTAATAATCTTAACTTCTAGATTAGGATTACTATTCTTACGATATGCGTAATCATCCACATAAAAGTTATACGTAAAATTATAGCGATTTTCGAACATTTTCCCCACTGCATGTGGGTTCTTATATGAAAACTGATTTCGTCCAATTTTGTCATCCAAAATATCTCGAGCGAGCCTATCTTCAATGTCCGTTTCATTCAAATCAATATTGTTAATCAAGCGCGTCACTTCTTGTTCCTCATCCGTTTGAAATACATAATTTTTTAAGTTTTGACGAATCAAATT
This sequence comes from Lactobacillus sp. UCMA15818, assembly GCF_030400225.1. Classification (GTDB taxonomy): domain Bacteria; phylum Bacillota; class Bacilli; order Lactobacillales; family Lactobacillaceae; genus Liquorilactobacillus. The sequence goes on along the minus strand of NZ_VJYB01000001.1, from coordinate 38,468 downwards.
TTCACTAATTAAGATTTTCAAAGCAATTTCAACTTTTTTTTGAAGAACTAATTTATCTTCATTCACATGACAAATCATCAAGTTTGTTATATTGTTAAGAGTTGGCTTAATGTTTTGATCCACATATTTAATCATGAATAAGACTTTTAGAATAGCAATGTTGAAATGATCATTTTTATCTGGTACTATTCGTGTATTTTCTTCTGCTTGTTTAATTACCTTTGCATTGTCAGTTTCATTCAGCCATTTTTCAAGTGACGGATAAAATTGATCCAATGAGACCAAAGTTGAACTATCATTATTGGCATTTCGTTCAGCAGTTTCTTTGAAAAACGCAAGTAATGAACGTTCTCCTCGGGAAAGATTTGCTCCTTGAATAGAGTGTTTTGAAATTTGTGTTAAGATGTTTGCTAACAAGTTAAATTGGTAAGGAATAAATGGATAGACATCTGCATAATTCTTAGCACTATTATAAAGTTTCAGCTCTGGACTATCTTCAAAAATCAATATTTGATTAATATCATTTTCATAATTTGGATAATCTGCTTCCAAATAATTTTGCCCGGTAATATTTTTGGCAAGTATGCGTTTTTGAATAACCTCATCCGCATTAGCAGATGAAAGTGATAATGTAGTTTCAAAACGACCTTTAATTTTCGAAAAGTCTAGGGCCGCTGCACCAGCTATGTCAGTAATCTTATCAATAGCTTGTTGACTAGTAGCAATGACCCATGCCTTTCCATGAGACTTGTCTCCAAGTTCTTCAACAATAGTCTGCAACTGCAACGTTAAATCACTATTTCCACCAATATACTGTCCGATTTCATCTACCAAAAATACAATATGTTCATTATTACCTTTTGATTGAAGATATTCTTCAACTAGATTTGCAAAACCTTCAATACTAATAATATAGTCTGATTCTAATTTGTTAAACCAAGTTTTAGCAGCATCCTCAGACATATATCCAATACTAACCAAGCTGTCCACTACTGAATCTTGAATAAAATCAACTTCGTGTCGCTCTTTAGTCCATTCAATTCCATTTTTCTTCTTGAAGTTTTCCTTAAACTCATCATATTTTCCTTTTTTATCTAAACGTCGTTCCAAGTCAGCAACTTTAGGATTAGTCGAATATCCCAAACTATCATTGAAAACTTTCAAGAAAACGTTTACTAAACTATTCTTTTCTTCAACACCTGTCTGATGTTTTGATTCCACATTGAAAAGAATGACATTTGTTGGAGTTTTAGCAGCTAAATTCATATTCGCAATGGTCATCGGGTCCTTAATTTTTCGTGTTTGCTCATCACCTTCAGTAAGAAAATCAAAAGCTGTTTTCCCATTAATTTCTTTATTCTCAAGAGTGTAGGAAAGAATTTTTAAAAAATGAGATTTACCAGAACCAAAGAATCCTTGAATCCAAACACCCATTTTATTTGTATTTCCAGTAATTCCTTTCTTATAAGCATCAAAAAAAGTTCTAAAATGGCCTTGAAGTTCCTTTGTAACAACGTATTCATCTAGCTCCTGGTAAACTTGCCTATCAGTTGCTTTCGAAGCAGTGATAACACCTTCAATATCTCGATGGATATTTCTTAAAAACATATCATTAATTTTCATTTGTTTACTCTCCTAATTAATTCTAAAAGCTCTATAGTAATTAGCGTCACGATTTGTATCTAATATGGTTAAGCGCAAACGGTCATATTCCCCCGGATACATCATTATAACCGGGCGTTTTGTGTAAACTAAATGCATTTTATTCAATATTGAATGTGCCCGAACTAGCGGATATATCTCACCTATACCGGTCAAAATTACAACTGAGTTACTTTCTACACGATGCATAATATAATCCGTGAAATACATCTCACTGTCATCAAATTCTTCCATCTTAAGTAAACGATTAATGCGTGTCGCCACAAACATAATATCGTGTTTTTTTTCCCATTGAGAAATAATATTAAGATATTTTTTTGACTCTAGTAATTCCATCATAATTTTGTAAAGATTAAACACTTGGAGAGTAAAACCATCGACTACTGACGAATTTTGGTTCTCTAAATAATCAACATGTTCACGCACCAACAGCTCATCTTTTGGATCGTAATCAAAAATATAGTACCCAACCTCATTTCCCAATCCGCGATTTGTTAGAAAGTCTTCTGACTTAATTGTTTGATCAAGGGCCTTGAACCGCTCTTCTATCGTTTTTTTCATTTACTATACTCCCCCAGTTATTGCTTTTCTAATATCTAAGCGATTAATAGATTGCAACCATTTTAAAACATGGGAATCTAAAACTTTTGGCGTTATGATATCAACACCTTTAGTCTCCCGAATCAAACCCGATTCAAGTAAAAAATTTCGATATGTACTTGCCAAACGATGGTAAGTATATGGCTTCCATCTGGAAACAATTATATTGGTTCTTTGCTTCTCAGAAAAAAAAGCTTTGTAGTCAGTTGATGGCAATTGCAAGATTCCTTTTTGAAGTTGACCTTGATAGACTTCAAACATAAATTCCAGCATTAAATCATTTAACAAAAGAACTGATATCAAAGTAGTAATTTTTTGATTGTCCAGGTTTAATTTAGGAAACAACCCTTGCATTTCATTTCCTAAAGCATTTATTCGACGCCGTGCTGTTCTGTAGGTCTCTTTTGCACGACTTGCACTGGGTGCTCCAAATATATTTACTTCCTCACTAAGTTGTTTAATCTCTATATCAGTTTTACCTTCATTTAGCATTTCAATATATTGCTTAGTTTCATAAAACCAAAATCGTTGTGAAACTAATCCTGCACTGTACTTTTTCTCCGTCATGCTGACTATTCTCCTTCAATAATTGGATCAGGCTTAATTTTATTTAACTTAATGTTACTCTAATAACACAAAATTCCAATTAAGCAAAGTACTTATAATTAAATAAATATTAGTTAAAGGTACACTCAATTCTTTTTTGAGACATTCTTTTTTTATCAAACAAGATGTCCATATATTATTTTTATTATATCACTGGATAATAGAAATCATATATAGCACATTACAAAAAAACTATACCCTTATACCAATGTTACTGTTTTTAAAATAAATATGTAATTTTTACTCTTATATTCATACTTACCTGTATCTTGAACTAATGAGGATAAATTTTTGTGGTTGAAAAGGTATAGATTACATATAAAATGATATAATAAAAGCTGAGATATTCGACGTAATTGAGAAAGGTTGTTGATTAAATGGCGAGAGGCAAAACAATTCAGTTATATTTAATAGATGGCACACCAAAAGGGCGTATTAAATGCTCGTTAGCTAACTGGACAGGAGTAGCATATAAAATTCCAAGGACCACCTTAGAACAAGCAAAAAAGATTGGAGCTCTAAAACAAACTGGGGTTTATTTTTTATTTAGTACTTCCGATGAAACACAAGAAAATATTGTGTACATAGGACAAGCAGGAGTGAGAAAAAATGGAGAAGGAATTTTGCATAGACTTCAGGAGCACAAACGTAATCCGGACAAAGATTATTGGACTGAAGCTGTTGTGTTTACTACCTCGAATAATATTTTTGGTCCAACAGAAATTAGCTATCTCGAAAATAAATATACAAAATTAGCAACTGAAAGTAAGAGATATATCGTAAAAAATGCAAATGAACCAACTCTTGGAAATGTCACTGAAGAAAAGGAATCTGAATTAGAAGAATTTATTGATTATACAAAAATAGTAATTGGTGCATTAGGATATAGTATTTTCGAACCCATAATTAATGAACCTACATCCGGTACTACTGAACAATTGCTTGATAATGAGCCAATTCTTACCCTAAGAATTAAAACACATACTGAACAAAAAGTTATTGCCAAAGGAAAACAAACAAGTGAAGGATTTGTTGTACTTAAAGGAAGTAAGCTAAAAGAAAAAATTTCAAAATCAGCTAGTAGAGCAACACTAAAAAATAGAGAACTTGCTAAACATCATTATGATGAAAATTTCATTCTACTAGAAGATATACTTTTTACTAGTCCATCAGCAGCGGCCTCTTTTATTACGGGATCATCAGTAAATGGGAGGAAGGAATGGAAAGATGTACATGGAAAATCCATTAATCAACTTGAAGCTGAGAAATTACCCACTTAGTTTACATACTAGAATAAATGTAAAGGCCATTCCTCAACAACTTTGCAAACATCTGCAGGATTATCTAGACAATCAATAACATAATTTTCAATGGTTTTAATTGAATCAGATAAATCACCCTTTTTTAAGAATGCGTTAATAAGAAAATCTTCCCAATTACCTCTAATTCTTACACTAGGATTGATCCTCAGAAGTTTGTTCCATACTTCTTGAACATCAGGACCTGGTCCAAAAATATCGCCTAAAAACCAATAATCATCTACATTTTCTTTTTTAGCATCTTCATAAAATGCGTTTAATGCACTTAAATTCCCATGAATATCTGAAAAAATTGCAATTTTTGTCATGATGAAATGGTAACTCCTTTATTTTAGCTAAGAAACGTAATTTTTTATTCAATTAACCAATGTAGTATTTGTTCCATTTTCAAGTACATATTTAGTTACCTCATAGGTTAGTTTCTATATTTCTTTACTGAAAATAAATTGTTTCCCCTTTTTTCCGATGTAGGTTTGGGATTCTTTTACAAATGCTGCTTTTTCATAAAGATTTTGAGCAGCCAAATTTTTTTCATTTACACCTAAAACAATTTTTTTCACTGCAGGATAATTCTTATGGATGTAATTTGGTAATAACTGTAGAGCTTTTAATGCATGCCCTCTTCTTAAAAAAGCTTCATTAGTTGAAAAATTTCGTAATAGAACACTTTTTGTAGTGGTCGTATATTTAAACTTGTCTTCACCATAATCTAACACAAAGAACGTACTAATTTCATTTAAATCATTAATTAATAGGATTGAATGATAATTCTTATTTTTTTGAGAAATAATTATTGCGTCTTGCGGTAACCCAGTGTATGTATCATCTCCTACCTTATAAGATTTCAATTGACTTTTGTATGTATCATTGTATTCAACTAATTTCATTTTTTCATCTCCAAGAACTATCAAATAAATTTTGGATTAAACTTATGTATTTATAACTTTTAAAAATAATGATTTAGTTTTTCCTATTTCATTTGGAAAAAATTTAATTTCATAATATTGTACTCCTCAAATTTCTTTTAGCTTCATCATCTAAATACGGCATCACATTCGCTACAGAAAGTTCAGTGTCGGAAAATGTCTTAATACTATTTTTTGCCAAAACTTCGGCAGTGATTCCTTTTCCCGAAACCTTTTTACCTTTGAATGTACCATCATAGACTCGGCAATTCCCACATGAAGGACTACCATCCTTAAGGAATGCAGCAGATACATGATTTTCATTAGCTATTTTTAAGACTAAAGCTGCACCAAAAATATATTTATCTGTCACATTGTTACCATCTATTTCCTTCACTGTTGCTTGACCTGCAAGAACTTCACGAGCTGTGCCTCCAACGATTTCTGCAGATAACCGTGGAATATCAAACCCAGCCATAATTTCAGGACACATTGTTATTGCTTGACCATGTGTAACCAACCAAACTGCTAATTTATTTGTAGCAGCAGAGCCATCATAACGGACCTTGTATCCCGCCAAGCATGAACTAATTAATATCAATACTGCTTTCATTCCCTTCTACATTTTTTGACCATTACTATAATATTCGATCAAGATAATCAATATCTGTGCGCCTTTGATAACCTACATGATTCCAAAATTTTTTCCCAAGTTCATTATCTTTCATAACACAAATTGATATTTTTCGAATTCCAATTTTTTGTAACTCCGTTGATACAAGGTTTAAGAATCTCTGAGCAAGTTTTAATCCTCTATAATCTTTGTCTATTGCCAAATGATAAATCTTACCTCTTCTTCCGTCAGTCGCGCCCATAATTGTTCCAATTAACTTTTGGTTGAAAAAAGCAACATAGCAAAGCTCTGGATTAAATTTCAATAAACGACTGATTTCTACAAGATTATCATCTTCTTCTCGTAAATTCATTCCTGATAGCTTTTTCCAAAGAGTGTACGCAGCATCATAATCATTAATCGTCATTTTTCGAATTTGAACCTGGTCCAATTTCATAACTTTTCCCATATGAATTACCCTTTCGTAACTGTTAATAGTTTAACTGAATTATATATTTTTCACTCTATTAGAACAAGGGATAGTTTAAATTACTAGACTATCTCCACATCATATATCATATTTTTGAAATAAAAAAAAGATTGTGCCAAAAGTTAATTTTTGACTCTATCTCTTTTTTATTCTGTATAAATATGTTCCACAAATTAACATTACCCGTCCAACTTCGAACTACTCGTAGCAAAGTGCCTGCGATGTTCGCAGTTTTAAGTTAGTATTCAAATTTTCCCGACTTGTGTCATACCCTCATTACTGTTTCTTAAATTGTTGTTTCTCTTTTCTTAATGAAAAACCTCCAGATTGCATAAGCAATTAACCACATAGCCAAGAATGCAAGAACTAATCCATATCCCAGCCAACTAAAATCTATATTCTGTATCCATGACCAAATTCTGCCTTGAGCATGCACCATACTTGTAGCAACTTGGATTAATTCAATCGCACCAATGAGAAATGCTGCAATTACAGAAATTGTAGTTACGGTTAAATTATAATATGCTTTCCTGACAGGAGTATCGAAAGCCCATGTATAAGCACCTGACATCATCACGGAATCCGTCGTGTCCATTAGATTCATTCCAGATGCAAACAAAACCGGCAATGCAATAATACCAAGTGTAGGTATTCCTGACTGAGCAGTACTTGCAGAAAGAGCAATCAATGCAATTTCGGTCGCTGTATCAAATCCTAGTCCAAATAAAAATCCGATTGGATACATTTGCCATGAATGATTTATGCATTTAAAAAATGTTTTAAAAATTCTAGCTAAAAAGCCACGTGACATTAGAATATTATTCAAAATATCTTCGTCAACTGAGCCGTCCTTCATAGATTTCAACGAACGATAAAGACTGATAAGTACTAAAAAGTTAAAGGCTGCTATTGCAATTAAGAAACTGCCTGAAACGAGTGAACCAATTCTTCCACCTACAATTTCTAAAAAGGGTAATTTTAATTTAGCCCATTTAACTGAGATACTTACCAAGATTGCCATTAGGAAAACAACTGTCGAATGTCCCAAAGAAAAATAAAAACCTACTCCGTAAGATTTTTTATCTTGTTGAATCAACTTACGCACTGTATTATCAATCGCGGCAATATGATCTGCATCGAAAGCATGCCTTAATCCCAATGAATACGCTAATAATCCTAATCCCCAAAAGCTGGGGTGCTTTGCTGCTGCCATGAATAATAATGCAATACCTATTAAGTGTAACCCTAAGCTCGCCAAGTAATATGGTGTAGAACCATAAATAATTTTTTTCTTCAAAATAATTAATCCCCCATCTGAATTTCTCACTAAAAATTATATAGAGATTCGACGGCTTCAACTTTACCTTATAGCATAATTAAAAGAACTTATCATTTGATAATATACAATGTATCACTTGCTACAGCTTTCTATTCATAATAATTTAAAAAATATGAGATTTTAGGTTATCTGACTACAAAAAAGTTGCTACCTAGCTGGATCTATTAGGATACTCTTATTATTCTTGATCAAAATTCCCTGCTCGTTGGTCAATCTGGTGATTGTTTTCTTAGTCTTTTCCTCAAAATCATTTATGGTACTGTTTAGATGACGGTCTAACTTCAAATGCACATCATAATGCGGATAGATTCTAAAACTAGTTGCATTAATGGAAGTCATATCTACATCGTTATTAAAATTATCTTCTGGGTAAAGCTCATCATATAGATCAAGATCTGGACCTAAAACGATTGCACCTGCACTTATTCCATAGAAAGGTGTATCCTTTGCAGCCAGGTCCCGCAAGATACCGATGATTCCGGCTTTTCTTAGATTGTCCAATAATAAAAATTCATAACCGCCATTTAAAATAATTGCCTTGGCAGTTTCAAGCATGACTGACTTATCCGATAAAGCATCAAATAAGATAACATTTTCAAATCCTAATGCTTGGACCGTTTGCTGTAATTCCATCATTTTAGGATGATTCTTTCCCTCCTTGACTGAATTAACAATGATTACTATCTGGTCAGCCTCAAAATCTATATTTCCTAGTAAACTAATAAAGCTTTGCGTGATTCCTTTATTTATAAATGCCCGTGAAGAAAGTAAAATATTGTTCATCTTTACGCTCCTTTTGCTTTGTACAAAAACAGATATTTGTTAATTGTACTATATTATAGACTCTAATTTCAGAATTAGTTTTTAAATGTTCTTAGGTTTCCGTTTATTTTTTTCAAATATAAACACGGTGGATAATAGTAGCCATGCGAATGGCATTGCAACCTGATATGGTTTGATAAATGCCCATGTCATCTTCTGTTTAACAATTTTTGTGATGTTTTCATGATAATTAGCAACCTGACGATTAATTTTCTTAACCTTTTCTTTTACAATTTCAGTGATTTTTATTTGGACTTTCTTCTTAACGGAATCTGGCCACTGAGTTCCATTATGATTTACTAGATATTGTCTTGTTTCGGATTCAATTATTTTTGACTCTTCATGGGAGTTAACAGCAGGACTACCTGTTGTAGTTGTTCCACTGTATAAGTTCTTATGTGTTGTTTGCAATATTTGTTTCTTTTCTGCCTGACTAACAGATACTTTCTTAATTTCATTTTGTGCTGTTGTCCACACTTGAGCCTTTGCAGTACCTAAATTAGTTGAGAGTGCAGAAACAAAAATAGCAACAGCAAGCACTGTCCCAATCTGCCTAAAAACTCCTGTTACACTTTGCGATGCCGTAAGTAGTTCACCCGTAAAATCACCAGCACTCAAAACCGTAATTGGACCGATAATTATACCATAGCCCGCGCCAATCAGAACGCAAGAGATTGCAAATTGCCAATAGAGATCTGGATTCATGATTGAGATTCCTACATAACCAGCTGCTAGGAAAAAAAGACCTGTCGCAATTAACAAACGGCTGCCTACTTTTTTTAGCAGTAATCCGCTAATTGGAGATAATAGAAACACCATTATTGAAGCGGGGGTAATCATTAAAGCAGCTGTTAACTCAGTATGACCTTGAACTTTGGTAAAAAAACTTGGCATCAGCACCATCATTCCAACAAAGAATATCCCAGAAAGAACTGTCACAACTACTGCACCTGTGAAATGGCGATACTTAAATAAATCCAGACGAATCATTGGGTCCGAAGTCCTAGACTCACGCCAGATGAACAAGCTGAGTGATACAACAAATCCACTAAATAAGCAAAGAATTTTATCACTAGTCCATCCCCAAGTACTTCCTTGGACAAGTGCAAGCGTCAGTGAAAACAACGTTAAAATTGCCAGCAGCATCCCAGTAACATCTAATCTAGCTCGCACAATTTTTTCCTTGCGCAATGGCAACAAGAGTAAACACATAACAATCGCTAACAATACCAATGGAATATTAATATAGAAGATTCCTCTCCATCCCCAGAACTGGGTAATCAGTCCACCAATTGTTGGCCCAAAAGCTGTTGCAAGCCCTTGTGTAATCCCTAAAATCACAACTGCCTGATTTCTTTTGCTTAATTCAACCGAATTAATGCCAATCGTCATACTGGCTGGAAAAATGATGGCAGCACCAATACTTTGAATTTCACGTCCTGCAATTAACAAAGCTATTGTTGAACTCGAAGCAGATAGCAGTGATCCAATAAAAAATAGGATTAACCCAAGAACATAGACTTTATGCCGGCCCACCTGATCACCAATTCTACCCAATGGAATAGTAAGTGCCGCAAATGTAATTGTGTAGACATTTAGTGCCCACTGAAGTGTATTAAGATCTGTGTGAAGTCCTGTTTGAATTGCTGGTAGAGCAATATTCATTACTGTTGTATCAAGCATACAAAGAAAAATTCCTAGAGCCATTGTTACTAAAATAATAATTTGTTTCTTCTTCAAAATAATTACCCCTTACTATAAAGTTATGCAGTAAGTGTAAGTAATGATATATTATAAGTAAATAATTAGGTTACAGAAAGGCGGAAACTTGTAAACTATGTCACCCCAGGAAATAAAGCATTTAAAGCTTAATCGAATATACAAAGCACTTTTATCACTTCTAGCTGATTACCCTCTTAGCGACATCACTGTTTCAACTTTGTGTCGCAATGCAGGAGTCTCGCGTACTTATTATTATCGAAACTATAAGTCTATGCAAGAAATCATAGCGCGTCATCAGGAAATGGCTATTAAATCCTACTTGCGGATTTTACCACATGCTGCACGTATGGATTTTGCACAGCTTATGACTGCATACTTTCAATTAATGCAGCGACAATCAACTGAAACCGCACTACTTATTAATGCTGGCCTAACAAATACTTTAATTAAAACTTTTCGTACTGTATACCTCTTTCTTCTAGAACAAAAAATCATCAATCCTTCAAATAAAAGACAACGAAATCAGTATTTCGCTTCATTTATAGCTGGTGCAGTAATTTCCATTCAAATTCAGTGGATAAGTGGAGGAATGAAAGAAACACCAGCCGAAATGGGGAAGATTCTCAATAATATTTTTTAAAAAAATACAAAGAGGGCAATAAAAAAACCAGATCAAAATTTAGCTTTTGTTCTAGCTTCTCTGTTGGCTATACTACATCGATTTTTTATATTACTCTATTATTGATTTCTTCATCAGAATGTCGCGTTGTTCATCGCCGCCTAAATCAAAAATATGTTCACTAAACTCAACAAAACCTTGTTTCTGATAGAATATTATCGCACCCTCATTGTGTTCCCAAACGCCTAACCAGATGTATTTCTTATGCATTTTCTTGGCTTCATCAATGGCATATGAGATTAATTGTTTTCCTAATCCTAAACGTTTGAATTCTTTTTTAATATAAATTTGCTCGACTTCTAACCCATCATCGCTTTGTAATTCCGATTGTGCACTACCAATATTTAATTTGAGATAACCCGCTAGCTGATTTTGATAGTAAATGAACTGAAAATTACTTTCATGGTTCTCAACTTCTTTTCCTAGTTTCTGTGGCTCATAAGCAGATTCTAAATATTTTTCTAAGTCTTCTTTTGAATTCTCAGCCCCGAAAGTGTCTGAAAAAGTTTCAATACTAATTTGTCTCAAAGTATTAATATCGCTGCTTTTTACTGGTGTTAAATTAGTTACCATTAAAATGACCGCCTTAATATACTCGCTTACGCCTTTTTTTACTTCATTCCACTCATTAATAACATTTTTAGAAGTAAATAATTTAATTCCCTTCAGTCTACTTCGTTGAAACAAGTCTTTTTAGAACTATTTGTAGCGATACTCCAAAAATATTAATTGCTGCATTTTTAACTATTCAGTTGTTCATCAAACTTGAATATTCCCTTCAATGCATGTAGTCGCATAACCGCCAACAAGGATTTGACCAGTTTGGGGGATTTTTACATATACCTGCCCTTTTCGCCCTAGGCAAGTTCCTTGACTAGCTACATATTCAGTTCTATTACCCAGTAATTTGCGGTCTCTAACTGAAACTGCTACACAACCATTACCACTACCACAAACAGGATCTTCATCAGCACCTTCACTTGGAGCAAACGAACGTACTTCAAAACGCTCTTTGTTACTTTGTGGATATTCACCGAAGATTGTGACCCCAGATGCTGATTCATTAGTAATATTTGCTAAATTTTTCATATCAGGTTTGATTTTTAATACCTGTTCAGCATTTTTTAATTGCAACGTATACCAAATCACTCCTACATCAATCTTTTCTCCATACTGAATATCACTTACCGAAATACCTAATGCTTGGCTAATTTTAATTATTATATTATGTGAAATTTTCTCTTTCTTAGCTTCAGGCAAGGTAAGAAACAATTGGTTTTTGGACAGATAGATTTTAACCAGTCCACTACCACATTCTTGAACAAGATAATTATCATGTTTTGGACTTAGACCAGATTTTAAAACAGCATAAGCCGAGCCAATTGTAGGATGTCCTGCAAAAGGTAATTCATGTTGTGGCGAAAATATTCGTAAACGATAATCAGCAGTTTTATTTTCTGCTTTACAAACAAATGTCGTTTCTGATAAATGAATCCAGTTGGCAATTTTTTGCATTTGCGTAGTTGTCAAAGAATTACCATCCAACACAACTGCGACTGGGTTTCCCATAAAAGAACCTTGTGTAAAAACATCTATTTGTTTAAAAGGTATTAAAAATGGCGCTGTCATATTACTATCTCCCTTGCTTAGACTACTGAATATCCAGCAGTACTTTAGTATTCTTGAACAACATTTGTTTATAGTATATACTTGCCTTTAATATAGCAGAAATAGGCACCACTGCAAAGGAGATACTGTTCATAATAATTTAATTAAGAAAGAGGCTTTTAGACATGAAGATTATTGAAACAAGTCAAGCTCCCCAAGCAATTGGACCATATTCTCAAGCAATTGCACATCAAGGAATCCTATATTGCTCGGGTCAAGGTCCCCTTTCCCCAGATACTAACAAAGTTCCTTCTGGTATCAAAGCTCAAACTGAACTAGCTTGTCAAAATATTGCGGCTGTTTTGAAAGCTGGTCAAAGTAGTTTTGACCAAGTCTTGAAGACTACATGTTTTTTAAGCGATATTAAAAATTTTAATGACTTTAATGAGGTTTACGGACAGTATTTTATCTCTAAACCCGCGCGTAGCTGTTTTGCAGTTAAGGATCTTCCAATGGGGATATTATGTGAAATTGAGGTAGTATCAATAAGCAAAATTAAAGAATAGGTAGCAATTTAAAATCTTTATGAATAATAATAATAAGATTTAATTATGGATTAATAATTTTTGAAAGGAGCTGGTCAAATTTAACCTTGACCAGCCCCTCCAATTATTACGTATAAATGTGTTTCATAAGTCAAAATTCTCCATCTACTTCAAATTAGGAACATAGCAAAGTACTCGCTATGTTCGTAATTTCGAGTTAGTACTCAAATTTCCCCGACTTATGGCACGGTCCTATTTTAGTTACAGATAAAAATATTTTATGGGGTATATTTTATGGGGTATATTTTTAGTAATGCCTTAAATTCTAGAATTACGACCGCGTTATTTTACCATGTTGCCTTTCTCCTTATTTAAAAATAACAAACATGAGAAAAAGATAACCAATAACACACCTAAAATCACATATGTCCACTGTTTCCAACTACTAACAAAAAAGCCAAAAACAAAATCACCAAGAGGTTGAACACCATCGAAAAACAGAAAAGTTAAACCGAATATTCTGCCTAAAAAAGCAACGTCTGTTTCATCTTGAATAAAAGTAGTAATGCTTCCAAAAAATCTTGCTTGAAAAATACCAAAGACTAAGGCAATTAGTAACCAAGTAGACAATGAAAGAAACATCCCACAGCCAATCAGTACAACACCATAAAATAGTTGCTCACAGTATATTCTTTGCGGCTGTATTTCACTTTTCTGGAAAGTCAACCATAAACCACCTAGTAATCCCCCAATAGCAGAGACTGTTAGAAATACACTATAGTTTGTTGCTTCCCCTTCAAAAAAATGATTTGCAATGTAAGGTGCAGCCAATAAAAAGCCAGCATAACAAAAATTAAAGATTCCCATAGCCAACATATACATTAATAAATTTGGGTGATTTTTTACATATTTGAATCCAATTAAAGTACTTGCAAAAACTGATTCTTTCTTATTATCCTTAGCAGCTTGTCTTTTTTTATATGGAATTAGAAGGTTCATGCACAGCGCCACAATATAGGACAGTGCATTAATTATCAAAAACTCACTGAAATCAATACCTTTAATTGCCAGTAAAGCTCCACCTATGAGTGGTGCACCTACATTTGCCATATTAAAAAATGTATTCGAAATAGCATTGAATTTCTGCAGCTGATTCTTCTTAACTATCTCAGGTGTAATGGCTTTTGCGGCAGGATAATTTAAGGCAATCATTAAATTCAGAATAAAAGTAATTATAATTAACAACCAAATTTGTGGTTGCTGGTTATTCACGTAAAAACCACCAACAAAACATATTAATGTTGAGACGATATCAGTCCATATTAAAACCTTTTTACGATTGCACTGGTCAACTAACACTCCGACTAAAAAATCTCCTAGAAAAAATGCTAAACCTCCTAATCCTTCTATCAAACCTAATAATTTAGTATTCCCAGTTGCTCGAACAATTAGCCAGTTGAGGCCCAAAACATAAATAGCAGAGCCTAATTGAGACGCAAATGGACTGAACATAAGTGGAAAATATGTTTTTTTTGAATTATTTATCATAGTTTTTAACTATACATTAAAAAAATTAGAAAGGCAATTATACTAATAACTTATTGCTAGTTATCGGGATCAGACGTCACTGCGAAATCATATTTTTTCTGATTCTTCGAATAGTACCTTCTCTTCATTTGTAGAAATTATGAGATTCTTGGAACAAACAATCAAAGTATTTTAAAGAATTGAGATTCACTTTAACCCCACCGTTTCTATTTATATTTATCCGTCACTTTCTTTACTATATCCATTTTAACATGTGAAAAGTACAAAAAGAGAAGCCAAGCAAACTTAATTTTTAACCTAGCTCTCCCTTACTACTTTAAACTATTATTTCATCGTTCCGCTGGTAACCTTTTTCAAATTTCTGTATAATCAATAAACATGAAGAATAATATATAGCGAAGTCTTCTAAAATTCTTTCAATAAAAATATAGGAGTGATTTGTGTGCAAGCATATATGTTTGATTTTGATGGTACTTTAGCCAATTCAGGGAAAACTGGAATTTTAGCAACTCAAGCAGCCTTTAAAAGGTTCTCATTAACCGTTCCCGATGCTGAGTTAGTTAATTATTATATGGGAATACCCATTGAAGTTTCCTTTAAGAAAATGGCTCCTCAACACTCCTTTAATGGACAAGAATTTGAAGAGTTAATGGATTGTTTTCGCGAATATTATAAAAAAAATGAATTAGCTAATATAACCTTATTTAACGGTATTTTACCAACCTTGAAAATTTTAACTCAACGATCTAAATCTCTCTATGTGATATCCAGTAAAAATTCAATAGCCTTATTACGAAATCTAGAAAACTTAAAAATTGCAAAATATTTCACAGATATTATTGGTTCAGATCAGGTTCAACATTTTAAACCAGCTCCTGATGGTGTTTTAGCGGTAATTAAGAGACATCATCTTGATACTGATGATTGTATTATGATTGGAGACGCAATCTTTGATCTACAGATGGGAAAAGCAGCCGGTGTTCATACTTGTGGTGTCACTTGGGGAGCACATGATTCTAATAGGCTGTTGAAAGAGCACCCTGATTTTCTTTTAAATAAGGCTGAAGAGCTGCTGGCGATTTAATAGTATCATTCTTGTTTTAATAGTTTTAATATCCTTAAAATATATATAGCTTATTAGTAAATGGTAAAATTTGAGTATTAACATGAAAATTATGAATACAGTTTTTCTTCACTCATAATAATTTTTAGTTGATACTTGTATTTTTTTCTTTTTAGTTTACAATGTAAACTAAGGCTACAAAGTAAACGTAGATTACAAAGTAAACTGAGGAGAAGATAATGACAACTGCAATTAAATTAAATCATGTTTCTAAAAGTTTTAACAAGCATCTTATTTTAAATCAAATAAGTTTGAAGGTTGAGTGTGGAGAAATTATTGGCTTACTAGGACCAAATGGTGCGGGAAAATCAACATTAATTAAAATCATGACTGGGTTGCTTTCACCTGATGCTGGCGAGGTCGAAATATTAGAAAATCCACTATTCAAAAGTAAGCATCGGCTAAGAGAGTATTTAGGAATTGCACCACAAGAATTAGGTATTTACCCGCAGTTAACGGTTAAGCAGAACTTAAAAAACTTTGGAGCTCTCAATGGTTTATTACCTATCCAAATTGAAGAAAAGTATCTATATGTGCTATCAATCTTTAATTTAAAAGATTTAGAAAAACAAAAAGCCGCAGACTTGAGCGGTGGTCAAAAAAGACGCCTCCATTCAGCTATCGCTCTGATGAATCAAGCAAAAATTATTTTCCTTGACGAACCAACAGTTGGTGCAGATGTTAATTCACGTAATCAAATTATCCATGCAATTAAAATGTTAAGTAAGCAAGGTATCACAATTATTTATACCACACACTATCTCCAAGAGATGGAAGCTCTTGATGCAAAAATCATTTTTCTTAATCATGGTCAAATCCAAGTTACTGAAAATTTAGAAAAAATTCTCCAAGATTATGCACGACCATCATTAGAACTATACTTTGAAAAACCTTTGCCTTCCTTAAAGGGCTGGAAAAAAGAAAATGATCATTTGAAGTTAGCACACTTAAAGAATAATACACAATGTGTAACGACCTTAAAAAGGATACTCAACGACCCCAGTGTTAATCAAAAACAATTGACAAATATCAAAATTATAAAAGCTGATTTAGAGTCCGCTTACCAAACATTATTAGGAGAGGAAAACTCAAATGAAAATTAAACAAATTTCTGCAGTGATAAAACTAAATAGTCGTTTGCAATTTGCAGATCCTACGGTACAATTTATTATGATCCTTGTTCCCTTAATAATGGCTCCTTTTATGCTTCCAGCAGCAAAAGCACAATTAGTCGCTGCAGGATACCTGCATGCAAATGGTGCCGAACAAGTTGTTCCAGGATTAGCAATTCTCTTTTCATTTTTTTCTATCCAGTTAATAATTCAGATGTTTTTTGATGAAACTATCTGGAATACATGGGAACGACAACAAATTTCAGCAACTTCTTTAGCTGAAATCATAACCGGAAAAGCCATTGTAGCTTATTTAATTCAAGTTTTTCAACTTGGTGCAGTAATTTTCATTAGCAGTTTACTCTTTAGATTTCATATTAGTGGAGATTGGATTGCATTTGTCATAATTATTATCTCATTTGCTGCAACATTAACTTTTTTTGGAATCATGCTTGTCAGCTGGTCAAAGTCCTCTGCCATCGCACTTTCTCTCTCTAATTTACTAGGAATTTTAATGGCTGGGTTGGGTGGCAGCTTTTCACCCGTTAATACATTTCCACATTGGGCTAGGATTTTGGCTAGAATTGATCCTGCATACTGGGGGCTTTTGGCTATTAAAAAAATCAGTTTGGATCATGATAAACTCATCACAATTATTCAAGACTTGAGTATCTTATGGATTATGACACTCATCTTTTGTTTATTATCATTATTTGGTTTTCATTTTCGGTCATTGAAAGAAGGAAATAATTAGTATGCACTCTGCTAAACCAACAAAAGAAACTCTGAGTAAGGATTATATACTTGAAACCACACTCAGAATTATAGATCAAAGCGGTCTCCAAAAGTTCTCAATGAGGAAGTTAGGTCATGATATGGATGTTTCACCAATGGCTGTTTATCGCTATTTTCCTAACCAGAATACCCTTTTTGATGGATTAGTAGAATGGATTTGGCAAACTGCTTTATTTGAAAAAAAGGATTCTGTATACATCGATTGGCAAGAACAAATTAGTGCCATAATGATTCATTTACGTGAAACCCTATTAAAACATCCAAATGCTCTACCTTTAATCTCAACTCATCCATTAGTAACTAAAACGGAATTTATATTAGTAGAAGATATCCTAGTTAAGTTGAAAATGAATGGTTTAGAAATTAAACCCACCACTGTTTTTTTGATTAATTCATTGTCCGCATACACACTAGGTTTCGTTTGGGCAGAAGCTATCGAACCAGAACATGGTGGTCAGGTTGATCCGGCTTTAATGAAAGATTTACAAGCCAATTCTAAACTGCTGAATAGTCTTCTAACATCCCTTCAAAACGAGCAATTTACCAGTGACGAACAATTTCTCATGGGAGTCCGAGCAATTTTAACTGGTTGGAAATAAAATGATTCCCTCTCAAAAAAATGTGATACAATTTTGCAGATCATGGAATAAATTTGTACAAAATGTATAAAGCGACTAAATCAATTTTTAACTTTTTGACTTAGTCGCTTTTTATTTTATTCATGTAAAAAAATGTATGAATATACTTATTTTTTTAATGTAAGATACAGCTTTTTTAATTTTATAATTCCAGAAAAATTTATTAAAGCTAGCAATACCAAGAACAATGGCAAAAACTGTATTAAATATCTACTTCTTCCTCCCTCAAAAAGAAGTAAGAATATAAATCCGCCAATAATTCCAAGCCTCAATGTTTGTTCCAATAATCCCCTGTTTTCAAAACCTAAAAGCAAAATACCTAAAGCCACGATCCACAACACCTGTGCCCAAAAATTAAAATCAGGTAGATACTTACCATCGGCATATAAATATTGTTTAAATACATTTGTATGCACTTTTGAGCTTGCAACTATAAAGTTTCCTTCGCGCAGCCAGCCAAAAGTTCCATCAGAAGTATTATATCCTTGCTTAGATATCAAAAACTTGAAGTACCCTAAGGAACCTCTTTTACCTAGGGTTTGCTTTATATGATGGACAGAATACTTTTCCCTTTGCTGTGGACTTTTTAACTTGTTCATCATATTTACTGAATCCATATCATAACCACCAGTCTGTCCACTCATTCCAATATCAATAAAATGTATAGGCGGAGTATTATTATGTTTATTGATCTCAATATATTTTTGTGTAGCGATAAAATTGCTTATTACGATAGATGCACTTATGAACATTAGCAAAAAAAGGGCCGTAATTAGTATTTCTTTTTTACCTACTCTATTTAACCTTAGTATTACCATAATTACAATTGCTATTACTGGAATTATGGCTGATGGCTTTATAAAATAGACGAAGCTTGTTAGAGGCCCAAGTATCATGGCATACACAATTGTAAATATCAATCTTTTCGAATGAATAATACCTGCAAACAATAATAACTCTAATGATACAAAAGGTAAAATAAATGTATCTGAGTATGGGACAAGAATCATCGGAAAGAAAAATAACAAAATTACATGAAGCCAGATCGCCCTTGCTTTATATATTTTATTATATACAGATACTGTGAGAATATTTATTATAACTGAAAAATCAATTAACACTATATTCAATAAGTCCAGCTTGAGCCAATAATTTTTTATACCGACTATACTAAAATAACTACGCTGAATTAACAACATCAGTATGTTATTTTGATTATGGCTAAAATAAGCCGATTCTGCATCTAAACTTTTTGAAACAATGGCATGTTTAAAAGCCCACAAATCAAAACCAATTGCTGGATGAGTCTGATAAACTGCATATATTTGAATTATAAAAGTTAACAATAAGCCTATAATCCCCAAGAGCACTGCATTTTTTTTAAAAAACTTATTTAGTGTACCCACACGGAATAAGAAAAATATCACTAAAATTAATATTGGAACACTAAAAATTCTTGCAGTTGTATTGCTTATTAACAAATTCTCGGACCTTATAGCCCCTATAAGTGTCATTCCCAACATAATACTAAATATAATAACTACAAAACTATCGAATTTTTCCCTAACAAAAGACAAAATGATATCCCCCTAAATACATTTGCATAATCTCTATTTTTATTGCATTAAAATTGCTAATTAACTAATCTACTATAACATCATATTATGTATTTGTGTAAATTGATTACGATTGCCATAATTATGCGTATTTATAAATTGCGGAATAAAAAACTTCGCAGGATTTTGTTCACCACAAAGTTTTCATTCGTTAAACTATGAATTTTTGTTTTAACTTGTTTTTCTTTGACTGACAAGACTTGGAACTATTTTTCGCATCGCAAAAAACAAAACAAATCCGATTAATCCACCCAGTGTATTTTGTAATAAATCATTGAGATCAAAAAGGCGATGTTCCAAATAAATGTAGGATAGCAACAACTGTGAACTCTCTATAGTCAATGAAGTCAAAAATGAAATGGTAAACATTTTTTTGAAGGTTGCTTTATCTTCCCAAAGAAGTGAGATAAATAACGTCAATGGGATAAGCATCACCAAATTTCCAACAATTGTATATTGTGAAGCAGCCGTATATATCGTTTTATACATCTCAAGCGGATGCCATTCAATACTATCAAAATATCCGAATCCATGGGTCAAACGAATCATTCCAAGATAGGTTCGCGGAGTATAAATGTTAATGCTGATCGTTAACTGAGCAACACAGATTAGATAAAAAGAGAATGCACCCTTCAAAATATTACGTTTACTTATCTTAGGAAATGAGGTATGTGTCCAATAAACAAGGACACACGGCAGGAGAAAAAAGCCTAATTTAAATGGAGTAATTGTTATAACAGGTAAGTAAAATTGATAGTCAATTAGCATAAATTTCACCCTCCTCAAATATTGATTGTCTCTAGTATACTGACTATCAATGAACAAAATGTTCTTAAAAGATGAAATATATTTACTTTTTGTTATAAAAAATTCTAAAGATTATTACCTTTCTTTATAAAAACGATTCTCACTAAATATATTTTTAAGCTCCTGTAATTTCGCAAGTAATTCACTCTAATTTTTTTATAGGGTCGGTAACTAAGAAAACTTATGATTTTAAGCGTAAGATGAATTAGTGTCTTGACCGCCCAGAGTTGTATTCTGTTACTTGGTTCTCAATATATTTAACAACTACTTTTTTTGAAACATTTTCTAAAGTACTCATAAAGCAGCTATGCGACCATAGATGTCCTCCAAAGCTGTTCTTTTGTTTCTGA
This sequence comes from Lactobacillus sp. UCMA15818, assembly GCF_030400225.1. Classification (GTDB taxonomy): domain Bacteria; phylum Bacillota; class Bacilli; order Lactobacillales; family Lactobacillaceae; genus Liquorilactobacillus. Next base: position 17,569 of record NZ_VJYB01000001.1, on the reverse strand, counting down.
AAATTGTTCCGAAGTTTCCTTTAAAAAACTTAGCAATGAAACTAGGTGTCTGTTTTGGGGAAAAACTTAACATCAAAAGAGGTGAACCTGAATGTATAAAAGGCTTAAACTACGGATATATCCTAATTTAGAACGACAAAAACAAATAGTTGAGAACTTGCAGCAACTAGATTTGTTTGGAATCAGATTGCTCCTAAGTCAATTTTTGTCACGGAATCACTTATGTCTTAATTCCTGATTTGCAATAAATTCTGGGAACTCCCCTATTTTTCCATCAAATCTACAAACATTATCCAGATAATAAAAAGTACAAGTTTTCTTAACATCATGAATTTTATCTATTAAATCTAACACATAAATTCTTTTCTTTAGAGCTGTAGCAATACCAAATTCAATATTTGCTCCTTTTCCTCCTGGAAATACAAAAATCAAAAAATCACAATCTGATATACCTTTATATTCTTTATTAGCAATGCTTTGCAATTTCCTAAAAGTATCTACTTCCTTATTTTTAGCCCAGTCATAAGTTCTTGTAAAGTTTAGATCTTCTAGACTGGCGGATAGATTATTTATCAGTGACACATACCTAAAAGAACCAGCAATATAAAATTTTTTTACATCAGTATTATGCATCGACTTTGTCTCCATTAGACTTTAATTTTATGGTTATTTTTTATCTTTTTTCAACGTTGGTTATTGTCTTTACTAAGATGCATCACAAAAAAGTTAAAACATAAAATAATATATTTTAGCTTTTTTGTATAATTAATCAGCGTTACTATTATATATCACGATTCATAGTAATATCAGTTGGAATAAAACCAAGTTTATTATAAACGTGAATTGCACGCTCATTATTACCAAAAACATGTAAACCAATTTTCTTAAAGCCTAATTTTTTTACTTCTATAAAGATTTCTCCCATTGCTTGCGTACCAAAACCTTTATTTTGAAATTCAGGTTCAATTGCAAAATCATAGATAAAAGAATCTTCAGGATTTGCTTTACTTCTAGCTAACCACAAATAGCCAATCATTTTTTGGTCAATGTTGAAAGTATAAAAGTAATTCTCTTTTGTCTTTAATCCATTAGGAAGTAATTGCCTATATTCTTCTTCAGCTAATTTGATTGCTTCTTCAGCACGCCATGTCCCTGCTGTGACCTTTTCAGAAGCATATTCTTTGATAGTTCCAACAATATACTTTTTGTAACCCTCTAAATCCATTTTCTTTAGCTCCATAAAATCACTCCTCTTATCAATAATCATAACTGACTTGATAATAAATTATACCTGCGTGCATTCTGAACGTAATTCATATTTTCAATTATACTATCAAGTGCCATTGGCGAATACCTAATTTGAATTATTATTTTCAGATGCTAACAGCTTACAAGATATATTTTCCAACACTTTTGAGTGCACGTAATCGCTTTTTCTCTGTCTGATCCTCCGCATTAAAATAAATAATTTTAAAATCTTTTAATCCTATTTTGCCAAATACTCCTCTCTTCAACATATTACCTAGAGGATTGCGATAATGTAACTTGTAAATAATATTTGGTGTACCGATTACTGCCAGAACGCGAATTTTAGTTTTTAAATTAAGAATTTGTCGCTGACCAGCTATCTTTTCTACCTGTCCTTTGCAAAATACTTTGTCGATAAAGCCCTTTAACATTGCAGGCATGACTTCCCACCAAACAGGAAAAATAAAAATTATTTCATCTGCTTTTTTTAGACGCAATAAATAATTTTGACTTTCTATATCGACATACTTCTTAGTTCGCCAACTAATTAATCCTTCTTTAGTAATAACCGGATTATACTTATCTGCTTGGAGATCAATTACATCAACTGTATGATGCTGGGCTTTCAAAGAAGCAATGGCATTTTCAGCAAGTCCCGCAGAGTACGATCTCTTGTGGAAAATATTTTGACTTGATTCTAAAGTATATGGATGATCGAGTACCAGAGCTACATGCATATTAAATCCCTTCTTTACATTTTTATATTCCGTGGAATATAATGAATAATAACAGCTATCAAACAAACTGTCAATTTATATTCGGAGGAATATATATATGCAAAAATTAAACCCATTATTACACCAACTTGATCAGGAACTTCATCGTTATCTTGCTTTTGATAACACAAAAAAAGTTCATGAACATTTATTAGAATATGATGAAGAATCTGTAAGCGACATTATCCCTAAGATTTCCGTGACCGATTTAGACATTATTAGTCGTATTGCAAATTGTCACGAAATCAGAATTAAGGAATTAGTAGACACTGTTTATTTTCCTCAAGGAACTGTCTCGAAAATAGTTAATCGTTTAGTAAAGAAAGAATTAATAAGAAAGTATCATCGTAGTGATAATAAAAAAGACGTTTATTTGAAATTAACCGCAAATGGTCAAATCATTGCGAAACTTCATGAAAAATATCATGAAAAAGAAAACAAAAAATTAAACGAACTGGGAACCAACTTTAGTAATTCAGATTTGCAGAAATTAACTGAAATTCTTAGAAAAATCAACGAGCTCCGAGAAAACTAGCCTGTAGTTCGCTAAAAATATATATATCTAATTGAAAAAATAGGTAACACAACTATTGAACAACTTTGGCTGATCAATTGGTAAGTTATGTCCTGCATTTTCTAAAACCAACAAGTTGCAGTTCTTAAAATTCATAGCCATTTCTGCTTGTTCTTTGAAACCAACAATTTGATCATGTTTACCTAACAACAAGAAAACAGGAATCTCTGAGTTCCAGTTTCTAAGTTCCAATTCATTTTTAAATTGATAGTGACTAAAATTATCAGCTTGCAGCCTTTCAATAAAGTTAAAATTACAGTTTCTAAGCCCAGGAATAACCTCATCTGTATACTTATACCATGAGATTTCATTGATAACTACATTCATTTTCAAAAAATCTTCTGTGTATCTATTACTTTGAATTTTGAAGTTTGTCTTTTGGATATTAATATGAGTTTCAACAATCCTTTTATTTGAATTTGCAGTCACAACTGGACATGTTAGAAACAATCCTTTTACACGTCTGGGATAACTATGAGCTATTCCCAAACTTAAATATCCACCGTAAGAGTGCCCACAAAGATAGAATTTATCAATTCTAATTGAATCAAGAAATCTTATAATTAAATCTATTAGATGATCACTAGATGGTTGTGGTTCGAAAAAAGATTGACTTTCTCCCATCCCAGGAAGGTCAATATAGATACGTTGATATTTTTTTCCACTGAATGCAGGTTCGTACTGCCGATTCATAGAATTAAGATCTAAGCACAGACCATGAAGAAAAACAACTGGCTCACCTGTACCTACTATCTCATAATGAATTAAAATATCATTGATTAGTTGCTGCATAAAGCACCTCCATTTTAGCCTGTTGTTAAATATCTTATTAGTTAATATATATAACTAAAACGTAGTTAATAAACAAAAAAATTAATGTATTTATACATTTTTAGAACTGTATTGGCTACTCCTTAATCTTATTCAATATATATTCTGCAAATTCAATCAAAACTAAATCATTGTAACTTCTTCTATACTTATTAGTTAAAGTGGAAATGTATTCATCTAAAGTATTTTTAATGAGTTCACTGTATTTTGCTGGAATATTTTTAAGTCCCCATTGCCCTCCTGAAAGTTTTGAAGTAATTATGTTCGCTTTCTTGTACGCAAGTGCGCGACAAAGATTTAATACAGTGTACATAGGTTGCTCTGTAATTGTAGATTTTGCATCTAAAATGTCATATAAAATGCTATTCCAATAAGATGATTTTGGAATTAAACAAAATACTTGTTCAATTGGTTTGCCAACTAAAACTTGTCCAAACTTTGTGGTAATCATGAGATGAGCGGTCAAATCTAGATCTGAACCATGCATTTCATAAATATATTTTATTGGGTTATTTATATACTTCCAATAATGCTGTTTAGAAAAATGTAGTTCAAAAGGTACTGGCTCATTAAATATTAAGGTATTTCTCAATAGAATAATGTGAAACTCTAAGCCCTTTGTGGGAGCCAATGGCCATAGTTTGCCAACTGTATACTCTATAAGCTTTTTTTTAACAACCAAGGTAAGCGGATTATAAACAACAACAAGATAATCTAAATCACTAATTGCTTCATTATAAGAACCCAGAACAAATGATCCGTGGATATATATACCAACTAAATTATTTTTTAATATTTTTTTGTATCCATGTTTTAGAAGCGTGAGTAGTTCTTCTGTGGTATCCACACTTTCACCACCTAAGTAATTCATTTTTTAGATTTACAGTCAGATTAACAAACTAAGTAGCTACTATGCTCATACATAATTAAGCTAAAAAATAATTTATAGCCATTCTTTCTTCAATTTGAAATAACTCCCCCTAATTGAACCTGCCAGCTTTGAACGTTGGTGCGCAAAGTTGAATTTACCTTGTAATTCAACTGGGACTTCCATATCTTCACACAACTTTAATCCAACTGCTCTCTTAGGTTTAGTCCCTTGTTTCTCATAAAGCACATTGATAATCATTCCGTTTTGATAAATGAAATCCGGCCAATATATATTATCATTTTCATAAACTGCGACTTCTAAAATAGGTGAATTAAATTCTAAGTTTCTTTCTTCTTTTAAAATTTTATTTAACCATTCAATTTCTTTTGTCTTTTCATTTGCTGGATATGCAATATATTCGAATTTGTACTTATTCCAAAAGTAACGAGCTTCATTAGCACGAAGCCCAGCCAACGAAGCAGCAACAGGTGAATTTTCCAAACCCTTTATTTGAATATTTTTAAAATCTACTTTATACATCATATTTCTCCCTTCTATAATAAACTTGCCTATTCTCCCTGTGTTTTATCCTGTTTTCTTGGAAAACTTTCTCTTAAAATATATTGTCCAATCAACGATACAATCTGTCTATTTTGCGGTAAATCCGAATGTGCAGTGTTTGCGCCAGTAACAGTGATTTCAGTAAAATTCTTGATTTCGTCTTGAAAAATATACTTAGCAAAGTTAACACTGTTATATGGAACGGTTCCATCACTATTATAATTTTCAGTTCCAGCAATCGAATACATGACTAAAGACGCTGGTAATCCAGCACGATAAGCATACAATTCTTTAAACATCGACGTTTTATACGTAGTACTCTTCTCTTCCATATTATAAGGGCTAGCAATTGTCATTAACTTATCAACTCTGACAGATGGTGTTTTCTTGAGATATTTTTCAAGGAATAAAGTTAGTATCAACCCACCATTAGAATGGCCAAGAGCTGAAAAATGATTAAAATGATAGGTCTGTACCAATTGCTTAAAAGCAGCACTTAACCAAACTGCTTGTTTATCAATGTTGACTTTACCGTCTTTATTATTCTCAAAGCTGACAACAATAAAAGGTTGGTTATCATTACGACGGATTGTACCAGTAGTAGTGATTCTACCATCCTTTTTAACAACCAGCTTCAATACGCTATGATCTTGCGGAGCTTCATGGCCCAACTCAGTTATCAAGCTATCAAAACGATTTTTAGTTGCACTCGACCCCGGAACCATTATAATCGGTGCCATCTGAGTTTTACCAGAATTTCTTAAGCGTGCAATATTACTGTGATTCCAGTTATACGCCGGAATACATATTGCTAGCAACACCAGTATAGCAAGTCCTCCAAAAAACCACTTAGTTTTCATCATCTGCTCCTTCCTTGCGTACACCTTCAAAGTGGTCATGTAATAAAACAAACGGTAGATAAAGTACAATTGCAACCATGAGATTCAGTATGCTAATCAAAAATGCTTGCCATGTTCCCCCTGTACCAAGCCATCCAGCCAAAAATCCAGGAGTTGTTTCACTAACCGGATATACTGAGGGCGGCATAAAATTAAGTTTTAGTGCAATCCAAGTAATCAGCACACTAACTGCCGGTGTACATAGAAAAGGAATAATTAACAATGGATTATACAATAGTGCAGTTCCCATAAAAAGTGATTGATTAATATTGAAAATACTTGGAAAAAGACCAGTCTTCCCGATTGTTAGTAAGTCTTTATTACGTGAACGCCAGACTATTACGATCAAAAGTGACAGTGCCATTCCAGGACCACCAATATTAGCAAAGCTGTCAACTAAAGTGTGAATCGACATCTGATTTGGTGCACCCCAAGAAGATCCATGCTGAATTGCATACTCTAAATTCTGCACCATACTGCTAGAACTAGCATTATTAAAATCAAAATAGCCAATTAATCCCAATAGCCAAAGACAATTATTTATAATTATCGATAAAATAGCAGAGCCTAGAATCCAACTGTATCCCGTAAATGAAAACTGTAAGGGACTGGATAACAAGCCATTAGCCCCAATTTTGACCAGTAAACTTACAATACAGCTAAGCAGACCAAAAAAAACAAAAGTTATCAGAATTGGCATAATCGACTTTTGTGTTTGGATTGTCAGTGTGGCCCTTTGTTCAATAAGTCCACGTCTATGTTTATTCATTGCCGCAAATCGATTGAAGATCCATCCAGTTGTTAAACCGACAATTATGGCAATAAAGGCTCCACTATAGCCTAGGTTTCCTTCCAGAAAACGACTGGCCCCATAGTAGTGTTGTGTATGTCCCAAAATACTTCGATTAAAGTTCACCATCATAAAGGAAAAAGCTGCAGTCAGACCGGCAGCCAATTGATTATCAGAAGATTTTCGCACAGTTATTTTAGCTACTAAAAATGTTAATGCAATGGAAATTACACCATTTATACTCAAATCCAATATTGTAAAGTATCTGGAAAATATTCTAAAACCTGGAAACCATTGACTGATATGGTAGATATTATTCAAAAATCCATGTTTATGAAAAATGGCATCACTTAACAGTTCAACATATAAGCCCACTAAAACAAATGGAAACAAAACTGTTACAGCTTCACGTATTATCAGCAGACAATGCTGGCGTGCCACGATGTTATCAATCTTGAATAAAAAGTTAGTGCGACGTCTATTCATCATATACCTTCTTTACTAAGTTGTTTAAAAATCAACACTGCTTAATTATAACTCTAGTGCTCTTCATAACGAACTCCTTTTAAGGGATAATCAAAATTAAGATTTGATTAAGCGTAACAAATGTAGGAAGGAGGTCAGATTAAAATTTAATTTTAACCCACCCTCCTTCAATATAAAGCTCAAAATATCTGTGTTTTTAATAATACAAACCGACAATTGTTCCTGTCAGAATTGAAGCAAGAGTCGCTCCTAACAAAAGTTTCAATGAGAACTTTGCAACGTAGCTGCCCTGCTTTTGACTGATAGCTTTAATCGAACCGGTTGCAATCCCAATAGTCCCAAAGTTAGCAAAAGAAACCAGATATGAAGAAATAATGGCATCTGCCTTAGTTGATAAGTGTGCGGTCATCCCTTGCAAATCACCCATCGCAACAAATTCATTAGTTAATAACTTAGTCGCCATTAGACTACCAACTTTGATAACATCCCTATTCGGAACGCCCATTAGCCATGCAATTGGCGAGAAGATATATCCCAAGATAGTGGTAAACGAAATATGAATTATGGCTAAGAATGAATTATTTAAAAAAGTAATCAAAGCTACAAATCCTATCAGCATTGCTCCAACCGTGACTGCCAGCTTAAAGCCATCAGTAATATAAGTACTCAAAACTTCAAAGAACGGCTGGTCATTAACTGAAGCAATTTTGATTGTCTCATCTTCATCAGCATCGTATGGATTTATGATACAGGAAACAATTAATGCTGATAAAATATTCAAGAAAACTGCAACCACAACAAATTTTCCAGGAACCATCTTCATATAAGAAGCAATTAACGATGCAGATACTGCACTCATTGCAGAAGCACAAATTGTATAAAGCCTCTTTGAGTTAAGTTTGGGAATTTGTTCTTTAATAGTCAAGTAGACTTCGGGTTGTCCTAAAATCGCTGTTGAAACAGCAAAATAACTCTCCAATTCGCCAACATGTGTAATCTTGTTAAGTGCCCAGCCCGACCACTTAATTATAAAAGGCAGCACCTTGATATAATTAAGAATTCCAATCAAAGCAGAAATAAAGACGATTGGCATTAAAACATTTAAGAAGAAAACACTACTACCAGACTTAACCACTACTCCTCCAAAGACAAAATCAACTCCACCAGCAGCTTGCGTCATTAACCAATTAAAAAATGCTGAAACTTCAGATAAAATTTTAATACCACCTGCAGTGTGTAGTGATAGAAAAGAAATTATAATTTGCAATGAAAACAAAACCGCTATTTTTTTGTACTTTACATTCTTTCGGTCACCACTTGCGACCCAACTAACTAAAAATACAAAAAGCAAACCAGTAATTAAAAACAGAAAATTCATTTCAACCTCCAACAATATTGACAGAAATTTTAATTGCAATTTCTGTTTATTTTAGTGAATGTAATGGTTGATTTCCAAAACACACCAATGAACATTTTAACATAAAGATGCACAAAGAAATGACTAATCTCATTATGCGGTTGAGTCAGAAAATTAAATTTAAAATTTTATTAAAAATAACTATTTATCATTGGGAAAGCTCACAAAACTGAATGGTAAGTCACCAGTAAAGCACCAGGAACTCACCGTAAAAAGCAGCTTAATATATTTGTCCAACTTTAAGGGTTCACATCAGCTAAGTAAAACCATGCTACAACTTTTTTATTTTAAAACTTGTTTACCTGTTCTTAAACTTTTACATTTTCTCTCAACATGATAAACTCTATAAGGATTATTACATGTAGGAGTTGAATAAATATGCAAAAAAAATCATTACACCCTATTTTACAAAGTTTCATTTTAGGCATTGCTGGAATAATAGTAATATTTTCCTTTTTTATTATTTTGAGAATTGCACCATTTGGAAATAAAAGCTTAGCCGTAGCAGATGCGAACATCCAATATTTAGACTTTTTTTCATATTTGAAAGATATCTTATCTGGAAAAAGCAGTTTAAATTATTCATTTAGTAACTCGTTAGGTAGTAGCAACATCATTTTGTTTAGTTATTATCTTTCTTCACCAATTAATTTATTAGTCGTTTTCTTTAATAAAAGTTCATTAAATAGTTTTTATGATTTAGCAGTCGCAATTAAGCTAGGACTTTCAATATTAACATTTAGCTATTATCTAAGAATTCGTTTCGAAAATAAGTTAAAAACAATTTTAATTATAATATTTTCTCTTTGCTATGGATTCATGCAATATAATATTGGACAAAGTTGCAATATCATGTGGCTTGATGGAGTATACATGCTTCCACTTGTTTTGTTAGGTGTTTGGCAAGTATCTCAGGGTAAAGCTTCTTATACTCTTGCTATTTCGTTGGGACTATCTTTAATATTCAATTGGTATACGGGAATAATTAATGGCCTTTTTTCCTGTTTCTGGTTATTATTTGAAATTGCACTTTCTCCAGAACACGCTTCTTTTAGACAACAATTAAGATCTTTTTGCAAGAAAATATGCATTTTTATCATCTGGGCGTTTCTTGGTTTGCTGTTAAGTGCATGTCTTCTTTTACCTACAATTTATGCTCTCAAGACTGGTGCACGAGGAGCTTTTGATTGGAGTTTACTACGAAATGCATTCAATGGTAGTTTTTTAACAACTATTGAAAAATATTCAATTGGGACTGCAAGTTCTCCAGATGGAGTTGCACTTTATAGTGGTAGTCTGCCCATTGTTGCCATCTTTACGTCTATTTTATCTCACAGAGTTAGTACTCAAAAAAAAATACTGATATTGACAATGACAATTGTTGTGTTAGCCATTATTTATTGGGTCCCTCTCTCACTATTGTTCTCGCTGATGAAACAAGTAGATAGTTATTGGTATCGCTACAGCTATGTGGCAAGCTTCTTTTTAATATTTGTAGCTGCTGAATATTTTTCAAATCTTCATTTTGATAAAAAGGATCGTATTGATATTATCAAGGGTTGTATCTCGTTCGCAGCAACAACCATATTACTTTACCAATTCAGAAGCTATATCACGGTGCAACAATTGATAGCCACTTTGACAATGGCCATTTTAACAACGTCGCTACTCCTACTTAGTACTTCTTTAAAAAATACGCAATTAAAACGATTAGGCACAGTTGTTCTGGTTTGTTCTGTTCTTTTTGAACTAGGATTAAATGCAAAACTTTTATGGTCAGTTTCCACAAATACTGATATTTCAACTTATAAAAGCTATGTCTCTAATCAACAAAAACAAATTGATATGTTAAAAAAATATGATCCTTCAAATTATCGAATCTTGCAGACAACTAATCGACAGAAAGCAACAGATAACCTAACCGCAAACTATAATGAGTCATTAGCGTTCAATTATTGGTCTTTAGCCGGTTATGTATCCAATATGAATCCAAAACAGCTTGCATTATTAAATCTATTAGGCCATCGGACTGAGTTAGAACGGATGAGTATTGTCAATTCTCCAGTTGTCGCATCTGATTCATTGCTCGGTGTAAAATATATTCTTTCAAACTATAAGATTAATGGTTTACAAAAAGTTCATTCTTTGAAAAAAATCAACGGTAAAACGGTTTATAAAAATCCGTACTATCTCCCACTTGCATTTATCAATACTAGGAATGTAACTGCTAATCTAAATACCTGGAATTCATTTGACTATACTAGCAATTTCTACACTGAATTAATTGGCAAAAGACTTAATCTCTATGAACCTGTACAATATACAATCCATACAAACCCTGATAGTACGGTTAAATATGTTTTGAATTCAAAATATAAAAGAAATATGCAACTTTATGGCAATATAATTTGGAATCAGTCCAATAATAGCAGTCAGATAAACGTCAATAATGTTTACTCCACTGGTTACGCTAAATGGCTGTCACCTTCTCTTTTTTATATTCCAACTCAAACTCAACAGCAACAGGTAATAATTAATACAAATCTTCAACGAAATGCTATTAAGACACAGCAGTTTTATTCATTAAATCTCCCAAAATTGAAGAAAGTTACTAAAGAAATACGACAAGAATCACAGAAACTATCCATTAAAAATGGAAATATTCAGGGAACAGTATACTCTAAAAAAAGAGCTTATCTTTATTCTACAATCTCGGCAGAACGTGGTTGGACAATTAAGCTGAATGGTAGAATTGTTAATCCTCAAGTTTTTGCTGGTACTTTTGTGAAATTACCCATCAAAGCAGGTAACAATAAAATTTCTATGGTTTATAAAACCCCTTATTTAAGATTAGGAATTTTTATAACAGCTTTAACAGCCATCTTAATCATTATATTTTGGTTAGTTACAGATATGAAGAGAAAAAAATTTGTCAATGGTCTTTAATCACCTTTTTCATTATTTCTAATCAACTTGAATTAAATCTATGAGCCGGGTCCAAAAATAAAATTTTAGGATTAGCTCTCTTCTATGTTTAATCAAGACCCTATTTTGATTTTTAAATCTTTAAATCAACAATTTGGTGATTAATTTAATATTGAAAAAATGAAAGTCTTAATAATTTAGAGTACAATAGTAAGAGACTTATATTGTTTTCGAATCGGGGGAGAAACTGTGTCGACTTTTTATCATTTAAAACAACAACGCAGTAATATATATATAGTTTGTCTAGCACTTTTTTTATTTCTAATGACGATTCAGCTTAGTTACTTTGTACCCAAAATAGTAACTATGAATCAGATTTTTTTATTAACAAAAATCATAGCGTTAGTTGTTGGCTTTAAATTCTTTATACTGGATGATTTGGAATTTAAAAATAAATTAATTACTCTAGGTATCTTAATTGTTTTCTATCTAACAACAAGAATCTCACATGATTCCAACATTTTTTATTATTCCTTTTTTATAATTGGTGCATATGACGTTGATTTTGAAAAAATTCTTAAAACTTATCTTGGAATTGAAGTTTTCTGCGTATTTATAATCATCACAGCTTGCATTTTTAAAATTATTCCTGAACAAATCATTACACGACTTGATAATAAATACGTTTTACGCTTATCATTAGGCTTTTTAACACCTACTGATTTTGCTGCCCGTATTTTCTATTTGCTGACTGCTTACTACGCATGGCGCAAACTACAGCTTAAGTTAGTTGAACACCTACTTAGCTTAGGCTTAATTGGGATCGTTTTTGTACTTACGAATGCCCGACTGGACTTTGTGTTGCTGCTGTTACTTTGGTTAATTGGCCTTAAAAATGAATGGTTCAAATATCTGATTGATACAATTAAATTTCGTGGGATCGCAATTTTTGTGAGTCTTTATATCTCTATTAATATTCTATTAGCTTACACATACAATCCATATTGGGCTTGGTCCCAGACATTAAATCACCTATTGTCAAACCGCTTGTTTTTTGGTTTCATTGCACTAAAGCAACATGGTGTCTCATTATTTGGTAAACATCTAATTGAAATTAGTAATGGAACTATTCAGCCACAACCACCCGCAAATTATTTTTACGTCGATTCCTCATACATTCGTCTCTTAGTAATTTCGGGAGCTTTGCTATCTTTTTTTGTCTTACTACTTACTTTTTACTTATTGAACAAGCTATACAAGTTGAATTCATATGGCCTGCTGGCCTTTTTATTGCTAGCAATCATTAGTTCAGCCATTGATCAACATTTAGTTGAAGCCTCCTATAATATTGTTTTAACTGCTACATTTGCATATGTAACGTCTGAAGAAAATTATTCAAAAACCAACTCAGAATTTAATCTTTGATTTAGCTTTTCATTTCATCTCTTTTCTATTAGATTTTAATAAAAAAACTAAATTACAAATTCATCGATATCTTTCGATGAATTTGCAATTCAGTTTAGTTTGAAAAATTAGTCTATAAGAACGCATAGTCTTAGATTTTTGATCCCAGCCGATAACCCTAAAACCAACAATGGTATGTACAGCCCGTCTAACCCGATTATTTGTAAAGAACTTGCCACTAGAGGGTAAGACTCTAAGAACAGGCAGAAAATACATGCCACCATACTAATTAACTGAGTCCCAACAAACAATTTTACAAAGTGCAATTGGTTATCAAATAGCAATAGTAAAATTAGTAAACAATTAGCAATAAATAATGCACTGCAACCAACTAGTGAACCAAAGGCATGCAATCCACTATGCCAATTTGCAAAATAACTTCCAGAATAGTCAAACAACGCAGAGAAAAGGCAATCACCGATGCCATAAATAATTACAAGAACCGCAAATAATTTAGCGTATTTATTACTAATAGGCTTTAAATATTGATAATAAAAAGGAATACCCAAGACAAATAATATCCCATCAATAAATTCCCAGTGCTTAAAAAGATTTCTAGTAGGCATCCCTGGAGCACCAAAATCACTCAATAAAGCAACATGTCGATTGGTAGTAAATACTCCTAAAATTGCGGGCAAACTGATTTCTCTGCAAATAACAATGATCATTAGGATGAAGCTAAAGTTAATATATAGTTGTACACTTTTCTTAATCATTTTCTACACTCATTTGAATTTTAGATTACTTCTTATTCTAACTATTTTCTATAAATGTGTCTAATTAATATTAATTTAATATTAATTTTCAGTTAGTCAACGCTATTTGTGCCTCCCATTACGTTCCCGCAATCTTTGATTAACACTATTCACACTCACGGATAACTTTAATTTCACTATAAACCAAATAATTAAATAGATTCCGACAAAATTTAAGAAAAAGCTGATAAATGATTGCCAAATTGGCCATTCATTTATCCAAATCATCAGCATTACCAAGCTAAAGGTACCTAGAAAGTGAACAAATAATGTTACCAGATATGGCCATTCAACCACATCAAAAATCAAAGATAGTATTCCAATCAGACCGCTTATCACTAAGACACTCAAAACATTAAAGGTTGTAGCCTTGGGTTCCACGCCAAAAGCGATAAATAAAAGATAGACCGTTGCACCAAAACCCACTCCAATTAAAAAAGAATTCAATAAATCCTTAAATCTTTTTAGCATACACACCACCTCTTATCCTCATAATCCCAGATGTCTCTCAAGCTCCACCAAAAATTTACGACTGACATTTGTACGCAAATTCTTCTCTAATCGTGCAGTCATAGCCCCCGCAAAACTGTCTTCAAGCGCAATCAAATAATCAATGTTAATCACTGCATGTTTTGACACTTGAACAAATGGTCCTCCATGAAGCTTTTGCATGAACTTATACAGCCTTTCTTGTAAAACATACTGATCTGTAATTGTTTCAATTGTTAATGTATCTTTTTGTACATCAACCAAAATAATATCTTCAATCTTAACAATTATGATGCGGTCAGCTGTTTTAACTGGTACTATTTTGCTTGATTCTTGATTGGCTCGTTTAATATACTCCATCAATGTTCTTGTTTCATTATTTTGTCTGCTTGCTTTTACAACAACATCAATTTCGTCTCGCAGTGTATTATCTTGTTCAAATCGAACCCTCATATAAAGTCACTCCATACTAAATCTTCGTTTTCTTTGATAGTAAGTGTTAATAATAACAATCACTGCTAACAGCCCAATGATAACACCAATAACGATTGCTATATTCTGACTAAGTGATGTCAGATGATCATTCAAAGTAATTCCAACACCCAACTCTTTCTTTAAGTTATCTAAGATATTCATATTAACATTTTTAAGTATATCATGCATTAACAGCTGGCGATAGATAGATGCAACATAAGCACCAGGTGTTAATTTCACAAGATTTTGTGCGAATTCTGGCAATACACCTACAGGAATATATGTCCCCACCAAAAATCCTGACATTGCGCCAACAATTGATGAAAATTTACCAACTGTATCAACACTACGCATGAAAAAGACTAGTACAAAATTAAGCAATGCGGCTGAAAATGAAGATAGAAGTGAAACAATAAATAGTTGCAGACTGATTGACCATTGAATTTGAGTCCCATCAATTTTGTTGAAATAAAAAATCATTACAAGGTAGAGTAACCCTTGAAGTACAGTTCCAATAATTGTTGCAGATAAAATATAACTAATCTGAATTTTCAGGCGACTCAAACCCGTCAGAATTAAGTCTTCATACACATGACGTTCTGCATCAGATGACATTCTGGATAACGCACTTAGTGTTGTTGTAATTCCTGTCACAGCTAATGTGCCTCCGATTACCCAAAGATCGAGCATTCTTGCAGGATGTTGCAGTTGTTTCCATGAATCAAGCATGTTTGCCTTCAAGAATATAACAAACAGCACGAATGAAATTAATGCTCCCAAAAGTGAGAAAAAAACTCCAGCACGATTGCGGAAAAATAATTTTAAGTTTCTTTGAATAAGTGATAGCATCTTACTGCAACTCCTTTCCAGTTAAATTCATGAATGCATCATTAAGTGTCCCCTTATGGTACTCAAAATGATTAATTGATTTTTGATGGGCATGCAAGAAATCAATTGCATCTTGCACAGAAATATCAATCATACGATACAGATTTGGCCCTAATTCTTGGAAATCAATGGATAAAGTAATGTCTTCATTTGTTTCGATTTCCAAATAATTTGCAGTATTTTCAGCAATAATTACCTGCGCGGAACCTTTTGCAATTACTTTGCCATGATTAACTATATAAACAAGACTAGCGTCCTCAGCCTCTTCTAAATAATGAGTCGTTAAAAAAATTGTTAGTTCTTGTTTTTCTCGTAAGTCACTCAATAATTGCCAGATTGCAGATCTTGTTTGAATATCTAATCCAGTTGTCGGTTCATCTAAAAATAAGAAATCTGGATTATTCAATAATGCTCGTGCAATATCGACTCTTCTTCTCTGACCTCCCGACAAGTTTCCGTAACGCTCATTAATAAAACTCGTCAAGCCCAGCAGCTTAGAAAACTTATCGATATTTTTAACTGATTCTTTATCCTGCATTTTCGCACGTAAAGTCAGATTTTCATTAACGGTTAATTCTTCATCAAGAATGCTGTTTTGAAAAACAACGCCTATCTTAGGTTTCCTTCTTTGACCGTTATCATCAAAATATTCAATTCTTCCTGAAGTTGGTTGCAAGATCCCAATCAACATTGAGATTGTTGTCGACTTTCCAGCACCATTATGTCCCAAAAATGCGACTAGTGAACGTGCAGGAACTTCTATACTAAGGTTATTAACTGCCGCTTTTTGACCATACTTTTTAGTCAAATTACTTGTAATCATTTTCATCATCTTCACACTCCTATTTTTGCTTACCTGAAGTGTAGCAAATGTCTAAAGAGAATTACCGGGATTGCAGATAAGAAGCAAATTCATGAACATAAGAGGTACATACTTAAGCATGAAATAATTAATATACTAACAAAATAAAATTCTAGCTTTACACAAAACGTATGTTCGATAGATTATTATCATTATTCTTAAGCGTCCAGAAAGTAAAAAAATAAAATGAAAACTGTTATTTATGAGACTTGAACAATAATAGAAAATAGCAACTTTTTAATTTTAAGATTAGCTTTACGCAGTAATTTTGAGAAATCACGGATTGTTTTAGAGTTATTAAAATAATCATAGAACCATTAGTCAAAATCTTTACTTGCAACAATATCTATTCCGAAATTATTTCTAAAAGCATTGAAAGATACAAAGTGTTTTAAGATTTCGACTTCATTCAGAGTCATAATCTGCTAATAGGAGATAACGGTCAAAAATATTTCAATTATTTTGTGTTACCAAATAACTAACAATTGTTTCTTACTATCCAAGTGCAAGCTGAAGCTACATCCTTTGTTTCAATTATATTATCTAAGTGATAATCATTTCGAACTTCCTTTCTTCCCGTTGCTACGTGAATACCTAAGATATTTTCTTTCGTAGCTAATTGCATATCAGATTTATAACTATCTCCAATAATTATCGCTGATTCATTGGAAAAATTATATTTTTTATGAGCTTGCGTAATCAAACCACTCTTAGGTTTACGACATTCACAGTTTTCAAATTCAATATGAGGACAAACAAAAACGTCATCAAATCCAAGCTCCACCATTGATTTTTTAAATTTCTCATAATCTATATCACCGGAATTAATATGTGTTTGATTTGTTAAACAATAGACAGCAATTTTTGATTTTTTTAATTTTCTAATTGCTTCATCAAAACCAGTATAAGGTTTAAAATCTTCAATCATCTTAAAATGTCCATCTCCACCAACAGTTCCGTCTCTATCAATAAATACAGTTGTGATTGTCATTTTTAACCTTCTTTTTAAAATTTTTTTAAAAAAAGAAACTTTATTCAGAAAACTTTACTATAAGTACTTTTACTTTAACATAATCTTGTAATGATATATTCATCTGATTATCTTAGTTTTTGCATAAATTGACAGAAAATGGGGGCTGTGCCATAAGTCCTAAGTAAAAGAGCCACATTAGAAAAAATAATAATTTTTCTAGTGTAGCTCTTTTGGTATAATTGAAAATAAAAAAAGCACTGGTTGCAGCCAGCACCTTCAAAAACAA